>NASX01000148.1 GCA_002085155.1 Sorangiineae bacterium NIC37A_2
CCCCGAGCGCGCGAGCTCGAGCTTCCTCGTCCCTGCCGATGTCTCGGCCCTCCTCGAGGCGCGCCGCGCAGCTCGGGTCCCCGAGATCGAGGGCACCGTGCTCGTGGGCGGCGCCCCCGTGACGCGCGCCCTCCTCGCCCGCGCCANCGANGCNCTCCCNCNGGTGCGNTGGACCGCCGTCTACGGCGCGACCGAGATGCTCCCCATCGCCGCGGTGGGNGCCGAGGAGAAGCTCGCGCACCCCGGCGACGGCGACCTCGTGGGTGCTCCGCTGCCCGGGGTCGAGGTGCGCGTCGCCGAGGACGGCGAGCTGTGCGTCTCGGGTCCCTCGCTCATGCGGGGCTACCTCGGTGCCGAGCCCGTGACCGAGCACCGCACGGGCGACCTCGCCCGCCTCGACGAGCAAGGCCGCATCGTCCTGCTCGGCCGCTCGCGCGACATGATCATCCGCGGCACGGTCAACATCTACCCAGCTCTCTTCGAGCCGCGCATCGCCGCCCTTCCGGGCGTGCGTGAGGCAGTGCTCGTGGGGCTCCCGCAGGAGGACGGGGACGAGCGCGTCGCCCTCGCGCTCACCGCGGACTCCGAGGCGACGACGGCTCCCTCGAGCGCGGTCGAGCTCGTCGCGGACTCGCGCCTCGTCCGCGAGGTGCGCGCGGCCCTTCCTGAGGTGCTCGACCACGGCGCCCTCCCGGACCTCGTGGTCGAGGTGCGAGCGATCCCCGTCTCGGGTCGCAGCCGCAAGCCGGACCGCCGCGCCCTCGCAGCCTCGCTCGCGGAGCTCGGCTGATGCGTGTCGCGGTCACGGGAGCCTCGGGCTTCGTCGGGCGCGCCGTCCTCGAGGACCTGCGCGCCCACGGTCACGAGCTGCTCGCCTTCTCGCGGCGCCCCGTCGAGGGAGTGCCGTGGCGCGCGTGGGACCTCGAGAGCGGCCCGCTGCCCGATCCGCTCGAGGTGGACGTCGTCGTGCATGCGGCGGCCCGGGTGGGGGAGGCCGGGACGCGCGCGGACTTCCGTCGCGCGAACCTCGCGGGCACGGCGGCCGTGCTCGACTCCTTCCCGGGCGCCC
>NASX01000033.1 GCA_002085155.1 Sorangiineae bacterium NIC37A_2
CCACTGAACGTAAACCTCTGCGCCAGCTCGTAAAGCGAGTCCGATTCGTGTTTCCAGAGCTCGCCGCTCGGGAAATACTCCTCGTGCTGGATCAGCGTTTGTGTGTTGTTAGTAGTGTAGTGCGTGCTGCCGAGGTGGTCGGTGTGGAAGTAGAGGATCGGCGGACTGCTGAACCAGTCCGGGTCCATCTTTGAGCTCAGGCGCTCGCTTCCGGCGAAGACGTGCTTCGTCACGAACTTACCGTCCCGGAGCGTCATGTTGGCCGTCAGGTAGCTCGTCTCCTCCATGCCCGTGACTTGGTGCACGTGCACGGCTCTGTTCCCCTGAGCGTCGTACCGGGTCTTATTCAGCTCTTGATTGTTTTTGACGACTCGCGTCAGCTGGTCATCTTCGTTCCATGTGAGCTGTCGGGTATCGTTTCCTCGGTAGACCGACTGCGTCTGGTTCCCGTTTTGGTCGTACGTGAAGTCCCTACGGAAGTCGTATTCTCCGTAGCCGATGTTTACATTCTCGTTGGGGATTGCCTCTACGATGAGGTTGGGGGTGTGGGGTCTTGGGCCGTCGTAGAAGTATTTGGCCTTATACATCTGGCCGTGGACATGGTACTCGTCGTTCCAGTTTCCGTTTTGGAGTACCTGCCGGTACGAGACCTGATCCTTGAGGGCGATGTTTCCTAGCTGGTCGTACTCCATGCCCACGAAGTACCGGTGGCGGTTGTTCTGCTCGTTGCGCATCCAGCCGCTGGCCGACTTGAGTTGGTAAAGGTCGTCGTAGGCGAAGAGCTGGCGTGATCCGCCGACGCGCGCCGTTCCGGGCTGGGCGACGTAGGGGATGTTGTTGTTGATCCCGATGACGTTTCCTACGGCATCATAGGCGTACTCGAGCCGCTGCATCGGCTTGGCCCCGTTGCGGTCGGTGAAGATGCTCGCGAGCCGGCGCGACCTGGGTTGGTAGGAGAACGTCGTGCGGACGAAGTTGCCCGAGAGCTGGCGGACCTTCTGGCCGAACTCGTTGTACCCGATATGCAGGAGGTAATCCGAATGGGGGGCCTCGTTCGGGTGTTGCGGGTTGACGACTTGGTTCTGCCCGAAGACGCTTTGGAGATTTCCGCCTTGATCGTAGGCGTAGGTGATGGCCTCGTTCGTCGCGTTGAGCGTGTACTGACCACAATCCGTCTCGTTTTCTACGAGGGGAAAGCGCGTCTTGAGGATCCGGCCAAACGAATCGTACTCGTAGGAGACCTCTGCGATGTAGGGGCCGCAGTGGGGCTCGCGCATGCGGCCGAACTCCATGGCGATGCGCACAGTATTGCCGAGCTCGTCGTAGCCGAGGTGACGGGTGCCCGCCTCACTCTGTTCGAACTTGACCCGACCGGCGACGTTTCCGTGCGCTAGGCCGAACTCGTGAGGCATCCCGTAGTGGTAGAACCGGTCGGGGCTGTCCGGATAGTCGACCTGGACGAGACGGTTGTACTCGTGCACGTACCGGACCTTCTTGGATTGGGCTCGGAGTCGCGCCGTTTCCTTGGCTTTGAGGTTCCCGGCGAGATCATAGGACCACTTCGTGAGGCCAGTGTCGGGACTGCTCAGCGAGATCATTCTGCCGAGGGTGTCGTAAACGCTCGAGACGACGTTCCCGCGCGCATCCGTGACGCTGAGGAGCTGATCGAGCGGATCGTACTGGTATCTCGTCGTGAGATCCGGATGACCGGCGCTCGGGTTGTGCTCGACGACCGCTCGAATCGAGCCGTCCTGGTCGCGATAGATTTCCTTGCTTTTGCTGAGCGCATCCAGGACGACCGTGCGGAGACGGTTGGTCGACGATCCGGGCTCTGGAGCGATGCCATAGGTCGTGGTCATGACGGCTTCCGCCAACGGCTGGGGCGGCGGCTGGGCCGGGTTCTCCGCAGGCAGCCAGTTCGTCGGGTTCGGGTCGATCGGCGTTCTGACCTCGGTCACCCGATCCAGCACATCATAGGTCGTCAGCGTCGGATTCAGCTCCGGAAGATTGGTGACGAAGGCGCCCGCGCCGGTCGCACTGAAGCGGGGTTGGCCGACTCGAATGACGCGCCCCAAGCTATCAAAGGTCACACGACCGCTCACCACGGTCCCCACCTGAAGCGTCGTGCCCGTATCTTGTAGGTGGTCCTTCTTCGTTTGGACGGTTCGACCCAGGGCATCGACGAAGATTGCTGTCTCGATGTAGTCCTGACTGCTCGACGCGGGATGGTTTCGGCTGATGTCTTTGTGGCCGGTCACCGCCCCGAGCACACCGGCCGAGCTCATCAGGGTCGTCGGGTACGCATAGGTGATCGTCGGGGCCATACCGATATCTCTGGGCCCGATGACGGCGGTGAGTCGTCCGAATGTGTCATATGTGTATTGGCTAATGTTCCGGTTGACGTCGCGCACCTCATCGACCCCGCCAAAGTAGTAGTTCGGCAAGTTGGTCGCGAGATACCCAAACGAGTCCGTCGTCGCGATGACGTGGGTGTGGATCGACTCATCGTAGGAATAAGCGAGATGGTACCCGGTCGGATCAGTGATCCTTGTAACGTTTCCGTACGAATCGCGAGCACTTATAGTTCTGGTGCTCAGGGCCCCGTTATAGGCGGAGCCGAGCGCGTCCGTTCCGCCCCAAACGTGGTCACTGACGCTCGTTACCGCGGCTCTCGCGTCGAACGTGGCCGTGCGTTTGCGAAGAATGGTGTTCGTGGAGCTGGTCGCTACGATTTCGGAGGCCCGTACGGCGTAGAGTTCGGACGGATCGCTGCTGCTCGTGTTGAAGGCTTGATAGCTGATGCTGTAGATCAGGTCATCCGCCGGATCGCTGAGCTCTCCCAGCTTGGCCCACGTCAAAAGGTTTCCGTGAACGGGGCTCCAGGTACGGAGCTCTCTCGTCGTGAGCCCTGCGGTCGAGTGCCCCTCGTACTGAGAGATGGTGCGTTCGAGTTCGGCCGGATGAGTCGAGCCGCTGAGTGGCGCCAGGTTCGACGCAGGTTCTTGATAGAGATAGGTCGTTTCGGTGTAGCGATTGCCCTGCTGATTCCGGAGGCTCGTCGAAACCGGCAGGCCCTTTCTGTAGAAGTCGCTATTGTGGAAGGTGGTGGCGATCGTTGATCCATCGGGACGGGTCGTTACGACCTGCGCATAGCCGAAGGACTCCCGCTCATCGCGGTCATACTTTCCGGTTCGCCCGTAATCGAAGGTCGATCGATAGCTTTGGGTCGGGCCTCCGAACGGATCCGGAACGCTCACTGTGGTCGCAGCGAGGATGAACTGGTTCCTCGGGTTCTCTACGGTGTTTCCGTCTCGACCATATTCGATGGTGATGACTTTACCAGCCGGCCCGTTGACCCTCTCGAGAAGATTCGCTCCGCTCTGCTGGTTGAGGCGGGTGTAGACCTTCCCGGAGCCGGCTTGTTTGAGCACGAAGTCGGTGAAGCCGTCTCCATTGATGTCGTCAGGAGCCATTTCACCGAAGCTTCGACTCTCGCTGTAGGTCGAAGAGACTCCGATGCAGACCAGAAAGCAGAACTGGATCGATGCCGTAAACTGCAGATCGTCGCTGCGATCGAAGCTGAGTACGTCGAG
The DNA here is from genome assembly GCA_002085155.1 of Sorangiineae bacterium NIC37A_2. Lineage (GTDB taxonomy): Bacteria > Myxococcota_A > Polyangia > Polyangiales > Polyangiaceae > NIC37A-2. The sequence continues at coordinate 3,594 of NASX01000033.1, forward strand.
CGACGCTCGCCCGTCATCGCCGCCCCCCGTGCTACCGAAGATGGTATCTGCGAGCACATTTGCTACAAGCCCTCCGACATCATCGCCTCCTGGCTCAGAGGCAAAGATGGGCATCGGCCAAGCCTCCGTCGGGCCGAAACGTTCGCCCAGGTTGGGCCGAACGAGCAGCACCTCGGTGTTCGGGAGTCGTTGTACGTAGTCAGCCGCCCCGTCTCCCGTTACGTCGAGGAGCGCTGACACGTCACGCTTCACGCTCACGACAGCGCCCCCCCCGACGGCAGCGCCAACGACCCCCACACTGCCACCAACAGTGCCTCCAATACTCATGCTCGTCGTGTCGCCGAAAGACGGAGAGCCAAGGCTTACTGCGTTCAGATGCCCTAGCTGACTGCCAATCCCAGCAAAGTATTGACCGAGGCCACCGCCACTGAAGAGCGCAGCCTGGCCGGCTTCACCGTCCTCGTAGGTGCCAAACCGAGTGAGGTCCAGCTCCCAAGGAACCTCGGGGGCGAGGCTATACCCCAAATTCAGCCGAACCCGCGGGCTCGTTTCCCCGGGAGACCACGAGACATAATCCACGAGGCCATCGCCGTTCACGTCAGCCTGAGTTCGATGGCTCGAGGTTTGTCCGTAGTTCACGCCGACGGAGAAGCCGCCGTTATAGATGGCTCGAATCCCCTTCTTTCCGCTGCCGCTCGCAGGTTTGACTTCCGTGTGTTTGACGAAGTCCGGTGCACCCAGGATCCCCGACACAGCCCCGAGCGGATCGAAGCTTCCTTTCAGGACCCGCGTTTCCGTCCGCGAGAGTTCCTGATCGAACGCGGTCGTCAGCGGACCGAACGATCCCTGGCAGGTGGCCGGCTCACTCGTCGGGTCGAGGGCTCCGAGCTCCGTCTGAGTGGCCGCATTGCGACACCCTCGATTGTACTGGACGCCGGCGGCCGTCACGATGTCGGCCAGGCCGTCGCCATTGACGTCCACGAAGTCCTGGTCTGAGGTCGTGTCGGCGTTAGCCAGTCCAAAGCCCACACCCACCAAGCTGGCCTCGAGACCGTAGTTCCATGTGTGTGAGCTCCGAAGCGCTTGGATGCTACCGGCGGATCCTGGTGCCGACGCGAGTGCGGGGGTGAAGACGCCCGCTCGAATCGAGGCGCCTCCACGGAAGTTCCACGAGGAAACCCCTTGAATGTCGCTCGACCCCGGCATGCCGACCAAGGGCGGCTGTCCAGGCGAAGGCGGCTGGACAATGTTTTCTGCGATGAGCGCTGAGGGGTCAAAAGGCTCAAGTCCGTTCCAATCCCCGTAGAACCACCGATGATAGCCCCCTCCCAAACTGCTCCGACTCTGACGATACTGCACCCAGCTCAAGCCGTAGTTCGTCAGGTCGAGCGCATCGGCGAAATCCCGAAAGACGGGGTCTTCTTCGACGCCCCGTGCAACGAGCGTACCCCCGCTGGCTCCGCTCACCGAGACAATCAGGTCCGGTCCGTTGACGTTGAGACAGGAGATATGCGCTCCTGGCTCGACATCAGCAGTGAGCACGCCTCCTCCCTTTCCGATGAGGGTTCGATCTGCCTGGCAGATCAGGCCGCTTGCGGCGCCACTCGGCGCGATTTGGACTGTGCCGCCGCTCGCGATCAAAAACTCGTCCGCGCGCTCGGTCTTGAAGACCGGAACGGATAGGTTCGTGTCGGACGGCCCGCGAATGATGGCATAGGGCAGAGGACGGTCCGGGAATGGATCGTTCGTGACGCTGCATCGCTGCATTCCTGCCGCAGCTTCAGCCGGATAGGGGCTCAGGTAGCAATGGACGGGAGTCGGTGTTGGCGGCGCGGACGGGTCCGCTGGATTGGGGCGGAAATAGGTCAGGTACTCGACCGTCGCCGACCAGGTCACATCCTTCGGGTCGACCGGCGCATCTGTCTCCGCGACGAACTCGAGCGTTTGATGCGCCCCCAGAGAAACGACGGCCGGGTGGTTCAAAGAGACTGGGCTCGAGACGGCGTCCGCAGGTACGAGCCAGTAATCTTTACTGGGGTCGCCCGGGTCGAGATCGATCGGAGTGCGAACCGGGGAACTCGGATTCGACGCGTCCAAGATGTACACGCGCAGACGCAGTTCATCAGGCGTCTTCTGCTTCGTGAGCGTCGTTTCAATTCTTACGTCACCGGGACTCGTCGCCAGAAACGCGCGACGCGCCGAGCCGCTCGTACGGAGATCGCTCGCCAAGTCGAAGGTGGTCGATGGTAACCCGTAAGGCTCATTGAAGCTCGACGCCGATGACCCGACGTATTCGATGTGCGGCGACCACAGGACCGATGCGTTGCGTGCTTGGCCGCCAGCGCTCACTCGGAAATAGATCGCCTGTCCGGCGAGCACATGCAGGGGAGTCGCCGGGGGGACGTGGGCGCTCGTATCTCCTGACGGGATCGTACTCTGCCAAAGGTCCGGTGCGCCTTGCCTGTGGATGAAGAGCGCGATCGGATCGCCATCTGCCACCTCACGCGTGGCTGCTCCGGAGATGACGATGTCTCCGTCGAATGGCGCAATCCAAGCCAAAACAGGATCCACTGGATAGCTTCCGGCGGCTAAGTCAGCGGACCACTCTTCGTCGCCGGGGCCAGCAGCACCCTCCCTGGCGTCCGCCCCGCTCGGCACCGAGCGGGGTTTCTGAACGATGTTCTTCTGCATCGTTCCCCAGCTCGTTTCTTGACCAAAGAAGCTCCCTCCGCGGCCAAGGCGAACCAGAATCCTGTTCGTGCCCTCTTCGAGGCGCACCATATCAACGAACCCATCGCCGTTCATGTCGGCTAAGGTCGCCTTTTCTTCCTCCCACGACCGCCCCAGGTGTCCGCTCAGACCCGCGAGGCCAAACGCCGAGGCGCTGGCCGAAGTGTGCCACTCGGTGCTTCGGTTCTTCCCGAGCGCTCCATCCTGAAACGATGGCTCGAAGACCTCCGCACCATAGCCGGGACTCTTATCGGGACGGGTCGTGTCACCCCAAACGCCATACTGGAGCTGTCCGACGGAGTAGGTGGAATGAGTGCTCAGGAAGTCGGCGACTCCATCGCCGGTGACGTCTCGAAACAGCCCCTGCACTGACGTATCCGTGAAGCCTCCGCCTCCGGCAACGCTGAAATTCAAGAAAGAGAACCCGAATCCTCCGCTGACGGTCGCGGACCATCCACTTCCGGTTGAGCTCGTACGAGCCTGACCGGCGAAGGTGCCACTGAGGGGATCGGCGTTCCAAGCAAAGAAGTTCGAAAAGGGCTCGTTTGCCTGATTCCGATAGCTCAGCTCGTGGTGATAAAATTCCGTCCCGTCGCGGCCGTGGTGACGGACGTACTGGAGTAGGGGCTTGCCGAATGCGCCTGTCGTATACTCGAACTGGTAGCTGCGGATGGTTTCGTGTCCGGCGCCAGCCAGGTAGACCACCTGCACGCGCTCGAGCAGATAGCGATCGGAAGTGAGGAATCCGGCGCGCCCATCCAGCGACGAATCGGGGCGCACCAAGAGGTTCCCGTTTCCATCGCTTTGACGGTGAAATTCGATCGCGTATCCAGCTGCCTCATTACTCCCGGTTCCTCCGGCCCCCTTGAAATCCGTGTACTCGATGCGCGTCGGATAGAGTCCCACGGAGCTCACGTTGTCGGAAGTGCCGACAGGTGCCGATTCTTTTGAATAGGAGTAGACGATGCCGTTCCCGAACACATCACGCACCTCTTCGAGAGCCCAGCGGAAAATGTGCGCACCATTGCCCGGGTCGTCGAGCCTCGCTGAGGCGCTCCTACCGTAAATGAAACGTGTCCCGTCTTGGCCCGTCACCTCGAAGTGCACGTGACCATCAGGAGACGGGACTCGAAGGATTCTTTGAAATGATCCCTCGACTCGGCGCCGGAACTTCGTAACACCTCCAGCGCTCTCGACTTCCGTCAGCTGCTCTCCATCCAGCAAATACGTGAGCTTTCCAGCGCGCGAACTGTTGTCGCCGAAAGGCGGGTGCGGACCTCCACCGCCGATAACATTATCGTAATCAGGAACGCCATACCGCGTGTCCAGCTCGATCTTCGAGAGACTGAGATCCCAACCTTGACCCACCCAACTGGGCCCGCCTTGGCTCGAATACGTGAGCGCCAAGTTGGGCTGCATGCCGTTTCGTCCAGGCGGAAGCTCCAGGGGGTACTGTAAGACGGCCGCGCCGCTTGGTGACGCGGTGGGCGGACTCATCATGCTCACACCCGAAAGCGGATTTCCGAGCTCCATGTCCTTCATGCGCGTCGGCGTGAAGGATTCCATCCCGGGACCATCCGGAGTCGCAATGGTGGCGTTGATGAAATCGGTGAAGTGATCCGTGAGGCTGACCATGCGCCCGCCTTCGGGCTCCCCGAAGCGACCCACTGGCTCCCAACGAGCTGTTACTTCGTCATAGTATAAGCCGGTGACGTCACGCTTCCGTCCTGCGGGCGGAAGCGCCTTCTCGTCGTAAGGCAACGAGAGCTTGACCGGCACGTTGAACTTCAATCCGTGGGGGCCGAATCTGTACGCCATCTTTCCAGGCGTCACGTTCACGGCGCCCGGGCTCATTTCAGGAACGTCGCTCGCCTTGAGTGGTCGGATCGAGAGACGGGTGGGTCGGTCGAGAGCCCCTGCCGGAACCTCGAGCTTCGCCCCGCCGAACTCCACCGTACCACCCACAGCGCCCAGGACGACGGAGTGAGGGGCTCCCACGTCGGCGATCGGGCCCTGCGAACGGTCGACGGCCACCTCGTCGAGGCAGGGTTGCATCGCGAGGCGGCGCTCGATGGGCCGGGTGTCCCCCCGGCCCGTCCCCAGGGCTCGCAGCGTGAGGTGCCACGGAGCGTCCGTACGTCCCTCTGCGCTGTACTCGAAGCTCCCATCCCGCAGCACATCGACTTTTCGATCGCCCACCCAGATGTGCGGTCGATCGAGGCCGTAAGCAAAGCCGCGCACCGTGGCGCGCCCTTCGAAACATTCACCTCGAGCGGGATAGCTCACTACCAAGCCGCCCGAGGAGCCCCCCGGTGTCTTCAAGCCGGAGACCACCACTTTGGCAACGGACCCTGGCTCGGCGTCTTTCGAGAGACGAACGCCGAGCCCGCGGGTCGTACCGAGCACGGTGCTCACGTCCGCTCGATGCCACCCCGGAGGGAGCGAAGATAGATCGAGCTCGAGCCGCATCGCCGGACTCTTCTTCGACCCTCTCTCCGCTTTGAGTCCGCGCTTCGGGCCACTCTGCGCATCGGCTTGGGCCGATTCACCCTCGAAGAGGAGCTTCCCCTTCGATTTGGCAGAAACGAAGAAGGCCACTTCCCCTAACGAGACGGGGACGTCCCAGTCGAGGCGTGCGTCTAGCCTTCCGATGTGTCCATCGTGACCCGACGAAATCACGTGCTCGATCGCGCCTTCGGGCAAGGTCACGATTCTCACATCCCGCACCCGATACTCGCCAGTCACATGAGGGTCTGCGGGATAGAATTCGATGGTGTTTTCGTTGTCGCGCAAAGCAGCAACCGGCACCTCCTCGACCTGCATACCCCCTGGTCCCCATCCACTCCTCTTTTGGCCACCCAAGAGCCCGATGCCATTCAAGGACCGGCCCACAGCCACGAAGTGGGGCGCCCCTGCCAGCTCATAAACCAAGAATGCCCGTCCGACGCCTTTCAGCGAAGGCACATGGACGCGGACCTTTGCGGCGAGCTCCGTCTGCACCGCTGCGACAGACACCCGCGCGTCGCTGGGAAACGCAGCATACGTGGTACCTCCGGCCAAGTGTCCGAGATGGAGCTGCGCGGCGTAATCGGCCGCCCCCCCACTAGTCCCAACGGATGAAGCGCCAACGAACCCGAGATCTCCAGAGCCATCTCCCCCCTCCCCTTTCAGCGCTAAATCGACGGAGCTACCGCGAGCCCAAAATGCGATCTCGGGCGGCGCAGTGGGGCCACCCGGTATCCACTCGAGTTCGACCACATCCGTGAGAACCGGCGCCGCGAGCTGGGCCTTTTGCCATGTCGGAGCGGAGCCCGCTGGAACCTCGCCCATCGTAGCGTCCGCGTCAGCGGTCTCCATCAGGGTCGAGCTCGCGCCCAAGCCCGTCCCCGCTGAGCCAAGCGTTCGGCTGCTATCGCCTCCCGCGAAGACTCGGAGCTGCCCCACCGCCCCCTGCCACGCGCTCACACCGTCAAGCCAAATAGGCTCCGAGAAGAGCGCTCTCCAACGAATTGGACGACCCTCCTCTCCGGCATACACGGCGTCACGACGGCCATCCAGCATCTCCCAGCCGGGCGCGGACGCGGTCTGCTGCTCGCCCGCGGACTCATCAGCGCGTGCTTCTCGGGCAAATTCCAATCGAGAAAAAGACCGAGGACGCACCACTGACAACATGCCATCAGGCGCAGAGGATACGTCTTGACGAAGACGTCCGCTGCCCCGCAATGGCATGGCGGCCCGCTGCATGAACGCTGCCTCACTCGACCCTCCGCTTCCGACGGAAGCTTCGTCCCGTTGGTCGGACGATGGGCCAACACGTGCCGAAACCTTCCGAGCATTCGCGACTCGCATCTGCAATGGATCGCCCAGCGCAATCGACGGCAGACAAAGAAGAGCCAAGCATCGTCCAACCCAAGGCAACACTCGAAACATCGTTCACTCCAAAGTGCAGCGGGTGCGGGAGCTGGTCCGCCGCAGTTCGCATCATCAATTTTCAGCAAAACCTGCCTCTACAGCCGGTTCGCTACCCCTATTCTTACGCTCCAAACCTCGCGTCTCGCGACGCTCAGCTCATCTGGCTATTACGCCGCCTCCACACTTCGAGTCAACGATCAACTGAAGCGGGCTCCGCAAATTCGTATCACACAATACAAATAAGGTAGGTGCGCAACAAATAAGGGCAACAAATAAGGTAGGTGCGCACGTGAGCGCCGGAAGATTGAACCCAATTCGATCTCCCCACCGAAGAGCAGTCTTGCATTTCGAGTTGAAGATCGGGTAGACGTTGCCGAAACGGGGGGAGCGTTGTCGAAAGTTCGGGGGCACGTCATGCGAGCAAAGTTCGTTTGGGCCATAGCGTCATTGGGGATGAGCCTCGCGTGCGACGATCAAGGGGGCTCATCCGTCACCGATTCGACGCGCGAGCTCCTTCAGCCGGCCGTGGTGGCGCCGCTCGGAATCGCTTCCTGCGATGCTTACCTCGCTCGCTACGAACAGTGCATCCAGACCGGGTATCCGGCTGCGACCCGGACACAAGTCCTTGCCGGGCTGAAATCCAACCGTGACGCGTGGGCGGCTCTTCATGAAAACGATCCGTTCAAAAAAGAGTCTCTCGCGCGCATGTGTGAAAGCGCGCTCCGCGCTGCGGAAACTGAGCTATCCGCCTACGGCTGCAACTGGAGCGGGAGCCCCGGAGGCGGCGGGACTAGCTCCGGCGGTGCTTCGTCGGGCGGTGCTTCGTCGGGCGGTGCTTCGTCGGGCGGTGCTTCGTCGGGCGGTGCTTCGTCGGGCGGTGCTTCGTCGGGCGGTGCTTCGGGAGGGGGTTGCACGGTGGGAACGGCGCTCGATTTGGGGGCGCCCGGTGCTGTCAACGTCGTCGCCAGGAACGCATGCGTGAAGGTTCAGGCGGGCTATCCGTCGTGGTGGGGCACACGAAACATGCAATTGCAGGTGCAGAGCCCGGGAAGTTATCCTGCCCCCTTCACCTGGTCGAACAGCTGCAATGGGACCTCTGGCTCGAACTCTTTCACGGGAGACTGGCAATCCCGAATCATCGGGCCGGTGAGCCAGAACTGCGCTACCCTGATCTCTTTCACTGGCGGCAGCTCAGGCAACGTCCGCCTGGTGTACTACGCTCAGTAGCGAGAGGTTTTGAATACCCTCGTTCGCCACTGGATCGCCTTAGATTGCCTCCAGCTGCGCGAAACGACGCATTTCTGCTCTGATGCGGGGCTCGGACCGGCGCGGGTAAGTTCCCTCACGCGCACAGCGCAGGCTTAGGCTACCCCGCCCTTCGGGCGCTCACAGCCCTGCACCCGCCCCCTCAAACAATCGGCAAATAAATGTCCGTGATCTGCTCGTGCTCGAGGACCTCGGGCATGCGCCGGACGTATTCGAAGAAGACGGGGAAGTCGCGGAGCTCCTCGCCGCTCTCCGGGAGCCATTTCTGGTACATCTCGCGGACGACGGGGGTGATCGCGTCGGTCGCTCCCTGGTGACGGACGACGGCGTAACGCCCCTCGGGAATGATCTTCTCCACGACGCCGAAGTCGTTTGGCTCCAGAGGGCGACGGAGCTCTCCACAGACATCAAAACGGAACATGTTCGGGTCGGTGTTCTCCGGATCGTCATAGGCGATGCCGAAGGTGCGCGCTTCGCGGATCGGAGAACAGGAGCTGGCCCGGCGCCACTCGATGAATTTGCTCACTGTCGAGAAGATGGTGTGCTGGGGACCGCGGTGTTCTAGCGCCGCCACGCGGATCATGGGGATCGTCTTGATTTCGGGATTCATGGTGCGTTTTGTTGTCGACATTCCTGCGCAGCGGGCGATCCGTCGGACGGAGCCAACATGGGAGGATCGTCGGATCCATGGTCGCTCACAGCGCGCCTCATGTCCAAACCTCAAAGCTGATCTTCTCTCTACGATCTCACCGTGAGACTTCCCGGAGTTCTCCTTGTTCCGGGGACCCTCCCGACTAGACTGGCCGCACATGGACGGCCTCCCGTTACCTCGTCCGCTCCCCTCATGGTTACGTGATGGTGGGACAATGGGGGATATGGTGGCGGAGTTCGATTGGGCGGAAACGCCCCTCGGACCGATCGAGAGCTGGCCTGAGAGCCTGACGACCACCGTGGGCATCATGCTTCATTCGAAGCAGCCGATGTTTCTCTGGTGGGGACCGGAGCTCATTCAAATTTATAACGACGCCTACGTGCCGAGCTTCGGTGTCGGGAAGCATCCGCGCGCCCTCGGACAGCGGGGCCGCGAGTGTTGGGTAGAAATCTGGCCCATCATTGGACCCCAGATCGACGACGTCCTCACCCAAGGCAAGGCCTGCTGGTTCGAGGATGCGCTCGTTCCAATCTTCCGCAACGGCAAGATCGAAGACGTTTATTGGACCTACGGCTATTCCCCTGTCTTCGATGAAGCGGGGACTATCGCCGGCGTCATGGTCATCTGCAGCGAGACGACCGCCCGCGTCCAAGCCAACGCAAACAAAGAAGCGACGCGCGTTCTCGTCGAACAAGAGCGCGAGCGCCTGTTGCGCTTCTTCTCCCAGGCTCCGGCGGGGATCTGTCTGCTCCGAGGACCGGATTTTGTCTTCGAGTTCGCCAATCACCAATACGAACGCCTGGTCGGGCGGCGCGATCTGGTCGGAAAAGCGCTGCTCGACGCGCTCCCAGAGCTTCGAGGCAAAGGTTTCGACGACCTGCTCCGGCGTGTGGTCGAGACCCAAGAGCCCTACTATGGCCACGAAGTCTTCGTCCAGCTCGCTCGGGAGGCGGACGAGGGGCGGGAGACCCTCGAAGACGTCTATTGCACCTTCATCTACAGCCCCATGCGGACCATCGACGGGACCGTCGACGGAGTCAGCGTATTCGCCCTCGACGTCACAGGCCTCGTGGTGGCGCGCAAGGAGGTCGAACAGCTCGCCGCCAAAGTACAGAAGAGCGAAGGCGAGCTGCGCGCCCTCGCCGAGTCCATGCCCCAGCTCGCCTGGTCGGCGGGGCCCGACGGCGCCATCGATTGGTACAATCGGCGTTGGTACGACTACACGGGCAAAGACCCCGCTTCAGCCGAAGAATGGAATTGGCATCAGGTGCACGATCCTGAGGTTCTCCCCGAAGTGACCCGCCGCTGGCAGCAAGCGATCACAACCGGTGATGACTTTGAGATGGAGATTCCGCTTCGACGTTCGGACGGCGTCTTTCGTTGGCACTTGGCCCGCGCCGTGGCCTTGAAAGATGAAACGGGAGCCGTGACTCGCTGGTTCGGGACGAACACCGACGTCGACGATTTCAAGCGCCTCGAGGCGGAGAGCGCCCGCCTCCTGGAAGCGGCTCAGCGCGACCGCCGCGCCGCCGAAGCAGCCAGCTTGGCCAAAGACGAGTTCCTCACGACCGCTTCCCACGAGCTCCGCACGCCCCTGAACGCCATCTTAGGCTGGGCTCGGCTGCTCCGAGCCGGTCAGCTCGACCCAAGCGCCTACCTCAGGGGCATCGAGAGCATCGAGCGGAACGCCGCCGCCCAGGTTCGCCTCGTCGAAGACATTTTAGACGGCGCCCGCGTCATCACTGGCAAACTTCGGCTCGAGATCCGCCCCCTCGACCTCACCCAGCTCGTCCGGGCCGCCCTCGACGCCGTGCGGCCGGCCGCCGAAGCCAAGAGCATCACGCTCTCGACCGAACTCGATCCACTCGCCACGCGTATCTCGGGCGATCCCGAGCGCCTCCAGCAGGTCATCTGGAACCTCTGCAACAACGCCATCAAGTTCACGCCCAAGGGCGGCTCTGTCACCGTGCGCCTGAAGCGCGACGGCACCGACGTCGAACTCACCGTCAAGGACACCGGCCTCGGTATCGCGCCCGAGTTCCTTCCTCACGTCTTCGAACGCTTCCGCCAAGGGGAAGGCTCGACCNCCCGCCGCTTCGGAGGTCTCGGCCTCGGTCTCGCCCTCGTCCGACATTTCGTGGAAGCCCACGGCGGCAGCGTTTCCGCCGAGAGCGACGGAACCGGCGAAGGCGCGACCTTCCGCGTGCGCGTCCCGATGCAGGCGGTCCTTCAGCCCACCTCTCCGTCCGACCGACCTTCCCCGGACCGCAGCTTCGCCGTCTCTCCTCAGAACAGCGACCTCTCCGGGATCCGCGTGTTAGTCGTCGATGATGAGACGGACGCCCGAGATCTCGTCGCGACGGTCCTCCGAGGCAGAGGCGCCGACGTGCGGCTGGCAGGAGACGCCGACGAAGCACTCACCGAGCTCGGCAAAGAGATGCCCGACGTGCTCCTCAGCGACGTGGGCATGCCGAAAGTGAGCGGCTACGATCTCATCAAGCGGATCCGAAGCGAGTTCGGCGCCGAGGGCGCCGAGCTGCCCGCGATTGCGCTCACCGCCTACGCCCGCGAAGAAGATCGCCGGTTGGCCGTCGAAGCCGGCTTCCACGACCATATTCCGAAGCCCGTCGAACCCGCGGACATGATCCGCATCGTCGCGACCTCGGCGCGCGCTCGTCCGAATCCCTCCCGCGCCGCCCCCGAGGCAGGTCCGAGAGCGGATATCCTGTTCAAAGCTTCCCAGATCCTTCAGGTCGGCGGCGTCTCCGAGTTCCTGAAGTTCATCAATAGCCGCACGGCCCACCGCTACACGGCTATTTGTCGCTTCAAGGGCTCGGTCCTCGAAGGGCTCCACCTCTATGATGCCGAGACCCTCTCGCTCCGAGACGGAGCAACGATGCATCTTCCCGATACGTACTGCTCGATCGTCGGCGAGACCGATCGCTCGTTTACGACCGCCGACACTCGGCGTGACGAGCGCCTTCGCAAGCACGGAGCCCGAGACGCCGTCGTCTCCTACTGTGGCGTGCCAATTCGCGCGACGACAGGCGAACCTCTCGGTACCTTGTGTCACTTCGATCTCATTCCCTGTGACGTCCCGACCGTCGAGATCCCTCTCATGGAAGCGACAGCTCGCCTGCTCACTCCTTATCTCTAAGATTGCGGCCCCACTCGCCGTAGCTCTGAGTATTGAGAGCCGCGGCGCACCTCAAGAAATCTCGACGTGACGCGCCGGGGCCGCTGTCGTGATTCCTGTGGCGGCTCTCCAATCGCGAGCCATGTATCGAGGGAACGAGAGGGTCTGTTGGCCGCAGGGCACCTTGCTGTTGCGCCGATGGATTCATCGTCCGAAGGACGTCAGCACGCTTTCCCGATTCGCCCTGCTCTTTCTCTTCGTTCTCCCTGCCTGCACGCCGCGAACCAAGAGCGCCTCGACGCAACATGATCAGAACTTGAACACGTTCGACATCCATTGCGGCTTCTTGGACGTATGCCGCAGCGAGGCTCCGCCGCCTTTGTCCGCGCGGCTACGATACCCTCTCCGAAGACTCGGGGTCTTCGACTCGAGTGGATCCCGGAACTGGCACAACACCGGCGGCGGCCCCTCGACAAGAGCCGAGCTGGTGGTTCGCTCGGCCTGAGTCACGGCTGCGAGTGCGCTGTCGCTAGAGCCATATTTCGCGAGAATCTGCTACCGGCTGCTCGCGCGCGCCGTCTTCTCGACCGCTGGAAGAGAGCGGCAGCGTTCAGCGACCTCGCGCTCACTTTGGCACAAGCTGGCACAGGCTGACGTTCCTGTCGATGCATTCTGTCAGGAGACCGGGGCCCTTGCTCGTCCCTCTCTAGAGCTTTTTGCGCTCCAAGGCTTCGCCGGAAGCTCGTTTTCGGCCTTTCTCCTTCTCGGCCGAGCGCCCCTGCTGCCCGCCGCCTTCAGCGACCCGCCTGGCCCAGCTCTTGCTCTGGGGGCAGCGCGTGATGACTTCGTGAAAGGAACATCATCAAAGACCCCTTCGCGGGGAAGTCATTTCAGAAAATGAGCGAGGTCGCCGCAACAATGGGCGGCTCGTAACACTGATGAGGGAGCAAAGGGATGCGACGGTGTTCCCGTGGAGAACGCCCAAGGAGAACTTTGTCCGCCGGAAGGAGAAACCATGAATCATAGAAATATCGACCCCAGATGTAGAGCGATGCACACTGAATGGTCCCACTCGCGTCGGCGATCCGTGCTTCGGACGCCATGGATGCTCATCCCCGCCGCAGCCCTTTTTGCCTGTGGTCCCGTCGGGGGAGTCGACGGTTCCTACGATGACTACGCGGACGACGATTATGGCGACGACTATGAAGGCGGCGTAGGTGGCCGTCCCGTCGGTGCGGGAGGTGGCCTTGATCCGGGAGTCGGAGGCCGCCCGGTAGGACCCGGAACAGGTGCAACGACCGGGACTGGAGGCGCAGATGACCCGGGCCCGGCCGGAGGCGCGGGTAATTCCTGCGCCGTCGTTCAGCCCCAACAGACCTATATCTGCAACGGCTGGGGCTACGAAGATGAAACGGCCGGCGCAGCCTCACTCACTGTCATCACTGAGTATTGCGCCGACTACGGAGGAACCGGCGGTGTCGGTACCGGAGGAGCTGGCGTCGGAGGCGGGTTCCCCGCAACCGGCGGCGTAGGGACTGGCGGCTGGCTCCCTGCGACCGGCGGCGTAGGCACCGGCGGGCTAGAAGGGATCGGTGGAGCCGCGTGCACCGGGCGGGCATGTGACGACGAGCCGCTTCGTCGCCGAGGACCTCGCGATAGAAACGACCGAGGTGTAGGAGGCGAAGGCTACGGCGGGTATCCCGAAGAGGGTTCCGGCGGAGTCGGCGTCGGCGGTACCGGCTACGGCGGTTACCCTGAAGAAGGGTCCGGCGGATTCCCCTCAGCCGGTGGAGGATTCGGCGTGGGAGGCGGCCCGTCCAACCCGACGCGTCCGACTTGGTGCTCGGTGGATGGTCCCGGCGTGGTCACCGGCGGAATCTCCTTCGCCGTAGGCTCCTGCCAAGACGTCGACGTAGCTCTCCCGCTTCAATTCCGGGAACCTCACGGTGAGTATGAGCTCACAATCTACGGCTCCTATTCAGCCTGCGATCGTGCCTATCCGATCACGACCGCGGCGGGCATCGGCACCGGAGAGGTTCTCGAGATTCCGTTCCTGGTCCAGGACTTCACCTTCATCTCGGTCGAGGTGAAGACCGATCCCTACTCGGACTTCAGCGTTCGCCTCCGCGATCGTCCGCGTGTCGTTCCGACTGGCGAGCCCTAAGCGCGCTTTCTCGCCTGAGCTTCGGTCTCGCTCGTCCTTGGAAGGAGCGCGGGTGGGACCGAAGCGGGCATTTTCGCTCTTAAGGTAGCTTTCTAGCGGGAAGCGGTTTCTCCCCGCCCCGTGCGTCCTGTGCTCATGATGATATCCTGCTTCCATGAGCGTTGAGCCTCCCGCGTGCGAATGTGCTCCCTCGCGCGGACAGTTTCGCCGTCATTGGCTGCGAGCACCGAGCTACGCGGCCGTCGCGGCCGCCCTTTCCTTCGGGTGTGCAGAAGCACACCTCGTCGGTGGAGATGACGAACTCTGGCCCTCTTTTGGTGATGGCAGTCCCTCGGATGGCGGTCCCTCCCCCGGAGGCCCAAACGGCTCCGGCACTGGAACCGGCGGCAGCGGAAATGTCGTCACAGGCGGCACCGGAAGCTCGACAGGAGCGGACGGGAAAGCCCCCCTGAACTGCGCGGACGACGCTGTTTACGTGGGAAGAGCCCCGCTCCGGCGGCTCACCCGCTTTGAATACAATAAGAGCGTCGAAGCTCTGCTCGACGATACTTCCTCTCCTGGGAACTCGCTGCCCCCTGAACTTCAGGGCAACGGTTTCGGCAATGACGCCGACCAGCAGCCGATCTCGAGCTTCCTCGCCGAACAGTACGGAATCATCGCTGAAGCCGCCGCTGCCAAGGCGATGAAGAATGACGAACTCTTGAAGCGCTACGCGCCATGCATCACGACAGCGCAAAGCGGTGACGAGGCGAGCTGCGGGCGCACCTTCCTCGAAAATTTCGCCCGCAAGGCTTACAGAAGGCCTCTTGAGGCGGGAGAACTCGACAGCCTCATGGATCTCTACGAGGCGGTCCGAACCAACTACAACTTCCGCGACAGCCTCGCGGCGGTCGTCGAAGCTATCCTGCAAACGCCGGATTTCCTGTACCGCGTCGAGTTCGGAAAGACCGATGACAAAGGTCGACGGCGCCCGACAGGATACGAGATGGCGAGCCGTCTCTCCTATTTTTTCTGGGGCGCACCGCCCGACGAAGAGCTCGAGCAGGCCGCAAACGATGGCTCTCTCGAAGATCCGAGCAAGGTCCTGAGCCAGGCGCAAAGGCTCCTCGACGACGAGAGAGCTCGCCCCGTCATCCTCTTCTTCTTTAGCCGCTTCCTGCCGATCGAAGGACTCACGGATCTCGCGCGAGACCCTGAGAAGTACCCGACGTTCACACCCCAGATCGGCGCTCTCATGAGGAAGGAGACGGAGACCTTCCTTGAGTACGAGATCTTCGAAGGCTCCGGGAACTGGAAGTCGATCCTCACGGCTCCCTATAGCTTCATGAACGGTACGCTCGCCGCTTACTATGGCATCCCAGGCGTTACCGGCGACGAGTTCCGAAAGGTCGAGACCGACCCGACCCAGCGACTCGGTCTTCTGACCCAAGGCAGCATCCTCACGGGCACGACCGTTTCGAACTTCACGAACCCGGTCCGCCGCGGAACCTTCCTCCTGCGCAACATGATGTGCGAAGAGCTCCCCGAGCCTCCTGCGTCAGTGGCCGCCTCCATCGTCCCGCCGAACCCTGAATCCGCCAAGACCGGACGCCAGCGCTACGCCGCTCACTCGGAAATCGGAGTGTGCGCGGAGTGTCACCAGGTCATGGATCCGCCGGGCTTCGCCCTCGAAAACTTCGACGCTGTCGGCCTCTGGCGCGATCAAGAGAACGGCGAGCCGATCGACGCCTCGGGAGAGCTCGAGTTGTTCCCCGAGCCCTTCAGCGGTCCCCTCGAGCTCGTCCAGCTCATCGCAGAGAGCCCGCGCACCCACGCCTGCTTCGCCGAGAAATGGCTCACATTCGCGAGCGGACGAAGCCTCAGCGAAGAGGACGCCTGTCTCGCTCAGAAGCTCGAACACAAGTTCGTCGAGTCCGGCTACAACGTGAAACAACTCCTGCTCGAGATCACTCAAACCGACGCATTCCTCTCCTTGCCCCCAAAGGAGGCGCAATAACAATGACCTCGCTTCGCTTGAGTCGTCGCACTCTGCTCCGCGGCGCCGGATCCATCGCGATCGCCCTCCCTTGGCTGGAGGCGATGGGCGACGTTCGAACCGCCCACGCGCAATCCATGCCCGCGCGGCGTTTCATCGCCGTGTACCAGCCCGGAGGCACTGTCTTGGACAAGTGGCACCCGGGCGGCAACGGCGGCGCCCTTCAGCTCACGCCAATTCTTTCGCCTCTCGAAGAGGTCAAAGACGAGCTGCTCGTCCTGAGCGGTCTCGACATGAAGTGCGCGCAAGGTGAACAGCACCAAGCGGGCATCGTGGGCCTCCTCACCGGAATGGCGCAGGGACAGTCCGGCCGCTACGTCACTGGTCCCTCCCTCGATCAGGTCATCGCCTCCGTCGCCTCCCAAGGGAAAAACCGCAAGAGCATCGAGATCGCGGTGCGCTGGGCCACAGGAAAGTCCCATGGCCTTCTCCATCCGATCAACTCGATGACCTTCGCGGACGATGGAAAGGCGAGCCCGATCCCGCCGCGCATCGACCCCCAGAGCATCTTCGACACGCTCTTCGGAAGCGCAGGACCCGACGGCGACGCAGCGAAACAGCTCGCGCGGAAGAAGTCGATCCTCGATTTCCTCGATCGACGTTACGTCACGCTGTCTCAGAAGCTCGGCGCCCAAGATCGAAGCAAGCTCGAGGAACACCTCGACCGCATCCGCGACATGGAAAAGGGCCTCGAAGATCTCGAGGGAGGCAAAGCTTGTGTTGCGCCGATGCGCGTCGACACCTCCGACTACAACCCCACCGCGGGCCTCGGAGCCGACGACAATGGTGCGATCAAGGATGTTTCCTCCGACCGAGCCATCCCCAAGGTCGGCAAGCTGATGATGGACATGCTCGTCACGGCCCTCGCCTGCGACATGACGGCCGTCGGCACGCTCCAGTGGTCCGATACGGAAGCCAAACACACCTTCCCCTGGCTCAATCTCTCCGAGCATCACCACTACTACCAGCACGACGGCGGCTTCCGTCCGGCTGAGTGCCAGAAGATCGGCACCTGGTACTCGGAGCAACACGCCTATCTCTTGAAGTCCATGGCCGCCATCGACATGGGCGGACATTCGCTGCTCGATGAGAGCGTCGTCTTCTTCGGTTCGGAGCTCGCCGATCCTCCTACGCACACCAAGAACAACATGCCGCTCATGGTCGCGGGAGGCGGTGGAGGTCTCAAAGGTGGTCGCCACCTCAAGTTCCAAGGCCGCTCCCATAGCGACCTGCTCCTCGGCCTGTTGAAGCTCTTCGATCCCGAGCGCACGACCTTCGGGGACGCGCGCTTCCTGACCGGTGAGCTCCCGGGGCTCCGGGGTTAAGACGCCGCGAAGGACGACAAGGCCGAGTTCCAGACGAGCTCCCAGAGGCGACCGTCCGGACCTTGGAAGTAAACCCGAGGAGCGACCCGAGACGTGTCGTGAGGCGGTGCTTCACGATGGTCGCTCCCGCTTCTTCGCGAAAGACGGGGCCGAGTCGACCTCTCCTCTTGAGGAGAGGTTGGGCAGCTCAGCTGATGTTGGGCGGCTCGGCCCTTGGGCTCTTGTGGTCCGGGCTCTTGGGGGGCTCGGCTCTTGGGCTCTTGTCGCCCGGGAGAGGCTCTTGTCGCCCGGGAGATAGCTCTCGGGATTTTGCGGCGCATCGCGTGGCTTTGGCGAGCGCCCTTGGGATTCTCTGAGCCAACTATCGGATTTGAACCGATGACCTGCGCGTTACGAATGCGCTGCTCTACCAGCTGAGCTAAGTTGGCGGAAAGGTTCGCTGGAGGGGGGCCCTCCAGTTGGGGGCGGGACGCTAGCAACTTTCCGTCGGGGTTCAAGACATATCGGAGGACCTGAAGCAGGTCCGGCCTGCTATGGTGCGCGCCATGAAAATCCCTGGCTTCCGCTTCTCGGCAGTCGCCGCCGGTATCAAAAAACACGGGGGGCCTGACCTCGCGCTCCTCGCTGCGGACGAACCGGTCCCGACCGCTGGCATGTTCACCCGGAACATCATTCGGGCCGCCCCGGTTCAGATCACCGAGCGTCGAGTGCAAGCGGGCCACCTGCGCGCCATCCTCGTCAACTCCGGGAACGCCAACGCCTTCACGGGCGCAGCGGGGACGATGGCTGCGGAGCGTTCCAGCGCCGCTCTCGCCGAGGCTCTCGGCTGTCCTGAAGCAGAGATCGGTCTCTGCTCGACGGGCGTGATTGGTCAGGTTCTCCCCGCGGAGAAGATCGTCGCCAAAGCAAAAGATCTCGTCGCCGGTCTCGACGAAGACGGCATGACCGTCTTTGCCGACGCGATCCTGACAACCGACAGGTTCCGCAAGACCAGCGAACTGAAGCTCGGCACGAGCGACAAACCCGTGCATTTTGCGGGGATTTGTAAGGGCGCGGGCATGATCCACCCGGACCTTGGCGGAGCCGGAAAACTGCCGCGGGCCGCCGATGCACCTCACGCCACGATGCTCGCCTTCATTGTGACGGACGCTGTCGCCTCGAAGGAACTTCTCACGGTCTGTCTCGAGCGCGCCGTGAGCGCAACCTTCAACGCAGTGAGCGTCGATGGAGACACGAGTACCAACGATACAGTCCTCGTAATGGCTTCGGGTCGCTCCGGCGTCTCGCTCTGCGAGGACGAACTCACTGACGCGCTCACTCGCATTGCGCGCCCCCTCGCCCGGGCCATGGTGGAAGATGGAGAAGGTGCCGAACACCTCGTCGACATCACGGTCCGAGGTCTCAAGACCAACGACGAGTGTCGGACCGTGGCTCGGACCATCGCGACCTCTCCGCTCGTGAAGACCGCCCTGGCCGGTAAGGACGCCAACTGGGGTCGGCTCGTCGCCGCCGCTGGTCGGTCCGGGGTCGACTTTGACGCCGCCGCCATCGAGGTCCGCGTCGGGGGCATCGTCCTCTATCAGGACGGGGCGCCCCGCCCTGAAAACGACGCCGCCGCGAACGAAAAGATGCGCGAAGCGAGCTACGAAATTGAGCTCCGGCTCGGCCCAGGTTCCGGTTCGTTCACCTACACGACCTGTGATCTCGGGCACAAATACATCGATGTGAACGCCGGTTACCGCTCATAACAGGGGCTTTTCACGCATCCCCGCCGTGAGGGGGCGTGCTGCGTAGGCCAAAGCCCCCTCCCTCACGGCGCTCCCCTTCACCTTCACCTTCACCCCTCCCCCGAAATGTGCGGGAGACCGGGGCTCCCCCCGGGGGGCCCGGCCCTTTCCCTCCTCCGGAAAGTTCTATAAAAGCCACGCGAAAGTTTGCGCCATGAAAAACTACGTCTTCACCTCAGAGTCGGTCACCGAAGGGCATCCCGACAAGATCTGCGACAACATCTCCGATGCCGTCTTGGACGCGGCGCTTGCGCAGGACAAGTACAGCCGGGTGGCTTGTGAGACCGCCATTAAGACGGGGTTCGTGCTCCTCGCTGGAGAGATCACGAGCAAGGCCGTGATCCCCTACCACGAGATCGTGCGAAAGACTGTCGCGGACATCGGCTACACGTCGAGCGACATGGGCTTCGATGCTGCGACCTGCGGTATCCTCATGGCCGTCGAACAACAATCTCCTGACATTTCTCAGGGCGTGACCGCCGGTAAGGGCCTCTTCAAGGAGCAGGGCGCCGGTGACCAAGGTCTGATGTTCGGATTCGCAACGCGCGAGACTCCCGAGCTCATGCCGGCACCGATCATGTACTCGCACAAGCTCGCTGAGCAGCTCACGGCCGTGCGCAAGAAGAAGCAGGTCGACTTCCTCCGCCCTGACGGCAAGAGCCAGGTCACCGTGGAATACGAGGGCGGCAAGCCGAAGCGCATCGATTCGGTCGTCGTTTCGACGCAGCACTCCGAGTCTGTGAAGCACAAAGACCTCACGGAAGCTGTCATGGAGCTCGTCGTCAAGAAGGCGCTCCCCGCGAACCTGCTCGACAAGAACACCAAGTACTTCATCAACCCGACGGGCCGCTTCGTCATCGGTGGCCCCTGTGGCGACGCCGGCCTCACCGGTCGCAAGATCATCGTCGACACCTACGGCGGCATGGGTCGTCACGGCGGCGGCGCATTCAGCGGTAAGGATCCCACGAAGGTCGACCGCTCGGCTTGTTACTACGCGCGCTACGTGGCCAAGAACATCGTGGCCTCGGGCGTCGCCGACAGGTGCGAGGTCCAGGTTGCTTACGCGATCGGCGTCGCCAGGCCGATGGGCGTCTTCGTCGATACCTTCGGCACCGGCAAGGTCGAAGACGACCGCCTCGCCGATTACATCGAGAGGACCTTCGACTTCCGCCCCGCCGCGCTCATCGAAGAGCTCGATCTGCTCCGTCCCGGCTACCGCCGTACGGCCTCCTACGGTCACTTCGGCCGCAAGGAGTTCACCTGGGAGAGCACCCACCGCGCCGCTCAAATCGCGGCCGACCTCCTCGGCGTTCCCCTTCCGAAGAACGCTGGCAAGAAGGCCCCCGCGGCCAAGGCTCAGCCTGCGAAGAAGGCGGCCAAGAAGCGCTAAGAAAACCTCGCTTCGGTGAGGGACAGGCGGGTCGAGGGTTTCCTCGACCCGCTTTTTCTTTTTTTCGGGGGTCATCGAAGCCTGAGCGAGGGCTCGCCTCGTCATGGCCTGAGCGGGCCCCCCCGAACCCCAAAGCCCCGGAGCGCACCCCGGGCCGAACGCCCGGGGCGCGCGGGGACACAAAAGCGAAAAGGGGACGTCGCTCACGACGTCCCCTCCCGCGGGACCAGAAACTCAAGAAGGAGCGCCGCCTTCGCCCGCTCCTCGGCACGGGCAAGGGCGTGAGCGGAAAGGTGCGCTTTTTGGATGCCAGGAAGCTTCCAGACGCAGGCTCGCGCCCAGACTCACCGCAGCCAATAGCCGGCGGCGAGCCCCAGACCCCAAAGAGCAGACGAGCTTAGATCGCCTCTTCGCCGCGCTCGCCGGTACGGATTCGAACAGCCTCTTCGACGTTCGTCACGAAGATCTTGCCGTCGCCAATCCGTCCCGTCTTGGCGCTCTTCTCGATGCCATCGATGACGGAGTGGACGAGCTCGTCAGGTACGACGACCTCCACTCGAACCTTCGGAACAAAATCGACCACATAGGCCGAGCCTCGATAGACTTCTTTCTTACCCCCGGTGCGTCCGAAGCCCTTCACCTCCGTAACGGTCATGCCCTGCACGCCGACCTCACTGAGGGCATCCTTCACCTCATCTAGCTTAAAGGGCTTAATGATCGCTTCGACCTTCTTCATCTAGGTTGTCTCCCAACGATTGTCCCGGGCAAGCCGGGGTCATGTTACGTCCCACTTTCGCGGAAACGGCTAAGCGCCACTGCCGTGGCCTCCGATGGCGGGGCAATCCCGCCGTACGCTTCATTGCATACCGGGCCCAACGTTTCCCGAATGTTTCGTGGTGAATTCGCGGGCAAAAAGAGCCACCCCGAGTGCATTCCCCTGCCCAACTGGACATCATCACTGCAATTTTTCACCAGGGTGAACATGGGGTCGTTCTGAGCGCCGAGAAGGCTCGTAAAGAAGCAGCAAAGGGTTCCCCGATGGACGGTGACGGCCTACTGTTCGAATCTGAATCGCGCGATGAGTGCAAGCGATCCTTCTCAGGTACCCATCGGCACGATTTTGGAGGGGAAATTCCGTCTCACCCGAGAGGTCGGACGGGGCGGCATGGCGAGCGTCTACGAAGCCGTGAACGTCGACATCGGCAAGCGCGTCGCCGTAAAAATACTCTCCGCTGAGCTCATCACGTCCCGGGTCGTCCGCGAGCGCTTCATGCGCGAGGCTCGAGCCGCGGCCGCGATTCACTCCCCTTACATTTGCGAGGTCTACGACCTCGGCATGTTCCAAGAGCGCCCATTTTTGGTCATGGAGCTGCTCGAGGGGGAGAGCCTCTATGAGCGCATGACCCGCGTCCGGCAGATGCCGGTGCTCGGTATGCTCCACGTGATCCGTCAGGTCGCGCGCGGGCTCGCCAAGGCCCATGAAGCGGGCGTCGTTCACCGCGATCTGAAGCCCGAAAACATCTTCCTCGCGCGGAACCCCGACGGGCACGTGGTCGCCAAGATCGTCGATTTTGGTCTCGCGAAGTTTTACGAAGGCAGCGCTGCCAGCGATAACGTACGACTCACACGTGAAGGCGCGCTTTTCGGAACGCCCGCCTATATGAGCCCGGAGCAGGCCAAAGGTCAGGGGGAAGTCGACTATCGCGCCGATCTCTGGGCTCTCGGCTGTATCGTCTATGAGTGCCTCACGGGTGCCACGGTCTGGGAAGTCCAGCACGGACTCGCCATGATCTTGGCCCAGATCGCCCGCGGCGAGCTTCCAGACCCGCGCACCATTCGACCGGACCTCCCCGAGAGCTTCACCGCTTGGTTTCGCAAGGCTTTGAACCCGATCCTCACTGAGCGCTTTCAGTCCGCGGGCGAGTTCGTCGCGGCTCTGGAGAGCTCACTCGGAGAGTCCCCGGCCCATCCTTCTCGCCCGGACACTTCTGAGCTCTTCAGCTCCCCGGCCCTCGACCCCGCGCCGCTTCCTCCGGGCGTCGCCGCAGAGGTCCCTGAAGAGCCGCCCCTCTTGCCCCGAAGAAAGCCGTGGAAGTTCGTCGCCCTCGGTATGGCGATGGTCGCCGCGCTGGCCGCGGGAGCGTGGTTTTTTGCGCCGGCCGAATGGCTACCCGAGGGGCTGCCGCACGTCAGCGCTTCCTTCGGGGTTGAACCGCGTCCCCCGATCGAAAAGGGCCCCGGAGCCGAAGCCATCAATCAGGCCCAAGCTCTCTTCAAGAATGATGAGACCCGCGAAGCGCTCAAGCTCCTCGCGGACGCGCGGGGCGAAAACCCGAACGTCGCCGGCTCTTTGATCGCACACGCAGAGGTCGCTCTCGATCCCAAAGGACCCTGTCAGCTCGCGGCTCTCGGACGGCCTCGTCCTTTTGAGGTCGTAGCCCCCGCGAGCAGTCCGCGCATCGCCCTCGGCACCCAGGGGCTCGTCGTCGCTTGGTCCGATGGACACCTCGATCCCAAACGTCGCAACATTCACCTCGCTACCGTTGATGATGCTCTCAGGCGAGTCACGCCTCTGTTGAACGTCTCACCGGAATCCGAGATGGCGATCTCGCCGCTGCTCGAGCGCACGAAGTCGGGCTTTGCTCTCTTTTATTGGGACTCCGGGAGCCAGCCTGGCGTCTACGCGCGGCAGCTCGGTGACGACGGGCGCATTTTGTCGAAGCCGGTCCTCCTCTCCGATCGAAAGAAGGATAAGTACTTCCCTACCGTCGTGCCCAAGGGAGACGGCGGCTTCTGGGCCCTTTGGAGCGAGCTGACCTCGGTCGGTCGCCAGATCGCAGCCATCGAGGTCGGCCCCGACCTCAGCCCGGTCGGAAACACTCGCCTGCTCACCGCCCACGAACAAGGCGACGCCACCGAACCCACCGGCACCATCTCCGGCGGGCGCCTCTTCGTGACCTATCAGCTCCGCCAGAAAAAGGGCGACTCGAAGATCATCCTGCTCCGCATTCCGCTCACCGCTCAGGAGCTCGCGTCCGGCGTCGAACCTCGCCCCTCCACGGACGTCACCGCAGGTGAGATGATCGTTCTGCGCGATTCGCCCAAGCAGGCAGAACCGTCGGCGATCTGTGACGACGCGGGCTGTATCGTCGTGTGGGACGACGAGACCAGCGGGGCTTTTTCGGCCTTTGTCCCCCACAACGCGAAGGCTCCCCTCTGGCACAACGAATTCTCCTCGAAAGGGAAGCGCCCGACGATTGCTCGTGCGAGCGACGGGCGCGCCCTCATCGCGTACTTCGCGGGGGATCGTCTGATCGTGCAAGGCGCCGATCACAATGGCCTCGGTGCGCCGAGTGTCATCAGTCGCGTCAGCGGCTTCCAGCCCAGTCCACACTTGATCGCCGGCAAGTCCCGAGGCGAGTGGCTGATGACCTGGCGCGATTTTGAGGCGGGGCATCTCGAGGTATTCGTCGCACGAGCGATGTGCAAACCTTGAGCCCGGAACATGAAGCGCTTCGAGGCACGTCGCTCTCGGACGGAAACGAAGGTCCCCTTCGTCTTCGTCGCGCCCGCCGTCGTGTTTCTGCTCGGAACCTTGGTCGTGGTGGCGCTCGGTGCGCTCGGCTACCGGGAGCTCCACGAGTGGGCATCCATCGCTAGCTCCAGGCGCGCCGCCCTCGTGGCCCGCTCGGTGCAAAGTGAGCTCGAGCGCACGCCCGGCAGCGCCCGCGAGGCCAAGCTCGACGAGCTCGCTCAGAGAACAGGCGCTATTTTGGTCATCGAAGATAGCGAGGGTGAGCCTCTTCTTCGAGCCACACCCAAGCGCCCGCCCGCTTCGACCTTAACCCACGTGGAGCCCTTCGGCCGCGACGGCTCCAAGCTGGTTGTTCTCTCGCCGCCTTACGATCCTTCCGAAGCCCGCGCGACGCTGCTTGGAGCTCTGGGGCTCTTTGCGATCTTGGTCTTAGCCGCGTCCGTCTTCGTCGCCTGGACCCTCGCGCGCGACGTACAAGCGGACCTTTTGTTCCTCCGAGGCGTCGTCAAGAAGCTCGTCCAGGAAGGTACACCCGAGGCCGGCCTGATCCCGGTGCGCACCATCGATCAGGTCGGTCAGCTCACGGCCTCTTTCAACATGCTCCTCGAGCGCTTCTACGCAGCGGAGCGCGCCTACCGCGCAGATTTGGCCGGAGCGAACGCCTTCGACAAAGACAGGAGCGCCTTTTTGGCCGCGCTCAGCCACGAACTTCGCACCCCGCTGAACGGCATCCTCGGCTTCACCGACGTGCTTCTGAGTGAGCTGGACGGACCGCTCAGCGACGAGGCTCGCGAGAACCTGAGCATCGTGCGCACGAGCGCCGAACACCTGCGCTCTCTCATCGACGACGTCTTGGCCTTCAGTGCTCTCGAGGCCGGTGAGTTCCGCCTGAGCCGCGAAGATCTCGACCTCTATCTCGTCGCAAGCGACGTCGTCACCGAGGCGCGCCTCACCGCCTCCCAGAAGAACATCCAAATCGAACTCGCTAAAGACGACTCCGAAGGGCCCACCTTCGCCCAAGCGGACCGAAGGCGCATGCGCCAAGTCCTTCAGAACGTCGTCTCGAACGCCATCAAGTTCACCTCCCAAGGAAAAGTGCGCGTCGAGGTGAAGCGCAAAGGCTCCGAGGTCCACTGCATCATCACCGACACTGGTCCCGGCATCCCGAAGGCCGACCTCGAGACGATCTTCCGCGAGTTCGAGCAATCCTCCGCCGGCGCCGCCCAACGCACCGGAACCGGACTCGGCCTCGCCATCACCCGGCGCCTCACCGACCTCCACTCAGGACGCGTGGAAGTCGAGAGCGAACCCGGCCATGGCGCAAAATTCACCATCGCGATCCCGGTTGTCGCTCCCGTCGATATTTCTATCCCGCCGCACCCGCGCCTCAGCCAAGCGCCCTCCCCCGAGCTCGCCGCCCTCGACGAGACCCCCGGAGCGCCCCCGCTGGAGGCACCCGTGCCCCCCGAAGCCCTGAAAGAGCCGGAATAGGCAGAGGACTCGGGCGAGAGTCCCGAGTTTCAGGTATGGTCCCGCCGCATCATGAAGGCGAGTGGAGCTTCCTCGAATCCGGAAAACCGGATCGTCGATCCCGCAGGGTCCGGCGAAGACAGTTCCTTCGACCGCGTCTTCAGACCGTCACACCTCGCGGAGTTTGTCGGCCAGGAGAAGCACAAGGAGAACCTCTCGGTCTACCTGGAAGCGGCGCGGAAGCGCGGCGAACCCCTCGACCATATTCTCCTGTCGGGTCCGCCCGGTCTCGGCAAGACCACCCTCGCCCATATTCTCGCGACCGAGATGGGCAGTCAGCTCCACGTGACGAGCGGCCCCTCCCTCGAGCACAAGGGTGTCCTCACGGGCATTTTGACCCGCCTAGAGAAGAACGATGTCCTGTTCATCGACGAGATCCATCGCATGACAGCGACCGTCGAAGAGGCCCTCTACCCGGCCATCGAGGATTTTCGCATCAACGTCATGATGGGCGAAGGGGCCTTCGCCGAGAGCATCCCGCTCAACCTGCGTCCGTTTACCCTCGTCGGCGCGACGACCCGGACGGGACTCTTGACGAAACCGCTCCAGGAGCGATTCGGCGTCACGCTGCGCCTCGACTTTTATCCTCCCGAAGACCTCGCGCGCATCATCGAGCGCAGCGCGAAATTGCTCGGCGCCCCGATCGCCCCCGAAGGCGCGCTCGCGCTGGCGGAGCGCTCCCGCGGTACGCCCCGCGTCGCAAACCGCTTGATCCGGAGGGCCCGAGACTTCGCCGATGTCCGAGGCAGCGGCACCATCTCCCGCGAGATCGTCGAGCTGACCTGTGAACGTCTCGAGATCGATAGCGCTGGTCTCGACGCAATGGACCGGCGTCTGCTCGAGATTGTGATCGATTTCTACGACGGTGGCCCGGTCGGCGTGGAGACCTTAGCCGCGGCCATGGCGGAACCCCGCGATACCATCGAAGACGTCTACGAGCCCTTCCTCCTCCAGCAAGGTTTCCTCGCGCGGACTCCCCGCGGACGCGTCGCGACAAGGCGCGCCTATAGCCACCTCGCTCGCCCTTGGGTCGACCGGAACCCGTCCCCCCAAGGCAACCTCTTCGACGGACAATGAGAGTTTTCGCGCTCGCCGTTCGGGACAGCCGCGCGAGCGCCATTGGGCGCGTCGAGCTCGAGTGTACGCCGCCCGGGCTCGTCATCGGCTTCTCCCAAGTCGCCGCGTACACAGAAGGCTATCTCCCTGGCGCGACGACGAACGGCACCCGCGTCCTGGTCCCCTACGGTCAGATCAAAGAAGCGCGCATCGAAGGAGAACAGATCCACCTCGCCTTCGAGTCGGACACGATCCCTCACGATCGCATGACCCTTTCCCGCTTCGCTGCGGGCCCGGGTGTACCGCTGCAAGAGCTCCGCAAGCGTCGCTTGATCCTCCATCTCGGGGCGCTCGGCGTCGCGACCATCTTCGCGCTCGTCGTGCTCGTCTTGACCCGAGCTGAAAACAGCGGCCCCTTCGGATGGTCCCCGATCCAAAGTGCGCTCGGCTATGGCGGACTCGCCGCTGGATTGATCCTCGCCCTCGGCTACGGCCTCGACCAGCGCTTTTTCCTCCGCGATCCGAGAGAAGACGAAGTCCGCCGCATGTTCGCGGCCGACCTCGCAACGCCCCTCCCCTCTCTTCAGAGCGGGGAGCCGCCGAGCCCCGCTTCGCCGAAGGAGTGGATCGAGCGGCTCGCTGAGCTGCTCCCGAGCTCGGTAACGGTCACTGCGGCCACGCTCGCCGCCGCTCTCTTGACCGCTCTGTTCACCGGGACACGCCTGCTCCGCCGCGAGAGCGCCCTCGAGGCACGCCGAGAACGAGCCGAAACCTACGCCATGCGCGCCGAGCCCGAGAACCGAGCCGCGCCAGCTCCCACGGCTCCGGTCCCCCGCGACACGCCCAAGGACGATGCCCCCCAAGAGCCGCTCTCCCCGAGCGATGAGCCGCCCGAAGACTCAGCTCCGAGCGCCAAGGCGGGGGAGCTCTCGCCGGAGAGAAACTGCGTGTGCGACCGCGCAGACTCGCCCCTTTGGGACGAGCCGCTGCCGCGCCTGAGCGCTTTGCTCCTCGATAGCCGCGTCATCCCCCGCGAGACACACAATCGCCTCGAGGTGGACGTGGCCGTCGTCAACAACGGCGACGAGCCGATCTCTGAGCTCACCTTACACGTCGTGTTCAGCGAGAAACGCGGGACCCAGAACGAGCGCACCAAAGAGCGCCCCCTCTATTTCGAGGGACCGCTCGGCCCTGGAAAGGCCATTAAGTGGACTACGGAAGCTCGGGGCGATTCCTTCCGCATCCTGGCGCCGGATTTCGGAAAACTCGGTCAAAATGGCGAAGGAGCGGCGAGCAGAGAAGCCTTCCATGAGCTGCTCGATGCGCGCAATCGCCCCGTCCGGCTCCACGCGGTGCGCGTCATGAGCTACCTCGGAGACCCTCGAGCTCACGCCGAGGCCCTCAAGCTGAAGGATGCCTACCGGGCGCGCGAGGCGCCGTTCCTCCGTCGCGTCCTCGCCGCGACCGGAGAGCTTCGCGTCTGCGACCTCGAGGTCAAGACCGCTCCGGAGCCGAGCGTGGGCGTCTGTGTTCACAACGCGAGCTCCGAGACGAAGACCGATCTCGGGATCGTGGTGGGTGAGCTCGATCAGAAGTTCGATCCTGCGCAGCCCCTCGCGAACCCACCCCAGCTCGAGGCTGAGTACAAGTGGAAAATCAGCGGTAGCCTCGGACCTGACTCTGGGAAGTACGTACGAGCGCCCGTCCCGCCGGGCTTCGCTTCGAAACCCGGTCACGCTGTCGAAGTCATGGCCGATCGCTTCGACTTGCTCGAATAGCCGCTTACTTCTCTTTCGGGACGTAGAGCGCTTGATGCGTCTCGTTCAAGAGGGCGCGGATGTCGATGCCCGGCGGAGCCTTCTCGGCGCGCACCTTCTCGACGCGATCCGGCGTGGCGAAGGCTCCGGGAAACCAGTGCCCTTTGTCTTCAAACATGTTGTACCGGTACTTCCCGAAGGCCTCCATATCGTAACACTTGAGCATCTTTCGGAACCTGAGCACCTCGGGGATGTTGATCCCGCTCGGGTCATCTAAGAACTCAAAGCCCTCGTAGGCAGAGATCGGGTCCATCGCGATCTGGGCATCCATGCGCACGAGCGCGTCCAGATCTTGTCGAGAGAGAGGCACCGAGGTCGGGAAGACGCCGAGCATCTCTTCAACATGGCTCGGCTGGGTCATGCCGAAGGAGAGAGTGTGAACGAAGGGCAACCTGAGGCAAAAGCGCGCGTTCCACTGGATCGGGGTCGCCGGCGCGACGAGCTTTTTGACCTTTTCTGATGCGTTCCAAAGCTGACCGCCCTTGTCGTTGGGCGAGATGATGAACACGCCCATGTCGCGCTCCGCCGCGAGCAAGAGGGCGCCGAAATTTCGCTGGAAGAAGTAATAATAGTGGAGGTTCACGAAGTCGAAGCGCCCGCTCACAATCGCGCGAGCGATCACGTCGGGGGTCGCGTGGCTCGAAAACCCGAGGTTCCCGATGACACCTTGCGCCTGGTACTCGGAGAGCACGTCGAGCGCCCCGCTCTCCATGGCCATCCGAAACCGCTCAGGGTTATTCAGCCCATGCCAAGCGTAGAGATCGATCCGGTCGGTACGGAGCCCCTTGAGCTGTTCTTCGAGCATCCGGTGGGCCGCCTCGGGACTGTCCGGATCACCTTTGGTCATCAAGAAGTAGTCCGAGCGGCGCACGCCCACCTCCTCGAGCGCTTGGCCATAACAGTACTCGGAGCGACTGTAGCCGTAGGCGGTCTCGACGTGATTGATGCCGGCGGCGAAGGCGCGTCTGAGCATGTCGACGGCTTGATCGATCATGGCGCGGGTCGGCGTCTCTCTCGGCTTGCTCCAGCCGTCGATGTAACGCATCCCCCCCAGGGTGATCACACTCAAGGCCTTTTCGGTCTTCCCGAAACGCCGATATTCCATGGGGGCTCGTTCGCCGCGTCGCTCTAGCTCGGTCATCGCTGCTCTCGCGGCGATGATAGTCGGCGAGCCCGAGCCCCCCAAGTCGACTGGGCTCGATTACGCCGTGGCCGAGAAAGACACGCCCGCCTGACGGAACATCGTCATCAAAGTCGCTTTATCGTTCGATTTTGAGAGAGCTTCGTCCGGCTCGACCTTCCCAGCCTTGACCAGCTCGAAGAGGCTATCGTTCATCAGGCGCATGCCGATGTTGCGCGAGGTCTGCATCACCGACGGGATCTGGAAGATCTTGCCCTCACGGATCAGGTTGGCGATCGCCGGCACACCCATCATGACCTCCAGCGCAGCGACGCGCCCTCCGCCCTTCTTCTTACAGAGCATCTGGGCGATGACGCCCTTGAGGCTACCTGAAAGCATGGTGCGGACCTGGTTCTGCTGATTGGTCGGGAACTGGTCGATGATGCGGTCGATGGTGCTCGGCGCCGAGGAGGTGTGGAGCGTACCGAACACAAGGTGCCCGGTTTCCGCTGTCTCGATCGCGATTGAGATCGTCTCGAGGTCTCGCATCTCACCGAGCAAGACGATGTCCGGATCTTCGCGAAGGGCGGCGCGCAGGGCCGCCTTGAAGCTCTTTGTATGTTCGCCGACCTGCCTCTGGTTCAGGAGAGACTGCTGGTTCTGGTGGACGAACTCGACCGGGTCTTCGATCGTGATGATGTGAGCTTTGCGGGTCCGGTTGATGTAGTCGATCAGCGCGGCGAGCGTGGTCGATTTACCTGAGCCGGTCGGCCCCGTCACGACAACGAGCCCCTTCGCCAAGTTGCAGAGCGAGAGCAGCTCCGTCGGCAAGCCGAGCTGTTCCACCGTCAGAATCTTCGAGGGGATGACGCGGAAGACCGCGCCCATGCCGCGCAGGTCGAGGAAGACGTTCGAGCGAAAGCGGGCGAGCCCCGGAATCTCGTGAGCGAAGTCGGTGTCCTTGACCTCCTCGAACTCGCGACGATTGCGCTCGGGCACGATGGGCCAGAGGATCTGAGGTACGTCGTTCTCCGAGAGCGGCCGTTCATCGGCCATCGGCACCATGTCTCCATCGAGGCGCAACATGGGCGGCGATCCCACGCACAAATGGAGATCGGAGGCCCTCAGGTCGACCATCTTTCGGAGCAATCGATTGATCGGGTCCGGGCTGTCACCAGCCTCCGCAACGAGACGAGAATAGGGCGACGGACTGTCCACCTTCTGCAGAGAAGGCTGGGTCGGCTTCTGGGGAACGGGGATCCCGCCTGTTCCTTCTTCGCGCGCGCGACCGAGACTGGTCACGCTGTGGATCGTGGGCGAAGGCGCCGCAGGCCTTTGGGGCGGAGCCGTCGGCTCGAGGCCGCTCGCTTCGAGATCCGCAGGCAAGGTGAGATCGAAGGTCGCCTGCACCAGGCCCATCTTGAGCTCCGCCACCGCGCGCACCGGTCCGTGTTCGGGCAAGTCGAAGGTCCACTCTGCAAACCCCGTCGAGAGCGAGCGCCGTGCTTCGTTCGTGAGCACACTCTCGAGCATCGCGTTGATGCGCTCGGGGGTCTGAGGATCGCCACGAACCTCATTTTCGCCCGCGGGTGTGATGACGATCGTCCGGCGGCCCGGAATCAGCTTCACTTCGCTCGCTCCCACCATGAGAGCCCGCTTCAACAGATCCTTCACGCTGATTTTGACCAAGTCCGTCCTCCGTTCGCCCTCTAGGAGGAACCTCCACGCCCATGCCCGGTCAGGCTGTCCGCCGCGCGGCGAAGGGTCACCCTAGATTTGCCCCCACACTACAGCAGATCTCGAAGGCTCAGGGAAACATCTAGCGTCCTAACGGGACGTCAGGGGCGGACAATCACCACAGTGCCGCGCTCCTTATTCAAGACGGCGTGCCAGTCGGGCGGCACCTGAGGGTCGGTCCACTCGAAGAGAAAAGCCGCATCCCGAGGCGCAAGGTTGACGCAGCCGTGGCTCCGCGCACGTCCGAATTCATCATGCCAATAAGCGCCGTGCAGAGCGAAGCCCTTATGGAAGTACTGTACGAAAGGCACATCGCGTAGGTCGAAGGAATCGGTCCTGTCTTCTTCCCCATCCATCGTGCTCGAGACCGACTTCTCATAGATCATGAAAGTCCCTTGCACTGTCGCTTGGTCTCGGTCCGGATCGCCCACCCCGCCGCGCCCCGTGCTCACGAGAGTTGCGAAAACAGGGCGCCTCCCTTCGTAGGCGACGAGCATTTGATCGCGGATCGATACATCGATCCACTTTCGATTCCCGACTGCCACACTGGGAAAACTCTTTCGCTCAGGAACCATCTTGAGCGCCGAACGCGCTACCCAGAGCCCCTCACTCGTCTCGATGAGCTCCCGCTCCTTTTGACCCGTGAGAAGGTAGCCGCGTTTGCCGTGCTCATCGCGGACCGGGCGAAATTGACCGCTGTCGCTCCGCGACCAGAGGGAAACGCTCCCGCGCAGAAGGAACCCCGCGCGCAGGGGCATCTCCGCGTTCGCCCGCACCCCTTCAAAGGTCGTCTCCTGCACGAGCTTCACGCGATCGAGCGGCAGCAGGTCCATATCCGTCGTCAAACCAAAAGCCCGCCCCTCACTTTCTACAAAGTTCAGGAAGGCGAAGCCGCTGTCCTTGCGCGCCTGCCCCGCGTGAACCTGGGTGCGGAGACCGATATCAACGCCATATGGTTTCGTGAGAGGCTCCAGTAGAAAGTCGGGGATCTCTTGGCTCAAAGGGAGGTGCTCTGCGAGCTTCGATTCCCGCGCGCGAGCCAGCCAAGAGGCACCGCGGTCCAGCCCCTTCTGTCCTTCGACCGCAAGCATCTGCTTTTGTGTCGGCAGCTTGAAGTACCGATAAGGAGACGGGTCCTGGCTGAGCGCGTAGGTATAAGGAGCCCCCTCTCCTCGCGTCGGCCGCCGCGCTGCCTGACGCACGATCGGATGGTTGAGATCGAGGGATGCCCCGAGGCCGATGCAGACGAACCCGCGCGGATTGATGCGGTACCATCCGCCGCGACATCCGTCGTTCAGAATCGCCGGACCGCGCGCATCCACCACCGCCCCCGCGCGAAGATACCCGAGCCGGGTGCGGGAGGGACCCGTGTCCGTGTAGATCCAGGTCCTGACCGCCGTACTCACAAGGCGCTCCCCTGTAGGTTCGAAGGGGGCATCGTCGTGGATCGTCCCGAGCTCAGCAGGAGGCTCCGCCTCTTGTGTCGCCTCGAAGGTGCCGTGTTCGATGACGAGTCGACTCTCCCCATCCTCCGTCTCAAACGGAAGTGGCCGAGGGTCGCAGGCTAGAGTGAAGCTCGCGCTCAAAAGAGAGCCCACAGACACTCGGAGAGCCTCCCCCACGGTTCCCCTCGGTCGTCTCCTCTTCACATTCTCTCGCATGGGGTTCTCTCGGTCCGTCGGGGTGCCCCGAGGTCTTTCCAAAGGGCCCGCGCGCATGACCGCGCCGGGCGCGGGGAATACCACAAGGGGCGAGCTGACAGATCCAGCGAAAGGTCAACCCGCGCTCCGGTCAGCACTTCCCGACGATCCACACCTC
The DNA here is from genome assembly GCA_002085155.1 of Sorangiineae bacterium NIC37A_2. Classification (GTDB taxonomy): domain Bacteria; phylum Myxococcota_A; class Polyangia; order Polyangiales; family Polyangiaceae; genus NIC37A-2. The sequence goes on from NASX01000033.1 coordinate 36,604, forward strand.
AGGCATCCTCCGGCTCGACATGCGACTCCCCCGCGGACTCTGGAAACTCCTGAAGGAGATCCTTCGACATCTCCTGCGCCGGCCGGTGGCGGGACTCATGGTGCTGGCTCGGGATCCTGAAGGAAAGATCTTGCTGGTGAGGCGGGCGGACTCAGGGTCCTGGGCGCTCCCAGGTGGGACTGTGGAGTGGGGTGAGACCTTTCGTACGACAGCGGTGCGTGAACTCCGAGAGGAGGCGGGAGCCCATGTCGTGTCGCTCGGAGCGCTCCGGGGCGCGTTCTCCGAGCCAACCCGCGATCCGCGTTTTCATGCGGTCACGGTCGTCGTCGAAGCCCAGGTCGCCCCTCAGCTGGACGGTCCCGATAACCCTCTCGAGATCCGCGAAGCCGTTTTTTTCGCTGAGGGTGAATTACCGGCAGACTTCAGTCACGGCACGGGTGACATTCTCCGACAGATTTTAGCCAGCCCTTCGGTCTGGGAATGAGCTCCAGCGACAAAATGGGGCTCATGTTCCTCCCCCCATTGGCCGTTTGAATCGAACATGATGGAAAACGTGGGCCGTACCGTGTCGCTCGAGCCCTTAGGCGACGAGCGGTCCGTGTCACACGTACCCATGAGCTCCGCCACGCAGTCGGGGACGCACCCGATCACGAGCAGCAGCGGACCGCGCTCCTCGGGAGGGGACAAGGAGCATTTGGAAGGACCTGCTCGGATCCTCATCGTCGACGACGACCATGAAACGGCGCGCGGCATGTCGCGCATCCTGTCGCGGGCTGGCTCCGAAGTTCACGTCGTCACGAGCGGCCGGGCGGCCCTCGAAGCCCTCGGCCAGACGATCTTCGATGTCATCTTGAGCGACATCGGTATGCCTGAGATGGACGGGTTTGACCTGATCCACGCCATTCGCGACATCAACGCCGAGGTCCCGATTGTCTTGCTCACAGGGGAGCCGACCGTGGGCACCGCGGCCCGCGCCCTCGAAGTCGGAGCCTTCCGATATATCACCAAGCCTACCTCGCCGACCGAGTTGATGAACGTCGTCGAGAAAGCGAGCCAGATGCACCGCATGGCTCGCGTCAAAGAGCAGGCTCGCGAGATCCTCGGGCGCGAGTCGCGCCTCGGAGATCGGGAGGCTCTCTCCAGGAATTTCGATCGCTCGATCGATCAACTCTGGGTCGCGTTCCAACCGATCGTCGACGCCCGCACCCACGAGATCTATGGTTACGAAGCGCTCATGCGCAGTCGGGAGCCCTCCCTGCCCCATCCGGGGGCCATTCTCGACGCCGCCGAGACCCTCGGTCGCCTCGACGAGCTCGGCCGCCGCATCCGCGAGCTCACCGCCTTGTCCATCCCGAACGCGCTGGGCAAGCCATCGTTTTTCGTCAACCTGCACGTCCGCGACCTCCTCGATCCGAGCCTTACCAGCCCCAAGTCGCCGCTCTTGCCCTTCGCCTCGCAAGTCGTCCTCGAGGTCACCGAGCGCGCCAGTTTGACCGAGGTGCCTGACGTTCGGCAGCGCATCTTCAGGCTGCGCGAAGCAGGATTCCGCATCGCCGTCGACGACCTCGGCGCCGGCTACGCAGGTCTCACGAGTTTTGCCTTGCTTGAGCCCGAAATCGTCAAGCTCGACATGAGCCTCATTCGTGACGTTCATGTGAGCCCGACCAAACGTAAGGTGGTCCGCTCCATGGCCAACCTGGCCCAAGACATGGGCATGTTGGTCGTCGCCGAGGGCATCGAAACGATCGAAGAGCGAGACGCTGTCGTGGCGCTCGGCTGCGACTTCCTGCAGGGTTACCTGCTCGCTCGTCCCGCTCCCCCCTTCCCGGAGGTCTCCTGGTGAACCGGGGGCTGACTTCCCCGGTCTCGCCCCAGATCGAAGAGGCGAGCGAGCCTGAATCTGTGGCGGCTTGGTCCGGCGTCGTCGGCGCTCGGCACCGTCCGTCCATCGAACCTCCCGCAGCCACAGTCCCCGCTCGGGCCTGGCCGCCGCCGCCTGCCGCCTCGATTCCGCCCCGCGGCGCGCTGATCAGCTTCGGCGACGTCGAGCCCATCACCGAGCGAGGAAGAGTCACCGACTACGGCTCGATCCCTGCCCCGGTCGAGATCCGAGACCGCGCGGTTTTTCTCCGCATGGACGGTGTCCACGCGGGCCAGGTCATTTCGCTGTGCGACGGAGAGATGACGATCGGGCGCGCCCCCGGTTCCGACATCGTGATCGACGATACAAGCGTCAGCCGCAATCATGCGCGACTCAAGAAGGTCGCGAAGGATGTCTTCCTGGTCGATGTGAGCGCCAAAAACGGCACCTTGGTTCAGGGAGAGCCGCTCCTCGGTCAAGTTCAGCTCCGGGACGGCGACTACATCCAGCTCGGACCGCGCGTCGCGTTTCGCTTCTCCTTGGTCGACGAGAAGCAAGAAACTCTCCTGCATCGTCTCTACGAGTCGTCCAATCGTGACTCGCTCACGAACGCCTACAACCGAAAGCACTTCGACGAACGCCTCGCGAGCGAGATCGCCTATGCGCACCGTCACAACGGCGTGCTCGGCCTGATCGTCTTCGATATCGACTTCTTCAAGCGGGTCAACGACACCAAAGGGCACGCCGCCGGAGACGCCGTCCTCAAGCACGTAGCCGGACTCGCCATGAGCCGCCTCCGCTCCGAAGACCTGTTCGCCCGCATCGGCGGCGAGGAGTTTGCGATCCTGCTCCGGGGCGTCAGCCTCTCGTCGACTGCCCGCCTGGCCGAGCGGCTCCGCACCATGATCTCGGCGAGTCCAGTGCTCTTCGATGGGCATTACGTCCCCGTCACGATCAGCCTCGGCTGCGCCTCGCTCAACGAGCTCGACAATGCCGGCGGCGAGGACCTCGTCCGACTGGCCGACGAGCGTCTCTACCGAGCAAAGACCAGCGGTCGAAACCGAGTTTGTTCGACCTAACGAATTGTGGTCTGCTCCGGGCCCCAAAAGGAGAACCCGGTGTCGATTGCAGTTGATGTATTGAAGGCTGAACGAGAGAACCTGAAGGAACTCTTGAGGACCATCGAGGCTGAGCAGCGGAAGGTCGAGGCTGAGCTCAAGGCCGTTCGGCAGCGCGAGCTGCGCACGAAGCGTGAAATCGAGGCGCTCTCGACGCTCATTGAGCTCGCGGAATCCGCCAGCAAAGAGGGCGGCGAAAAGAGCGAAGCTTCCGAGGGGAGCTGACCGGGAGACGCGCCCGTCAGAGCTTCGTCCCCGACATCTCGAGGATCTTCTTGAACTCGGCGGGCGTCACCGGCTGGACGCTGAGGCGGGCGCGCTTCACAAGAGCCATGTCCTGAAGCTCAGGTTCGGCCTTGACCTCCTTGAGGCTGATCTTGCGCGCCATAGGCTTGATCGGCGCGACCTCAACCGCGCTCCAGTCCCCCGCCTTTGCGGTCGGATCGGGGAAGTGTTCCCGAACGATCTTCATGATGCCGACGATCTCTTTGCCCTCGTTCGAGTGGTAAAAGAAGGCGTAATCGTCGAGCTGCATCGCTCGCAGGTGATTGCGCGCGGTGAAGTTCCGTACGCCGTCCCAGGTCCCTCGCCCGTCCGCCACGAGCTTATCCCACGAGTACACGTAGGGTTCGCTCTTCATGAGCCAATAGTTTCGCGCCACGCAAAGGAGAGCAGAATCCAATCGCGCCGAGAGATCAAGCGCGCCGCTCCTCGAGCGCGCCCTCAGGACCTCGGGGGACGTCGGGCCGCGAGGGCATAGACAAAAGCAAACTCGCGCTCGCGGAGGTCCGTCGAGCGCGAGCTTTTGGGGCGCGAAAGGGCGCGTCAGTCGGTCAGTGCACCGAATCGCTATCGGTCGCGGTCCGGGCCTTCACCGCCGGACCCAAGAGCACGGCCAGGTCCGCCTTCTCGACCGTCTCCTTCTCGAGCAAGAAGTCGCGCAGAGCTTCCAGGTTCGAGCGGTGCTCAGCCAAGATGTTCTGAGCTTCGGCGAGGGCGGCGATCAGGATGCGCCGGGCCTCTTCCTCGATGGTGTGGATGGTGCGATCCGAAGTACCGCCATCGGTCGCCACCCGCTGTCCCAGGAACGGGTGTTCCGTACGGTGCTCATGGTAGACGGGGCCGATCTCGTCGCTCATGCCAAAGTGAGCCACCATGCGGAAGGCGATCTCACTGGCTCGCTTCAGATCATTCTCCGCCCCGGAGCTGTTGTCTCCGAGCAGAAGCTTTTCGGCAGCATAACCGCCCATGAGGACCCGGAGACGCGCTTCGAGCTCCGGCCGCGTCATCATGTGCCGCTCACCAACGGGAGTCTGCTGGGTCACGCCGAGGGCCATTCCTCGCGGGATGATCGTCACGCGCTGTAGCGGCTCGGCGTGGGGGGAGAAATGGGCCACAACGGCGTGTCCGGCTTCGTGGATCGCGACGCGACGCTTCTCCTCGGGATCGAGCTTCGATTCGCGAAGCTCACCGAGCACGATCTTGTCGTAAGCGGCCCGGAAATCAGCGTCCGTCACCTCATCAGCGCCGCGACGCGTCGCTCCGAGCGCCGCCTCGTTGCAGAGGTTCGCGAGATCGGCACCGGAGAATCCGGGGGTGTCCGCAGCGAGCTGGTCGATGTCGACGTCGGCGGCCAGGGGCTTGTCGCGCGTGTGCACCCCGAGGATCGCCTTGCGCGCGGCGAGCTCAGGTCGGTCGACGACAACTCGACGATCGAAGCGTCCGGGACGGAGCAGGGCCGGATCGAGCACGTCCGGTCGGTTCGTCGCAGCGATCACGATCGTCAAGTCGTTGCGCGAGAAGCCGTCCATCTCGCTCAAGAGCTGGTTCAAGGTTTGTTCGCGCTCATCGTGGCCACCCCCGAGCCCCGCGCCGCGGGAGCGACCGACCGCATCGATCTCATCGATGAATACGATCGAGGGCGAGACCTTTTTCGCCTCCTCAAACAGCTCTCGAACGCGCGCCGCGCCGACGCCGACGAACATCTCGATGAACTCGGAGCCGTTGATGGAGAAGAAGGGGACGCCCGCCTCGCCAGCCACCGCGCGCGCGAGCAGCGTCTTACCGGTACCGGGAGGACCCACGAGGAGCACACCGCGAGGTACCTTACCGCCCAGGCGCCGATATTTCTCCGGCGAACGCAGGAAATCCACGATCTCTTCGAGGTCGCGCTTCGCCGCTTTCTGGCCGGCGACGTCCGCAAAAGTCACGCGCACCTGCGACTCTTTCTCGAAGCGCTTGACGCGGCCTTTCATGATGCCGGCGAAAGGTCCGCCCATCATCTTGGCGTTCCGGCGCGACATCCACGCGAAGAACCCGAGCACCAAGAAGAACGGCGCGAAGTTCAAGAGCGTGTACATGAACAGGCCAGGCTCGTCGCTCTCAGCCGTGATCGTCACACCTTTATCACGCAGCAGAGGCATCAGCCTCTCGTCGTGAATCGGCGGCAGGTTGGTCCGAAACTTCTTCGTTTCCTGACCGGAGACGTTACGCGCCTCCTCGAACTCGCCCGACACAGTCAGCCCCGTGATCTCGATCGACTTGACGCGATTCGACTCGACAGCCGTTACGAACTCCGAGTAGGGGATGGTCGGCTCAGCGCGCATCTTGGCGCCGCCGATGCTCCAAATCAGATAGAATGCCAGAAACAGCCCGGGCACGAGCCAGTTCCGAAACGGTCCCGGATTCTCTCCGCCCGGTCCCATTCCGCTCGGACCATTTCCTCCCGACTCATCTCTTTCCTTCTGCCCTAAAGACGGAATCGGAAATCGAGAGGGCGAGCGCGAAGGGCGCGGACGGTTATCTTCGGTCATGTCGTTTCTCAGGGGGCGGCGAGACTCTCAGGTTCGCTCCCCCGAGTGCTCTAGCACGGTCTCTGGGAAAAACTCCCACTTGAGAGCCGTTATTCCTCAATGGTTCCGCCGCCACTGCTGGAGACGTCGAGGCAGGCCAGGACCTCAAGATGGTGCGTCTGTGGAAACATATCCAGGGGTGTCACATCGAGCAGACGCGCCCCGCGGTCGAGCAGGAAGCGAAGATCCCGCGCGAACGTGGGAGGATCGCAGCTTACGAGCAAGATTGCCTTCTTTGCGAGGCCGAGCGCGGCCTGAAGCGCCGGGAGCGCCCCTTTGCGGGGAGGATCCAAGATGACGACATCTGCGCTACGGCCCGAAGAAAGGAGCTGTTTCGCAACGATCGGGACGTCGCCCGGGACGAACTCGCCCCCTCTGAGCCCTTGAGCCTCCGCCGCGCGCCGCGCGGCCTCCACGGACTCAGCTTGGACCTCCACGAGGGTCCCCGAGAGGCCCCGGCGAAGCAGCGGAAGCGTGAAGTTTCCGGCCCCTCCGTACAAGTCGAAAAATGTCTCGGCATTGGCTGCCCGGGCCCTCTCGAGAACTAGCTCGATGAGACGTTCGTTCACCGCCAGGTTGACCTGATTGAACGCAAAGGGCGCGAGCAGCACATAGGTCTCGGGTTCTACCCAGAGTTTCTGAAAAGTCTCGGGATGCGCCGGCCGCGCGCGCCCTCGCAGAGGAACGACGCGCACGACGCCGAGCCCCTCGAGAGGGCCCACGGTCTGGGCGAGCGCCTTTTCGGCCTCGCGAGAGTCTTCTTTGACCAGCAAAGAAACGGCTCGCGCCCCGCCCGGTGTGTCCCGATCCGCAAGGACCCGAAGCTCGACAGCTTCGAGAAAACTGGGAGCCCCCGAAAGGCGCTCCCTCGTCGCCCGAAGAAGATCGTTCAGCTCGCTCGAGGCGATCTTACAGTCATGAACGCGCACCCAATCGTGGCTCTTTTCGCGAAAGAATCCGAGATGCCCGCTCCGGTGCTGCATGCGGAGGCGATTGCGGTATCCGAGCGCCCCGCCCACCGAATGGAGCGGACGGACAAGCCGAAGCTCCGCCTCGGACAGGCGAGCGAGCCGCGTGAGCGACTGGCGCAGCATCGACTCTTTCGCCCGAGCTTGCGCCTCCGCTGACAATTTCATGAGCGGACAGCCGCCACATTGATCGACAATGGGACAAGGAGCCTCGACCCGATCGGGACTCGGCGTCACAAGGGAGATGACACGCGCAAAGACGTGACTCCCCTTGTCCGCTTCGACCTCGATTTCAACGCTATCGCCGGGCAATCCACCGCGCACGAACGCGATGCGTCCGTCCGGAAGCCTCCCGAGGCCATCACCGCCGGGAACCAGGTCCGAGATGACTAAGGTCCACCGCTCAGCCGCAGACCTCGGAGCCGCGGCGCGACGAGGAGCACCCCGCACGCTACCTTCCTAAGACGCGGAACTCGATGCGACGATTCTTTTCGCGACCTTCGCGGGTCGCGTTGTCAGCGATCGGCTCGCTCGAGCCTGCGCCCCGCACAACGAGACGTTCCCGCGGGATCCCTTTGGACTCGAGGTAGGTCGCGACTGCATTCGCACGATCCTCAGACAGCTTTTGGTTCACCTCTGCCTTGCCCTCGCTGGAGGTGTGACCGGAGATTTCCATCACGATGTCCGGATACTGCGCGAGCACTTCGGCCGCCTTGTCGAGCGCCGGATAAGAAGCAGGGCTCACCTCAGACTTCCCTTGTTTGAAGCTGATGCCGGGAATTACACCTGTGAATTCCTGCACTGCCTCCGGAAGAACGTCGGGGCAGCCGTCTTCATCTTCGAATCCGTTCTTCGTCTCGGGGGCGTCGGGACACTGGTCCGCGGGCAATGGGATGCCGTCATGGTCAGCGTCCGCCAGCACACAACCGTCGTTACCCTTGATCGACCCTTCCGGACACTCGGTCGTAATCGGCTGAGGTTCTGGAGGTGGTTCATGCAGCCCATCCCCCCACTTCTCCGAGACGGGCACGGGAGAAGGCGGCGGCGGCCGATGAGCCGGAGGCTCCGGACAAGGCCGCTCAAACGTGAAAGTCGCGCCGAGCAAGACCTCGAAGGAGTTCGTCGGATCTCCCGGGTTCCCGTCTCGCTTCTGTGTCAATGTATCCCTGAGATCCAGCCTGATCCCGACGACGCGATGGACAGGCACTTTGACGCCGACGCCGAAGTGGAACGCGGGATCCCCGTCGTTACCCATGGATTGGCTGATGCCTCCCAGCATGCCGCCGCCGACGAGTGCAAAGGGGACAACGCTCAGGATGGGAAGCTGGGCGATGAGGTGACCACGTGCCGCGTAGAGCAGGGCTGACTTGTTCGTGTTCTGGGTCGCGCTCGGGCTGACCATGGCTTCCGCTTCAACCCCAAGGAACGACAGCGGATAGTAGGCGAGCCGGCCTCCGATCACTGCGCTGACGTCGCTGTAGGGCTCACCAGGCAGCGCGGCGACCTTGAGGTTATGGTCCGGCGCGGGGAACAGGAGCCCCGTCGTCAGCCCCACCTCCCAGAGGTTCCCGGTCGGCTTGTACCGGTCCAAATAGCGCGGCTCGGCCCTCTCCGACTCATCTTTTGCCTGGGTCTCGAGCGCTGGTGTCGACTCCGGAGCGTCGAGACCGTCGTCGTGGTATTCGGCCCCGGCAATCGCGCCGCTTCCATCCGCGTCCGCCTTCCCCGAGTCGGCTCCGGCGCTCAAAGACACAGAAGCCCCCGCCTCGTCCTGTGCCCAGGCGGGACAGCTCGCCCCCAAGACAGCCAAAGAAAGGGCGCCCAGGCGCCACCCGCTGCTCACGATCGCCATTTCAACCGCGAGGCTACCAGAGCAGCACGCGTCCGCACAGAAATCAGCGATTGCCGCCGGCCACCGGCCGCCCTCGGACGCATTCCAGAAACACGATAATGGCCTGCCTGAGGCGCCTGACAAGAACTGACTCATGAGCCAAAGGCATCTCGTTTTTCGATGGCCCCTTTGCTAGCCTACCGCTTCAGTGAGCTCAGACGGACCGCGCTCTTCGTCACCTATGGGTCAGACCCTGGGTGGCACCTATCGCATCGTGCGGCAGCTCGACGAGGGGGGCATGGGCACCGTCTTTCTCGCGGAGCACATCCGCCTGAGGCGTCCCGTTGCGGTCAAGATGATGGCTCGTCACCTCAAGAGCGACGAGAGCGCCTTGGCGCGCTTCCGACGCGAGGCCGAGATCATTAGCCGCCTCCACCACCCCCATATCGTCCAGATTCTCGACTTCGACACGACCAGCGAAGGCCAGCCCTATCTGGTCATGGAGATGCTCACGGGCCAATCCCTCGACCGCTTGCTCGAGTCGGGGCAGAAGCTTGACGTCCGGGCGGCGCTGTCGATCGCGATCCAAGTCGCGGGTGCGCTCGGTGCCGCTCACAGTGCTGGCATCGTCCACCGTGATCTCAAGCCCGCCAATATTTTCCTGCTCGATGCCGGAGACGAGCTCTTCGTGAAGCTCCTCGACTTCGGGATCAGTAAGCGCGCCGACGACGTCACCCCCGGCCGCAAGCTCACGCTCGAGTTCGATATTCTGGGAACCCCGGACTACATGGCCCCCGAGCAGGCAACGGGCCGCACCGCGCTCGTCGATCACCGCGGGGACCAGTACGCGCTCGGCGTGATCCTGTTCGAGATGCTGACAGGGCGAGTTCCGTTCCAAGCCACGGAAGTCATGGCGCTTCTGCAGCGGGTCATCAACGAACCTGCCCCGAAGCCAAGCAGCTTCAACCCAGAAGTCCCCAAGGATATCGACCAAGTCCTCGCGCTCGCGCTCGCCAAGAATCCCGAGGAGCGCTTCGCGAACATCGCCGCCTTTGCGGCGGCCCTGGAGGCCTGTCGAGCCGAGCTCGGGCGCCCTTCTTCCCTCCCCGAGCTCCGTTCCGACGCCCCACCTGGGCTCGTCAGTTCTGCCGGAACCGCCGAGCCGCTCCCCCTCATCACCGCGCGCATCTCGAGCAGCCCCCCTCAATCCATCCAGCAGCGCACCTCTTGGCGCGCTGCCTCACCCACCGAGGCCGTCCGTGAGCTTGTCGAGCGCGCTCGCACAGAGCTCGGCCTCGATAACCTCGAAGTCGCGCTCTCCTGCGCCGAGTCGGCGATCGAAGTCGCCCAAGACGCTCCCGATTTCCCAGAGGCCAGCAGCATCATCCGCAAGAACGCGCGCCTCTTTCAGACGATTTTCGAACGGCGCATCGGCGACCTCAAGCGCACCTTGGAGGTCCAGCCCGCAGGCCGTCGAAGCGGCTCCCTCACCCCAGAACAGGCCTACCTTCTCTCACGCCTCGACGGACACCTCACCGTCGAAGAAGCGATCGACCTCTCTCCCCTCTCCCGTGAGCTCACCCTGGCTCATATCGTCGCGCTCGTCCGCACCGGCCATTTGAGCTTGGCTGGCTAACACGACCCGCGGCAGGAGACCTTGTCAGACGGCGCGAGCCGTGCAATCTGCAGGCCCCCGCCTCCGTAGCTCAGTAGGATAGAGCAGCGGCTTCCTAAGCCGAAGGTCACACGTTCGAATCGTGTCGGGGGCGCAAAACATCAAAGCCTGACGAAGCTGCAAAAGCGCGTCGCACGGAGGGACACAGCTCGGAGACATTCGACGCTGTGTCCCGCTGCGTCCATCGAGGCCGCCGAGGCCGGGCGGCGCCACAAAAATAATTCCCCTATATTTTGCTCTCCGGTGAAAGTCACGCGGTTTGGAGATCCCTCCGGGCCCCAGATTCCTTGGAGAATTCAAGTGCTTGTGTCACCGGATAAAGCCCAGGAGGTGGTGGGCATGCTGCGCCAACTCGCAGACGCTCTCGAGGCCCAGCATGAACAGGCACCTTCAGAACCAAAGCCCAGGCGGCGCCCGGCACGCCGGGTCGGCGTTGCGGGTGACGAGACCGCCGCATCACCCGAGGACCGAAAGCTGGCGAGGGAGGCCTTGGAGAGAGCGGGGATTCTGTGACCTCCTGGAGGCCTTCACCCGCAGGAAACCGTCCATCGACGAGCGTACAGCCCCAGGGCTTTGACGTAGTCCGGGGCGTGAAGGCCAAGGACGCAAAGACCCGGGAATTTTCAGCTGCGGGCCCTGGCGTGCAGCGAATCAGCGGACCAAACGGCACGCGTTATCGCATACGGTTCGCGACAGCGGCCGGCCGTAAGTCACTGACAACCAGCTCGCTGGATGAAGCTCTCCGCATCCGGAATGCCGTTCTGGTCGAACTCGCAGCGGGTAACATGGCAGCCGCCGGGGGCATTACGATACGAGCCTACTCTCAAGAAATTCTGGACCGTCGGGAGGCCAATGGTTACCGAAACGGCAGGACTGATCGGGGGCGTATCAAGAAGTACGTCCTACGTACTCACTACGCAGACTGGCCGCTTCGCGCTTTCTCCAGGAAGCATGCCGTCAGGTGGGTAAGGTGGCTCGGAACGCACCCCATCAAGAGGCAGACTCGGATCCATTGTGTGAACATGATGCGGGTCATCTTTGGCGAGGCGCTCAACGATGGGCTCGTGGACGAGAATCCACTGGTTGGGGTCCGCGTTCAGGGCGCAGACCCGAGGACCGAGTCGACCTGGACCGTGCTGAGCCTGCCCGAACAGCTTCGGCTAGTCTCCGGTATTGATACGCCCGAAAAATGGATCGTGGCAGTCGCGGAAACAAGCGGACTTCGACAGGGAGAGCTTTGGGGGTTGGAGCTGTCTGATGTCCATCTGGATGCGGACGTCCCCTACATCACCGTGAGATACGGTGCTCCAGGCAGAAAGCCGACGAAATCAGGATCGATTCGGGACGTTCCGCTGATTGGGATCGGACTTGAAGGAATGAGGGAGTGGATGGCTATCCGGGACCAATGGTGCCACCGACCTCGATTGACTGAACTTGTTTTTCCTCTGCAAAAAGGGTCCGCGCGAGACCGAAAGGCCCCACGTAATTTCCGGCGCTGGTTGAGTGATGCCGGGATTCATCGACGTGTGCGCTGGCACGATCTGCGGCACACGGCGGCGAGTTCCCTGATCTCAGGCGATTGGGGTCGCGCTTGGTCGCTCGAGGAGGTTCGGGAGATGTTGGGGCATGCGGACATTCGCACAACCCAGCGCTATGCTCATTTTGCCAGAAAGGCCCTGTTCCGGGCAGCCGAGGAGACAAATGCCATCCACACCTAAAAAAGGCCGACAAGCCGTCCCGCCAGGGGCGACACTGCGAGCCTACGGCGCGTATCTGTCGACTCTGGATTCGGGAGCAAGGCCGGACTACGCCGCAATTGCCCAGGCGCTCGATGTTCGGGAAAGAACCTTGAAGAATTGGTGGACGAAGTTTCGTCGAAAGGCCCTCGCAAGGGATGAGGACTACATTGCAGTAGCTCGATGGCTCAGCAGCCCTACCCTTGAAGAACTTAAGAACATGAGGGGAACTTCGGCGAGCGAGCGACACCAAATTCAGACGCTGAAAAGCTACCCCGAATATTTGCAGCTCCGACACCTGATTCTTCGCGGTCACAGCGACGGTTGATGTTGCCCCAGGGTCGATGAAAAAAGGGGGTGAACCTGCTCGGGTTCACCCCCTTTTTTCATCGACCTCGGTGTCGAAATTATTCCCCTATGGCCCCTGATGGGTATCCAACGCGGCGACGCCGCAGAAAGGTACCCAATGTCACACATTCCCGAGATTCTTGCGGCGGACCGCGAAGTTCCCGACAGCACCATCGAGGTCACCCTCGTTCCCGAACGCGAAACGGCACAGCCGGAAGAGATCGCGTCGTTCGAGCGCCGTTCAGCAAACTTAGAATCGCTCATTCGAGACGAGTTTTCAGCTGAGGGTCTCGCTCCATCAGATGACTTCGTGGGCCGGCTCGTCGGCGGTCGCATGGCGAGACGAGGACGTTCTCGGTTCCTCGAGCACGGGAGTACAGTTTGTCACCCCGCCCGTGTGAACTTCTTTGGAGACCGCGAGATGGCGACCATCTTGGCGGACGGCTTGAAAGCGATTCGCGACGACGGTGGACGTGCTGGCGCTGCCAAACGCTATCAACAACTGATCGACAACTCTGACAACCCCGGCGAAGCCGTGGCCGCCAAGGTTCGAGAAAGGATCAAGCAGATCCGCTGGGCAATGGCCGCCGCGTTGAACGAGCAGGTGCGTCGCGAAGCCATCGAGAGTGGCAACGACCCTGAGGCAGCAACCTACTTTAAGGTGACGAGCAATGACTGATCCCCAACGGCTTGACCGACGGCTCCCCACCCTGCCGGAGAAAGAGAACTTGGTCCCCACCAAACCGACCGTTGCACCAGACGCTCCGGACACACCGGATTTGGCGACCACACCGGACACAGGAGGACCTCCGAGCGAACCCAGCACTAGCACGGACGATCATCTTATCGACCGGGCCCTGGAGGGACCCGCCCCGCCCGCCCTGCGCGACTACACGGCGGACCAACTCCAAACATTCTCCGACCGCGGAATTCCTGTGGAACGCGCGCGGCACTATCGCATTTCGTCAGTCACACCCGAAGAGACAAGCCTGGCTTTGGGGTGGCGGATCAGGTCCTCTGCTCTGCGCATGCCGGTCCCGAGAAACGACGAGGCGTCGCCCCGGTATCGCATCGACTATCCGGACGAGAATACCCCCCGATACCTGGTCGCCGCAGGCGTCAAGACACATCCGTTCGTGACCGACCTCGCCCATGATGCAAAGGCAGGTGACGTGCTGGTTGTCACTGAGGCCCCCTTGAAAGCGATCGCTCTGGAGACTGTCGGCATCAGGGCGATTGGCGCCGCAGGGGTTTGGGCGGGGTGGCGCGACTCCTAAACGCACTTGCTACACCCAGACCTTCAGTCGGCGGTACAGAAAAGGTGCGAATTCGTCCTCTTGTTCGATTCGGACTGCTGGCTCAACAACAACGTGGCTCTGGCCATTGCGACTCTGGCTGCGCAACTACGCCAATCGGACGCCGCTTCGGTTCGATTGGCCCTGCTTCCGCACGCTCGTGACGGGAGCAAACGAGGACCCGACGACGCCTTGGTCCAGGACGGCTTCGAGGCACTCCAGGCACTGATCGACGACGCCGTTCCTTCCGACCCAATAGAATGGCTGGACACCGTTCCCGAGAGCCTCAAGGCCGTAGCTTTGCTCCGCAGTCTCCCCTTCCTGGCCTCTCTCCATCTTCTTGATGAACCCGAGTTCGATCTTCTGGTCGCGAGCTTTCGCAAGCACAAGATCCGCGTTCAAAATGTTCGTGACGCCAGGGCGGACTTCCGCAAGAAACTTGCTGCGAAGGCTCGACAGGGAACCCCCGTCCAAGATCCGCCTCGCTATGGGTTCGACAAGGTAGGGCGGAACTGCGTCATCTGCACCGAAGGCGATACGGGCAGCACCACCTACGAACCCTTGTCCAACGTCGGCGCCAAAGTAGTGAGGGAGGAGATCCACGATGACGGCGCCGTTCAGTCACGCATCTTTGTGCTCGAAGGACAACTCGAAGACGGCACGGCGCTACCGCTTGCCGAAGTTCCCGCCGCGGACTTTTCACGAATGGACTGGGTCTACTCGAGCTGGGGGGCCCGTGCGGCCATTGTCGCCGGGTCCATGCCTAGGGAGCAGTTCCGCGAGTCCATCCAACTTTTGTCCCGTCCCGAAGTAACCACGGTGTACGGTCATACTGGTTGGCGGGAGATCGACGGTGAACCAAGCTTCCTTTTCCATGGAGGTGCAATTGGGGATCAAAGCCTTTCCGTGCGCCTCAGCGGATTCATGGAACGCTTCGTCCTGCCGTGTCACGCGTCCAAGGAACCTCTCGGAGGGGTAGAGCTCGTCTTCCAGCTGCTAGAAGTTGCTCCCCACGAAGTTACGATCCCCCTCGTCAGCGCTGCGTTTCTCGCACCGCTCGCTTCGATCGTCTCGCCAGATTTCGCGCTGTGGCTGGTCGGCCCGACTGGCAGCTTGAAGTCAGAGATGGCGAGTCTGGCGGCCTCCTTTTTTGGCTCGTTCACGCGCCTCACAATGGGGAGCTGGTCCTCGACCGAGAACGCACTCGAGGCCCAAATGTTCGAGGCCAAGGACGTCGTCTTCGTCATCGACGACTACGCTCCGCAACCCTCTCCCCGGGCGCGCGCGATTCTTCAAGAGAAGGCCGCGAGAACGATTCGCGGCATGGGGAACGGGTCTTCCAGAAGTCGACTTCGAGCAGATCTCACTCAGCGTCCCAATCGACCGCCACGCTGCTTGCTTATTTGCACTGGCGAAGAAATGCCTGTGGGAGCTTCGATCTTGGCACGTCTCGTTCGAATCGATTTAGACCGTGCCTCCATCGATCTGGCCAAGCTAACGGCCGTTCAGAACCAGCGTCAGCGATTGCCGGGAGTCATGGCGGACTACATTCACCATCTTCGCCATGACCATCCCCGACTGAAAGACGAACTTCCTGAACGCAAGGTGGCTCGACGCGCGCGGTTCGTGACCCTTGGGGGGCACATGCGGCAGCCCGAGGCCTTGGCGATGCTCTCGTTGGGGTTCGAGTCTTTCCTCGAGTACGCACAGACTACGTTGGCAATCGGGCCGACTGAACGCGATGCCTGGATGGAGACCGCTGACAAAGCCCTTTGGCATCTCGGAGAAGGCAATGCGATTCGCATGCGGCAAGGTGATCCGGTGGCCGTCTTTCTGGACTCGCTTCGCGAACTCCTCGCCTCTGGCGCAGTCTGCCTGAAGCCTCACGGGATGGACTTGGATCTCTTCCCGGAACAGCATCCTATCGGCTGGCAGGATGACCTGCACGTCTATCTGCTCATGCAGTTGGCTCACGAAGAGGTGAGCAAGTTGTGTCGCTCTGGCGGCACCTACTTCGGCACATCTGTCGATGCGCTCCGCCAATTGCTGTTCGATGCCGGAATGTTGGTCCGACCACGGCGGGGCGACCGCCTGGAAGTTTCAGTCCGGGCCGGGTCGAAAACAATCCGGGTCACCAAGCTCATCAGCACGAACCTGAATCTCCCAGCTTCGGACGCTGATGAAACGGCCCCGGAGCACAGTCCCGGTGGGGAAGCGGAGTTAGAGGACCTTCTCAACTAGATCGACGGCCGCCCCGGCTCGAGCGCCCTGCACGAGAGATTTAGGGCACACGAATGCGGCACGCCCACCACGATTGCGCCTGAACCCTTTGGACGCATATGATTGCCTCGTTGGCGGTCTTGCCAACGACTGACCAGAGGTGGGCCGTAGTAGCAATGGGGGATGAAAGCCCAAGCTGAGTACGTGGTTCAGGCGCCGAAGGTCGCCTGATGGATTGTGTACAAGATGGCGAAAGGCACAGGAATCCCTG
>NASX01000149.1 GCA_002085155.1 Sorangiineae bacterium NIC37A_2
GAATCCGCTGATCTTTCTTTTCTTCGGCGGGTTCATCATCGCGCTCGCGATGCAGCGGTGGAATCTGCACCGCCGCGTCGCCGTGAATCTCATCGCGGCGCTCGGCACCCAGCCGCGCCGGATCGTCGGCGGATTTCTGCTCTCCTCGGCACTCATCAGCATGTGGGTGAGCAACACCGCCACGGCGCTCATGATGCTGCCGATCGCGCTCTCTGTCGTGCAACTGATCCCCGCAGATCTGCGAGCGAGCCCCGCCCTTCGCGCGCTGCCCACCGCACTGATGCTCGCCGTCGCCTACGGCGCGACGACCGGCGGCATGGCCACACTCATCGGCACTCCGCCCAATGCGTTGCTCGCCGCCTACATGGACGACGTTTACGGCCTTCGGATCGGTTTCGGCCAGTGGATGCTGCTCGGCACTCCCGTGACACTTGTCACCATCCCGGTCGTTTATCTCGTGCTCACGCGCGTCTCTTTCCGACTCGGCTCGGCGGAGATTCCCGGTCTTCACGAATTGCTCGACGCCGAGCGCGCCCGTCTCGGTCGTTTTAGTCGCGGCGAGATCGCAGTGATGCTCATCTTCACGCTCACCGCGCTCGCGTGGATTTTTCAGCCGCTGATCGCCCGCGTGCTCCCGCTGGCGACCGACACGATGATCGCGATGACAGGCGCGATCCTGCTTTTCCTCATCCCGCTCAACCTCCGCAAAGGAGAGTTCGTGATGGACTGGGAATCCGCCAAGGGCGTGCCGTGGGACGTGCTCCTGCTCTTCGGCGGCGGCCTGAGTCTCGCCGGTGCGATCGAAAAGCACGGCGTATCCAAATACCTGGGACAACTCTCCCAGAGCCTCGATGCCGTGCCCGTGATCGCGGCGGTCGCGATCATCTGCTTCGGCATCCTCATGCTCACCGAGCTGACGAGCAACACGGCCACCGCGGCGGCGTTTCTGCCGGTTGCCGCCGCGATCGCGATCAGCATGGGCGAGAGCCCCTTGCTCTTCGTGATCCCCACCGCGCTCGCCGCCAACTGCGCCTACATGCTGCC
>NASX01000150.1 GCA_002085155.1 Sorangiineae bacterium NIC37A_2
CGATGAGATTCGCTTCAGCCAATGCGGCGGTGGCCGTGCGGCGCGTGGTTTCCCAAATTTCTTCCGGATCGTGTTCCACCCAACCCGGTCGCGGGAAAAATTGCGTGAGCTCCTGTTGGGCTTGGGAAACGATCCCGCCCTGCGCATCAAAAACCAGCGCGCGACTGGAAGTCGTTCCTTGATCGAGAGCGAGAAGGTGCTGCATGGGGCGAAAGAAACGGTAAACGGCGGATAGCGCTCGCGCCGCAGGCGGGTTGCTCTTTGCTAAGATCCCGATGCAGGCCCATTTGGCAAGGCCGAGCGGCCGCACGAAGGCCATCCGCTTATCCGCTGAAACCTTGCCTTGCCGGTGAGGTCTCAGTTTTCTGCCAACCAGTTTCTTTAGTGCCATGAAAACCGCCATCACCCTGCTCTCCTTCGTCGTCGCCGCCCCTCTTGCGATGGCACAGACTCACCGTCCGTCCATCGCCTCCGGCGCGCACCGCGGCCATCATGGCCACTCTCACCACGGTCATCATCAATCGCATCGGCACTCGCATCATTACCATGCGCCGCGGGTAAGTTATCGTCCTGTCGTGGTGTATCCAACGGTTGGTTACTATGGCTACACGCCCGGCTACTACGGCTATTACGGGCCCGCGTATGGCGGTTATTACACCGGATATTCCAGTGGTTATTCATCGGGCAGCCGTGCGGCCAATGGCATGATTCTCGGCGGCATCGCTGGCGCCATCATCGGCCACAACTCCGGCGATCTGCGCAACAACGCCTGGCGCGGCGCCGCCATCGGTGCGGGCGCGGGATTGCTCTTGGGCGCCATCGCCGATCAACGCGCCAATGCCCGCGAAGCCGCCGCCGCCCAGACGCAAACGACGGCGACCGCGCCGCAAGTTCAGTCCTCCTCGGCGACCACCTCGTCCACGCCGCAAACGGTCATCATCAACAACCACTATTACGGCAACTCCACGCCGATGAGCTCGGCCAACAGCCTCTTCGGCCGCTGAGTTTGCCGTCGGG
The DNA here is from genome assembly GCA_002085155.1 of Sorangiineae bacterium NIC37A_2. Lineage (GTDB taxonomy): Bacteria > Myxococcota_A > Polyangia > Polyangiales > Polyangiaceae > NIC37A-2. The sequence goes on from NASX01000150.1 coordinate 1,018, forward strand.
TTCGCTTCGTCCGCCGAGCCG
>NASX01000034.1 GCA_002085155.1 Sorangiineae bacterium NIC37A_2
CTTGAAGTCGTCGTTGTAGTTCTTTCTCTTCTTCGCCATGGTCCATTCTCCCGGAGCATTGTTGCTCCATTTTGTCTCCGGGAAATCGGATCAGGTCCAGGTTGTACCCCTACAGAAGGTTCTGGCAATTGCTTCGCTCGCGTCGGGCAGGTGGAGAACATTACGGGAACATCGCTGAGCCTCGTCTCGACATTTGCTGTGGGGGCCGAGGGCAGCTGGCGTTCCCTTTCGGTCCGGGAGTTTGGGTCGGATACACCCCTCTCCACGAACGCGGGGGATCTCGGTGTGTTTCGAGCGTGGGGACCTGACAGTGCGGAGCGATGTTTTCCGGGTGTGGTGTCGAACAAGATCTGGGTCTATTGCGCGAAAGGCGAGGAAGGGGTTCAAATCGAGCGATTCGAGGTGAACTCGAAGAGCATACGTTCGGTAGAAGTGACGGCCTTAGCACCTGCTGGGCTCAGGTTCCGATCTCCCTCTCTGGTGGGTAACAAAATCTTCGCTCAGGAGCTGGGCGAAGGCGACGAGTATCCTGAGGCTTGGAAGGCGCTCGATCTGCGAAGTGATCGAGTCGACTGGGAGCCCGTCGATGCGAGAGGCGAGCTGATCATGTCTTTGGGGGAGCGCGGCGCGATCTTCATTGATACGCCAGGGGACCCGGAGGACCTCTCGCTTCCATGCGCTCCCTGCTCCTTCACGGCCATCCAAGACGTGCGCGATCCTTCGAGCCCGGTTCTCACAGGGACTTTCGATGCGCCCCACGCTCCCAGCTATCCAGAGCGCCAAAGAACGTTTTGGCCAGCCCCCGACGGCAGCGGAGTCCTGACGCTCGAAGATGGAGTGTTGTTCTATGAGAACTTCTCCGCGCCCGGCGTACGTTTTCCTCTGACGGAGGTCGCCGAGGGGTCCTCGATCTACCTGCCACCGACCTGGGGGAACTAGTGGCAAGGAAGAGGGCAGTGCGACTCTTCATCCAGATCTCGACTGCCCTAGCTCTGATGGGCTTGCTTCTTATCTATCTCCGCTCCGACAACAAGCCCGCTTCTCTGAACCTTCCGCCCTTCGAAGAAGAGGTCTACCTCAGCGTGACTGCGAAGTGGGCACCGGATGATTGCGTGGACGTGACGGTCGTTACCAATCTGCCTCCGGGAACTTGGTATGAGGTGATTGCTCAACGAAAGCGGAGACCTGGCGCGCTCAAGCGATATGAGGTTCCAGACCAGATTTACTATCCAGAGTCGAGGGCGCTGTTCGAGAAAATTTCCGCGCGAATGGACCATCGACAAATGTTCTGCGGCCTCACGCGTGCTCGCAAACATGGCGGGAAGCAAGAGACCTATGGCCTTCTGATCGCCGTATCGCTGGGCCCGACCGCGTACTTTCTCCCGAACGTTCCGTATGAGCAGGCCTTCGAGGAGCAAGCACGTCGAATTGGTTATTACGGAATGAAGCTCCGAGGTCCGCTGGCTCGACCCCACGTGATCGTGGGTCGACAACGAGCCGCCGCCCGATCCAAAACCTTCATCCTAGAACCTCTGCCGATGCTTCCGGAGGAAGACGCGAGCGAGGACGAGGCAGGCGAGGAAGACGCGAGCGAGGATGAGGCAGGCGAAGCTGGTGAGGCGGATGAGAAGTGATCTTTCGCTGGGCGGTTCTGCGGCTCCGTCCGACTCGGCCCCGGCCCGCCTGACACGCCGGTCCTCGTTTGTGCCAAGTGTGCCGCGACAGTGTGCCATGGGGGCGGCGCTTCGGGGCCCTGAATCCGCGGAATCTATGGATTTTTACCTCCGCCGAAGTGGGCATGACTCTTGCGAAAGGAGGAATGCCATGTTCCAGATTTCTCGGCTCGCGCGTCACGGTTTCTCTGCGTCGTTGGTGCTCGTCTCGGTGCTCGCCTCTGCTTGTGGGCGGGACGTGGAAGGGCCACCTGGGAAGGACCCGAGCGACCCCAGCGATCCGAAGATCGGTTCGACCTCCTTCATTTCGTCCCCGCCGGGGTCGGCGGGACGCGGAGGGGTGCAGGGTGACGACGGCGACCTCAGCGCTGGCGCTGGAGGATCGACCAGCGCGCCGAACGATGGCGGCGCTGAAGGGCCTGGCGCGGATCCGGCCCGCGCCATCGCAGAAGCGGACATCATCAAGCTCGACGGCTCGAAACTCTACGCCCTCTCCCGCTACTCTGGTCTTACCATCATCGATATCAAAAATCCGGCAAAACTTGCCCTTCTGGGGAACTATAAGGCGAGCGGGACGCCCTTTGAAATGTACGTCGAAGGGGAGCGCGTCTATGTGATGTACAATGGCTACGGCTCGTACCTGTACGACGAAGAGACGGAGAGCTACAGCTACGAAGTCGTGAGCCGCATTGAGGCGCTCGACCTGTCGAACGCTGGCTCCCCGCGCCTCCTCGGCGCTCATGACGTGCCCGGCGAGCTCTCCGACTCGCGGAAGGTGGGCGACGTGCTTTATCTCGTGGCCTACGAGAACGGATATTGCTGGGGCTGCCTCGCCAACACTCCGAACACGAACGTTGTGTCCTTCAACGTGAGCAATCCGGACGAGTTCGCGCTCATTGACCAGCTCCGCATCGGCGCCGAGGAAGGCGCCTATTACGGCAAGAGGAGCATCGCGGTGACCGAGAAGCGCATCTACATCTCAGGTCAGGACTGGGGCGGTGAGGATCACGGCGTCGCCGACGTGGTGGATATCTCGGACCCCGATGGCGATCTGAAGCTCGGAGCGCGCTTCCGCTTGGCGGGACCTGTGCAGAGCCGCTGGCAGATGGACGAGCATGGCGGCATCTTCCGAACGGTCACTCAGCCGGGATCTGCTTGGGGTTCGACAGAAGCGCCACCGGTCATCGAGACCTTTGAGGTCGTCTCTTCGAACGAGGTGAACAAACTCGGGTCCCTGGAGGTGACGCTGCCGCGTCCGGAAGCGCTCCGTTCAGCGCGCTTCGACGGGGATCGCGCTTTCGCGATCACCTTCGAGAGAACTGACCCTCTCTTCACCTTCGACTTGAGCGATCCGTCAGCTCCCCGTCAGCTCGGTGAGCTCGAGATCCCCGGCTGGGTCTATCACATGGAGCCCCGCGGCGATCGCATCTACGCGCTCGGCTTCGAGGACGGTAACGAAGGCGGCGCGCTGCATGTCTCGCTTTTTGATGTCTCCGAGCTCAGCGAGCCCAAACAGCTCGCTCGCGTGAACTTCGGGGGACGCTGGGCGAATTTCGCCGAGGACCAGGACCGCATCCACAAAGCCTTCAACATCATGTCGGACGAAGGTCTGATCCTCGTGCCGTACGCGGGATGGGATTACGATGAAGGACAGAGCGAGTGCTCTTACGGGAGATACGAGAGCGGGATCCAGCTCGTCGACATGACGGAAGACAGTCTCGAGCTGCGCGGCGTCGCGCCTCAGGTCGGCGAAGCGCGCCGAGGCTTCATGGCGGAAGGAGCGCTGTTTGCGGTCTCGGACAACGCCGTGCAGACCTTCGACATCTCAGATCGCGATGAACCACAGGCGCTCGACATGCTCGAGACCGCGCGCAACATCGCGACCACGCGCGTCATGGGCGACACGATGCTCCGCTTCGGGTCGGACTGGTGGACCGGACGCACTGTCCTCGACTTCGTTTCTCTCACCGACGTCGACGTCGCTGAGCCGCTCGGAGAGCTCGATCTCTCGGCCGTCGCTCCCACGGGCGATACCTGCGAAAGGCAGTCCTATTGGGAGGGGAGCGTCTACGTTCACGGCGACTACGCTTACGTCCCGCAGCGCATCTACAGCTCAGTCGCGAGTCCCGACGGGAAGAGCTACCGGCAGTATCTGCGGTTTTACGTCGTGGATCTGAGCGACCGGAGTGCCCCGCAGGTGGTGCGAGCGTTCTCGGTCGCAGCGGATGACGGCGGCGAGGGGATTCTTGGTATCACGCTGACGGACAGCGCTTTGCTCGTCGGGCGTACGAAGGGTTACTACCGATACGACGATCAAGGAAATCCGGCCGAGACGCCGACATTTAGCTACGACGTCTTCTCTCTCTCGGATCCTGCTCGTCCGAAGCTGGTCTCTACGCTTGAGGTGCCGCATGCGCTCTCAGGCGGAGGGTTCGGATACAACATCTCCGGGTGTGTGGTCGACGTCGGATTCGGCTTCTGGCGCGGGTATGGTTACGGCGGTCAGGTGCTTGTCTCCGGCGATATCGTCGCGAGCCAACACGCCGTGCCTCTCGAAGACGGGTCGGGTCGCGTTCGCTACTATCTCGACCGCATCGACGTGAGTGACCCGGAAAATCCAAAGCTCCTCCCCGAGGTGAATATCCCGGGGAATGTGGTGGACTTTGACGCTGGCGCGGGGCGCATCGTCACGATCGACCATGACATTCGTTCGACGCAGCCGGGGCCTCGCGGTTGCGACTATGGGTGGCTCGAGAGCGGAGTGTGCACGCGTTACATTCGGAGCCTGAACACTCTCGAGCTCTCCGGCGACGTGGCGACGCTCCGGAGCCGCCTTGAGATCGACGGTGAAGACGAACGCGGCCATTTTGGTGCGGGCCAGATCGCGGTCGGAGGCGACCGTATCTTCGTCCAACGGACGACCCAGACGGGCGACGGCTACGATCAAGAAATGCAGATCTTCGCCCTGAGCGGGAGCGCTAGGCTCAGCGATTTGGGTTCAGTCGAGCTAGAACGGAACGGCTGGGGGAGCCTGTACGCGCGCGGAGGACGGGGCTTCTTCCACACGAGCGGCCGCATGCTCGAAATCGACGCGCGAGACCCGGACGAGCTCAAGACCAAGACCCACGACACGGGCAGCTACTATTGCAATAGCTTCGAGGTCACGGACACCCACGCTTATTGCGCGAGGGGCTACGAGGGCGTGTGGCAGATGGAGCTGCGGCCCTAATCACGTCGCAAGAGACCTTAGGCTTCGCTCTCGCCTGCTGCGATGGAGCGCAGGCGAGGGCTCCCGCTTTAGCTTGTGGGTTCGAGCTTGCCCCCTCGGAGCACGAGCTCGCGCGCGCCGAGTCTTTCGGCCGTGCCGGGCTCGTGGCTCACGATCAGCAAGATACATCCGGCTCGCACGCTCTCGTCGGCGATGCGTTCGACGAGTTTCTGAGAGTCTTGGTCAAGGCCCGTCCAAGGTTCATCGAGGAGTAGGAGGCGCGGGTTGTTACAGATGGCGCGCCCGAGGGCGACGCGCTGTTTCTGACCGCGGCTCATGGTTCCGAGGGGCCTCTCGGCGAACTTTCCGAGCCCAACCCTCTCGGCGATACGCTCGTAGTGGGAAGCGTCGAGGCCATGGAGGCGAAGGGTAAGCTCGATGTTAGCGCGGCCCGAGAGCTCGAGGTACGCGAAGGGCTCATGGGACAACCAGCCAAGCTGGGCTCGGACCTGGTGCTTGTCGAGAGGGTCCGAACCGGCCAGGAAGTGAACCTGTCCGCGGGTGGGCGAGAGGCGCGTTCCGAGGATGCTGAGCAGGGTGCTCTTGCCCGCTCCGTTGGGCCCCATGAGCACTGTCGTCTCGCCGCTCGAAAAGCGGGCATTGATGCCGCGCAGGACGGGCACTCCGCCGAAAGAGCGGCTGACGCTTTTGAACTCAACGTGTGTGAGGTCGCTCACTTATCTGTCTATAGACGGCGGATAGGCGAGCTGAAAGGACATTCCCCTGGGGCCGCAGCTCATGCGCCAATCGGGTTATGGTAGCCGTTGCACCGACACACCTCGGGCCCCCCGGCCCGGGGTGCTTGGGCGGGAGGGGTGATGGGTGCTACGCTCCCTTTTCGATGAACGCTCCGGCTCTGGCCCAAAGGCCCGCTCAGCTCGAGACCCTGCGCACCCTTCGGCGGGCCGTCGAGAAGGCGCTTGATGGAAAGCCGGCCGTCGTCGAGCTGGCGCTGACCGCGCTCCTCGCCCGCGGGCACATTCTTCTCGAAGACGTGCCCGGTGTCGGCAAGACGACGCTCGCGCGTGCCCTCGCTCAGGCCGTCGGCGGCGAGATGCGCCGGGTTCAGTTCACGAGCGACATGCTCCCGAGCGACGTGCTTGGCGTGAGCGTCTTTGACCAGGGCACGGGCCAGTTTGTTCTCCGGCGTGGACCCGTCTTCGCGAACATCCTCCTCGCGGACGAGATCAATCGCGCGAGCCCCCGGACCCAGTCGGCGCTCCTCGAGGCCATGAACGAGGGACAGGTCTCGATCGACGGAAAGAGCGAGCCATTGCCGGTTCCGTTCTTTGTCGTCGCGACCCAAAACCCCCAGGACTTCGCCGGGACCTTCCCGCTTCCCGAGTCTCAGCTCGATCGCTTCATGATGCGCATCGAGATCGGCTATCCGCCGCCGCACGTCGAGACGCGCTTGATGCTCGAACCCCAGACCGATCGCGTCGTGCAGGTCCCGCGCATTCTGGGACCCGAGGGGCTGCTCGAGCTTCAAGAGGCTGTCGAGGCTGTGCGCATCGAGGCGACCCTGGGGAACTATCTGCAGGGTCTGATCTCTGCGACGCGTTCGAGTCCGGCCCTTTCGATCGGTGCGTCGACGCGCGCGGGCATGAGCCTTTCGCGGGCGGCGCGAGCCCGCGCGCTGCTCGAGGGCCGCGACTACTGCATCCCCGACGACATCCACACGCTGGCCGTGCCGCTGCTCGCGCACCGAGTCCGTCTCGCTGCCCACGCGGAGGGTTACGTTCCGACCCGCGACGAGGCCGAAGCCGTCATCAAGGACATCGTCGGGCGCGTGCCGGTCCCGCTCTGATCGCCGGGAGCCGCCTCGAGGATCCATGGCGCGCGGTCCGGTACAGAAGGAGTACAGGTCGGACTCAGATCCCGGGTTCACCGAGGTCGTGCCGCGTTCGGTGCGCCCGAGCCCGAGCCCTTTGCGCCCGAAACTTCCCGCTGAAAGGGCCGCCCCGTCTCCCGCCTCCCCGGTTTGGGCGCTTCTTTCTCGGGTGGGCAGGCTCCTTCGCCCGCCCCGTCGCCTGCGTCTGACCCGCGAAGGGCGCTTTTATATTCTCATCACCTTCGGCGTCGGTTTCGTCGGCATCCTGACCGCGAACAACCTCCTTTACCTCCTGCTCGGGATGTTGCTCTCGCTCATCATCGTCTCAGGCGTGCTCAGCGAGGCGAGCCTGCGCGACATCCGCGTGACGCGCCGATTGCCTCAGCGCGCTCAAGTGGGAAGGCCACATCTCGTTGAGGTGCAGGTCTGGAACGACAAGAAGCGGATGCCCTCTTACGCGATCGAAGTCGAAGACTTGCGCGCGGGGCAGCCCGCCGACAAGCGCTGCTTCTTCTTGAAGGTGAGTCCGGGCTCGTCCCAGGTCGCGGCCTACCGTCGAGTCCCCGCTCGGCGCGGCATCGATCGCCACGTTGGCTTTCGCGTCGCGACCCGCTTCCCCTTCGGATTCTTCGAGAAATCCCGTACTTTTACCGAAGAAGGGGACCTCATCATCTACCCTGCGGTCGATACGGTTCGTCAGAGCGCTGGCACTGGTTCGGATCAAGGGGACGGTAGCTCCATTTCCCGGCGAGGTGGTGGCGACGACATCCTTGGCCTGCGCACGATGCGCGAAGGAGACGATCCCCGCGACATCTATTGGCGGCGCTCGGTGGGCATTGGACCGCCGGTGGTCATGGAGCGCGCGCGAGACGTCAGGCGTTTGGTTCGGATGCGCCTCGATAACCTGTACGACGGGGACAAACCTTCCGAGCAGTCGCTCAACCTCTTCGAGAAGCGCGTGCGCGACGTCGCCTCTCAGGCCGTGTTTCATCTGCGCCGCGGGGAGAGGGTGACGATCGACGCGAGCTCGGGCGTGTCCGCGCTCGCGACACCGACGACGGGTGCGGACCCGATCTTGCGGTTTTTGGCCCTGATCGACCTCGCGCCGGTCGGCGCGGAAAAGACGGCCCTCGGTCACCGCGCCTCGGTCACGGATTCGCCCGAACCGGCGCCGTTCGACCGACGTCAGTCGAGCGTCGTCGCGGCGATTCCGAACCTCTCACAGCCGGCGCGGCCCGGCCGCGGTTCGAGCGAGGAGGAGGTCGAATGAGGTTCGGCCTGGTGCACCGTCTGATGACGGACGCCCTCGCTTTGCTCGGGCTCTTCGCGCTCGTGGCGAGCGGTAAGCTGCACCCGGTCGCCACGGGGCTTGTGATCGTAGGTTTGATCGGAGGTTTCTTGCTCTCCGAGACGGCGAAACAGGGCCGCGTGATGAGGGCGGTGGGAGCGTTTTTGCCGCCTATCTTCCTCGCCGTGCAGTTGCTCCGACTTTTCCTGGGAGCGTCGCCGATTCCGATCGTCGTCGAGTTCGCGGCCTTGCTTCAGGTGGTCCGACTCGCGACCCGCCGCGGCGCAGCCCACGACCATCAGGTCATCCTGCTCGCCTTGTTGCACCTCATCGCGGGCACGGTGCTCGGCGGCGGGCTCACCTACGCGGCGGCTCTCGTCGGGTTCTTGATGCTCACGCCTGGCGCCCTCGTCCTGTCGCACCTGCGGCGTGAAGTCGAAGGAAACTATCGCCAAGGCGCGCGCGACCGAACGGGCATGCCCGTCGATGTGCCGCGCATCTTGCGCAGCCGCCGCGTCATCGATTCGCGCTTTCTGCTCTTTACCTGCTCCCTCGCGCTCCCGGTGTTTCTGACGACGGCGCTCTTGTTCCTCGCCTTTCCGCGGGTGGGCTTCGCCTGGCTTGTCGTCTCGCCGATCGAACCGTCGCGCGTTGTGGGCTTCTCTGATCGCGTCGATCTCGGCGGGGTCGGGACGATTCGCACCGACCCGACGCTCGTGATGCGAGTGTTGCCGGGGCCGCTGCCCGAAAATCCCCCGCATCGGAAGAATCTTTACCTCCGGGGAGCGGCGTTCGATCGCTACGACGGTCGCGCTTGGGAGCGCTCGGTGCGTGTACCTCATCAGAGGGAGATGGGCTCGCCTTTGATCCCGCTCACGCGTTATCCGCGCGCCTCCGACGAAATCTGGCGCATCGAGCTCGAGCCGATCCAGCCTGCGGTGGTCTTCCTCCCGGGCGAGGCGGTCGCCTTCGAGGTCGTCGAGGAGAATCGACGGCCCGGACGAGCGCGTCCGCTCATTCAAATCGGCCTGCACGGAGAGATCGAATACTCAGCCTCGGGCACCAGCGGGCTCGCTTATCAGGTCTTTTTGCCTGCGAAGGGGAGCCGACCGGGCGGCGGGGCTGAGCTGAGTCAGGCGCTCGCGGAGGCCTACCTTCAGCTGCCGTCGAACCTGAGCGGGCGAGTGCTCGACTTGGCTCATCAATGGGTGGAGGGCGAGCGGGACCCCGCGGCGATCGCCTTCAAGATCCAGGAGCGCTTGCGCGCGGAGTATCGGTACGACCTGAGCTCTCCTTCCGGGGGCACACCCGATCCGATCGATCACTTCCTCTTCGAATCGAAGGCAGGGCACTGTGAGTTCTATTCGACCGCGATGGTGCTTCTGCTCCGCACCCTCGGCATTCCGGCGCGCAATGTGACCGGCTTCGTTGGCGGGACGTACAACCGCTTCGGGAACTTCTACGCAGTGCGCCAAGGCGACGCGCACTCTTGGGTCGAGGTGTTCCTCCCAGACGTCGGCTGGCGCCGTTTCGATCCGACCCCCCCTTCCCTCTCTCAGGCTCTCGAGCGGCGTGATTCGACCTGGCTCACGATGCGGGAGCTCATGGAGGCCCTGGCCCAAGGCTGGGATCGGCACGTCGTGGGCTTCGACTTGAATCAGCAGATGGGTCTGCTCGGCAAGGTGCGCCAGGAGATCTCACGCGGTCGCTCTCTAGCCCGTGACCTGGCGCCGAGTCAGGCGAAGCTGAAGATGATCGTGGGGGTGATTGTGGGCATTGTTGCGCTCGGCGGGGTCATCTTCCTGATCCGGCGCAAGCGCCGGGCTCAGGGCGGCGAGAAGCCTGAGGTCATCAGCCTCCGCACGATCGATCTCTACAAGCGCCTCGAGCGGGTGCTCGACAGCCTCGGCCTCTCACGCCCCCTCACGACGCCTCCACTCCGGCACGCGCAGGCGATCGTGGGCGCGGGACATCCGCTTGGGGAAGAGATCCTCGCCCTCACGAACCTCTACGTGCGCACTCGCTTCGGCGGCGAACCCCTTACCAAGCGGGAGGAGCAGGACTTTCTGGCCCGGGTGACCGCGCTCAAGGCGAAAAATGCCGTCGAGCGGGCACAAGCCGAGCGCGCCGCGAGCGCGTGAAGTGCGGGACGGGGCGCCGTGGCTACATCCGGTCTCGCGTGACTCTTCCTCGCGTCCTCTTCGCTCAGCCGACCTTCGCGGCCGCCGCGCCGCTTGAGAACGAGCAACGGCCGCGCCGGGGCCTCACGAGTCTTTACGCCGCGTGACCGTGCCGCGCCGCAATGAGGTCGAGGTCGAGGCGCGTGACGGAGCGCGCGAGGCGCGTGCCCGGAGCGCCGCTCGGATCGCGGAGGAGCTCTGGCTCGAGCAGGCCGTCAGTGTCGTCGTAGAAGGCCACCGCGCGCGCGTCGCGTGCGTCGTCCTCCGAGATCCAGGCGCCGACATCCATGAGGACTCCCTCTTGGAGATCTTCGGCGGCACCGGTCCAGCGTTCAGCGCCGAGGACCCTTCCGTCGTGAGCGACAATTTGAACGATGACGCTCAGCGGGCCATGACCGTGACCCGTGAGCTCAACGCGCGCGACGTGAGAACTGACGGAGTCCGAGGTCTCCGCGATCAGAGAAAGCCAGCTTCGGCTCGCTCGCCTGGGCGCTGTGTGTTGAGCTTCCATCTGTTGTCTCCGAAGGTGTCTTAAGCACCCTCCGTGCCAATCGCTTTTGACCTGCCTTTCATAGGGGCCAACCCCTCACGAGCGCTCGGCATTCCCGCCGAAACACCTAAAGCGGCGCCGCGGAGCAAGTGCTTTTTGAGCGGCGCATTCGCCCCACTGTGCTGCCCTGAGCGATCGGACAGGGCGCCCGTGTCGTGGTCGCTCCGTGAAGTGTGTCACGGAGTGGCACGCACGAGGGCCTGAGCCCAGCGGCGCGAGGCTTCACAGTTCGCGGTCTCGCTCTGGGTACGCTCGTAAGGGCCCGCGGCGGCGACGACTTTTGCGCCCGAGGAGGCGACGGCGAACGGGAGCTGATTTTTCCCGACCAGACAGAAACTGGTCTCACCCTTGGCGAGGGTTTTCCCCGGCCCGCGACGGGCGCTCAGGGCAGTGACGAGCTCGTTCGCGTCCTTCGCCGTATCCATCACCCAGACGCCGGCCACAGCGCGCTCAGAGCCCCGGGAGAAGGCCGCGACGCGATCGCCGCCCCAGCCTGCGGCTGCGGCGGCTGCGGTCTTCCGGTCGACCCACTCTTCGAGCAGGAGTCGGAGCGATTGCTCGCCCCAGGTGTCGTGCAACGTGAGCTCGAAGCCGCTCTCTGGAGGAGCCGGCAGCGGGACACTCACGGGTCGCTCATCGGCGTCATACTTGTCGAGGTGTAGAATCTGCTCCGTCGAGCGCGGGAGATGGTTCCAGACGCGATCGACCTCGGCGAATCCGCCGCGCGCCCGGAGCGCGTGGACGAAGGCGATGCCGTCGACGTAGGGCGCGATCATGGAGCGGATGATGAGCTCCGGAACGGTCTTGGGTGCACCGGCGCCGCTCAGGGCGAGCTGGGTCTCGATGATGCCCGGCGGAATGTCGAGGGCGGTCTTGCCCTCCGGGCGGAGCAGCGAGTCGAACATGACGCTCGTGGCATCGCCCTCAGCGAGCGCCGAAATCGCGCTCTTCTCGTCACCGCGGTCGTCGCCGGCGGCCGTCAGTCGATCGAGATCGAAGCGCTGATCTTGCAGGGCGTGGACAAGCTCGTGGAGCAAGGTGGCCCGATCGAGGGTCTGCTCGAGACCGTCGACGACGAAGAGAACGTCTTGTTTCGGATCGTAGAGGCCCGCGAGCTCACTCTGCATGAGCGAGAGCCAGGTCTCCTTGAAGTGGAAGTCGCGGGGCAAGTCCGCGAGAGCCACGAGCATCTCCTCGGTCCCGGATTGCTCCCTTTCGGGGATGTTCTGCTCGAAGGTTTGTTCGAGGTGCTCTCGGAGCGCATCCCGCGAGACACGACGACCGGTGACGGGACGCGCTGGGGCGAGGCCACGCAGGGCGCTGATTTCTTCGAGCTCGGCTTTGAACTGCTCGGGAGCGTCCGCTGGCGTCTTGTCGTCGCTGGCAGGCTGGTCCTCGGCGGGCTCTTTCGGGGAGCCTTCGGCACGCGGCGCGGGCGCGGGGCTGGTCGCGCAGGCGCACGCGAGGAGCAGAGCAAAGGGAGAAACTCTCACGAACCGTCGCCCCTCAGCATGCGGATCGCCTTGGCTCGATCGGCTGAGCCGAAGACCGTCTGTCCGCTCACGAGAATGTTCGCGCCTGCCTCGATGAGCTGGGGCGCCGTTATATCGTCCACGCCCCCGTCCACTTCGATGTCGATGGCGAGCCCGAGCCGATCGATGCGTTCGCGCAAGGCTCGCACCTTCGGGAGCACCGACGGCAAGAATTTCTGACCGCTGAACCCCGGGTTCACGCTCATGAGCAAGACCTGGTCGACGAACTCCAGCAAGTAGTCGAGGGACTCGAGACCCGTCTGGGGGTTCAGGGTGATGGATGACTTCTTCCCGAAACTTCGGATGCGGGTGAGAGTTCGGGGCGCATGTAGGTCCGCCTCTACATGGATACCGATGACGTCGGCTCCCGCTTCGGCGAAACCTTCGATGTGCCGATCGGGTTCCACGATCATGAGGTGCACATCGAGGGGAAGCTTCGTGACGCCGCGCGCGGCGCGCACGAGCGGCTGGCCCCAGGTGATGTTGGGCGCGAAGCGGCCGTCAATGACGTCGAGGTGGATGATGTCGGCTCCGCCGCTCTCGACGTCGCGGATCTCGTCGCCGAGGCGCGCAAGGTCTGCACTCAGGACGGAAGGAGCGATGCGTACTCGGTTCATGGTCGGCCTCGGCCGGGAGATACACGAGCTGCCCTCGGTTGTCCTGTTCGGTCGCTTCGGGCTTGCCGTTTTTTGGGCGGGACCTACTCTCCCTGAAAAGGCGGACAGGCTCTCAGGATCATGATCACACGACCCCTCGGGAAACAGGATTTTCAGAACATCGTTCAGGTCATCGATCGTTGGTGGGGCGGCCCCACGACAACCCTCGCGCACCCGATCTTCTTCTACGAGCTTGGGTCTTTGGCGCGGGTCGTCGAACACGACGGGATCATGGTGGGCTTTCTGTTCGGCTTTGTGGCCCCCGGGCCGCCGAAGACCGGCTACGTCCATCTCATCGGGATCCACCCGGACTACCGCCGTCGCGGGGTAGGTAAGGTTCTCTACCAGAGCTTCGAGGAAGAGGCGCGGGCGGCGGGCTGTCGCCGGCTCAAGGCGATCACCACCCCGGGCAACGAGGTCTCTGTCGCGTTCCACAAGGCCCTCGGCTGGGATGCGCTCGAGGTTGAGGACTACGCGGGCCCGGCTCGGCCGCGGATCGTGTTCAGCAAGACGCTGTAAGGCGCGGCCCCGGGGTCGAAATTGGGGAGCGAGGCCACTCGGTAGGGAGATACAAAGGGCGACCATGGAGGAGCGAATGACGCACGGACACGTCTCTTCGGAGCCGGGTTCAAAAAAGCGGGTGACCGCGGCAGAGCTGCGGGAAATCGGCCTCTTTGGAGCGCTGTCGGAGCCGGTGCTCGAGGATCTGGCGGGCTCGCTCGAGGTGATCGAAGTGCCTCCCGGGACCTATCTCTTCCGCGAAGGTGACCTCGGAGACGCGATGTACGTCGTGCTCCAGGGCGACATCGAGATCGAGAAGCAGAGCAAGAACGGGAGCGAGGTGCGCGTGGCTGTGCTCGGACCTCGCGACTGGTTCGGTGAGATGAGCATCATCGACGTACAGAAGCGCTCGGCGACGGTGCTCGCCGCCTCCCCCGCCACTCTCATTCGCATCACACCGCGGGATCTCGATCGGCTCTATCGAACCGATGTGAAGACCTACGCGCTGATCATTTTGAACATGGCGCGCGAGATGAGCCGGCGACTGCGCGTGGCAGACGGCATGATGGCCGACATGGTCGCAAATCCCGACTCGTGGATTTGGCGCCGACCCTGAGCGGTCAGGCTTCCGCGCTCAGGGGAAGAGCCAGGGGGGCGCTTCCCCCGCGTCCTGATCGTCCTCACCCGAGGCGCCCCCCATGTCCCCGGCGCCACCCGTAGAGGTCCAGCCTCCTGACCCATCCGAGCCGCCGGACGCTGGGTAACCGCCGCTGCCCGCGGGGCTTCCTCCCCATCCAAGCCAACCACCCGAGCCCCAAAAGCCGCCCGAACCGGGCGCTGCGCCGGCGCCGCCTCCGCCAACACTCGCCTCGCCTGCGAGCCCGAGAGATCCTCCCGAGCCCGGACCACCGTTGGTTCCCCCTACTCCAGCCTTGGCACCACCGGATCCGGGCCGCCAAGGCGTAAGTGCGCCTCCTGCGCCGGGTACGAGGCCATCGTCATTCGACGGAGCGGAGTCGTCTCCTCCGGTGATCGGCGGGGGCTTCTTATCGTTCGTGGGGAGGTCGGCGATCGGATTCAAGCCACAGGAGAGGGCGATGCCGCCCGTCAGGCTCATCATCGTCCAGGCCCGAATCCTTCTCGCCTTCACTGCGCTCCCCCTCACTGTTTAACGGTCGGCCTCTCCGCCTTGTCCTCCGAGAAGCGGAGCCTCTCCGCCTCCTCCGAGAGAGTCAGGACCTCCGCCCGACGCAGGTGTACCATCTGACCCTGCTGCGCCCGCCTCAGAAACGCCGCCTGCCCCCGGGGCGCTACCGCCGGCCGACGAGCCGCCGCCAATGCCCCCGTCGTCGTGCGGAAGCTCGGGAATCGGCGAGAGCGCGCAGCCGACCGCCCACAGGCAGCCACCTGCTGCCACGAGGAGACCGAGGCCCCGCGCATTTTGCCTTCGCACCATCTTGCAAAAAACTCCCGCCCCCACTCGAAGGCGCATTCAGCGTAGCAAGAACATGGCCAATTCGCTCGCCTGAGTCCGCCCGTACAGCATCTTCGCCTGCAGCCCGTCCTTTTGGCCCCGGTCCATCACTTCCAGCTGAGCCCTCCCGAGCCTTCGCCTGAACGCACCCCCCACACATGAGCCCGACGTAGCCCCCCCGCGCGCTCCGCGCGCCGCCGGCGCTTCGCGCCTCCAGGCCCCCCGCGCGCTCCGCGCGCCTACGGCGCTTCGCGCCTCCAGCCCCCCCGCGCGCTCCGCGCGCCTACGGCGCTTCGCGCCTCCCAGCCCCCCCGCGCGCTCCGCGCGCCTACGGCGCTTCGCGCCTACGGCGCTTCGCGCCTCCCAGCCCCCCCGCGCGCTCCGCGCGCCTACGGCGCTTCGCGCCTACGGCTTGGCCCCGCCGCCTCCGAGCAGAACCTCGACCGGTCGCGTATCCTGGCCCCCGGCAGCCTCCTGGCCTCCGGTGGCGCTCCCGCCGCTCCCAGAGGGGGGATTGTCGCCGATCAGGCCGTCGTCGTCACTGCCCGACCCCGGGCCCGGCACGTCGAGTCCCCCGTTCCCGCCCTTCCCGGAATCGCCCTCGCCCCGCGTTGGAAGGTCCTGGATCGGCGAGAGGGCACAGCCGACAGCAGTCGCGCCTGCGAGAACTGCGATCCAAGGGAGACGCCGCGCCACCGTGCCAGTTTAACGCCTGGCACAAGGAGATTCCCACCGGTCACCTCAATTTTGCGGAAATGGACGAGAGCGGAGGAAGGACATCAAAGAAATCTCGTACAGAAAGATTTGGGCATCGAGCGAGCGGCCGGAATCGGAGCTCTCCGTGGCACAACGTGGCACAACTTCGGATCCGCTTGTCACACCGCCGCACCTCGAGCTCGTCCGAGCGGCGGTTCGATGAGCCGTGGCTCCGGGACTCTGAGAGCTCACCGCGAAGGGGGACTCTGAGAGCTCACCGCGAAGGGGGACTCTGAGAGCTCACCGCGAAGGCGCGCAGAAGCTCGTCTTGCGGCAGGCTTTGCTCAGAGCCTCGCTTGGTGCGCCGCGCGCGCTCGAGGAGCTTGAGGGCTTCCTCGGCGTCTCCTCTGCGCAAGGCCGCGGCCACCGCGTCGAGCTCCGCCGAGAGCAACCCGAGCACTTCGGCGATGGCGCTGCCGTTGGTCTCGAAGATATCTCGCCAGATCCCCTCGGCTCCTCCCGCGACGCGGGTCGCGGAGGCAAAACCGGGCCCGGCCGCGGCCGTCGCGTCGCGCTCAGCAGCGAGCGCCGCGAGGGCGCTCGCGTAGAGCTGGGGAACGTGGCTCGTGAGCGCGACGCTCTGGTCGTGAGCGCTCGCGTCGAGCTCAACAATGATCGCGCCGAGGCCTCGAGCGAGCTCGATGACCTTTGCTTGGGCACTTTTCGCAGCGTCGGGAGAGCAAAGGAGCCAGCGCTTATCGACGAAGAGGTCCGGTGAGGCATGGATAAGACCTCCCGCGGGGTGCCCGGCCATGGGATGCCCCGCGACGAACCGCTCGGCTCCGGGGTGCTTCTCCGCCGCGCGAACGATGAGCTCTTTCGTGGAGCCCGCGTCAGTAACAACAGCTCCACTGGAAAGGGCACGGGGCAGCTCGGCGATGATGGAGTGAACCGGGCAGGCCAGGACGATGAGCTCCGAAGCCTCGTAAGCGCGCGAAACAGCGCGCTCGTCGGACGCCGCGAGCCACTCGTCAGCGACGCGGTCTCGCTCAGAAGGCGTGTATTTTTGGCCTCCGTTCCGGTCGATCGCGACCACCCGCCGCGCGAGTCCGCGGGCTTTGGCTCCAAGAGCAATGGAGCCGCCGATCAAACCCGGACCGAAGATGGTGAGCTGTTCCACGCCGCTCGGGCATTTCCCACGAGGGGGCTCTTGTCCGCAAGCGCGCGGCAGGGAGCGGCCTGGCTCGCCTGGCCTCGCGGGAACGCAGCTTCGTTACGTCCCGGGAGAGGCGCCGCCCGAGGGGCGTCGGGTCGAGGGTTTTCGGGATGTTGGGTGAAGGGGCTGGCGAAATGAGAGGGTTTTTTGTGACCGCGTCCGGCCGAAACGTGAAGGGCGAAGCCGAGGTGGTGCGCGGGTTCACAGGGGCCCCACGGGCTCACATGGGCGTCGAGACGAAGGGGCCAAGGAGGGGCCCGAGGGCAAAAGGCAATGGAAAGAATTGCGCGAAGCCGACTCTCGGCGGTAGCCTGCCGAATAGGCGCTTGGTGCCGCCGCTCTGCGAGGGCAGAGCCTTTTCTTCGAACTCGATGGCCACTCTACCCGTAGGTCTCGGCGAGACGTTCGCCGACAAATACCGAATCGATCGCGTCATCGGTGAGGGTGGCATGGGTGTGGTCGTGCTTGCACATCACCTCGAGCTCGATCAGCCCGTCGCTATCAAATTTCTCCACGACTCGATGACCGACAGCGCCGAAGGCGCGGAGCGCTTTCGGCGCGAGGCGCGCGCGGCCGCTCGCATTCAGAGCGATCACGTGGCGCGCGTCTTCGATGTCGGAGTGCTCGACAATGGAACGCGCTTCATGGTCATGGAGTATCTCCATGGCCGCGACCTCGCGCGCGAGATTGCGAACATGGGTGTGCTCCCTGTCGCCTATGCGACTCGGATCATGCTCGAGACGCTCGAGGCGATCGTCGAAGCGCACCTCGCGGGAATCATCCATCGCGATCTGAAGCCCGCGAATATCTTCCTGACCCAGCGTCAGGACGGCCGTATTCGCGTGAAGGTCCTCGATTTCGGCATCTCGAAGTCGGTGGGCGTCTCCTCGGTCGCGGAGCTTTCACTGACGAAGACCTCCGCGTGGATTGGCTCTCCGCTCTACATGGCGCCCGAGCAGATGCAGTCGGCGCGCGACGTCGATCATCGCGCGGACATCTGGTCCCTTGGCGCCATCTTCTACGAAATCCTGACGGGGGCTCCGCCCTTCCAAGCCGAATCCCTACCTCAGCTCTGCACCATGCTCATGTCGAGCGACGCGGAGCCCGTTTCGCGTAAGCGCGTCGAGATCCCGCCTGCCCTCGAGGCGATCGTGATGCGTTGCTTATCGCGCGATCCGTCCGCTCGTTATCAATCGGCGAGGGCCGTCTTGGAAGACTTGCACGCCTTTGCGGCGACGATCTCCGGCGCGAGCGCGGGTGCGTTCTCCTTGGCGCCGCTGCCGAGCCAAAGGTCCGTCGAACCTCTCTCGGTGGACGTCGTGGTGAGTGTCCCCGGCCAGACCCAGATCCCCGCCACGAAGCCTTCGGCCGCTCCCCTCCCCTCTGCCGAGCGGATTTCCACAGGGACCGCGGTCTCCTGGGCAGACGCGCCGAAAGGCAGCCAAGCCAAGGGCCGAAGTTGGACAAAGCCCGCAGCGCTCGGGGCCGTTTTTGGCCTTTTGGCGGTGATCGGCGGCGGCGTCTACGCCCTATCCAGTCGCTCGGTGTCGGATGCGTCGGCGGAGGAGGCATTGGCCCCTGGTGCGCCCGCTTCGGCGCCGCTCGCTGACGCGAATGCTGAAGCGCTCCCGCCGCCCGAGGAGCCGAAAAGCGCTCCTGAGCCGGCACCCGAAAAGGGAGAACCTGCGTCCGAGGCCGCGGCCCCGAGCGAAGCGAGCCCGGCCTCCGAGGAGGAGAAGGCGGAACCGAAGAAAACGACCACGAAGCGGGCGACACGCGCGTCCGTGGCGGTCTCGCCCTCCCCGTCCCCGTCCGCTCCCGAGCCCGTGCCGAGTCCGGCGAGTACCGCGCCAGAGGAACCGAAGAAGGCGGCACCGCGAGCGGCCGACGACCTGTCGCAGTTCGGCGGCCGGCGCTAACGGCGCGCGCGGATCCTGCGAGACATCGCGAGCCTTTCGTGACTAGACTCGCCGCCATGTTGCGACCGAGGAGATGGCTGGTGTGCGGCGTCGTGGCTTCTATGTATTTCGGGGTGCCCCGAGCAGCCTCTGCCGCAGATGCGAGCGAGAAGGCGGCGGCGGAGGCGCTCTTTGACGAGGGTGTCGAGCTCCTGAAGCAGGGTGAGCTCGAGAAGGCCTGTCAGAAGCTCGAGTCGAGCCAGAAGATCGATCCGGGGGTCGGTACGCTGCTCTACCTCGCGGATTGTTATGAAAAGAGGAACCTGACAGCGAGCGCCTGGGCGACCTTCCGCGAAGCAGCGAGCACGGCGGAGGCCCGCGGAGACGACCGCGCGGATATCGCGAAAGAGCGGGCCGACCGGCTGAATCCCCGCCTGTCTCGGCTGAGCATCGTCATGGAAGTGGGCGAGGACGCGAAGACGCCGGGCCTCGAGATCTTTCGCGATGGCTTGTCGGTGCCGAAGGCGCTTTGGGGGACGGCGACGCCCGTCGATCCGGGAGAACACGTGATCCTGGTGCGTGCTCCGGGATACGAAGACGAAGAGGTGCGCGTGACGGTTCAAGGCGAGGCGGCCACCGCGACCTTGATTGTGCCGCGGCTGCGCAAGGCTCAGGCGACGGAAGAGGAGCTGGTGGAGCCCGAACGGGCGAGCGGAGGCACGGGCGTCGGCAATACCCAGCGTGCGCTCGGCATCGGACTCGGCGCCGCCGGAATCGTCGGTCTCGGAGTGGGGGCGGTGTTCGGAGGTCTCGCCATCGCGAAGAACAACGAGGCGCTCGATCCGAACGGCCTCGGCTGTACGGCCACCGCTTGTCCCACTGCGGCGGGCGTCGATGCGACCAACAGCGCGCTCACCTTTGCGACGGTCTCGGATGTCGGCTTCATCGCCGGCGGCGTGCTGGTGGCCGCAGGCGTGACGCTCTACCTGACGGCGCCGCGGGCAAGAGAGACGGTACGGCTGACGCCGATGGTCGGGGCGAACGGCGCTTCTTTCCAGCTCCAGGGGGTCTTCTAAATGCGATCTTTGGTTTGGCTCGGGACGGTGGGTCTTGTGGTAGCGGCGGTCGGCTGCGCCCAGATCATTGGGCTTGAAAAGCGCGACGACGGGAGCGGCTCGGACGGCTTCGGCGGAGAAGGGACGGGCGGCGGCCCGAGTGGGCCCGTGGATGAGAAAACGGGCAAGGTCACGAGCGACGAGTGCATCGAATATTGCGATGCGATGGAGACAAACTGCCCGGAAGGTACGGAGTTTCAGCAGTATATCGACCGCGACACCTGCATCAATAGCTGTAACGCGTTCGAACCGGGCGATCGAAAGGATCCGACCGGGAACACGCTGGCCTGCCGTTTGCGGTTAGCCAAGGCCGCCGCAAGCAGCAGCGGAGAGTTCTGCGGCAACGCTGGAGCGCTCGGTGGCGGCGAATGCGGAACGAATTGTGAGGCGTGGTGTTCACTGCTCGCCGCGGCCTGCCCCGACGAATACGAGGTGCTCTTGGACTGTGAAGCGGCGTGCAGCGGCTTGAAGGACTCGGGCAACCGGAGTTTCCCGAAGAGTTATCCGAGCGGGGCCGACCTACAATGCCGCGTGTACCACGTGGGCGCGGCCTTCGATAACCCCAAGGTGCACTGCGCTCACGCGAAATATCAGCCTACGTCGACCTGCATCGAAGAGGAGCGAACGCCGACGTGTGATGAATATTGTAGCACGGTGATGGCGAACTGCTCTGGGGATCGACGCGTCTACGATAGCCGGCGTGAGTGTCTGGCGGCCTGTGAGGCGTTCCCGATCGGAAAGAGCAGCGACTTGACCGAAAACACCGTAGGTTGCCGCATTTATCACTCGGGTGCCGCCGCCACCGCGCTCAACCATTGTTTCCACGCGAGCGCCGCAGGCGATGGTCATTGTGGGCTCGATGACGAGGGACCGGCGACCGGAAACTGCACCTCCTATTGCTTGCTCTATCGCAAGGGCTGCGGGGAGGATTTCGAAGCGGAGTTCAAGGATCTTGAGGAGTGCGCTCTCGAGTGCACCTCGGAATTCGCGGACCGGGGCGCGAAGAAGGACCAGGGCTATAGCGTGAGCACGGCGCGCGACGACGACAACCTAAAGTGCCGTGTGTACTACGCGGTCAAGGCGATCGCGGGAGACGCAGACGCTTGTGAAAAAGCTGCACCCAGCGGGACCTGCGACTAACGAACCGAGTCTTGTCGGGCGCCCTTTCGGGCGCCCGGTAGGAATCCCGGCTCGTCAAAGATGAAACCTCAAGCATGGGTGAGCGAAAGCTAACGGTCCTGTGCGCCGCCAAGCTGCATGAAAACCAGCTCGAGCGGCACCTCGAATTGCTCGAGCGCTCAGAGCGCGTCGGAAAGATCCTCGTCGTACGACACAAGCCGCTCCCAGAGCGCCTCTCGAAGCTCGAGAACTTGAGCTTCGGCTCGGGACCATTGCCGAGGCGCGCCTACAGGATGGCGGAGACGGTGCGCGACGCAGTGGTGCGCGAGCGGGTCGACTGGGTGCTCGGGTTCAATCCCGTTCCGTGGGGCTCTCTCGCGCTCTTAGGCGCCGCGGGTACCCAGGCGAGGGTGGCGCTCAGCATGATCGGACGCGACGCCCTCCAGGTGCAGAAGCTCTGGGCCGCCCCGTTTCGTGAGGCGCTGCGCAGGGCGGACGCCGTGACGGTCACAGGCGAGAAGATGGGACGGGAGGTTGAAAGGTTCGGCGTGCGTCCCGAGCGGTTGCATGTTCTGCCGCATTCCGTGGACCTCCGGCGCTTTCGTCCGACCGCGGCGAGCGATCCAGCGCCCGTCTTTGACGTGATTTCTGTGGGACAGCTCATTCGCCGCAAGCGGATGGATATCCTGATCTCGGCGGTGGCGCTGGCGCGCGATCAAGGCGCGCCGGTGCGCCTTGCGATCTTGGGGCGCGGTCCCGACAAGGAGGCATTGGAGCGGCTGGCTCGTAAGCTCGGCGTCGAGAGTCTGGTGACGTTTCTGGACTATCGAGACGACGTTGAGGTGGCGCTGCGGGGCGCGCGAGCGTTTGCGCTTGTGAGTGAATGGGAGGGAGTTCCTTTTGCGCTCATGGAAGCGATGGCGACGGGCCTCGTCCCGATTGTGACGGATGTCGGTACAGTCAGTGACTGGGTCCGCCCGGGGCAGAACGGAGTCATCGTGCCGGTCCGCAACGCGCCAGCCGTGGCGCGAGCTTTCATCCGTCTCTTCCACGAAAACCTGGAAGACCGCGCGAGGATGGAGCGCTGCCTGCTCGCGGAGAGGGAACGACTGTCGATCGAGAGCGGCGTGCGAGTCTGGGAGAAGATCTTCGAGGACGCGGAGACTCAGGGGCGCTTGGAGTCGGCGCGTACGTAGACCTCGAGGTCACGCGCTCCGCGGTTTTGATAAACGGGACGGTAGGAACGAAGCTCTCGTTTGGCGAGAGTGCGTCGCAGCTTCTTGTCCCAGCGATTGGTCAAGATCACGACCTCAGGTTCGTAGGTGCGGAGGGCGTCCGTCACGTCCGCGTTCTTCAAGTGGCCCGTTTGCCAGCGCTTCGATGAAGTGACGGCGAGGTTCGGTGGCACCGGGATTCCGAGGCGATAGGCGTACGTCTGATTCGACGTGACGGCCCATTTCGCGTGGGGTGCGTGCTCGAGGACGGCCCTCTCGGTGGCGAGGAAGGCCGCGGGGAGCTGATAGTCGCGGAGGGCGGGAGCGATGCGGGCGGCGCCGCTTTGGGCGCCCCAGGCGACGAAGGTGAGGGCAGCGGAGGCGAGCGCGGCGCGGCTAGCTCTGAGGAGCTCGGGCGAAGGAGCAGAGAACGAAGAGCCTGTGAGCTTGCCGATTCCGAGACCGGCGAGCACGGCAAGAGGTACTGTGATGATAAGGCGGTGGTGCTCCCAGATCGGCGCGTGGCTGGTGAGCGCCAGCGTGGAAAGAACTAGCCAAGCGAGGGCGAAATGTGCCGTCCGGGACCGGAAATGGAGCGCAGCGCCCAGCGCGCCCAGGGCGAGGAGAAATGCGTCTTGTCCGTAGAAGCTCCAAACAGACGAATAACGCATCTCGCGCGCGCCCTCGATATGCGCTCCAATCAGGCTCTCGAACAGGCCCTGTCCAAGAAATGGTCCAAACCAGAGAAGAAGGGCGGCGCTGCCGCCGAGGATGAACGGGAGAAGGGCGCGAGCCAGCGCCATTAGCTTTTCGCCGCGTCGCCAGAAGAGGAGCAGAAATGCCGGCAAGATCGGCAAAATGATCAGCTTCACGGCGAGACCGAAGCCGAGCACGAAGCCGGCCAGGGCCCTCTTGGCTCGGCGCGGAGCACGATTTCGAGCGAGGAGGAACCACGCCAAGACGGCGAACGCGACGCTCGGCAGGGTGACCATGACCGGCACGCTGAAACGGACGAACCCCGCGCTCATGACGAGCGCCAAAGCACCCGAGAGGCCCGCGAGGTGCCCTGCGAGATTGCCGCGCGCCGCGCGACAGAGCTCATAAACAGACGCGAGAGTCAGGCTGGCGAGGAAGATGGAGATGAGCCGCGCGACCTCTGGGGTTTCTCCGCAGAGGCGTGTGAAGCCGGCAATGAGATACGTGTACCCGGGGGGCTGATCGCTCCAGATCTCGCTGTAAAGCGAGCGCCCTCGATTCACGAGCATCGCTTTCATAAGCGAAAAGCCTTCGTCGCGATCGAATTCGATAGCGGCGCGCGGGCCGCCCGGCCGGGCCAGCACGGCCGCGTAGGAGAGGGCGATGAGTCCTGCGACGAGCGGAGAGTTCCACAAGCGAGCGGCGGCCGTGCGCGTTGGACCGGGCGAGAGAAACGGCGCGCTCGGCAGACTCATGGGCAGTGAATTAGTCTGGGCAACGCCTATTGGAAAGAACACGCTGGTGCCCAAGGCACAAGCGCCTTTGCGCAGAAAGAGTTGACCTCAAAGCTGCTTCGGCTAGGCGGGGAGAAGTATGCGGAGTGGTTGGGTCAGCGCGTTCGCATCGCGCGCGCGTTCTCTGGGACTTGTGCCTCTTGTGCTCGCGTTCGGGATGATCGCCTTCGGGTATCAGGCGCGTATGGGGCTTGCTGATCAGGCGGGGCCCTATTGTCGCCACCTCGACGAGCACCTCTGGACGAAACAAGCCATCCGCATTTTGAAGACGGGGGACCTGAATCCTCACCGCTTCACGAAGCCGTCGGTGATGGTTTACTTGGACACGGCGAGCTTCGCTCTTGGCTACCTGAAGATCGGTATGAGCGGAGAGAACTTGCCGCCGCTCAAGGAGCTCCATGAAGGAGGCTATCCTTACTATACCAATCCCAAGGTAGTGCGGATGGCGCGCCAAGTGTACGCGCTCCTTTCCCTCGGGGCGCTGGCGATGGCGGCGCTGCTCGCGCGCCATCTCATGAAGAAACTGGATGAAGCGGCCCCGCCTCGGAGCGAAGCGCAAGCGGCCCGAGGCGAAGCATGGGTATCGCGCCCCGACGCCGTCGGCCTTTCCGCGTTCGGCGTGGGGCTCCTCTCGGAGTTCTATCTCCGCTATTCGCACCTCTATCTCGGCGTCGACATCCTCGGGTGCTTCTTCGCGCTGCTCGCGATTTCCTATTTCGTAATGGCGCCGGCCACCACGAGGCCCCCGACCTTCGCCATCGTAGCCGGGATACTCGGTGGCCTCTGTCTCGGCACGAAGTACAACCTCTACCCGATCGTCGCGCCCGCACTCTTGGCGATCGCGTTCCGACATCGTGATCGCCTGCTCTCCTCTTCTGTCCTCTTCTTTCTGGCCCTCGGGGTGACTTTTCTGGTCACGACACCTTACGCGCTCCTCGATTTGCCGAGCTTTGTAAGCTCGGCTGCGGCCGAAGCGCGTCACTATGCGCGTGGACACTCCGGCCATGACACGACGCCCGGCCTATCGACCTTCCTCGACTATGGCAAACCCGTCTTAGTGTCCTACGGCTTAGGCTTCGTGCTGCTCGCCCTCGGGGGCCTTTGGGGCTTGTTCCGAAAAGTTCCCAAGGAAACGGCGCTCATCGTGCTCTATCCCCTGCTGCTTTGGATTTACATGTCAGGGCAGCGCGTGATCTTCACGCGCAATTTGCTGATTCTCCAGCTAATGCTTCCCATCTTCGCGGTGCTCGGCGTGCTTGTGGCGGCGGCTCTCCTGCGTGACCTCGCCCAGAAGAGGGGTCTCGAGGAACGCTTTCAAGGGTTCGCTCTCCCGCTGGTGCTCAGCTTGGCGCTCCTGGTCGTGCCCTGGTCAAAGGTGATCGAAGGTTATGAGGGGCCTGGTGAGTCACGGGTGGAGCTCGCGGATTGGCTCTCACAGCGATCGGAGAGGGTGATCTTGATGCCGACTGAAGCGGAGTTCGATCCGCGCACCGTCGAGGACAAGGAGCTCGTCTCGTATGATGCGCGCGGGACTCGGATCTCTGACCTCCGAGGTAGAAACGGCGACGTGTTGATCGTGGCTCCAGTCTTCGAAAAGGGCCACAAGACGCTCAAGGGAGATCTGGGAGAACTGCTTTGGAGCGGGGGCAAGAACAGGGTCCGCTTGGACGTCGAGTATTTCTCCGGCAGCCGCGTCTCGAGCGGAAACCCGAAGCTCGTCGTCTATGGGGCTCGGGAGAAGTGAGCGAGAAGGCACCAACCTTTCTCAGTAGACGGCGCTCAAGGCCCTCCCCTTCGCGCACGCGGCTGCTCTGACGATGGGCGCTCTTCGCGACACGTGGGAGCTCGCGAGCGAGCTGCGGTTTTCGGATGAGGGAGTGTGTCCCAGCAAGGCGAGGCGGACCAGGAGCTCGGCGCCGGAGCGGCATCGCGGGGACCTAGGCCATGGTGACCCACCGTAGGCTCGCTGACCTGGAAGAAGGGTGTCACCACGGTGGCCGGGCGAAACTGGCGAGGCCAACGTGGGAGGCAAATGCCCCATGATTGAGGCTGGGCACCTCTTCTCTAGGCGTTCCCAACCCCACTGGGGCAGGCGGACGCTGAAGCTTTTGCGGCAAGACCGGAGGTGGGCGCCTTGAGGCGGTGACCCTCGACGGACATGAACAGGACCAACATGAAGGAATCTTCATGATATATGCCGTTGAGATGGGATCGTTGTTCCGTTAGTGCTCGGCCATGTTTCGAGAATTGGAAGGGTGGTGGCGAGCGGCTCGGTGGGTGCGCATCCTGCCACTGGTCCTTGCGGGGGCTCTTCTGGTCTTCGGCTACCAAGCGCGGATGCGCTTGGTCGATCAGGCGCTGCCTTATTGCCAACACATCGATGAGCACACCTGGACGCAGATCGCGATCCGGATGATGAAGACGGGGGACCTGAACCCGCACCGCTTCACCAAGCCTTCGGTGATGGTCTATCTCGACACGGCCGCGTTCTCGCTCGGCATGCTGAAGGCGGGTATGAGTGGAGCGAAGCTCCCCGCGCTCGAGACGCTCCACGAAGGTGGGTACCCCTACTATTCGTCTCCGGCGATGATTCGGACCGCGCGGCAGGTATACGCCATTCTGTCCATAATTCCTATGGCGCTAGCCGCGCTCATTGCCCGTCGAATTGCGGCCGATCTCCTCGGAAGATTCTCGCAGGACAGCGGTTCAGGGGATCAGCGCGCTCCTTTAGTCTCGGCGCCTGATCTCGTGGGGCTCACGACACTGGGTCTGGTGCTCCTGTCAGAGACTTATTTGAGATACTCGCACTGGTACCTTGGGGTTGATCTGATCGGGTGCGTCGGAGCTATGGCCACGATCGCCTATCTCCTGCTTCACCCTCCAGCTACGCGACCCATGACGTTCGCGGTGGTCGCAGGGATCTTGAGCGGGGTGTGTATCGGAACGAAGTACAACCTTTATCCGATCGCGGTGCCTGTAGCTGTGACGATCTTCTTCCGTTACAAAAGAGCTTGGTTCTCCACGTTTGTTGTTTTCGCGGCGGTGACCGTTCTGACCTTCCTCGTCACGACGCCCTACGCCCTCTTGGACTTACCAGCGTTCGTTAGGTCCGCGGCGGGTGAGGCGTATCATTACGCCACGGGACACGGAAAATACTCACGGGACCCGGGCCTTCCCGCTTTCCTCGCCTACGGGGCCTCTCTTCCGCAGAACTATGGCTGGGGTCTGGCTTTGGCCGCTCTCGTCGGAGTGGCGACCACGGCTCGATATCTGCCACGGAGCGCGGGAGTCGTCCTGAGCTATCCGCTCCTCTTGTGGATCTACATGGCAGGACAGCGCGCGTTTTTCTCACGAAACCTGCTCGTTCTTCAGCTCATTCTACCGATCTTCGCGGGCGTCGGCCTCTTGGTGCTCGTGACGCTGCTCCGTCGTCAGATTCTCGCCCGTGCGCCCGAGCGATGGCTGCCCCATAGCCGATCGCTCGCCCTCGGTATCCTCACCTTCTGTGTGATGCTGACGTGTCCCTGGTCTTCCGTGGCGAAGGGGTACAAGGGCCAGGGTGAATCTCGGAACGAAGCGGCGTCTTGGGTTCGGCAGCGGCCCGAGAAGGTGGTGCTTGTCGCCGAAGAGCTTGAGATGGACGTGCGGACGTTGGGGAAGTCGAAACGGGTCGTTTCCTTCTCGATGTTGGGAGCAACCTTCGGGTCCTTGAAGAAGGAATACCCGGGGGCTCTCGTGCTTGCGCCGGTGATCGTCCCTAAGGGTAAGTTTCAGGTTCCTGAGGCAGGCCGACTGAAGGTACTGGGGCAAAACGCCGTCAAGAAACGGAAACGCGGCGCGACCCGTATCCGAGCGGGCAATCCGAGGCTCATCATCGGCCGCCTTGGGCCGTCGGGTAACGAGGAAGAGTGAATCATCAGCATCCCTGAGACGAAGGACC
Organism: Sorangiineae bacterium NIC37A_2; assembly: GCA_002085155.1. GTDB lineage: Bacteria > Myxococcota_A > Polyangia > Polyangiales > Polyangiaceae > NIC37A-2. The sequence continues at coordinate 27,642 of NASX01000034.1, forward strand.
TCGAGGCGCTCTGACGCGGCCCGGTCAGCGGAGAGGACGCCTCATGCGGAGTACGAGCCGTCGCAATCGGGGAAAGTGGTCGGCGACAAAAGCGGTCGCCGCCCTTCGAGGCAGACCAGCGCGGACGAAGCGGATCAGCTGCGCGAGGGAGATAGCCTCGTGGGCTGTGGCGAAGGTGAGCAGCTCAAGGGAAGCGAGGTGCTTCTCACGGAGGAGAGAGGAGTGCTTGCGGGCGAACGCCTTATGAGCCAAGAAGATGCGATTCCGTGAGCTGATCCGCTCGAGGTCATGCTCTTGGTGTTGCAGGTAGGTACGAGCGTCGATCTTGTAACCGGGGCCGAAGCGCTCTGTGAGGCGAACCCAGAGGTCATAATCTTGCCAAGCAGGCATGTTCGGGTCGAAGCCGCCTAGGGTTCGCAAATGGGCTGTGTAGGTAAGAACTTGGTTCCCAATCACGTTCTCGGACAAGAGGCGGTCGAGAAGGATCGGTCCCTCAAAGGCGTGGCGGACAAGGGGACCGTGTTGGCGGAGGAGAACGGAGGTCGTGGCGACGAAGGGAGCGTTTGAGCTCTGAAGCGCTTGCACGAGCGTCGTGACGTGGTCCGGAAGGAGCTCGTCGTCATCGTCAAGGCCGGCGATGAGTTCTCCCTGCGCACTTTCGATCGCATCGTTGCGCGCTCGGCATGCGCCACCCTGAGTTGGCCTTTGAAGGACTCGAAGCTGGTGGTGGTCCAAGTATGGACGGAGCGCCCCAACGGTCTCTGGGTCAGGTCCGTCGATTACGACCAGGATCTCGAGGTGAGGATAGTTCTGGGCAAGGGCGCTCTTGAGCGCGCGAGTGAGAAGCTCGGGACGACGGCGAGTCGGAATGAAAAGAGAGACGAGCGGCCCCATGCCTTACAGAGTGCCTCCCACTAAAGGCCCAGCTTGTCGAGTTTCTCGGCAATGATGGGCGCGAGCGACTTCGCGTAGGAGTTCGTGATGTGGGAACCCTGGCGAAACACGAGAACATTGCCGATAACTGGGGCGCAACGCTTCTTGGGACAAATGTAGTCCGTGAGGTCAATCACGTGGGCGCCCGTCAATTTTGCGGCGGCGGCCTTCTGCGCGGAGAGAGCGCTCCGTTCTAAGCCTTCCTGCCGCGAGAAGGCGCACTTCGTATAGTCCGTCTTATTTTTGAGGAGGCATTGGTAAACGGACTGCTTCGTAGGTGGCCTGGGGTTTGCGCCGATGGCGACCACCTTGATGCCGAGCTGGGTTAGCTCCGTCCAATAGGGAAGAATGTACTCAGGAGTTGAGGTGCCGTGTTGATTTGTGAAGACAACTTCCGGTGGCCTCTCGCGAAGTGCTGCCAAGACGTTCTCGTTGAACTGCTTGCAGTCCTTCGTCTGTTCGGGGTCCACGGAGAACGTGCAGGACGATTTCGTGGCAGTTTCGATCAGCCAGCCGCGGGCCTGTCCGATAGCGTCAAACGCATCGGCGTATTGAAGAATGAGAGAGTCACCGGCGAGGACGACGCGGCGTGAGCTTTGCGTGTCCCCGTACTTGCACCAGGTGATCTTGCTGCTCCCGTCCTTCGTTTGACATCGTCTGCCGTAGCTACTGGGGACATCGCGTCGAGCGTTCGCGGGGAGCGGGAGAAAAGGCGGGTATGCACGTTGAGGTTCTCCCGCCGGTGCTCGAGTTGGATGTTTGCCCAGCGCGAGCGCGCCTGCGTTTTCGGGCAGCACCATGATTTTCGCACCGCGAACCGAGACGGATACAGGTTCTGCCTGCGCGTGCCCTGGGGACGAGGTGCCACTGAGCGTCAATGTCAATCCGGCGACCACGGCGCTCAAGGACAGACTCGCCCCGATAGCTAAGGTGTATGGGGGGTGGGCAGCGAGAGCTTTCGCGAAGCGGACCGGCTGCTCGACGAGCCTGTAGCTCAGCGTGGCGGGAATGATGCTGAGGGCACAAAGCGCGAAACCCCAAGCGGGACCCTTCAGCTCGAGCCAGTCCTGGCCGACTACGATGAACGGCCAGTGCCAAAGGTAGGCGGAATAGGAGATTGCGCCGAGAAATTGGGCAGGGCGTAGCGCGAGACCTTTGGAGATGATGGAAGAGGGGCTTGTCTGTCCGCCGATGAGGGTCAGGGCTGCCCCAAGGGTCGGGAGAAGGGCATAAACGGAGGGCCAGGGGGTCTTCGCGTTGTAGAGGACGGCCGCCGAGAGGATCATGGCGAGACCTACCGCGGAGATGGCTGCTCCAAACCGCGCGGGAATGCGGCTCAAGGTGGTTCGCCCTAGAGCCACGTAAGCGCCGAGCGCGAGTTCCCAGAGGCGTGTGGTGGTCACGAAGAAGGACTTCGGATCGGTATCTTCGAGCGCCGAGTGAATGAGGCTGGGGGCGAAGACCGTGAGCAGAACTACGCCCAGGGTAAGTTTGAGCGGTCTCTTGAACCGAGTCGAAACCAAAAGACCGATCGCGATGAGCGCGGGCCAGATGAAGTAGAACTGCTCCTCGACAGACAGGGACCAAAAGTGCAGGAAGGGGGAGCGCCCCACGTCCTCGGCGAGGTAGTCGACGGAGCGCTCCGCGAAGCGCCAATTCACGAGGTATGCGGCCGCAAACACCGCGTCCAGGCCGAATTCGGTGAGCTCTCCGCTGGGCCCCCAGAGCGCGGTCGCGATCGTTGTGGCGACCAGCACGAGGGCCGCGGCAGGGAAGAGACGCTTGGCTCGTTTGGCGTAGAAGGAGAGGAAGTCGATGCGACCGGTCATTTCGCCCTCTCGAACCAAGAGCCCGGTGATCAAGAAGCCGGAGAGAACGAAGAAGACGTCAACACCCACGTAGCCGCCGTCGAGAGCGAGGTCGGCATGGAAGGCGAGGACGAGCAGTACTGCGATCGCTCGGAGACCCTGAATGTCAGGGCGAAAATCAGGAACGTGAGCGATAGGAGTGTCAGACATGGATGCTGCCGAGCCGCGCTCCAGAGGGGTGGCGGAGGTTCCCTAACGATACCCGCTCAGCCGATCCGCTTTCAAGGGCGCGCCTGGGGACGGGAACGCTCCTTTCGTGCAGAAAGCGCTTGCGGAGCGGGGTGAGTCTCCGGGCGAGCGCCGGTCGGCATGAAAGGGCAATCGCGCCGCCCTCGTCAGCTACATACTCGCGGCGGCCATGATCAAAGCCCCAGCTCTTCGAGCTTTTCAGAAATAATAGGCGCTAGCGACTGAGCGTAAGAGTTTGTGATGTGGGCTCCCTGCCTCAGGACGAGTACGTTCCCTATGACCGGTGGGCACAAGTCGCGAGGGCAGAAGTAGTCCGTCAAATCGATGAGATGCACGCCGGCTACCTCAGCCGCCGCTTTCTTCTGAGCGGGGAGCGCGCTGAGCTCGATTCCTTCTGCGCGCGGGAATGCACACGGCAGATAGTCCGATTGGTTCCTTAAAAGGCACTGATAAATGGATTGGTTCGCCGGAGGGTGAGGGTTGGCGCCGATGACAATGACCTTGAGCCCAAGGTTTACGAGCTCAGACCAATAGGGGCGAAGTGTCTCTGCGGTTGCGACCCCGTATTGGGTTGTGAAAATGCCTTCAGGGGGATTTTCGCGAAAGGCGCGCAGAATGTTCTCGTTGAACGCTCGGCAGTCGTCCGGCTTCGACGGGTCTTTCGAGAAGGGGCAGGACGATTTGGTAGCTGTTTCCACGCGCCAGCCACGGGCTTTCCCAATCGCGCCGAGTGCGTCAGCGTATTGGATCATGAGAGAGTCGCCGACAAGCACAAAGCGCCGCCGACTTTTCACATCACCGAACTCGCACCAATTCACGTGGCTGCTGCCGCGCCTGGTCTGGCAATCTCGCTCGTAAGCGCTGGGGACGTCTCTGCGCGCATTCTCCGGAGCGGGGTAGATGACGTCGTACTTGCTCTGCGGGATCCCATGTTCGGAGAGCTTCGGGCTCTTTCCGAGCGCGGGCGCACCAGCCTTGCGCGGCGTCACGATCAAGTTGCGCCCTCGGGCCGTCAGCTCAACAGCGCCGATAGTCGACGCTTTTTGCCCTGAGGCGCCTTCGTAAGCGAGGGCGAGTCCCGAGCTGACAGCGAGAAGGGAGAGCGTTGAGCAGAGTGAGACCGCAAATGCGGGTTGACTGGAAAGTGATTTCGCGGTGCGGAGGGGCTGCTCGACAAACAGATAGCTGAGCGTGGCGGGGAGAGCAGAGAGCGCGCAGAGACAAGCGCCCCAGGCCGGACCCTTGAGGCCAAACCAATCCTGGCCAACGACCAAAAGCGGCCAATGCCAGAGGTAGAGGGAATAGGAGACGTCTCCGACGAGGCGAAAGGGGCGGGCTCCCAGGATCTTGGAAATAGGTGAGGCGGGAGCTGCCTGGCCGCCTATCAGGGCCAGAGCCGTGCCCACCGTGGGCAGGAGGGTGAACGCGGAAGGCCAAGGGGTTTTTGCGTCGTAAACTGCGGCGGCGGAGACGACCATGCCTACGCCCAAGAGAGAGAAGGCTGGACCGAGCTTACGGGATAGCCCACCCATGGGGCGCTCCGCGAGCGCGAGATAAGCGCCGATCGACAGCTCCCAAAGTCTTGTCGTTGTGACGAAAAAGGACTCGGCCCCGGAGCTTACGAAGGCAGCGTAGACAAAGCTCGACGCTGCCACGAGGGAGAGGATGGCGGCGAGGGTAGAGACGCGTAGGAACTGGAAGCGGCGACTGACGCTGAGTCCCAGCGCGACCAAGAGCGGCCACGCAAAGTAGAATTGTTCTTCGACAGAGAGCGACCAGTAGTGGAGAACAGGTGAACGCCCGACGTCTTCTGCGAGATAGTCGACGGCGCGCTCAGCAAAACGCCAGTTGACGGCGTATGCGGCAGCAAAGGCGGCGTCGAGGCCGAATTCGGAGAGCTCGCTTCTTGGACACCATAGCGCGGTCGCGATCGTTGTCGCGACGAGTACGAGCACGGCGGCCGGGAGGAGGCGCCGGGAGCGTCTTGCGTAGAACGAGAGGAAATTGATCCGTCCAGTCTTCTCGCCCTCCCGGACCAAGAGCCTCGTGATCAGAAATCCAGAGAGGACGAAAAAGACGTCAACACCTACGTAACCACCGTCGAGCCCCAGGCCCGCGTGAAACACCAGAACGAGCAGCACCGCGAGAGCTCGAAGTCCCTGAATATCCGGGCGAAATCCATGAGCATGAGCGGCGTGGGTGTCAGACATGGCTGCTCTTGGGCGCTCTCTCGGGCCAATGACAGCGGCTATGGCTCTCGCGTTGCCAGTTCATTTTCAAGTGAGCTCAGCCGAGACGGGAGAACCGACCAGCCGTGCTCAAGCGCGAAATCTCGGCCCGCCTGAGCGTGGGCGCGCCACGCGACCTCATCGGTCCAAAGTGCCTCGACGAGCGGCCAAACCCCATTAGGTTCACAGTAGAGCGCAGCTTGGCCGAACGTTGACTCGAACGATGGCGGAAGGATGACCGGCACGCCGACTGCCATGGCTTCGAGGACGCCGCGCTCGAACTCGTCACTGGATCCTTCGTGAGGAAAGTGAACGTAGAAGTCGAGATCTGAGAGGAAGTCCTGACGAGGAAGTGAATGAGCGGGAAGAATGCGCCAATTGGCCGGGGACCGGCCGAGCTGGCGAACGGCCACGGTTGCAGCGCCCATGATTCGGACCTCACAAGGCAAGTCTGCACAGTAGGCGAGCCGCGTCACCTCGGGAGTAAGAGGCCACTGGCGCTGATTGTCGCGCGCCCCACGACCAATGACGGGTTGGGCGCGCTCCCCACCGCGAAAATGAATCGGACGAGTGCACCATGTTTCGGTGTCGATGAGGGGAGACCAGATCGCAGAACAAACGGGATCGTAGCGACGGTCCTTGGTCATGAGCTCGCGGACGATTCCCGAGACTGCGAGCCAGACGGGATGACACCCAAACATCGAGCGAACATTCTCGCCAACGATGGTCGGGTCGCAGAGGGCCTCTTCGGCGCTCGGCGGAGCGCTTGCCGGGCTCGCAGCGACGACGAAGTGACCGCACTTGATCAGGGGCGGTAGATCGAAGACGTGCTGAAGAGGGACTGCGTCAAGCGCGAGCACGATACGAGCAGAGACCTCTTCGCCAGGTGCGATGCGGACGAGCTTCCCGGTCTCGGCTAGCTCCAAGATGGCGTCGGACACGTGTGTCGTTACCGAGAGGTGATATCGTCGATAGTGGAAGACACCGACGCGCAGGCCCGACCGAAGCGCGGCGTGAATGAGGTCCATCGTGAATGAGCGGACGTCGCTGTCGAAATTGAAATCAGCGATAAAGATCAGATCCAACGGCGGATGGGTCGCTTGCTGGGGGAGCATTTGCGGCGGAGCTGGGAATGGCCGCGGTGTATGTGTCAGCCGCAGCGGCTGGCCAGAGATCGCCGCGCGGCGATGCCAATAGGACGCGGCGGCGTGATACTCCCTACGAATGCCGCGATGGCGCGTTCGTGACGAAGTCGATGAACTTTGCGTCAAGGACGTTGCTTGGACGAGCCCGAACGAGAGCGGCACATTGGGAAGAATCGTTTCGACCTTGAGTCGACACGCCTTCAAGCGATCCAGTAGCTCGCTGTCAGCGCCTACCCGCACAGAATCCCAGCCTCCCAGTTGTTCGAGCAGCTGGCGCCTGAGCATGAGCGATGATGCGTTTAGGTATACCCAGCGCGTCCGAAGGCGTGGCAGAGGCACAAAGAAGAGATCCTCACGACTGCGAACCCATTCGGAGACGGTCCCAGCGACGCCCGAGTGTTTCTCGAGGTACGTCACCTGAAGCTCTATCTTCTTCGGATGCGACCAATCATCAGCGTCGTGCACCGTGACATACTGTCCCTGTGCGTGACTGAGCCCGAGATTCCGTGCGACGTACGCTCCGGAGTTTCGTTCGGTGCGAAAGACTCGAACGCGTGGAGCTCGTCGGGCAAAGTCCATCGCGAGCTCGAAGGTTCGGTCTCTGCTTTGATCGTCGACGACGATGATCTCGATGTTCGCCCATGTCTGCTCAGTGATGGACAAAAGGGCGCGCTCAATCGTTTCTTCGGCGTTGAAGGCAGGAACGATGACGGAGACGAGCGGACCGTCGTTGACTCTCCCCGCTTTGGCCACGAGATTCCAGATCGTGAGCGGCGCGTCCGTTCGCTTCTCGATCGGGGGGAGCGAGGCGGCGCGGAGGGGCCGATTGATCCAATCGAGCCGCGACTGGTCAGCGCTCGCGCCCTCCGCGGCCAAGGTGTTCGCCATTGCGAGGCAGAGCGCGGCGTGATCAGGCTGTCCTTCGAGGCCTCGGGTCAGGATCTGACGGGCTTCTTCTGATCGTCCAAGGTGGACCAGACAGTCAGCCTCGAGAAGAAAATGCTCATTTGACTCGGCGCCTCCGGGCGCGGCTACGCGGGCGATGGCGGCGTTCGTTTGTGCCTTCGCCCAGTCTCCGGTCATTCGGTAGTAACGAGCGAGCTCGCGGGCGGCCCGTGCAACCGTGTCTCGATGTACCGAGGGATCGTCACGGAGCGCATGAAGGTCGACGAGCGCCTGAGGAGAAAAGCCTTCCCAAAGTTTGTCACCAAGAGAGAGGACTCGATCGTCGTATTGAGAAGGACGTATCGGCGGTCGTTTCGTCGCTGGGCGTAAACGACGCACCATAGACTTGACAAGTTTGAAGCTCTTCATCGCGTTCCCCGAAGGATGAGTCCTTCTGAAATTTTGGCTCGAAGGAGCGGGATGGCCGCGGTCACTTGGAGCTCAGATATCCTTGTTTCTTCTCGAGCGAAGTATGTGCTGATCTTTGCTTTCCTAAGTCGCTGCCGTACACTTAGACTGCCGTGAACGCAATATTTCCAACCCTAGCGGTGGCGGGGTCGTTCGCTACGTTAGGCGTCACGCTTTATCTTGGCTTTCATGTTCGCAGACGGTTCCGAGAAATGGAGCGGGGGATCGCGACGGTCCGCTCGCTGGTCGACGACCGCGCGAAGAAGATCGACGCGCTGCGTGAGGCAATTGCGGAAGTCAAGAAGCGCGTGGACGAGGACGGGCGGGCAACTCGGAAGACCCTGCGGGAACATCGACGAGGTTTCCACCGTCGTTTTCGGGAGCTCCAAGAGGGGCAGGCCGAACCGGTGGCTGCGAGTAGCCTGGTCGCGTTGAACCTGCCCTATCCCGTGGCTTACGGGAACTGGGCTATCGATCCCCTCATGGGGGCAGAGCTGGTGGAGGCCATCGAAAAGCGGCGGCCTCGGGTCATCATCGAACTTGGTTCTGGTGTTTCGAGCGTGCTCATTGCGGCTGCTCTCAAGAAATTGAAGCTGTCCGATGTGCGACACATCATTGTCGACCACGAAGCACGGTTTCTAGAGGAGACACGGCGGCGCGTGGAGATGATCGAACCCGTCGCACGAACTGAGTTTTGGCATTCCCCGCTGGCGAACGACGCGAAGTTCGGGACCCCCTGGTACACAGGCGTCACGGAGAGGCTCGGCGATACGCAAATCGACCTCATGTTTGTGGATGGCCCACCGGGAAGTGTGGCGAAAAAGAGCCGAGCGCCGGCGCTATGGAATCTCAAGGGCTCCTTGGGAAAGGATGCTGTGATCTTACTGGATGATACGAACCGGGCAGATGAGAAAGGGTTCGTGGCGGCCTTCTGTGCCGAGTATCCAGATGTCCGCGTGCGGATTCGGGAGGCCGGCAAGGGGTCAACGCAGTTGATCGTGGATGGTGACGTGAAGGAGGTCGCAGCACGATGAGACCGATCACGAAGGCTCTTCGGAAGAAGCTCGTTGGCTTGAGCGTGCGTGTGCTGCGAGACTCGCGTACAAGAAGGGTCGCGCGCGCCGTCTTGCCGCGCGCTGTCCTGCGTATGATTCGTGAGCGCAGGGTCGGACGTGGAGTTATCGCGGCGTTTGACAAGGACTCCGCGGTGGGAGTGGCGGCAGACGCGCTTTGGCGTGGGTTCTCGGAGCGCTCACTTGCCGCGCTCGAAAGCGCGAAGACCAGCCCGCTTTCCTCGCAGCCAACGATCGCATTCGCGGCGCGGGAGTTGGCCATCTGGTATTCGAGTCACGGTGACTTTGAACGCGCGCTCGAGAACCTGATTCTGCTTCGCTACTTGGAGACGAAGAGCTCCTGCGCAGTTTATGAGGCGCTTCTCGAGTCGGAGTGTCACATGTGTCTTGGGGCTCCGGAGCGCGCGAAAGCGGTCTTGGAACCTTTGATGCGGCGCCTCCCGAACAGCGTCGATTTGCGGCTCGCGTATTGCAATACGCTGACAAGCGTGTCCGGCGAAGCGCAGCGAGATGGCGAAAGATTAGAGATGATCAATCGCATCTTTGAAGAGCAGGAGCTGGCGCCGCTTGCGCGATGGGACGCTACGAAACCCCTTCTCCTCGACAACCTCACTACGAAGGCCGTGCCTGGCTCAAAGGTAGGCGGACCCAAGGTAACGGTCATCGTACCTGCGTTTAACGCGGAGAAGCGCCTGGGCAAGACGCTCGAATGTTTGCTGCAGCAAACATGGGCTGAGCTCGAGGTGATCGTCGTCGACGACGACAGCACGGACCGCACCCTAGAGGTTGCTGAGGAATTCGCGCGAAGGGACTCGCGAGTATCGGTTCTGCGCCAGAGCCCGAATTCGGGCACCTATTGTGGACGAAATCTCGCGCTCACCCGTGCGACGGGCGAGTATGTGACGGTCCATGACGACGATGACTGGTCCCATCCGGAGCGGATTGCACTACAGGCCGAGCATCTTCGGGATAACCCGGCTGAGCCCGCGAATATTACGGACTGGGTTCGAGCGCTGAACCACCTGTACTTTCGACCGACAGCGCGCCGCGGGCGAAAGCTCGTTACGCAGAACTATTCATCGCTGATGGTTCGACGTGATCTACTCGAGAATATCGGGGGCTGGGATCGGGTGCGTGTCTCTGCTGACTCGGAGCTGATCGCGCGGCTCGAACACTACACTGGGAAACAGGTCGTGCGTCTCATGAAGGGCGTGCCTCTCTCGTTTGCCTTGGATTCGGGAGACTCACTGACCCGACAAGGTCTGACGCACATCTTCACCATCTACTATGGGGTGCGGCGCTCGTACCAAGACATGGCGGCCTTCTGGCGCGCTCAGCACGAGAGGAACGCGGCTGTGCTTCGGCCGGGTTCGGACCGAGCCTTCCCTGCGCCCCTCGCGATCCTGCCAAAGCGGGGCGCGATCCACGAGGTGGATGTCCTGATCGCCTCGAACTTTGCGATGATCGGTGGGGCCTTCATCTCCACAAAGAACTACGTCGATGCGGCCGTGCAGAGCGGGCTCCGAACGGCCGTTTTTCATTACCCTCGATACGGCGCCAGGGTCGCCAAGCCCCCTCACGACTCCATTCGTCGTATGGTGCACGAGGGGCAGGTCTCGTTCGCTTCGCCCGGAGAGGCCGTGCGGGCGCGCGTGGCACTCGTGGGTTTTCCAGTAGTTCTCTCAGACTTTCTGGATCGGGCGCCCGCGATCGAGTGTGACAAGTTCGGCATCATCACAAATCAGATGTCGAGGCGACTCTACTCGGGAGGTGACATTCAATACGACCCCACGAGCGTCGAGGAGAACGTCGCGAGGATGTTCGAGGTGGCAGATCCGACGTGGATCCCGATTTCTGATCTCGTAAGGGGCTTGATGGCATCGGACCCCCGCTACCGAACGGTGAATCCGGAGACTTGGAACCCGCTCATCGACAGCAAGACCTGGTGCAGTAGCGAGCGACCTTTTCGAGGCCGGACAAGGAAAGTTCCAGTTGTGGGCCGTCACGGGCGTGATCACTACACGAAATGGCCCACGTCGAAAGCTGCGCTTGAGGCCGCCTATTGCGTCGGAAAGAAGTGCGACGTGCAGTTTCTGGGGGGCGTCGACCGTGCGCGCGACGTCGTCGGCAAAATGCCCTCGAACTGGACGAACTTTCGATTCGGGTCCCGCGATGTGTGGGAATTTTTGAGCGAGCTCGACTTTTTCGTCCACTACCCGCACGAGGACTATATCGAAGAATTTGGCCGCGCCGTGCTCGAGGCGCTGGCCGCGGGTGTGCCGGCGATTCTTCCGCCTGTTTTTGAGTCGACGTTCGGCCCCGCGGCCCTCTATGCGAGACCTGAGGAGGTCTGGGATGTGATCGAGTCGCTCTGGGCCTCTGAGGTCAAGTGGCTTGAGCGAGTGGAGATCGGGCGGACTTTCGTGCGAGAAAAGTGCGACTGGTCGCTGCTGCCGGGCCGTCTCGAGCGACTCAATGCTCTCGCGAGGCCGGAGACCGAATCGGGCGCTCCTGCCTTGCTGCCACTTGTGGTCGGCGGCGGGTCAAGCGCCCCGGGGTCCCTCGTTTGAGGTTTCTCTCTCGACGTGAGCCCCTTTGACGCGAGCCAGTCGTTGGAACTGTTCACTTTCCTCGAGGAGGGAGGCGTACGTCCCGCTGGCGACGATGCGACCTTTTTCTACGAGGTGAATGACGTCACTTTGCTCAATCGTAGAGAGACGGTGAGCGATGCAGATCACGGTCTTCTGCTTGCGAAGACGCAGGGCCGCTTCGGTAATCTCCTGCTCTGTGATGTTATCTAGGGCGGCGGTCGCCTCATCGAAGACGATGATTTCTGGATCGTGGTAGAGCGCTCGCGCGATGACGATGCGCTGGCGTTGACCGCCTGAGAGTCGTCCTGTTCGGGACAGAGGCGCGTCCAGCTTTCCTGGGAGCTCCTCTACGAAGGACCGCGCCGAAGCCATTTCCAGAGCTGCCCAGACGCGCTCATCAGAGATCTCACTCGGGTCGACGCCGAAGGCGACGTTCTCTCGCACCGTGGCGCGCGCGATGTACGGAACTTGGCCTACGTAGCCGATATTTCGCTGCCAGGCGCGAATGTGCTCGAACACGCTCCAGTCGTCGCAGAGCACTGCCCCGGTTTGGGGACGAAGTAGACCCATGATGAGCAAGGCGATTGTGGACTTGCCTCCACCGGACTCGCCGCAGAACGAAACGAACGAGCCCTTTTCAATGGTGATACTGATTGAGCGCACCGCGGGGCGCTTTGACTGAGGGTAGCGGAAGGTGACCTTGCGAAGGCTGATCTCGCGCTCGAGGCGGCCGCTTCGACCAGGGGGCAGAGGCTTTTCTTCAGAGAGGTAGCTCGGCACTTCGACGTCAGCGCTCCCGAGCACGCGGGGAGTGAGTCGCCGCAGCTGCTCGAGACGCTTGTTGAAGCGCTCGTTCTTCTGTTTCAGCCTTTGATAGGATCGGTTGATGCGAGACATCGCGCCGTTGGCGCGCATCCCCGCAAAGCCAAATATGCCGAGCGTGTGCAGTGCGTCTCCGAGTGGCTTCTCAGCGACCACCAGATAGAAGACGGAGGAGACGATCGCGAGGGTCAGGATAAGCTCATTCGCTGACGACGGTATCCTCGAAAGTGCTTGCTCCTTGCGCTCGACGCGATTCAGTTCACCGAGCGCTCGGGAATAGCGACGCTGAAAGAGTCGGACGGCATCGCGAATTCGAACCTCGGCTAGCCCGCCGAAAGTGTCCGAGAGAGCGGCGTGCACGGTTTTCCCAGCCTCATGCTCGATTCGTCCCATCTTGCGGAGCTGTGTCCGGAGGAGCTGGTAGATGGAGAAGCCGACAACTCCAAAGAGGAACAGTCCTATCATCGTGAGTTGAACGTCGACGAACAAGAGTAGACACAGGATCATGAGAACGATCGCTGTGTCAGCGAGAATGCGGGTCGCCAGATCGAAGGACGTGCGGAGCACCTCCAGGGTGCTCGAAAGGAAGTCCTGAAGACTTCCGAAGCGCAGGATGTCCTCGAAAGGCATGGCTGCTAGGGAGCCGAAGAGCTGCTGTGCGATGCGGTGGTGCAAGTTCGACAGGAGTCTCGTGAGTTGGTACCGAACGAGGAGGCCCTGCGTGTGTTTGATGACCATCACCAGGATGATGAGCGCGCCGCCCAGGAGCGTGTAATCGAGGGTGCCCAGAGGCTCACCGAAGGCGAATCGGAGAAGGGCCGCGATGGGACCCCGTCGGTGCCCCGCCTCGTTCACGTCCAGACCCCGAATGAACCCGAAGAGGACCAGCATGCCGAGCATTTCGAGGACCCCCGCGACCACCAAGAGGCATGCCAGCACTACAAAGTAGACGCGCCGCCGGCGTTCGAGCATTTTCCAGAGTGCATTGAGTACTGAAAAGAGGATCATGCGCTGGGCTCGAGCTTCCTGCCCGACAATAGTCTTGAAGACGGGTTTAATGCGAGTGTGCGTGTCAGCAAATGTGGCCGAGGATCAGCCGAAAGGGCGCGGGGCCGCTCTGAGTGTTGGGGAGCAGCTTGGTGTGAGGGATTCCTGCCATGATTGAGGAGAACGGGCCGGACGGGGGGGAACAGGACGGTCTTGACGAGGAGAGCTTGAGGACTGAGCTCAAGCGCGCCCAGGAGACGATTCGGCTTCAGGCTGAGCTCTTGACCGCTATCCTTGAGGAAGCCCAGCAAGCGTGCGGGTCTGAGGGTTTGGGGCTGACGATGGCCCAGGTCCTTCAGCAAGGGCACGACCCTAGTGACCTTCGTGACCGAATCGCGCAAGCGCTTTCGCGGGCGACGCGGCGGACGTTGGGCCCCCATTGGGCGTTCAAGGTCGAACGCGCGATCGACAGAGTGCTCTTTCGTCAGGCGAAGGAGGCGCCGTCGGTCGATGGTGGATTTGTGGCTTGGCGGAGCAAGAAGGGAGCGAGAAAACACGAAATCGTGGCGCCCGCCGTCGACCCTACGCGCGTGTCCTGGGAGCGCTGGTCGAGCCAAGGGAACTTGGGTGCGCGGGCTCCACGGCGCGCAGCGCTCGTCGATTGTCCGGATTTGGCGATCTTGTTCGAAGGCTGGCAGCTGGTCACGGGGAGCAGCCTCGGGGAGGTTCTGGATGAGCTGGATTCGGGCGTCGAGCTCTTGATAGCTTCTGAGGAGACGGCCTTGGGATCGATGCAACCTCTCAAGGAACTCACCGAACGCGGTATCAGAGTCGCGCTGTTTGCGCGGTCGGGGTGTGCGCCCGAGGCAGCGAGCTCCGGGTTGCCGGTGCTCGGGGCGCGTCTAGGTGTGCCTCTGCCCGAAAATGCTGCTCATTACATTGAGCTTGGCTTGGCGGAACTTGTGAAGGAGCAGGGCGGGACGGCTGGCCAGGTGCGCGTCGTTCCGCCGAACGACCAGGCGCACGCGGGTACGGCCGAAATCATGTCACCGCTCTCTCAGACCAGTCCGGCGGCAGTTCGCCAGCTCGTGGAGGCGATGCTCGCGCGCCACGCGCTTCGCCTGGCCCCGACTGCGCTCGGTTGGCAAGACTCCATCTTGCGGGGCTTGTCACATTGCTTTCTTGAGTCACCCGAGGGGATTCAAGGTGGGAGTTTGGCAGAAGGCCACGAGGCATGGAGGTTTGCTCGAGAGCGCTTCAGTGTTCCAGCGGCGCGCGCTCGTCTGAGCGCTGGGCTTGGAATTGCTCCCGTGGGGCCGGGAGAGCCGCTTGTGAGCGTTCTCTGTGTCTCGCGGCGCCCGGGCCTCCTGAAATCCTGCATCGAAACGTTTCGTCGACAGTCCTACGAAAGGAAGGAGCTGATCCTCGTCGCCAACTTAGACACGGTCGATCAGGACCTTGTGGACCAATGCCAGAGGGACGCGAGCATCCTCCTTTTGAGGACTCAAAGCGATATGAGCCTCGGTCAGAGCTTAAACCGTGCCCGGGCTGTTGCGAGGGGCGACCTGTGGGCGAAGATGGATGACGACGACTATTATGGAGCGCATTACTTGCGCGACGCGGTCCTCGCCATGCAAGAGTCCCGTGCCGCGGTCGTAGGCAAGGGGACCTACTTTCGGTTTGTCGAGCAGACTGGTCGGCTCTATCTGACCTCGGAGGCTCCGGAGAACGCGCCATCTGAGCGTTTTGTACACGGCGGGACCATCGTTGCGGATCGCACGCGGACGCACCACATCGATTTTCTGCCCGTGAAGAAGGGGACTGACACCCTCTTTCTGCAACAATGCAAGCTTGCAGGCCTTCCGATCTATTCGGCAGATCGCTTCAACTTCGCCTACATACGGTACGCGCAACCTGGGCACCACACCTTCGACGTAGCTCACACAGCGTATCTAAGACATTCATTGGAAGTGGCGAGCTCACTGGATCGCGGAGTCATAGACGCCTGAGACAAAGGATATTGAGCTTGGCATGTCTTTATCCTACGAGCTGCCTTAGCGGCCCTTTTGGCCGGGGACTTTGGGCAGGAGGTTATGGAGGGAAAACAGGACACCTGGGCGATGGCTGCTGTCGCCATCGTGGAGAGTTGCGTCGCGGCGCAGCAAGAGCGCAAAGCCGTTCTTCGGAATGAGGTCAACGGCGTATCGAAGCGCCTGAAGAAGCTTCCTACGGAGGTCCAGGCTGAGCTGTCGAACCAGCTCAGGAAGGTTCTTTCTTGGGACGACCTCACGGAAAGCCTGGTTCGAAAGAGCGGCGGTCGGGTCGTGCGCCCGTCTTTTCGAGCGGTCCTCTCTGGCAAGAGTGTCTTGAGGGGTGGCGCACCGAGCGACGGACCGGAGTGGCTCCTCAACGACAAGGTGGGCTGTCTTCGTTTTGTAGACGAGAAGGGGCTCGTTCGTCCAAAGCTCTTGGCGCAAGGTCTTGAGCTTGAGAAGCTTCCTCGCTCAAGCGGCGTGGTGGTGAAGCCCGAGAGTGGCGCCAGCTCGCGGGGAGTGTTTCTCGTACCGAACAATCACGAGATCTTTCAGGTTGCCGAGAAGGCGACGCTGGGGTCGTGGGACGAATTGATCGGGGCTGGGAAGAGCCTGCTTGCGTCGAACAAAGTACAGCGCGACAAGTGGCTCGTGGAGGAGTTGGTTCTTCCGACGCCGGGCGAGCTCACCTCCGGGCGCGATCTGAAGTTTTACGCGTTCTACGGTCGAGTCGAACTTGTCCTGGAAGTGAAGCGGTACCCCACCACAAGTTACGCCTGGTGGACGCGCGACGGGGCGCGGTGTGACACGGGGAAGTATGTTCAAGAGCTGATGGAGGGTACGGGGCTCAAGGCCGGGGAGGTTGAGTTTGTCGAGCGGCTGAGCCAGGCGATTCCTCTGCCGTTCATCCGGATCGACTTCCTGCGCTCGCAAAGTGGCCTGGTCTTCGGGGAATTTACGCCACGTCCCGGCGGCTACGAGCAGTTCAACGATGAGACCGACGAGCGGCTCGGGCTGGCATACGCCGAAGCCGAAAGGCGGCTGCTCTCGGATCTTCTCGATGGGAAGCGCTTCAGTGATATCTTTCGATCCGCGCGTGCCTCTCATGGGTGAGGACCGGCTCCCCTCGGGCTCACCCCACTCGCCGCAGTTTCGCGCGGATCGGCAGCTCGGATTCGTAGACGCGCTTCTTGCCGTCACCGAGGGCTTGCTCGATGACGCGCACGTCGCGCACGAGCCGCTGGAGACCTGAAGGTTCGACGGACGCCGCTTGGTCGGTGCCCCACATGGCCCGGTCGAGCGTGATGTGTCGCTCAATGGCCACCGCGCCGAGAGCCGCGGCAGCGATTGAAATCTG
This sequence comes from Sorangiineae bacterium NIC37A_2, assembly GCA_002085155.1. GTDB lineage: Bacteria > Myxococcota_A > Polyangia > Polyangiales > Polyangiaceae > NIC37A-2. The sequence goes on from NASX01000034.1 coordinate 44,221, forward strand.
AAGTCCGGTCTCGTGCCCTGAGTAGCCGACTGGGACGTCGAACTTGTCCCGGAGGGTCTTCAGCATCCTGAGGTTGATCTCCGCTGGCTTACAGGGATAGGTGCTCGTTGCGTGAAGGAGGATCAGGCGCTCCTTGGGAAGGGAGGCCACAGCGCGCTCGATTTCGGCCATCGTCGACATGCCCGTGGACAGGATCAAGGGCTTGCCTGTTCTCACTTTGCGCGCGAGGAGCTTTTCGTCGGTGAGCGATGCAGAGGCGATCTTGTAGCAAGGGGGATCGAAGCGCTCCATGAAGTCGACCGAGGGCTCATCCCAGCAGGAGGCGAACCAGTGGATCCCCTTCTGGCGGCAGTGGGCATCGATCTGTTCGTACTCGGCGGCGCCGAACTCGATGCGGTGACGGTACTCGATATACGTCATCCTGCCCCAAGGGGTGTCGCGCTCCTTGTCCCACTGGTCCCGGGGAACACAAAGCTCAGGAGTTCGCTTCTGAAACTTGACCGCGTCACACCCAAAGAGAGCGGCCACGTCGATGAGCTGTTTGGCGAGCTTCAGATCCCCGTTATGATTGAGCCCAATCTCAGCGATGATGTAAGTGGGATGACCTTCGCCAACGAGGCGGCCGGCCAGAGAGACTTCGTGGGGCATAGAGACTCCGATCGTGATACGGCTACGAGACCGCGCCGCTTAAGAGTCGCTCCACGCTCGATCAGCAGAGTGCGACAGCTCCCAGACCGTGCGAAGATAGGGCGTTTTGAAGACCCTAGCCCTCATCCCGGCTCGAGGCGGCTCGAAGTCCATCCCCGGTAAGAATATCAAGCCACTCGCCGGCAAACCGCTCCTTCACTACGCGCTGGAGGCGGCCCTCGGGACGAGGGGGATCGAAGAGGTGTGGGTCTCGAGTGACAGTGACGAGATTCTGTCCGTTGCCCGCGAGCTCGGAAGCCAGCGTGTTCGCGCTTTGCGGCGGCCGGCGGGGCTCGCGACGGATACTGCTTCTACGGAGTCTGTGATGCTTCACTTCGCCGCCGAGCGCCCCTTCGACCGCCTCGTCCTCATCCAAGCCACGAGCCCACTCGTGGGCGCTCGGGATCTCGAAGGAGCGCTGGCGCTGATGGACCAAACCGGTGCGGACTCAGTTGTCTCGGTGACCCGGCAACATCGGTTCCTTTGGCGCCCGGAGCCAGGTGGCTTCGTGAGAGCTCTGAACTATCGCCCCGAGGCGCGCCCTCGGCGCCAAGATTGGGACGGAGAGCTCTTCGAGAATGGAGCATTTTATATCAGCTCGCGAGAGCTGCTGCTCACGACGGGCTGTCGCCTTCATGGCAGGGTTGCCCCTTTTATCATGGCGCCCGAAACGGCAGTCGAGCTGGACGCTCCAGAAGACTGGGACACAATTGAGGCGCTCCTGCACGCGAAACGAAAGAAGGAAGTTCTCCGAGGGCTCCCGAAGATCGACGTGATCGTGAGCGACGTCGATGGAGTGTTGACGGACGGCGGCATGTATTATGGCCCCGACGGGGAGGCGCTGAAAAAGTTCAACACGAAGGACGGCATGGGCATGCGCCTCTGGCGCGAATCCGGTCGGATATTCGCGGTTGTCACGGGGGAGAATTCCGGGGCCGTCGCCGCGAGGATGAGAAAGCTTGGAGTTGACGAGTACCATCCAGGAATCGCGGATAAGCTTCCGGTGGTGAAGGAAATATCGGCGAAACACAATGTGCCCCTTGAGCGGATCGCATACATCGGGGACGACGTGAACGATCTCGAGGCGATGTCGGCTGTTGGTCTTGCTGCATGTCCACGAGACGCTCACGGATCGATCCGCGCGCGGGCTGCCTACGTGTGTCAGGCCAGAGGAGGAGATGGCTGCGTCCGAGAGCTCGTGGACCGTCTCATCTGACTCATGGATATCGAACGGTTTTCATCGGAACGGACAGCTTCCAGAGCGTGTCGACAACTTGCGTATTGAAAGGCTTACTCCGAAGCGTACCTTCTAGTGTTCGTTAGGACCCAAGAGGGAAGCATTGTTGAGGCCAAATTCTGTCGACTCGCGAAGCTCTCGCGACGCGGGGCTCGCGTTGGGAGCGGCTCTTCTCCTGAGCGCCTTGGTGGCGCTGTTTATCTCAACGCCAGGCACTTCGGACGTGCGGATCTGGATGCGCTGGATGCGGGCTATGGATCGCCTCGGTGTGGTCGACGGGTTCGCAGCGGCGCGCGGCGACTATCCTCCGCTGACTTTCTGTGCGCTTTGGGTGTTCGACGAGCTCGCTGAAGCCCTCCGATGGGGACGCCAATCTGCCATCAAGCTGCTTACGGTGCTCTTCCTCGTGGGCAGTTGCCTTGTGTATTGGAGGACGGCTTTGGGCCCGGCCGGGATGAAGCGGCTGGCTTTGGGCGGGGCGCTCGGGTGGTCGCTCGGGCTCGCGGGCGTAGGCCTGGGCTACCTTGATATTCTTTACACTCCGCTTCTGCTCCTGCTCATGCACTATCTCCAGAGTGGCCGCATGGGGTGGCCGGTGGCCGTCCTGTTCTGGTCTTGCGCGCTCATCAAGTGGCAGCCGCTCATCCTCGCGCCGTTTTTCTTGCTCTTCTTCGCGCGAAAGTTTGTGGCGGGGCAGCGAGTTTTTGCGCTCCAGTTCTTGGGCGTCGGCGCTCTGGGAGTCTTGGTCTGCTGGAGCATTTTTGGCAACGCCCTCGTCATCGCGTTTCAGCGGGCCATGAGTCATCAGTTTCTCAGCGGCAACGCCATCAACTTTCCCTGGCTGATGACGCACGTATTGCACCTCACGGATCCGGGGAGATTTGGACCGCTCGACGACGGGCTCTGCAACTACATCAAAGTATCCGCCTGGCAATTCAGGATCGTCCCCCGGATTCTCTTCGTCGGCTTCTACGGATGGGCTCTGTGGCGAGTGCTGGAGCCGGGGTTGACCTTTGAGCGATGGCTTCGTTTGGCGGTCGCCGGCTACTTGGCGTACTTCACCTTTAACGTTGGGGTCCACGAAAATCACCTGTTTGTGGCCGCGATCCTGGTTCTCTACGGGGCGAGTCGGAAGATTTTCTCGGCGCGGGAGGTGCTCATGATCGTCGGTGCCTTGAACATGAACTTGCTGCTCTTCTACGGTTTCTCTGGAAACAGGGTCGAAGATGCTCGTGTCCTGGGCGACGTGGACTTGGCAACGGTCGCGGCCCTTCTATGGGTCGACTGGTTTGTTGTATGGTGCGTAAAAGAGCTCTTCTCGCCGAAGGCGTTCGGTGCACGGGCGGGACACAACGAGCGAGCGAATGAGAAGAGCACCGAGCCTGTCCTTGAAATAGCGAAATGACATTTCGTGATTCGGGCGCGCGGCGCGTCTCTCTCAACATCGATCTCGGCGAGCTTCCGGGCGAGCCTCGGGAGCTCTACGAGCTCGCGACGGTCGTGAATATCGCTTGCGGGGGGCACGCCGGGGACGAGGCGACGATGCGGCGGGCTCTCGAACTCGCCGAGAGTTCCGGAGCGCGTGTCAGCGCGCATCCATCCTATCCGGACCGGGAGAACTTCGGGCGGCGCTCCATCGAGCTCCCGGTGGATGAGCTCAAGGCCTCCGTCGCGCGTCAGGTGCGCACACTCCGAGAGCTCGGGGCAGAGCGAAAGATGAAAGTCCTAGGTCTGAAGCCCCACGGCGCCCTCTACCATGACGTGAGTGTTCGCGAAGAGCTCGCCCGGATGATTGTCGAGATCTTCATGGAAGAGCTCGCGGCGAAAGAACCCGAAGCCGTTTTGATCGGTCCTGGGACCGGAGCGCTCTGTGCGCTCGCGCGAGATCAGAAGCTCCCGTACCTTCGCGAGGGGTTCGCCGATCGAGGCGTTGATGCGAGCGGGTGCTTGATTCCCCGTGGAACAAAGGGCGCGCTGATCGAAGATCCGGCGAGGGCCGTGGCGCGAGCGGTTCAGCTCGCGGAGAGCGGAGAGGTCGAGACGATCTGCGTCCACGGCGACACGCGCGGCGCCGTCGAGATTGCGCGCGCCGTGCGGCGCGCCCTCGAAGAGAGAGGTCTGCTCCGCTCGAGCGGGACGCGAAGATGATCCCGGTGGGCTCCGCGCGCGTGATTCCTTACGGCCTCTCGGGGGTGCTGGTGGATCTCGGGATAGCGGAGCATCCAGCGCGGGCGAATCTGACGCAAGCTGCCGTGCGGGCGCTCATGCGCGCGCTTCCGGAAAAGGAGATCGTTTCAGGCGCCGGAACGATCGGGGTGTTTGGTGGCGCCGCGGGAGGCACCACACTCGACGCCTCGGCCCTCGAGGCAGCTCTCGCGAGCGACCTCGCAGAGCCCGCGCCCGGACGACTCCATGAAATACCGGTCGTCTACGACGGACCCGACCTCGAGCCTCTCGCGGAGCAGCTTCGGCTGTCGGCGCGGGAGCTCATCGAGCTCCACACGAGCCAGGAGCTCACCTGTGAGCTGGTCGGGTTCATGCCCGGGTTCGGGTACTTGGGGCCCAATGTCGAGCGCCTGGAGGTCCCGCGGCGCGCCTCTCCGCGCCCTCGCGTCCCGGCGGGAAGTGTTGCGCTCGCCGGAGCGTACACCGGGATTTACCCTTTCGAGTCGCCAGGCGGGTGGCACCTTCTCGGGCGCTCCTTGGGGCCGCCGCTCTTCGACGTGAAGCGCGCCGAGCCGAACCTGTTTGCTCCGGGAGACCGGGTGCGGTTTGTGAGCGTGCAGAGCGGGACCCCGCGCACGGGTCGCATTCTCGACCTTCGTTTTTCCCTGAGGGGCCCGCGTCGCGCGGGGCTCTCGGTCGTTTCGGGTCCGGCGCTCATGACCCTTCAGGACGGAGGGCGCCCTGGGAACCTCGCGCGGGGGCTACCGAGCTCCGGGCCCCTCTCGCCGTTGGGCTACCAGAGAGCGGTCGCCCCTTTCTCGGGAGCGTCAGGGAGCGCGGCGGCCCTCGAGATCGTCGGCGGGCCCGCGAGGTTCCAGGCGCGGGGTACCCTCTGGGTTGCGCTTGATGGGGAAGGGCCGCGAAGGCTCGCGGACGGAGAGACGCTCGAAGTCCCGACGGGAGCGGGATGGGCGCGGTACCTCGCGATCGAAGGCGGATTCGAGGCAGATCTGGTGCTGGGGTCTTCGTCGACGCTGCTTTTAGCGGGGCTCGGCGGATACAGCGGGCGGACGCTTCGGCGAGGGGACTTTGTCGCGCAACGAAATCTCGCCGCCGCCCGTGAGTTGAGCCAAGGTCGCCTTCTGGAGGGGGGCCGCGACGAACAGATCTTCATCGAACCGGGCCCCCACATCGACCTCTTCGCAGAGGGCGCTTTCGAGCGGCTCGTCGAGAGTGAGTATCGCGTGAGTGAGCTCTCGAACCGGGTCGGCAAGAGACTTGAGGGACCAAAGGTCGAGCGCCGTTTCCGTGATACGCTGCTCCCGACGCCGATGATCCGAGGAGCGATCGAAGTTCCCGCGAGCGGTGAGCCCATCGTGCTCGGCCCCGACCATCCGACCACCGGCGGCTATCCGGTGCTCGCTGTCGTCCGCCCGGAGTCCTGGGATCGCTTCGGAGCTCTACGGCCGGGCGAGAACGTGCGGTTCGGGACGCTCGGGAGGCGCGCGAGAGCTTAGCCGCCCAAGGGGGGCTTTTCTGGCTCCTCCACCAAGGTGGCCCGCCGCGGACGGAGCACCCTTCCGACCTTTTCCGCGAGCTCCTTCGGCAGATCTAAGTAGACGCTCACGCGGGCTTCGTCGTGTTCGAGCTCGGGCCGACCGTCAACGGAGTTCTTCGTCAGAAACTCGGTAAGGTGTCTCTGATGATGTCGGGCGGTCGGCTCCGCTTCGGGCCCGAAGAAGTCCCAGAACAGTCGCAGGCGATGAGACATGGGGAGAGCGGACGTTACAGCGCTCCGTCGCTCGGGACCAACCGAGAGCTTTCCACGCGGACCGCCGACGCGGACGAAGGGGACGTCGTGAAGCGCTTTTTTTAGGGCCCCGGTCCATCACCTCCATCTTCGACCGACCGAGCCTTTGTGGGGGCGCGCCGCCTCGGGAGGCGAGCGCCGCACGCGGCGCTCGCCCGCACCCTGCGTGCCACGATTCAGTCCACCAGCGTCATGATTTCGTAACCCGTCTTCGTGACGAGCAGCGTGTGCTCAAACTGAGCGGATAGGCTCCGATCGACGGTCGTCACGGTCCAGCCGTCGTCATGGAAGACGACGCCTGGACCGCCCAGGTTGATCATGGGCTCGACCGTGATCGCCATGCCCGCTCTCAGGCGTAGGCCGTGCCCCGCTTTGCCGACGTGAGGGACTTGGGGATCGGTGTGCATGCGGCGGCCAATGCCGTGGCCGCAGAGTTCACGGACGACCGAGCAGCGGTTGCGTGTGGCGTGCTCGAGGATGGCCGCGCCGATGTCGCCGAGGCGCGCGCCTTCGCGCACGACAGAGATCCCCGCCCACATGCATTGTTCCGCAACGCGCAGCAAGCGTTCAGCTTCGGCGGAGACGGGACCGAGCGCGATGGTGCGCGAAGTGTCGCCATGGAAGCCGTTGAGCTCGGTGGTGCAGTCGATGTTCAGGATGTCGCCGGGAGCGAGACGCTCAGTAGGACTCGGGATGCCGTGACAGACGACATGGTTTCGGCTGGTGCAGACCGCGGCGGGAAAGCCGTGGAAGCCGAGCTGACTCGGTCTCCCGCCGCGCGCCCGGGTGTCCTCGCGGACGAAGCGATCGATGTCGGCGGTGGTCCTGCCTGGTTGAGCGAAGCGACAAGCGGACTCGAGGGTGCGGGCGGCCGCGCGCCCGGCGGCGCGCAGTCGCTCGACGTCGGGCCCCGAGAAAACCTCAATCATGAGCCGAGGGTGCGCGGCCGCGCGGCGCGCGTCGAATACCATTTTTGTATCGGAGGACGCGGCTTGGTTCTTTGGGTTCGGGCAAGGCGCGCGGGGGGTGGCGGATTCGAGCAGAGCGCGCGCGGTGGGCGCGGAGGCCGGGGGGTAGGGTGGATTCGAGCAGAGCGCGCGCGGTGGGCGCGGAGGCCGGGGGGTAGGGTGGA
>NASX01000088.1 GCA_002085155.1 Sorangiineae bacterium NIC37A_2
TTGTCCGAGGCGGCGAAGGTCACGGTCTTGGCCGCCAGCTGCTGCAGGCCGCCGCCGGAACCGATCGCCTGGTAGTTCACCTCGACGCCGGTGTCCTTCTTATAGGCGTCGGCCCACTGGCTGAGCGCCGGATAGATGAAGGTCGAGCCGGCGCCGGTGACCGACTGGGCCTCCGCACTGCCAATGCCGAAGAGCATCGCCGCGGTCGCGGCGGCGAGGACCGTCTTCGTTGCGTTCATCGGGTTCTCCTGAGCTTGGTCTTCAGGACGCTCCGCCCATCACGGAGCGCCGGGGACGGCCTTCGGCGACCGCCTGCCCACGGCGCAGGAGGAAGGCAGGGAAGCGTTGCAACGGGATGACACGGATCCCGGCGCCAGCGGCGCGAACTCGCGCCATCCCCCGAGAAAACAAAGCTTTTTCCCTTCAATTAACATGAGATTAATCCCGGCATTACAAAGCCGTAGGGTCAGCCGGGTGGATATCCGACGAGAACTGCAAGTAAAACCGAGAACAACCACCCGCCGAAGCGCCAACCTACAGCTCGGCTGAGGCACCGGCCGATCCCGGGCGGATCCAGAAGAAGAAGATCCGATGCAGAAAGAGAAGAAGAAGATCCGGCGCAGAAAGATTCGACGGAACAGAAACGACAAGCCGGGGTTGCCTATGCCGAGAGGGACATGAGCCCTCCGCACGATTTCCTCCATCGAACGGAGCAAGCAATGCGCAAGACTCTCCTGATGACGGCCGGTGCCGTCACGCTCGCGCTTCCCCTGGCGGCGCACGCACAGAATGCCACCACCCAGAACGCGACCATGCAGAACAACCGCCAGGTCGCGACGCAGTGTCTGCAGAACCTGCAGCAGATGCGCAACCAGATGCAGAAGGACGGCTACTGGCTGAGCGGCTACCGCAGCGGTTGGGGCTGGGGTGCTTCCGGCTACGGCGTCGGCGCGGCGGGCGCGACACCCGCGACGCGCGCCGGCACCACGGCGGCGACCGGCACCACGGCGGCGACCGGCACCGCGGCTGCGCCCGCCAACGGCGGCACGATGAACAACGGCGGCATGATGAACCGTCCCTGGGGCGGCGTCGCCTGGAACCGGGCGCCCGGCTACGACATGCGCGTGCTCTACAACGCCGCCAACATCCTGGCCAACCGCGGCGACGAGCAGGGCTGCGAGGCCGTGGCCGACTCCCTGCAGGCGAGCTACCAGGACTACTCCCGGCAGCTGCAGGAAGCCGGCGTCAACCCGGAGGACGTGACCACCTGGCGTGAAGAGCAGATCGCCACCGCTCAGCCCGTCACGAAGGTGGGCCGGTCACTGAACGTCGACGCCGTCGAGGGCGCCGACGTTCGGAACCTGGACGACGAGTATCTCGGCAGCATCGAGGACGTCACCTTCGGCGGCCAGAACGGCCAGTCCTACGCGATCATCTCGCGGGGCGGCTTCCTCGGCATCGGCGAGGACTACGTGGCGGTGCCGTGGAACCGGCTGCAGGTGACCCAGGGGCTCAACACCTTCGTCCTGCCGATCTCCGAGGAGGCGTTCGACAACGCGCCGGCGATCGACCCGGACTCCTTCGCCTCGCGCGAGACCTACCAGAACAGCATGGGCGACATCGACGTCTACTGGAACCAGCAGGACTGGTCCTGACGACGCCCGGCGTTCCCCCCGGGGAACGCGCTGAACACTGAAGACCGGGCCGCGGCTCCTCCGGGAGCCGCGGCCCTTCTTCGTGCTGCCGGCGTTCCGTTCAGAAGTGGAAGGCCGCCTTCAGGCCGCCGCTCTGGGCGCGGTAGTCCTTGCCGGCCTGCAGGCCGTATTCCACCTTGATGTCGAAGCGCTCGCCCTGGAACAGCTGCACCCCCAGGTCCAGCCGGCCGAGCTTGTCCGGCACGTCGCTCTCCACGCGGAAGCTGCCCGCCCCCGCGGGCGCTCCCTGCAGGCTCGCCTTGGTCGTCCAGCTGTCGTTCGAAGTCAGGATTAGGCCGCCGGCCACGTAGGGCCGCAGCGTCCAGCCGTCGCCGGCGTCGATCCTCCCGCCGGCCTCGACCGTCGGCGCGAAGGCGACGGTCGTCTTGTCCTGGCTGTCCACGTCCAGCGCGAAGGGCTGCGCCCCGTCCTCGCTGTAGCTCGGGGAATGGCTGTAGATCACGTCCAGGTCCGCATAGGGCTTGAGGTAGAGGCCGCCGAACGTCGCCTGGTAGGCGCCACGCAGGCGGCCGGCCACCGTCAGCACCTTCGGGCTGCTGCGCATGTTCTCGCTCGACCCGAAGGCCGTGACCGTCCGCTTGTTGTCGTACCAGCCGTAACCCAGGTCGCCCGCGACGCCCACGGACCAAGGTCCCTCGACCCGCTTCACCGTCACGCTGCCGTCCAGCACCTTGCCGTTGCTGCTCGCTTCCCCGTCGGCCGTGCTCCAGTTCTGACCGTAGGCCGCCGTGCCGCCCAGGAACCAGCCAGGCGCCAACTCCTTCTGGGCGCCGACCCTGAAGGTCACGCCGTTGCGGTCGTAGTCGCTGTCACCGCTGCGGTCGATGATCCCGCCCGTCACCGACGACCAGGCGCAGTCACGCTCGCCCAGCAGGGTGCCGTCGCCCTCGAAGGCCGGGCAGCTGAACGAGGCGTCCAGTGCCTGACGGCTCGCCATCACCTGATCGGCGCCCTGCAGCGGCAGCCCCTCGCCCGAGAGGCTGCCGAGCAACCCGTGGTAGTCGTTCCCCGCCTGCAACTGTGACAGGTTGCCGAAGAACACCGCCATCTGCGGCGAGCCTCCGGCATCCCAGGCCCGCTGCAGGTAGGCCGCCAGCCGCTGCTGGTTGCCGGAATGCGCTGCGCCCTGCGTGAGCCGTGCCTGCGGTGCCAGGGCCAGACCGCCATCCTCGCCGGGCAGCAGGTCCCAGTCGAAGAGCAGCGACGAGCCGCCCGTCGCCGTCGACGTGATCGGCTGGTCCGAGGTCAACACCGTGTACTGACCGGGCAGCAGCGAAGAGGCGTTCGCGACGACCCGGCCGGCGAGTTCGACTTTGCCAGCCACGTGCAGGCTGTCCACGACCCCGCTCAGGGCGTCCAGGTCGACCTGGATCTGCGAGCCGTCGTCCTGGGTGAAGTCGCCGGTCATGGTCGTCGCCCGGCTCTCGCCCGCGCCGCCGATGGAGATCACCCCGCCGCCCACGTTCTCGATCGTCGCCGCCCGCACCGCCGACCCGGCATGGAAGACGCCACGGTTGGTGAAGGTGCTGGCAGGCTCCGGGATCGGCGCCGCAGCGGCCATCAGGGACAGTGCGCCGGGCTCTGAGCCGCCGACCCCGGCCGGCTCGGCGGCGGCGTTGGTCGAACTGGTCGAACTGCTGACCGTGAGGTCGATGCTGCCGGTCACCGTGCCGCTGTTCACCAGCGAGATGTTGCCAGCGTCGACCGCCTCGATGGCCATGCCGTCCGCGCCGTCCATCGTGCCGACGACGCCGCCGGAGGCGATGGAGATGGAGTTCGGAGTGGAAGCGTCGGTGGAGGAGGCGCCGCCGGCGATCAGGATGCCGGCCGCCCCGGTCCCGGTACCGCCGGTGACCGTGCCGGCTATCTGGATAGAGAAGTGATTTTGCTCGGACGCGGGGCCGGTGCCGGTGCTCTGGGCGAAGATGCCGATCGCACCTTCCCCGGCCGCCTGGATGGCGCCCCCGTATTGGTCGATTTCTATGTAGCCGCCGGCCCCCGTCCCGGCGGCCGAGCTGGCGTTGCCCGCCGTCAGGCTGCCGTCGTCGCCGATCACCCCGCCACCGCCGCCGACCGATTGGGCGAAGACGCCGTGGGCATTGGCCCCGCTCGTCGTGATGCTGTTCGAGAGGCGGACGTACACGCTGCCACCGTTCGCCGCGGAGCCGGAGCCGCTGAGCTGGTTCGACGCCGGTGTCGCGAGGAGCAGCGAGGAGTCCCCGGCGAAACCACCGCCGCCGCCGACGGACTGGGCGAAGACGCCCCAGGCGCCATTGCCATAGGTCACGATGTCCCCACCCGCGTCGGACGTCGACTCGCCATAGAGGTCGACCGTGACCGTCCCGCCGGAGCCGCCGGCACCGATGCTCACCTCGGCGCTGTCGACGTTCTGGTCGGGCGCCGCCACGAGGCCGCCGCCGCCGCCGACCGACTGGGCGACGAGGCCGAAGGCCCGCGCACCGGTGGTCACGATCGTCCCTCCCTCGTGGTCCACGGTCAGAGCGCCGCCGTTGCCGCTCGATCCCTGCTCGCCGCCGATGGTGAGCGTGTAGCTGGAGGGGCTGGTCCAGGAATCGACCTCGCCGCTGGCTGAACGGCCGCTGTTGCCGAAACAGGCGGTCGAGTCCGAACTTCCGCTGGACGAGGTGGAGTTGCTGCAGCCGTTGCTGGCAAGGCCGCCGCCGGCGCCGATCGACTGGGCGAGGATGCCATAGGCATCGTCGCCCGCGGTCCGCAGCAGGCCGCTGTTGGTGAGCGTCACGCCGCCCCCGTCGCCGCTCGCCCCGCCGCTGCCCGAGACCTGGGCACCGAGGGTCACCGACCCGCTGACATCGATCGAGCCCTCGGCGCCGGCGCCGCCGCCGCCGCCGACCGACTGCGCCAGGACGGTGTGGGCACCGTAACCGGCAGTCAGGATGACGCCGCTGTTGGTGACCGTCACCGTCCCGCCCTTGCCGCTGGCGCCGCCGTTGCCGCCGACGGCCACCGCCAGGCTGTAGGAACTGCTGTCCTCGTCCTCGCTGTCGTCGGAGCTGTCGTCGCCGCTGGAGGCCGACGAAGTGGCGGCGCCACCGCTGCCGCCGCCGCCGCCGATCGACTGCGCCGCGATGCCGTAGGCACGCACTCCAAGGGTGCCGATGCCCTGGCTGTCGACCGTCGCTGTCCCGTCGGAGGCGAGGGTGAAGGTGCCGGCGGTGTTCTCGACGGTCACCGTGCCGCCGGTACCGGCGGCCTCTCCGCTGCCGCCGACGGAGACGGTCGCGCCGTAGGTGGTGGCCGAGCCGGAATCGCTGTCGTCGTCACTGTCCTTCTGGCTGGCCGACGCGCTGGGGTCCGAGGTACCGCCCGCGCCGCCGCCGCCGCCGATCGACTGCGCCAGGATGCCGACGCCGTCGCCACCCGAGGTGCCGCCGCTGGACAGCCTGGCCCCCGTCGCGATCGTGCCGCCGTTCGATACCGTGACGATTCCACCGTCTCCGGCTATGCCGCCGGAACCGCCGACCGTCACGCCGACGGCGACCTCGGCATCGTCGGCGGTCACCGAGCCGCCGCCCGCCGCACCGCCGCCGCCGCCGATCGACTGGGCAAGGATGCCCTGCGAGCCGGTTCCCACGATCACGATGCCGGTGCCCTGGTAGGTCGTCACCACGACCTGTTTGCCGTCACCGCCGCCACCACCCTTGCCGCCGACGCCGATCGTCACCGCGACGCTGTCGGTGTCGCTGCTGGTCTCGCTGCCATCGATCCCCAGCAGCGACAGGATGGCGTCGAACGCCGTCTGGGTGCTGGCATTGCCGGCACCGCCGCTGCCGCCGCCACCCCCGATCGACTGGGCCAGGATGCCGGCCGCGTTCTGACCGTAGGTGTAGATCTGGCCGCCGCAGCCCTCGCAGGCGCCGTTGTAGACGCTGGCCGAGGCACCATCGCCGCCGTCGCCGCCACCGCCGCCGATCGCCATGGTGAAGTCCACCGTGGGGAAGCCCAGGGCGATGGAATAGGCCGAGGCCGTGGCGTCGCCGGCGTTGCCGCCGCCACCGCCGATCGACTGGGCCAGGATGCCGTAGGAATCGTCGCCGCCGGTCATCACGGTGCCGGTGTTGGTGACGGTCGCCGAGCCGCCGTCACCGCCATCGCCCCCGTTGCCGCCCAGGCCGAAGTCCACGCCGATGGCGAGGGGGACCTCGTCGGTCGGGATCGACAGCGACTCGGCCGTGGCCGCTCCGCCCGTACCGCCGCCGCCACCGATCGACTGGGCAGCGATGCCGACGGAGTTGGCCCCGTCGATCTGGGGCTCGCTGGCGTCGGAGTCGCTGCAGTTCGAGCCGGACGACCCGCACCCCGTCAGGACGATCCCGTCGTTCTTCACGGTGACCGACTGCCCGCTGCCGCCCGAGCCGCCGGGGGCGCCGACGGCGACGGAGACACTCACGCCGATCCCGACCGCATAGCCGGTGGCCGATCCGGCCGCGCCGCCACCGCCGCCGATCGACTGGGCGAGCACGCCGTAGGACTGATTGCCGATGGTCGTCAGGGCCGAATCGTTGGTTACCTGGACGACGCCGCCGCTGCCGCCCGAGCCGCCGCTGCCGCCGACCGCCGCCGAGGCGAAGAGGCCAACGGCGGTGGCCGAACCGCCGTTGCCACCGCCACCGCCCACCGACTGCGCGATCACGGCGGACGCGAAGTTCCCGGAGCTGGCGATCCCGCCGTCCCCGTCGTTGGCCAGATCCACCGTGACAGAACCGCCGTCGCCGCCATTGCCGCCGCTGCCGCCGACGGCGAAGAACAGGCCGTCTGAGTTGGCCCCGTTTCCGCCGCCCCCGCCCACCGACTGCGCCAGGATGCCCAGGGCCTGATCGTCGAAGGTCACGATCTGGCTGCCCGCGGTCGTGGTGACCGAAACCGTGCCGCCATCGCCGCCGCCGCTGCCGTCGGAGTCGCTGCCGCCGATGAAGAGGACCGTGCCGGCGCTGCCGCCACCGCCGCCGACGGACTGCGCGACGATGCCGATCGCCGAGTCGCCGCCGCCCTCGCCGTCGCCGGTGGTTATGCGGCCGCTATTGGTGACGTTCACACCTGCGCCGTTGCCACCCCCGCTGGCCGAACTCGAGCTGCCGACCGTGGCGGACCCGCCGTCTTCCAGCAGGTTCAGAAGGCCCCCGCCGCCGCCCACGCTCATCGCAACGATCCCGTAGGCACTGTCGCCCAGGGTCGTGACCGTGCCGCTGTTGCTGACCGTAGCGGTCGAACCGTCGAACGATCCGGTCGTGGTGTCGCCGCCATTGCCCAGCACGTTGTCGTCGCTGGAGTCGCCCGTGGTCACGATGGCCGCACCGCCGACGCTCAAGGCGGCCAGGCCGATGGCCATCTGGCCGGCGGTGTTGACCGTGCCCTCGTTGTCTATCTCGGCATAGCTGCCGGGACTGCCGGGATAGTCCGCGTCGACGTTGCTCTGGGAGAAGGGCAGGACGTCGCCGGCCGCACCGGCGCTGACCGCCAGCGCGCCGATCGAGAAGGTCGAATTGGCGCCGCCGGTATCGATCGTGGCTCCCGGATCGATCGTGATCAGGACATTTCCGCCCCTGCCCTGATGGTCGTTGTCAGCGTCCCCGCCGGCGCTCAGCGCCATGATGCCGATGCCCGGGCCACCGCTCATCGTGACCTGGCCGCCGGCCTGGAGGGCGACGGTCACGTCGCCGCCGTTGCCGGCGCCCGAGGCGTCGTCGCCGTCGTGTCCGTCGTCGAAGTCCGAATCACCCCCGAAGGACTCCGCCAGGATGCCTATGCCTCCAGGCGGGGCGTAGACGTCGATGTTCCCCGCGTTCGAGACGTTGACTGCGCCGCCGGTGCCGCCCCAGGACGAGATGTTGTCCTTGTAGTTGCTGCCGACGCCACCGACCGACAGGCCGTAGATACCGACGGTGGCGACCGCGATGTCGCCGTAGCTGTCGGCACTGGTGAGGCTGACCGAGCCGCTGTTGGTGATCGTGACCGCCCCGCCGGCGCCGCCGTTGCCCGCCCAGGAGGTGCTGTGGGCCTTGTTCGAGACGCCGTCGCCGCCGACGGTGAAGGCGCCCAGCCCGATCAGGTTCACGTTCGTGAGCGGCAGGTGCTGCGTGTAGTCGGGAATGAGGACGGCGCCGCTACCCTGGACCGAGACGCTGCCGGAATTGCCGAGGGTCAAGGCCCCGCCGGCGCTGCCGGCGAAGACGCCGCCGTAAGGATCCTTGTCGTCGGTGGCGTAGCCGTCGGCGCCGAACGACGACAGCACGATGGCCGCGCCGCCGAACGAGTCGGAGTTCAGCGCCCCCGAGGTCAGGTCGATGACTTCGCTGGCCGCGGCCAGGGTCATGTCGACGTCGGCGTAGTTCGTCACGTTGACCGCTCCGGCGGGGGCCGAGGCCGTGGAGCTGCTGGTCGTGGTGGTGCTGGTCGAGCCGAACAGCAGCTGGTTCTGGTCGGTCCCGGTGGCGCTCAGGGTGCCTTCGAGGCTCTCTATGGTCAGGCTGTCGCCATCGGTGGCGACCACACCGATCGGCGCCTCGTCGGCGGAGGCGGTGTCGCAGACCCAGCCGGGACCGCCGCTGCAGGCGACGCTGCTGCCGAACTGCGTCAGGTCGGCCTTCGCCACGGTCGGTGCCAGCAAGGCACAGACAGCCGCAGATCCAGCCAGCGCCTGCTTCCAAGGAAGCCCGGCGCCGGACCTGCCGCGCGCCGCCTTGTCGGCCGAACAGCCGCGCACCACCTCGTCGGCCGAACGGCCGTGAGCCCGAGCCCCCCGCATCGTTTTCCCCCCGATGCCCGTAGATGGGGTCGACTGTACTGGTCATTCGATTGCAGGGCGACGATTACCCTATAACGTTTATCGCCAAGCGAGAACGTCCCGTTATAGCCGCCGGGCGGGGCAGCCCCCGCTACCGGGGGCCGTCGCCGGCCACCCCGATCTCGCGCAGCAGCGGGCGCTGCAGGTAGGCCACCAGGCGGCCGCGGAAGAGTTCCACGTGCGCGGCTCCCAACTGCTCGCAGCGCTCCTCGTCGCGGGCCCGCAGCGCCGCGATGATGGCCGCATGCTCGGCGTTCACCCGGCGCAGGTGCTCGCCGCGCCCGCCCTCCTCGTCGTAACCGTAGGCGATATGCAGCAGGCGACGGCCCTGGAGCAGCAACCGCTGATAGGATTCCGCCAGGTAGAGATTGCCGGCCGCCGCGGCGACGGCCGAGTGGAAGAGCTGGTTCGCCTCCGCCAGGCCGGTGCCGTCGCCCCGCTCGGCAGCCTCCCGGAAGGCCCGGTCCGCCGCCTCGACCGCTGCGAGGTCCGCGGCGGTCCGCCGCCGGGCCGACAGGCGGTTCACCGCTCGCTGCGTCAGGTCCAGCGTCTCGAAGTAGGCGGGCACCGTGGCGAGGTCGATCGGCGCCACCTGCACGCCGCGGTTCGGCTGGCCGACCAGCAGGCCGTCGGCGGTGAGCCGGACGAGCGCCGCGCGGATCGGCGTGCGCGACAGCCCGAGGCGGCGGACCAGCGCCTGCTCGTCGATGTGCTGGCCCGGCGGCAGCGCCAGGTTGATGATCTCGTCGCGCAGCGTCTCGTAGGCGAGCTGCGCCCCCCCTCCCTTGAGCCCGCCCCCTTTGAGCCCGCCTCCCCGGCCCGTCTGCGCCGCGGGCTCCGCCGGTTTCCGCGCCCGGCCGGCACTCACGGCACCCTCACCTCGCTGCCGCCGGTCTCCGCCGAATGGATGATCGCCTCGGCCGCCGCGACCACGTGGACCGCCTGAGCCGCAGTGACGGGATAGTCGGCCTCACCCGTCACGGCGCGAGCAAAGGCCTCGAGCTCCGCCCGCTCGATGTCGACGGGCTCGAAGGTGCGGGTCGTGCTGCCGCCGGCGGTGTCGGAGGCGTCGAGCAGGTGATGGTCGCGCAGGTGGAGCCAACCCTGCGTGCCGAACACCTGCAGCCGGAAGAGGCGCGGGGTGGCGGTCAGGGTGGAGATGTAGCCGCCGAGGCCGGAACGGAAGCGCAGGTCGATCTGCGTCGTGTCGTCGAAAGGGATGGTCAGCACGTGGCGGCGGCTGTCGCAGAAGGCGGTCTCGACCGGCCCCATGAGGTCGACCATCAGGTCCAGGACGTGGATCCCCATGAGGGTGAGCCCGCCGGCCGGCGCCTCCCCATCCGCCGCCCGCCAGGAATCCGTGCCGTAGCCGAGGCCGAAGTTGCCGGAGAAGTTGCCCTCGACGTGCAGGACGGTGCCGAGGTCGCCGCCAAAGACGGCCTCGTGGATGGCCCGGTAGGCCGGCAGGAAGCGCCGGTTGAAGCCGACGCAGAGCAGGCGGCCCGCCGCGTCGGCCGCGGCATAGGCTTCCCGGG
>NASX01000035.1 GCA_002085155.1 Sorangiineae bacterium NIC37A_2
GCTNGAAGTCGTCGTTGTAGTTCTTTCTCTTCTTCGCCATGGTCCATTCTCCCGGAGCATTGTTGCTCCATTTTGTCTCCGGGAAATCGGATCAGGTCCACACTGCCCAACGAGGATTGGCTTGAATGGACTCACAGGGCGCCTCTACCATGGCCTTCCGGCGTCCCCCAGACGCCCTCAACCTGAGCCATTTGTAGTCACGCGGCCCCGCGCCTCGACAAAAGAACTCACTTGGCTCTTACCACAGCCTCAGTTCGGCAGGCCCGCCCGGCTCGTACCACGCCCCGAGAAGGAGCAATCTTGCCTATTCGGACCGCTGCAGCAAACGCGCCAGGAGCGCGCGGTAGCTCGACGGGAAAATGCGAGCGAAGAGATCGAGAAGATGGGCGTCGGGGCCAATCAGAGCGCGCGGGCGCTTCTTCTCGAGGGCGCGCACGATCTTCTCCGCGCACTCTTGCGGTGAGGTGCGCGCGAGACGTTCATCGAAGGCGCGGGCCGCTTCCTCCAGCGTCGAGCTTCCGGGGCCCGCGCCGCGGACGCGCCCGTTTCTGACAATGCCGGTGCGAATACCGCCCGGATGGACGCAGGTCACGCTCACTGGATGCCCCGCTTGTCGGAGCTCGATCTCGAGCGCTTCGGTGAAGCCACGCACGGCGAACTTCGAAGCGACATATGAGCTCGAGCCGGGCGCGGCGATGATGCCAAAGATGCTCGAGAGGTTCGCAATTTGGCCGGAGCCGGACTCAATCAAATAGGGGAGAAACGCCTGCGTTCCGTGGACGACTCCCCAGAAATTGATCGACAGGAGCCATTTCAGATCCTCCGGATCCATCTCCGTGACCGGAACGTGGAGGCTCACTCCAGCGTTGTTGATCAGAACGTGGACAACTCCGAAGCGCTCGCGCGTCGCGCGAGCCCAGGCGAAGACCTCATCGCGCCTCGAGACATCGAGGCGCGTCACGCTGACCTCAAGAGGGCTCGCGCCGCGCCGCGCGAGCTCCGCTCGCGCGGCTTCTAGGCCCTCTTCGTTCCAGTCAGCGAGCGCGAGACGCGCGCCGCGCGCCGCGTAAGAAAAGGCGAGGGCGCGACCGATCCCGGATGCGGCTCCGGTGATGGCGACGACGCGTCCGCTCTGGTTCATCGGGGGCGAACCTTGGCGCGCGGCGCGCGGATTGTCACCCCGCCGGGCCTTCCCGAGCCGGTGGACTGAGACAAAGGCTCGTTCGAGGTCGCTCGGATGTGATGGGCCGGGGCCCAAAGATCAGGGACGCGAAGAGGGACCTGGGGGGATGTTTTCGCGTCTCGGCAGCGGCGGCAGCTCGAGACCCAGTTCTTCGACAATGCGCTCTGTCTCCTCCCAGAGGCGCAACGCCAAACGCGTGCTGTAGGCGTTGCCTCGCGCGGTCGCTGGGTTTGCGTCCTTGAAGTAGGTTGACGGGAAGGCGGGCACCTTAGGGTGCGTCGCCACGTAAACCTGCGTCGCAGCGCCCTCCGGGATCGACTTCAGGGCGAGCGGCGTCGCGATCTTGTAGGCGAGGTCGACGATCGGTGACATGTAGCGCGCGAGCTGCGTGTGGATGACACCAGGGTGAACGGCGTGGGCCATCATGGTCGGCTCCCGGAGACGCCGGCCCAGCTCAAAGGCAAAAAGAATATTGGCGAGCTTCGAGCGCCCGTAGGCGGTCCAGGGCTGGTAGCGGCCTTCGCCGCGCAAGTTGTCAAAGTCGATGCCCTCGCGGGGAGCGGCGCGGTGCGCCTCGCTGCTCACCATGACGACTCGGCCGTGGTCGGTGAGGGCATCGAGACAGAGGCGCGTGAGCGCAAAGTGAGCAACGTGGTTCGTGAAGAACTGGCGCTCGTAGCCGTGGACGAGCTCGAGCTTCGGGAGCGCCATGATGCCGGCGTTATTGATGATGGCGTCGAGGGGGCCCTGCGCGCAGATCTCGCTCGCGGCAGCTTTCAGAGATTCGAGATCGACAAGATCAGCCTGGATCGGGATCAACTTTGGGAGAGGGCCGCCGAGGGCCGTGATGATCGCCTCTCGCGACCGTCCCAAACCAAAAACACGGGCGCCTTTCTGTAAGAGAACGCGCCCAGTCTCGGCACCAATCCCACTCGTCACCCCAGTGACGAGGAAGCTGCGATCAGTCAGGTCGAGATCACTCACGACCTCCTCTGCGGTCGAGCCGTATCCGAATCCGCTCGGACCCACCCCAGTCACGCGCGACCATAGCGACATGTGACAGCTTCTACCAAAGGCCCGCGCGGGACGAAACAGTCCCTGGTGGGGTTCATTTCAGGGGCCGGGAGCGCAATTTCAACTTGAAACCCGCGCGTCACAGAGTTTCCGAGCAAGCTGAACGGCAGCTTCCAAGCCGCGGAGCTGGGCCAGGCCGCGACCGGCGATATCGTAAGCGGTCCCGTGGTCGACCGAGGTCCGCACGATGCTCAGGCCCTGGGTCACGTTCACGCTGCCGCCGAAATCAAGGAGCTTCATCGGGATCGTGGCCTGATCGTGATACATCGCGACGACCGCGTCGTAGGTTCCCGCCGCTCCTTTGCGGATGGCCGTCTCGGCGCCAATGGGGCCCAAGACCGTCGCCTTACGCCCGAGCTCTTTCTTCGCAAGTGCGATGCCGGGAGCGATCGCAAGCGCTTCCTCGCGCCCGAGCAGCTCTCCTTCACCGGCGTGAGGATTCAATGAACAGACGGCGACCTTTGGCGCCCGACCCCGGAGCGCCATCGCGAGCTTCGCCACCTCCGTCGTCGCTCGCCGGACGAGCTCGGGAGACAGGACCTTCGGCACTCGGCCGAGAGGGATATGCGTCGTGACGAGGCTCGTGATCAGCCTCTCCGCTGCGAAACACATCACCGAATAGGGCGCGCCATCGAGCTGTTCGAGCCACTCGGTGTGCCCGCGAAAACTCTGCGCCCTCCGGAGGCCCGAATGGGCGATGGCTTCTTTACTTACGGGTAAAGTCGAGAGAGAGAGCCCGCTTTCCTTCGCGAGTTCGTAGCCACGCTCGATGTAAAGAAGCTGACGCTGCCCGCCGAGGGCGCTCGGTCGTCCCGGTTTTCGGTCGCTCGCGGAGAGAGGCGCGCCTTCCTGGAGAAGACAACTCAACCCAGGCGTCGGCTCATCAGCGAGAGCTTCGATGAGACCGGGATCGAGCTTCCGCGCGCGGGCGCCCGCGACGAGCGCAGGGCGATCGCCGACGATCCAAAGAGGGCTCTCGGGATGAGCCGCGAGGTGCGCCGCAATGAGCTCAGGGCCGACCCCCGAAGGGCAACCCATCGAGACGACAACGGGCGGGAGGGCCCGCCCTTTCTTTTCACTCGTCGAGCTCGTCCTCGATGTTCTCTTCTTCGTCGGCATCCGGAGAGCGCAACTTATAGCCGGAGCCGCGCAGGGTCTCTAGCGGAAGAGCGTCCCCGAGCTTCGCCCGCAGGCGCCGCACGTGAATATCGACAGTTCGCGGGCCGCCTTCGTAGCGGTTGCCCCAGACACGAGCCAAAAGATGATCGCGGGAGAGCACTTTGCCACGGCGTTCGCAGAGATACGCGAGGAGTGCGAACTCCTTCGCCGTGAGCGAGACGGGCCGGCCTCCAACGGTCACTTCGTGTCCCGCACGATCGACGACGACCTCTCCGACTTTGTGTCGCTCTTCCGTCGCGAACTCACTCCGACGCCACTCGAGGGCTCGAATGCGTCCGTAGAGCTCTTCGGGAACGTAGGGGTGAAGTACGAAATCATCGAAACCACTGGAGGGCTCGATGCGCGCGACCTGTCCGACGGTGACGGCCATGATCGCGCCCACGCTGTCGAAGAAAGGTTCACGCCGAACAGCGCGGAGCGCCGCAACAGCGAGGTCGGGTCGGTCGAGCGCCTCGAAGACGAGAGCGCGCGGTTTGATTTCGAGCTCTTCGTCCTGAGGAGTGATCAGGTTCACCGGATCATCCCACAGGTCGAGAGACCGAACCTGGGCGCCGAGCTGCGTGAGGGTACCCACCGCACCCTCTTCACGGTCCAGCATGGGACCATGCCCGATCACCGCCACGTAACTTTTTGATTTTGCAGGATGTTCAGCCAAGTTCAGTACCGCCGACTGTGATTTGCGCGATCTTGATCGTCGGGCACCCCACACCTACGGGTACGCTTTGGCCGTCTTTTCCGCAGGTCCAGATGCCGTCCGACAAAGTCACGTCTGTACCTAGCATGCTTACATCGCGAAGTGTTTCGGGACCATTTCCGATCAAGTTGACCCCCTTGAGAGGGGCAGTAATTTTGCCATCCTCGATGAGATAGCTCTCGGTCAGAGAGAAGACGAAATCGCCATTGGCGATATCCACCTGACCTCCGCCGAAGGAAGCCGCGTAGATTCCGCGTTTCACGCTGCGCACGATCTCCTCCGGGTCGTGGGGTCCGGCGAGCAGGATGGTGTTGGTCATCCGAGGCATGGGAGCGGATTCGAAGCCCTCCCGTCGGCCGTTGCCGGTCGGGGTCACCCCGAAGTGGCGAGCGCTCATGCGGTCTTGCATGTAGCCCCGGAGAATTCCGTTCTCGATGAGGACGTGAGGTTCAGGCTCGTAGCCTTCGTCGTCGATGTTGATGGCGCCGCGGCTCTGGACGATGGTCGGGTCGTCGACGACCGTGCAGAGCTCGGAGGCGACAGGCTTGCCGACTTGGCCTGTGTAGTTGCTCGTGCCTTTCCGGTTGAAGTCGGCCTCGAGCCCGTGGCCTACGGCCTCGTGGAGGAGGATTCCGCTGTCTCCCGGGCCAAGGACGACCTCGAGCTTGCCCGCCGGAGCCGGCCGGGCGTCCAAGAGGGTCAGAGCCTGGCGGGCGGCGCGCTCCGCGTGCCACTCAGGGGACTTGCCGTCGAAGTAGGCGAGGGTCATCCGCCCGCCGCCGCCGCTTTGACCTGCCTCGCGGCGCCCGTTTTGCTCGGCGACAGCCGAAACTCCGAAACGCATCATGGGCTGACGGTCGTAGGCGATCCGTCCGTCGCTCGTGGCGATCAAGATTTCGCGCACCGACTCAGCGAAGGACGCGCTCGCCTTCACGAGCTTTGGGTCATAGGCGAGTACGGCGCGCGCCGCGCGCTCGAGGAGCTGTCGCTTCTTCGCCCCGGGCTCGTCCAGCGTGTACCGGGAAAGGTCATAACGACTTGCCGTGTCGACCGGCGCCAGAGCCTGGACATGAAGTCCAGGAGAACCGCTCGCGATGCGCGCCGCGCTCTCGGCCGCCCGCTTCATGGCCTCGAAGCTCAGGTCCTCGACGTGGGCGTAGCCGGTCGCGTCGCCCTTCTGGACGCGCACACCCAGCCCCATGCTCACACCCCGCGAGGCGCTGCGCGTGATCCCCTCCTCGAAGGAAATCCCGCCGGAGGCCCGGTATTCAAAGAAGAGGTCGGCGTAATCACCCCCTTGGGCCAGGGCGATTTCGAGCAACTTCCGCAGGATTTCTGAGTCGATGGCTCCCGGCTGTCCCGGGGCAAAGGGAGCTCGGTAAGAGCCCTCAGCACGCGCGTTCATCAGGGAAAGATGCGCCCCGGGCCCTGACCGCGCAAGGGCCGCCGCCGGTCGTTGACCGCCCCCCGGGGCGGTGCCTAACCTGCTAGAAGGAAGGCCGTCCGCGTGCCTCCGGGACGCATCGTGGCATTCGATCGAGACAAGACCCTCCAAGCCGCCGCCAAGCTGGTCGACAAGAAGAAATACGACAAGGCCATCTTGGAGTATCAGAAGGTCGTCCAGCACGACCCGACTGACGCCCGGACCCTCCTTCGTATCGGTGACCTTCAGTCGCGCATGCTCGACTACAAAGGCGCCGTCGCCACCTACGACCAGGTCGCGCGCTACTATTCGGCTCAGGGGTTCCACCTGAAGGCGATCGCCGTCTTCAAACAAATCCGCGAGCTCATCAAGAAACACGCGCCCGACCTCGCGCCGAAGTACGCCCACGTCCTGCCCAAGCTCGCCGAGATCTACGCCGAGCTCGGCCTCGTGAGCGATGCGCTCGTCGCCTACGACGAAGTCGCCGCGAATTATCAGTCCCTCGGTCGCGACCGCGAAGCCGTCGAGGTCCTGCGCAAGACCGTCGAGCTGGACCCGAAAAACCCGCTGCCTCATCTGCGCCTGGCCGAGGCCTGCTGTCGCATTTCCGACATCGATTCCGCTGTCGCCTCTTTCTGGACCGCCGCGGGCATTTTGCTCGATCTGAAGCGTCCAGATGACGCTCTGCGTGTCCTGGAGCGCCTTCTGACCTTCCGTCCAGCGCCCGAGTACGCCCGCGCCGCTGCCGAGCTCTACCTCCGCTATAACACCAACGAAGCGGGCCTCGCCGCTCTCGCTCGGCTCCAGATCGCGTTCCAGGCGAATCCGAAAGACCTCGATACCCTCGCGCTCCTGGCCCAAGCCTTCGACATGATCGGGCAGCCGGAGAAGGCCTTCGCCGTACATCTCGAGATGGCGCGGCTCGCGCGCGACCAGGGCCGCCCTCAGCTCTTCATGGAAATCTTGGCGCACCTGCAGCGCGTGGCTCCCGGTCACGACCAGGTGCTCGCCCTGGAGCGACTCGGCCCGACCAGCACTTCGATGGTTCCGCCGCCGCCGGGCTCGCGCAGCGCGCCCCCCGGACGCAAGCCGCCTCCGCCTCCCGGCGCTCCCTCCTCGGTCGCTCCGAGCATCGAAGTCACCGAAGAGGAAGAGTACGTAGAGGACGTCGAATGGATCGAAGAGCCCGAGGAAATCGAGCCGATCCCCTTCCAGCCGCACCCGAGCGCGCCGCAAATCACAACCGAGGTCCGCGCCCCCGAATCGGCGGTCCCGACCTCGTTCCAGCCGGCCTCGAGCACACGCAAAGCCATCGTCAACGCCGAAGCCTTCGAACGCCTCGGCCTGCTCGATAAAGCCGTCGAATCGCTCCACCTCGCTCTCGAGGCCGATCCGAATTCGATCCCGATCCGCGAGAAGCTGCGCGAGATCTTGGTCGGCGCCGGAGAGCGCGAAGCCGCGATCGAAGAGACGCTGAACATCGCGATCATTCACCTTCACAATCAGGACACGGAAGCGGCCTACCCGCTCATCCAGGAAGTCCTCGAGATCGAACCAGAACATCAGGAAGCCCTCCGCCTCCTCGAGCACCTCGAGGCTCTCCGCGCCGGCGCTCTGCCCGCGGCAGACGACGGTTCACTCGGCTCTTACGATCTCGAAGGGGTGCCGCCCGCTTCGGCCATCAACGTGCCCCAGGGCGCCCCGCTACCGAAATTTGGGCCCGATTCCTCGCCCCCGGCGCGCCCGCGCCCCTCGCCTCAGGCGATTGAAGAGGTCCTCGAAGAGGCCGAGTTCTTCGCGAGCCAGGGGCTCTACGAGGACGCCGAAGCGATCTTGGCCGATACGCTCGAGGCGGCCCCCGGTCACATTCTCCTCACGGAGCGGCTCGCTGAGGTCCGCGAGGCCCGCGAGCAGGCGGGCATCCCGGCGCGGCGCACAGAGCGTCCTCCCGAAGACCAGGCCTTCGACATCGCCGCCTCCCTCGACGCTCTCGACGATCTCGGCACCGCCCTTCCGAAAGCGAAGACGCCCGCCGAGGAAGTCGACGTCGATCAAGTCTTCGCCAAGTTCAAAGAGGGCATCAAAGCCACGATCGACGACTCCGACGCCACCACCCACTACGATCTCGGCCTCGCGTACAAAGAGATGGGCCTGATCGACGATGCGATCGGGGAGTTTGAGCTCTCGAGCCGCGATCCGGACCGCGCTGCGATGGCCGCGTACATGATCGGCTGTCTCGAGCGGGACCGCGGACGCCTCGAGCAGGCCAAGGAGGCCTTCTTGCGCGCGCTGCGCTCGAAGTTGAGCTCGGACCTCGAGCAGAAAGCCGTCGAGTACGACCTGGCGAGCGTCTACGAGCAACAAGGCGACCGCCAAAGCGCGATCGTGATGCTCAAGGCCATCTACCGAAAGGACCAGAACTACCGCGACGTCGAGCGGCGCATCCGCGACCTCGGCAGCGTCCCGAGTCAGAACCCGAAGGACGAGGACGAAGAGCTCGACGCCGCCCTCAACAACCTCTTCGGCTGATCTCCCTTTTGTTTTTGGCCCCGGCCCGAGAGCTCTCGGAGTCGTCCGGACGAGCCTTCAACTGAGAGAAACTACCCACCTGCTCCCAGCCGGACGCGCCCCGCGCGCGGCTGCACTCACCCCCGCGCGCGCTCGTAGCGCACGAGAAGCGCCTCCGTCGCATAACCCGCGCCCCAGGCATCCTTCGCGAGCACGTAACCCGTCGTCACTTCACCGGGCGCGTCCACGGAGAGCCCAGTGCACCCAAGAAGCTCCCCATCGGCCCTGCACCGAATCAGAAGCGGCCCAGCTCCGTCCCGCTCCCAGGCTGCCCGGCTGAACGCGAGGAACCAAAGCGTATCCTCGAGCGACCTGTGGCGCGGCCATCCGAGGTATCTCGTCACGTCAGGATCGCTCGCATAGCGCTCGAAGATCGCCTCCGCGTCGCTCGGCGCAGGCCGAAAGTACTCGAGGCGCGCGGACCTCCACAGAGGCGCGCTCATTGCGGAATGAAAATCGCCTCCATGTTGGTGCTGAGAATTCGGGCATTCGGCGAGCTCACTGCGCCCTTCTTCGCTCGGAAGTAATATGTATAGGTTCCCGCGCTGGTGACTTCGAAGGTTCGACCGGCGCTAAAAGGCACCGCGAAGAATCCCGTTCCGCTCGCAGGCGGGAAGCGAACCATCGTGGCACCGCTGTGGCTCTGGGAGACTGCCGCCTGCTCGGTCTGATAAATTCCGCCGACCCAAAAGATGTGGTTCGTGGCGTCGAACTGTCCCTCCGCGGTGCCGTTGAAGAAGACCATCACTCGCCCGCTCGACGGGACCGTGATCGTCACCTGCCGAACGGTCTGAGCGTTTTCGCTTGTGATGTCGACAAGAGAGCCTTCCGCTTGCGTCGCTCGCGTGTGGAGAGGACCTGGTTCCCCTTGGGGCCCCGCGGGGCCGGTATCCCCCTTCGGTCCAGCCGGCCCCGTCGGACCCATCGGCCCCGCGGGTCCCGTGTCTCCTTTCGGTCCAGCCGGCCCCGCGGGTCCCGTGTCTCCCTTCGGTCCACCCGGCCCCGTCGGACCCATCGGCCCTGCGGGTCCCGTGTCTCCTTTGGGTCCCGTGGGGCCCAAAGGCCCCGGTTCGCCCACGCTGAGAGGCCCGACCCAGCGTCCTTCCTCGTCGATGACCTTTTGGCCCGCGATGGTGATCGAGCGCGGCGTGATCGCGCCGACCGCGTTTTCAGCGGTGAGCGCGTAGGGAACCGAGCCGATCGGATAGCGCGGCTTCAGGGTCTCTCCGTCGATCGTCACTTCGAGAAACAACTCACGGCCCGTGAACACGTCAGGGAGAGCTTCGGCGCTCCCCAGCATGTGCGAATAGAAACCGTCCTCGAGCGTGATGTCGACCGCTTCCTGCCAAAGGGGCTCGCCGCCCATCGCGCGATCGAAGAGCGCAAAGACGAACGGAACCTTTTCATTGTCGATCGGCTCGCCGCTCTCCGCATCGAACAGGCGCCCCTGTTGCACGAGATAGTTCGGCACCCCGCCGGCCCCAGGCCGAGCCAGGCACAATGCTAGACACGAAGCGAGCGTCGCCGCCTTGACCCTAGGAATCATTTTACCCCGCACAGCACAAAACCCGGCCCCCAGATTGGTCACAAGTCGACCTTTTTGGCAATGCCCTTTCGCGCCCCGCGAGCGCTCCGATCGACGCCCGCCTCATGGCAGGACGAGGAGCCTCGGGACTTCGGTAAGGAGAGGCGCAACACTCGAAAAGCCGCTTCGATTTCCGCCTCGTTGAGCCGGGCATAGCCAAAGCGCGCGTGGTGATCGCCGCCGGCTCGATCGAAGAAGAACTGGGACCCTACCTGAAAGATCACCTTCCGCTCCCGCGCCCTGAGGGCCCACCTCTGGACATCGACGCGAGGAGCCACCCGCGCCCAAACGGCGAGTCCTCCCCGCGCCGGCTCATATTCAACAACGTCCCCGAGCTCCCGCTCGAGACATTCGAAGAAGACCTTCCGCCGCGCCGTGTACGCTCGAAACATGCGGCGCACATGGGCTCCGAACTCTCCCTCCTCCATGAGAGAAGACAGAGCTACCTCGAGGGCCGCATCCCCCTGTCGATCGACCACCGCGCGCAGCGCGGTCATCCGCTCAATCAGCTCCCTTGGGCCGTGCGCGTAGCCCACGCGGAGGCCCGGGGCGAACACCTTTGAGAGAGTTCCGACGTGGAGCACCACCCCGTGCTCGTCTTTCTGGGCGAGCGGAAACACGGGATTCCCCTCAAAATGGAACTCGTGATCGTAGTCGTCCTCGACGATCACGAAGCGCTCCCTCGCGGCGAGCTCGAGCAGCTCGAGTCGTCTCGGGCCGCTCAACGTCACGGTCGTCGGATATTGATGATGAGGAGTCGTATAGACGGCCGCGAGCTTGCGCCTCTTCGCGAGACGCGCGAGCGCGCTCACCACGAGTCCCCCCTTATCGATGGGGATCGGAACAAGCTCCGCGCCCGCGACCCGAAACGCATCCCAAGCCGCCGGGTAACCGGCCTGTTCGACGGCGATGACGCCCCTCTTTCCGATCAGAGCGCGCGCCGCCAGAAAGAGCGCCTGTTGACTGCCGCGTGTGACGAGGAGACGACTCTCGTGCGCGGCGACGCCTCGCTGGTTTCTGAGGTGTGCGGCGAGCTCTTTCCTCAGGCGAATGTGGCCCTGAGCGTCACCATAGTCGAACAGCTCATGCGCGCTGCGTAGCGCGGCTCGGTACGCTCGATGGAGCTCCGCGGCCGGAAACTGCCGAAGGTCCGGGAGCCCTCCGAGCAAAGGCAACTCTTCCGGGTGCACCCGCCCGACCGGTCCAAGCGCGAGCGGCGGCAATTCGATCGCCAAAGGCGCGACACAACTCGGCCCGGGGCTCGCTTCACTCGCCGGAATTTTCCGACTCACAAACGT
The DNA here is from genome assembly GCA_002085155.1 of Sorangiineae bacterium NIC37A_2. Classification (GTDB taxonomy): domain Bacteria; phylum Myxococcota_A; class Polyangia; order Polyangiales; family Polyangiaceae; genus NIC37A-2. The sequence goes on from NASX01000035.1 coordinate 11,005, forward strand.
CCCACGCGCCTTCACGGTCTCGAGATACCCTTGGGCGATGAGCTCCCTGTAAGCGGCGAGCACCGTGTTCCGATGGACGCCGAGGGAGCGGCTGAGCTCACGACTCGACGGCAGCTCGGCGCCGGGCGCGAGGGCACCGCGCTGAATCTCGCGGACAATGCTGCCCACGAGCCGCTTCGTGAGGGGGAGAGCAGCGGGGCCGCTGAGGTCGAGGGCGAGCTGGGGGGACATCTGGTCTATCCCGTTTCTCGAATCTGGTACTTTTCTATAGACCAGTTTGGCATCAAATCTTGCCCCGGACGGCTGCTATGCGAAAAAAGCTGAGAAAAACCGACGAAGCTCGGGCTTACGCGCTCCTCGAGCGCCTCGACGTGGCCTACCTGGCCGCCCAGGATCCTTCCGGCGGGATGGTGGTCCGCGCCCTGCACCCGGTGATCCAAGGGGACTGGGTGCTTTTCCACGGCGCCCACGCGGGTGAGAAGTCTTCCTGCCGCGGCCCGGCCATCCTGACGGGGCACCGGACCATCGCCGAGATCCCGAGCTACTTCGTCGACCCCGAGCTCGCCTGTCCCGCCACGACTTATTATGAGTCTGTGGAGGCCCGGGGGCAGCTCGAAGACATCGAAGATGTCGCGCTCAAAGACGCGATGCTCGAAGCGCTCATGAGAAAGTACCAGCCAGAAGCTGGCTACCTTCCGATCGACTCCCGCACCAAGCTGTACGCGAAACAGGTCCGCGCCACGCGCATCTTCGGCTTCCGCATCGAAAAGATCACCGGCAAGTTGAGCGCCGGCCAAGACCGCCCTGCTGAGAGGGTCGAGAAGGTCATTCGGGGCCTCTTTCGCCGCGGCGCGCCGGGCGATCTCCAAGCGATCGAAGAAGTCCTCTCTTGGTCGCCGGCCGCGCGGCCTGACTTTTTGCGGCATTCCTTCGGAGAGTTCTGCGTCGCCTGTACGCCCGAGCTCGCCGCAGCCCACGCGCGCCTCCTCGAGGGCGCCTACTGGCGGAAGAGCTCGACTCCCGACGAGATCGCGCGCGCAGCGCTCGCATCAAGCGCCTGGGTCGGGCTCATGAGCGCCGAAGGAGATCTGCTCGGCGCTGCGCGCGCAACTACGGACAAGGTTTGGGCCGGGATGGTCTCAGACGTTATCGTCCACCCGAACTACCGGGGAAAGGGCATCGGCACCGCTCTCATGCAATTGCTCCTCGAGCATCCCGCGGTGCGCGAGGTGAAGCGGCTTCGGCTCGGCACCGCGGACCAAACCGCATTCTACCGCCGCTTCGGCTTCAAAGCTCCCGCCGAAACGCCGCTCCCGTTTCCGTCCACGGAGATGGTCCTTGCGCGATAGCTCGCTCATCATTCCGAGGGCAACTCGAGCAGCTTCGAGCCGCCACCTTTCCAATCGGCACATTCGAGCAAAAGAGTTCCCTCGACCGGTTCGTCTGCGCCTTTTTCAGGGAACACGATGCGCCTCGCACAATTCGCTCGAAACGGCGTCGTGAGAAGTCGCAGGTAGTTTTCCTTCGCGCTCGAGAACTTGTCCCATTTCGTCTCAGCGGAGCAGGTCTCGCTGCGACACTCGACCTTCCCCACCTTGAACCCGACTTCCTCGGCCACTCGCTCGATGTCCATCTGGAAGCTGGGAGTCGTCCCGCGCGCCCAGGCAGGATCAACTGGCTCTAGCCGGTGCGCCTCGAGCGCGTCCTCGTGCTCCGCGAGGTACTCTTCCGCCGTCTTCATGGGCTGTCCCTCTTCGGCACCCCCGGGCCCCTCGGGCCTCTCGCTGCTCTCGAGGTTGTCCACGCGCGACTCGAGCTCGCCTACCTTGGCCAAGAGCGCCAAGTCGCGCCCCGAACGAGCCGGTGCGCGCGCGGTGTTCTCCTCCGCTTCGTGGGCGGGAGCTTTCGCCGCCGCCACAGGCGGTGGAGCGCTCGTGCGCCCCGCAAGCGCGCTCGATACCACTCCACCGCCGATGGCAGCCACAAGGAGGGCGGCCGCCATCAAGAAGGTCTGACTCGTTTTTCCCATGGCGTACCGCTTTGTCCTCAGCCTTGCGTGTAATAGCCCTTCAAACAGGACTTATTGCCTCCGGACGCTGGCGGAATGGTGACGTAGATCGCCCCAAAATCAGTCGCATTCCAGCCGGCCCAGGTCGGCGGATAGAGCGTGTCGATTCCGTTGACGGACGTATCAATGCCTCCACAAGCACCACCCGTCGCCGAGTAATAGCTCACGCAGCGGCTAGCGATGATGAAGCTCGGCGACTTGTCGTCAACGTGAACGTTCATGAACGCGATGCTCGTCTTCGGGTTCGCCTGGGTATCGATGACCGGGCAGGAGACGACGATCGAACCTCCCGTAGTCACGTTACACCCGTCGCTATAAGCGCCAGCCGATCCCAGCTCCTGATGACAAAAGGACGGGTGTTGCCTCGCCCAAAACGCCTCGGAAACGGCCGGATGGCCCAGGATCGCCCCAAAGGACGCCGCGCCCACCAACATGGCCACAGACCTCTTCATGCTCCCGGAAATACCTGGTTCTCGCTTCATACTTTCTCCTCACGTAACAGTTTCAAAAGTGGGAAAACCGTAGACGCTCGCCCCTTGTCCGCGCAGGAGCATATCCAAGAGTCGAGTGTCTTCACTCGTCCTTCCCCAGGCAGACATTCATCACAGCGCACCGACTTTCGCAATCCCGAATCGTCTGCTCGTCGCGCTCTCACATCACAATTGTCCCACATTTGTCGGGTGACTGGTCAGCCAACGCGGATCCCCCTTGGGTCGACCGGTCAGTCGAGGCGCCGGGCAGGATCTCCGCGACGTCGTGAAAGCGGTGAAAACTCCACCCGTGCGCCGTGGGCCCTCTGCGGCGAACTGCGCGGAGCCGGGCTCGGAAGGCCAAAGATCGCCCGCCGCTTGCTCCCTGGCCCTCCCTCCGGCACTTTTCTTCGTCATGGCCGAGACCATCTTCTCCAAGATCATCCGCGGCGAGATCCCGAGTCATAAAGTGTACGAGGACGACCACGTCCTTGCTTTCTTGGACATTGGGCCGCTCAGCCGAGGCCACACGCTCGTCATTCCGAAGCAAGCAGTGAAGACGGTCGGAGAGCTCTCCGACGAGTCGGCCGCCGCCATCGGACGCGTCTTGCCGCGCCTGTGCCGCGCGGTGCAGAAGGTCACCGGTTGCGAGGACTACAACATCCTGCAAAACAACGGGGCTCCCGCGCATCAAGCGGTCTTCCACGTCCACTTCCACATCATCCCCAAGCCAAACGCAGAAGAAGGCCTCGGCATCGTCTGGAAGCCGGGCAAACTCGAAAACGGAGCCGAACTCGCTCGCGAGATCCAAGAGGCCCTCGAGAGCGAGTCACGCTGATGATCACCATTTATACCGACGGGGCCTGCAGCGGAAACCCGGGACCCGGCGGCTGGGCTTGGGCGATTGAAAATGGGCCGTTTGCGAGCGGTGCTGATCCGAACACCACGAACCAGCGCATGGAGCTCACGGCAGTGCTCGAAGCCGTCAAGGCGAACCCGGGCCCGATCGAGATCGTGAGCGATAGCACGTACGTCGTGAACTGTTTTCGCGACAAGTGGTACGAGGGGTGGCTCAAGCGCTCCTGGACCAATTCGAAGCGCGAAGCTGTGGCGAACCGCGATCTCTGGGAGCCCTTGATCCGGCTCGTGCTCGCCCGCAAAGACGTCAAATTTCGCTGGGTCAAAGGCCACAGCGGGCACCGCATGAACGACCTCGTCGACCAGCTCGCGGTGGAGGCAGTGCGGAATCAAGCAGGCCGGAGCGGCTCGCTCCACCCTTGAGTTTCTGCGGCGAATTCGTGCTAGGCCCGCCCGGTCATGTCGTTCCCCCAGGGTCCCCTCGCCATCCGCCCGCTCGAGCTCCCCGCGAACCCTAAGCCTTACATTTGGGCCATTCCGGGCTCGAAGAGCATCACGAACCGCGCTCTGGTCCTCGCGGCCCTCGCCGAGGGAACCACGATCCTGCGCGGCGTGCTCCACAGCGATGACACGAGGCACTGCAGAAACGCGCTCAGCGACCTCGGGATCGCCATCGAGACCATCGACGAGACGACCTTGCGCGTCGAAGGCGGCGTCTCCAGACTCCGCGCCCCCGAGAAAGAACTCTTCATCGGCAACAGCGGGACGACGGTCCGCTTTCTGACGGCGCTCGCCGCGCTGGTTCCTGGCAAGGTCACCCTGGTCGGAGACGAACACATGGCCAAGCGGCCGATCTCCGATCTCGTCGAGGGCCTCAAGCAGCTCGGCGTCAAAGTCGACTGTCCGAGCGGCTGCCCGCCCATCACCATCTACGGCGGAGAGCTCTCCGGCGGACGGGTCAAAATGCGCGGCGACAAGTCGAGCCAATACTTCTCGGCTTTGCTGATGGCGGGTCCCGCCGCCAAAGGGCGCATTGAGCTCGACGTGGTCGGCAGCCTCGTCAGTCGGCCCTACGTCGAGATCACCTTGGACATGATGCGCCGCTTCGGGGCCGTCGCCGACTCAACAGACACCGGATTCGTGACCGACCCAGGCGGCTACCTCGGCATCGACTACCACATCGAGCCGGACGCCTCTTCCGCGAGTTATGCGCTCGCGGCGGCCGCCGCAACGGGCCTCGACATCACGGTCCCGGGCATCGGGCTGAGCGCTCTCCAAGGGGACGCGGCCTTCGCGGACGTCCTCGAACGCGCGGGAGCCACCGTGGAGCGCCGTGAACACGACACTCGCGTCATTGGTGGCGGCACTTTGCGCGGCCATACCGAAGACATGCATCACATCTCCGACACGGTGATGACCCTGGCCGCGATCGCGCCGACCTTCGAGGGCAAGACCCGCATCGAAAACGTCGCGAACATCCGCATCAAAGAGACCGACCGCTTGCTCGCGACGGTCAACGAGCTGCGCCGCCTCGGCCAAAAGGTCGAACACGGCGACGATTGGCTCGAGATCACGCCAGCGCCGATCACGCCCGCCGTCGTCCGCTCCTATTCGGATCACCGGATGGCCATGAGCTTCGCCATTCTTGGACTCGTGCGCCCCGGCATCTCGATCGAAGATCCCGCCTGCGTCGCCAAGACCTATCCAACCTTCTGGGACGACCTCAAAAAGCTCTACGCCCACGTCGGACAAGATCCAGGGTACTGAGTTTGAACACTCCGGGCCCGACGGGGCACCGACGAGTGTGCGCAGCTTCGTCTCCCTCAAAGTCCTCGGACTCTCGGCCTTCTTGGTCCATCATGCCGCCGCCGCAGAGGTGGACTCTCCCGTTCTTCCTGAACTTCTGAGCTCGGTCGAGCTTCGCTATCCAGAAGGCGCCGAGGGCCACGAACGCGTCACGCTGGAGCTTTCCCTGAGCCGCGAGGGAGAGGTCCTCGACGCAACGGTCACGAGCGGAAGAGAGCCCTTTCGAACCGTCGCCCTCACGACCGCTCGCACTTTGCGCTTCACCCCCGCGCGGGTTCGCGGTGAGCCGCGCGCGGCCAAGATCGTCTTCGCTGTCGACTTCGAACCTCCGGCCCCCCCGCCCGAAAAGGTCCACCCTGAGAGCCGCGACCCAGCCACGAGCGATGACACGTCCCGACCCTCGTCTCCGCCCGACCCCGAGCCAGACGCAGTCGCTCAACTCGAAGCGCCTGGGGAGGAGATCGCCGTGGTGGGTGCCCGCTCCGCAGCCAAAGCGCGTGTCGTGTCCGACGCGGCGACCGAGCTCATCGTGGGCGCTGAAGGCGATCCACTGCGCGCGCTCGGAGCGCTGCCCGGATCGGTCCCGATCTTCGCCGCGAGCCCCTTCACCGGCTATCGCGGCTCCGCGCCCGCGAAGATCGGCTACGACTACGACGGCATTCGTCTCCCTTATCTCTACCATTTAGGTCAGGCGGCCGCCGTCGTGCACCCGTGGCTCGTCGAGAGCGCTTCGACCTATGGCCCAGGCCCGGCGCGGCTCGGACAGGCTGTGGGCGGCTATTTCGAGGCGCAGGCGGCCAAGCCGAGTGGTCGGCTGCGCGCCGAAGCTCGCGTCCGCGCCACAGAGTCCTCAGCGGGCGTCGAAGTTCCCCTGCCGAAAAATCGAGGGAGCGTGCTCTTGGCGGGACGTTATTCGTACATGGAGCCGCTGGTCGGCCTGGTCGCGCCCGATTTTCGCCTCGACTATTGGGATTACCAAGCGCGCGCTCAGCTCGTCTTGTCCGAGCGAGACAGCCTCGCTCGGCCTCCGCGCGGACGCCTTTGCGAGCCAAAACTCCCCCGTTTCTAGCGTTTTTTTTGAAGGTTCGCTCGCTCCGCGCCAGTCGCTCTCCTACCGCTTTCATCCCTCGGTGGCCCTGCATCAATCCTTCGGCCTCGGGTCCCAGCGCCCGAGCCGTTCTCAGCGCACTCCCGGACCCCTCTACGCTCGCGAAGGAGGTCTCGAACGTTCGCTCATCGGAGACGCCGGACTCGAGTTCAAGCTCCCGCTCCAGCTCACTCTCGATGTCACCGGCTTTGCTGGAGCGTTCTTCGATCTCTGGGACGTCGAGACCCTCGATGACCTCGATGGCCAACCGAGCGGCGTTGTGCGGGGCGGAGGAAAGGTCGTCGGGCTCGAGACGAGTCTCACTCGGGTCTTCGGTCGCCACCTGCGCGGGCTCGCTTCGTACACGCTGAGTCGCGCGGAGCGTTCCGTCGGCAGGGTGTGACGGCTCCCTCTCCCTTCGACCGCACCCATGTCTTCAATCTTTCGCTCCGCTACGACTTCGGGCGGGGCTGGTCTCTGGCGAGTCGCCTTCTCTACTATTCGGGCTTCCCTGGCCGCGTGCGCACGGTGCGAGAGGCCAGCTCGCCGCCACGCACGAGCCCTTACCTCCAGGTCGACGTTCAAGCCGAGAAGCGTTGGACCATCGGGGACCAAGGCTCTTACGTAGCGCTCACGCTCGGCGTCTTGAACGCCGGTTTGCGCAAGGACTCGACGGACCTCGATTGTACGAGCAGAGCCTGCGAAGAGAACCTCGTCGGCCCGGCGACAATTCCCACGCTCGGAGTCGTCGGGAGCCTCTGAGAACGTTCACAAACCTTGCGCCCGCCCGAGCGCTAGGCCGCACCGCGAGCGTCCGAGGGAGCGAACGACTCAGGCTCGCCCTCTCCTCGGCGCCCTTCAGCGCGCCGCGCGACGACGCCGAGCCACGACCCATGCGCTCGCCGCAGCCAGAAGCGCGATCGACGCGCCGCCCCGCGAGCGACCCGGGCCCACGTGACAAGAGCACCCGTCCGCTGCCTGTGGCACCTCTTCTCCGCCAGGCTGTCCCCCGGTAGCTACGGCGCCTCCAGCACCGGGAACAACAGCGCCGCCCGTACCTGCGCCGCCCGTCGTCGTCAGAGCGCCCCCGGAAGCGGTAGGAGCGCCTCCAGCACCGTCGCCGCCGGCTCCCTGAGCCGCGCCCCCGCTCGCTCCCATCGCGCCGCCAGCGCCCGAAGCCGCGCCACCACTGCCATCGGTTCCACCTGCGCCCGGAGCTCCACCGCTGCCGTTATCCGGCTTGCTCACGCCCGTGAACTTCCACCAGTTGAACTTGAAGAGTTCGCCTGAGCCGCCCTTGAAGACGAGAAAGAGGTCATGGACACCTTCGCCCCCGCTGACCTCGCAAGTCTTCGTCTCCCAGGAGGAAGCCCCCGACACATCACACTCTCCGAGCAGAGGACCGGTCTGGCTGTCGAGGTGGAGCTCGATGCGCGCATCGTTCGTCGAAGAGGAGACGCGCGCTTCGAAGGAGACCACGCCGTCCAAGAAGTCGACGTTGCGAACCTTGATGTAGTCGTCATTGCTGATGGCGCGGACGTTCATGCCGCCTCCTTCGTCCATGCAGCGCTCGGTCTTGAGCCCTGAGGAATAGGCGATCGTCTCCGCCTCCACGCGCTCGAAGGGGTTCAGAGTCTCGATCGGCTCGGGGCCCGCCTTGGTCGGCTGGATCTTCGGGATGGTCCCGTCTTGTCCGTAGGTGAACTCCTCCACGCAAACCGAGCGTCGGAAGTCATTTCCCCCGGGCAATCCACCATTATGATAGAAAAAGTAGGAGTGCCCCTTGTAGTCGACGACCCCCGCGTGGTTCGTGAATGTATCAACGGGGTCCATGATGTCGCCGCGCTGGGTCCAGGGACCCGTCGGGCTATTGCTCGTGGCGTAAGTGATCTTCTCTCTTCCGGAGGTCGCGGCGTAGATCAGGTAATAAAGAGATCCGCGCTTGGTGAGCCAAGGGCCCTCCGTGAAGCCCGGCATGTTGACGTTCGTGATCGGCCCCGAGGTGCTGATCATGTTTTCGTTCAGCTTCACGTAGCGCAGCGTGCCATTGCCCCAGTACATGTAGGCCTGACCGTCATCGTCGATGAACACTGTCGGATCGATGTTCCCGGAGCCTTGGGCCGCGAGGTGCGTACCGAGCGGGTCGGTGAACGGCCCTTCGACCTTGTCTGAAACACCGACGCCGATGCGCGCTCCCGTGTTGTTGTTGAGCGGAACGTAGAGAAAGAACTTGCCGTTCCGGTAGATTCCCTGCGGCGCCCAGGCGTTGTCCGTCGACCAGCTGAACGTATCGAGGCTCGCGGGAGATCCGAGATCGGTCCAGTTCACCATGTCCTCTGTCACGTAGAGGTGCCAGTCGTTCATGGTGTAGAAGTTGTTCACCGTGTTGTCTTCGTCGTGGGACGTATAGACGTAGAGCTTCCCCTCGTGGACCATGGGAGCGGGATCGGCGGTGTACCTGGTCTGCACGAAAGGGTTATCCGCGCGTGCCGGGCTCGTCGTGAGCGCGATCATCCCGATAATAATTCCACCTGTGAGCAGATGATGTTTTGAGCTCGTGTACGTAGGCATCTCGTCCCTCTTCGATTCGACGCGCGGTCCGGTCTTCTCCGAAACGAACCACCCCTCGCGCCTGTGCTTGCCACGCCGCGTCGAGCGGCGTCAAAGCTGCCGCCGAGCTCTCTCCGCGGTCTCCGCTCAGCCGGCGCTCTCCGTCGGGTCGAAGTCTCCTGCTCGACATCAGCCGAAAACTGAGCGCTCCCCTGGGCTCTCGCTTTATTGGCTGCAATCGTCCACGGGCGGGAGGTGAAAACTTTCCCCTGCTCTTTTTCCGCCATTAGCCCGCTTTGTGACGAGGCAAGCGCGCAGCGGAACGCCCCGGCGCTCCCTCGCGCCCCGGCGGATCCAGTAACTCCCACGGCTCAGCATTCACGAGCCCACGCCCCCCCTCAGCCGACCTTCCGCCAGATGAGCGTGAGGTTATTCGCGGGCATCAAGACGCGCTCTTCGAGAGTGAACCCGTGATCCTGTGCGATAGGCACCAGGTCATTGAGATCGCGAACGCCCCATTCGGGATTCCGAGAACGTAGAGACTCGTCGAAGAGGCGGTTCGACTCGGAGATGTGCTGACCGCCTTCCGAGTAGGGGCCGTAAGTGATGAGAGGCGCGCCCTCCTTCAGGAGCGCACTTGCTCCGCGAAACAGGCCCATCGTCGCCGAAAACGGGCTGATGTGGATCATGTTTGCGTTGTAGACAGCGTCCACAGGTCCAACGGGCCATGGGAACTCGCTCGCATCGAGGCGGATCGCTTCGCGCAAGTTTGGTAGCCGAACATGGGCGCGCCGGGCCGCTAGGTTTCCGAGATGTTCGTCCGTCACGTCACTCGGCTGAAATGTGAGGTTCGGGAAGGCGGACGCGAAATGAGCGATGTGTTGTCCCGTCGCAGAGGCGACTTCGAGGACGATTCCTCTCTCGGGCAGCACGCGCCGAAGCACATCGAGAATCGGTCCTTTGTTGCGCTCGGGGGCCGGCCAATCGACGAGCTCACTCATGGCTCGGTTCATGGCACAGAGCGCCGCCTCCCGTCACTCCGGGTCCTGGCGCGGCGACGTGCGTTTTTTCGCCGCTCATCGTCCGAGAGTGCCCTCGGGACGCGCTGCGCGCCGGAGCTCTTCGGAGAGCGCGCTCGGGCCTGTCTCGCTCAAAAGAAGGCTCGGGAGGGCTCGGATGGAGGTGATGGGCCGGGGCCAAAAGAAAACGTGATAGGCTGCCGGCCCTGTTGAGGCGGAGATGAAAAATACGATGAGGCGGATGCTCTTGGGCTGCACTGTGGGGAGTTTGTTCTTGGCTGCTTGCGGAGCTTCGAAGCCGCCGGAGACGCCCGCGTCCGAAGAACCGGTAGCGAGCGAGCCGCTGGCCCCTGCGCGCTCGGAGTCCGACGCGTCGAGCCAAGATCCGAATGAGTTCGGTCTGAAGTCCTCTTCAACGGCTGGCTCGGCTCACGGCGTGAAACCTTCGACGCTCAAGCCGACGACGACCGAAGCCGTGCTGAAGTTCTTCGTCGTCGACAAGAAGACGGGGCCTGTCGAAGGCCTTGTGATCGCGCTCGTCTCGAGCGACGGCGAGAAGTTCTACACGTCGGAGACGGACGCGGTCGGCTACGCAGAAGTCCTCGTTCCCGTCGGAAAGAAGTACGAGCTCACCTACCTCACCCTCGGGCGCGAAGACATCACCGCGAGCGTCACCGTCGCCGATGAACCGGCTCAGAACATCAAGCTCACGCTGAACTACGAGAACCGCTACCCCGACCGCCCCGTGCCGCCGTTCGTCCTCGGCGCCGTTCAGTTCGACACGGCGCGCGCCACGATCAAACCTGAGTCCTTCGCGGAGCTCGATCGCGTCGTCGAATACATGCTCCACAAGGGGGCCCGCCTCGAGATCGCGGGCCACACGGACAACGTCGGTAACCCGAAGTCCAATAAATCGCTCTCACTTCGCCGGGCCCAGGCCTGCCGAGACTACATCGTCTCAAAAGGCGTCGACCCTGAGCGCATCGAAGCAGTCGGCTTCGGCGACGAGAAGCCGATCGCTCCCAATGACACCCCTGAAAATCGCGCCAAGAACCGCCGTATCGAGGTGCGCGAGATCAAGAACTGATGAGTCCTCGCCGGACGCTCTAGGCACGCGAGAGGTTCGAGCAGCTCCGCTCCAGCGAGGACGTCACGGGCAAGCGAAGCTCTCCTTCTTCGGCCCCCTTGTTGACATCTCACTTACATGAGTCATCATGCGCTCATGATGACTGGGGGGAGCTTTAAGAAGCTTGGGGTAGTTTTTGTTCTGCTCGGCACCGCCTGCGGTGGGGGCGGCCCGACGAACACAGTTGCGACGACGGAAGACGCCGGGAAGATTCGTACGTCGGCGGACGCTGCGATGGGCGCCGCGGTCGGGACCGCACAGACTTCGTGTCCTGGCGGCGGCACCGTCGCGTCCGAGACCACCCTCGGCATAGATCTTCTCAAGGGAGAAGCGAGCACGCACACGGACTACACGTTCAATGGCTGCGTCTCTCGAGAGGTCACCTTGAGCGGCTCCCTGCGGCGAACAGTGAACAGCAATGGTTCGACGACCATCACTGGCGACCTCGACACCTCGCTCGGTTCTTGCATCGTCGATCTCCAAGGGGTCGCGCTCGCCACGGCTAGCGGCGGCGAACTCTGCGGGTTTGCGCTCAGCGAAATCCAATAAGGCAGGGCACCGCGGCCCTCCAGTGCCACAACGCGCACCGGCCACGTCGACACCCCACTCGGTTCTTGCAATGTCGACCTCAAAGGCACGTTCACCCGCGATAGCAGCGGCGACACCACGGGCCTAGAGACCAGCGGAAAGCTCTGCGGCTTCGACATTCCGTAAGGCCCTGTCGAAGGCGCCAAAACCACGGCCCCGGGAGCGAACGCTCTCCGGTCGGCTCACTCCCACTCGAGCAACAGATCGACGTCACAGGGGCGCGGATAGGTGCGCAGGCCGACCTTCCCTTTGATGTTGTAATAGGCCATCGCGCCTTCGAAGACGCCGACCTGATAACAATCAGCGAAGTTCCAGACGTCACGGAACTCGAGAACTGCAGAGTGTTCCGTGACATCTGTGAGCCGGGTGGTCGCCGGACTGAGGCTGTAAAGATAGGCCTTGTCCGTGAGCTTCAGAGCCTGAACCCAGTCGGTGCCAGCGACGGCAAAGATGACTCGCCCGACCATGCTCTCCGCAAAGGTCGGAAAGGCGAAGCGCCCCAGGGTGCGCAGGGACTCCTTCGGCGATTGTTCCGGCCAGAGCTCCTGCGTCTTGTCGACGAGGAGCGTCATAAAGAGCGTGAGCGGATAGTCTCGAAAGGCCACAAAACGATCCTGCGTCGGCCGAGGAATGCCGCGTCGATCAAGGGACTCGAGGAAGCCCTTGATGAACATGCCCTTCACCGTGGCGCGCGGAGGCACACGAGCGATCAGTTGACGCAGCTCTTCGAGCTCGCCGCGAAAGCGCGAACTCTCAGCCTTCCCCCCTGCTGCCCGATGTAGACTCATCGTCCCCTCAGCGTAGCTGAAAAAGGGGACGTTTTACATGTCCTCCCGGAGTTCCGGCGGCGGCCCCTCACAGTCCTCAGTGCTCTGGGCCCACTCCCCAAGGCAAGTCGCCGGCATCTCTGCTGAAACGCCTGGCTGACATTGAGACTTGGAAGGGGCGGGACTCCCACACCATGCGCAACCGGGCAAAGAGGCACAGGCGAGGCAGTTCATCTCCCCACTCGGCCGGTTCGCACAGGTCTCCTCGTCGTTGGGCTCGCCGGGCGTCGGGTGTTTCACTCCGCCATTGCAGCCCCCGGAGAGCGCGAAAAAGACGAACGGCAAGGCGAGCGCAGAGAAATAGCGGTGTTTCATGAGCTTGCTCCGGGAGGCGCTTGGTCACAGTTCGTCGAGATCGTCCCGCGGTGGGCGCGCATGAAGACGATGGCGGCAGCGCGCGCGATGAGGAAACCGGGCCAGATATTCTTCACGTCCCCTTGTTGGCGCGAAAAGCTCGCGTCGATCTGAATGTAGACGGGCTGGCTCTTGCCGCCTTCGACCGGGCGCGCCCGAATCGTCAAGAGACTCGGGTCATCGCCGTTCATCGTCAGCTTCCCGGTGTAGGCGTGAGACGGACACGCGAAGGGCGTCGGCTGGTAGCCGGAGTAGCTGTTGATGGTCACGTCCATGGTCTTGCCGAGGTAGAGCACCTTCGGCTGACCGGTCGCAGTTCCCGCCTCCAGGATGTAGCAGAAAGGCAGAGGATCTTTCGGCAGCTTGTAGCCGAGGAGGATACTGATCGCGCCGAAGCGCACGCCCTGGCGCGCAGGAGTGATCAAGTCGACGCGTCCCAGCGGAGCCTCCAGAAAGCGCGCGTACTTCTGGTTCGCTTCGAGCACCGTGTCGATCAGGTGATCTCCGGGCAAGATCTTGCCGATCGCTGTGTTGAAGCTCTTGGGCTGGCTGAGCGGGAGCGTCACTCGAGCCATGGCGAGCTCGCCGACGAACGGATCGAAGCCCGCGGGCGCGATCCGCGTGTGCTTGGATTCGACCCAGTAGTAGCGAAGCTTGTCGCTCTTGGCGCGGGGCTGAACGCTGGTTTCGACCGCCGGGAGATCAAGCTCGGACGCGCTCGCCGCGATCGCCTCCTGGTAGGCCGTGAGATCGAGCGTCGCGAGCTCCGGCGGCAGCGATTCTCCGCGCTGTTTCGCGCGCTGGACGCAAACGGAGAGCGCCATCAGATCGGCGTCCGTCGGCCGGCTATCCGGAAAGGCGCCCTTGAGCGCCCCATAGAGCTTTACCCTCGTCGCTGTGTCAAAGCGGATCATCTCTTCATCCCCATTGTCGCCAGAATAACAATCTTCTGGTTTGAAGAAAAGATGGCGACGCCCCGAGGGCCTGCCTCGCCTCGCACTCACAGTTGGCGCACGGCCTCGTCTCCCGACGACGCGCCTCCGCGACTCGCCCCGCAGCAAAAAGCGCAGAATTTGCTCACTCTCGGGAGAGCCCGACCGCGCCGGCGCCGACCGGGCGACGGGCCAATCGATGGCTCGAGGTGGGCTTCGCTCCTACTCATTTTTCCGCCGGTGTCCGTGAGGTTGCTTCCGAGGTTCGTCAAGCTCCGGCCGCTCTGGCAGAGTCTTCCATCGTGAAGTCGAATGAGGAGCCCTTCCTGAAAGAAACTTTCGGGGCCTCGCTCGCTTCTGAGCCTTCGCTCCACTTCCAGGGACGCGGTGAACGTCGCCCTCTCTTCGAACCCGGTACGCGGCTCCAGGAGGGGCGCTACCGGATCGAAGAGGTGCTCGGAAGCGGCGGCGAGGGCGTCGTCTATCGCGCCTGGGACGCGGAGACGGAGCACTCAATCGCGCTCAAGACGCTCCATCTCGAAAACCGCGTCAGCCTACCCGCGCTCAAGCGCGAGTTTCGCATGCTGCGCGACCTCACACATCCCTCCCTGGTCCAGCTGCGCGAGCTCGTCGTCGACGCAGAACACTCGTTCTTCACGATGGACTACGTCGACGGCGTCGACCTGCTCTCGGCCATCGACAAGGGGCACGATCTTCGTGACCTCTTTCTTCAGCTCACGCGTGTCCTCGAGTTCCTCCACCGACTCGGCCGCGTCCATCGCGACGTCAAGCCAACGAACATCCTCGTCACCCCCTCGGGGCACCTGACACTTCTCGATTTTGGCGTCGCGACCTGGTCCGGCCAAGCGAGCGGCAAGGTTTTCGCCGGGACGCCCCACTATCTGGCTCCAGAGCTCAGCACAGGCGGCACCATCACGCCCGCCGCCGACGCCTACTCCGTCGGTGTGCTCCTTTTCGAGGCCCTCACGGGCACGCTTCCGCTCCTCCGGCGCGCGGGCGGACGCGCCTCGGAGCCGCCCCGACCAGTTGCCCGCTTTGACGTCGAGGACGAGCTTCTCGACGCCTGCCAGGCGCTGCTCTGCTCCGATCCGACGAAACGCGCCGACCTCGGTATGCTCGCGCGCAGTCTCGGTGCTCCACGAACGAGCTCTCCAGTTTCCATCATCCGAAACACCAGCTCCGTCGGTCGCGAAGCAGAGCTCGCCGTCCTCACGGGCGCGCTCGCCCGCGTGAATCAAAGTGACGAGCCACAACTCGTCCTCGTCTCCGGCGCGAGCGGCATCGGCAAGTCCGCGCTCCTCGAGCAGTTCATCCTACGCGTTTCCGATCGCGCCACGGTGCTCTCCGGTCGCTGCTCGGAGCATGAGCTCGTGCCTCACAAGGCGGTGGACGGACTCATCGAGTGGCTGCGGGGCTTCTTGCTCTCCCTCGACCCGAGCGAAGTCCCCGAGTTCGTCACGCAAAGTGACGCGCGTAGTCTGCTCCTTCTGTTCCCGGAGCTCGCCTTCGCGCCGGGTTTTCCGGACCTTGAGCCTCGTCACGGTGTCCCTTCGAGCGCCCCCGCTGCCAGGCAAAGCGCTTACCAAGCGCTCGCGCGGGTCCTGCGTCGCATCTCAGAATGTGAGCTGCTCGTTTGCATTATCGACGACATGCAGTGGGGCGACATTGACTCGGCTCGTCTCCTCCGTGAGGTGTTCTGTGGGGGCGATAGCCCGGCATGTCTCTTGGTCGTCGCCTACCGAAGCGAAGCGAGAAAAAACTCCGAATGTCTCCGCGAGCTTTTCGACGGTCCTTTGAGCCTCCTCGACGAACTGCGCACTGAAACTCTCGAGCTCGGGCCCGTCTCCGACGAGTACGCACGCGACATCATCGCGAGCCTCGACGTCGAGAGAACGCTCTCTCCCCAGATTGTTGCGCGCCTCATCCAAGACTGCGCCGGATCGCCGCTCTTGCTCACGGAGCTCACGAGCCACCTCTTGAGCTCTGGCGATCGCGCTCTGGAACGACTCGAAGGCGACACGCTCTCCTCGGTCGTCCGCGAGCGCTACGCTTCCCTCCCGAAGGAGGCGCAGCTCGCCTTCGACCTGCTCTGCTGTTCGAGCTCCCCGCTCCGCCTCAAGCTGCTCACCTTGGCCACAGGGGCTCCGCCCACCGGTCTCATCAAAGCGCTCACAGGCGCGCGCCTCGCCCAGCTCACCGCTGGCGAGCACTCTCTCGAACCGCTTCACGACGCGCTCCGCGAAGCCCACCTCTCGCTCATCGAAAAGCGCGCCGAGCGCCACGCAGAGCTCGCCGAGCTGCTCATACGCGAGGATCAGGATCCCGCCGAGATCGCCCGGCACTACTTCGCCGCGCGCAACCTCGAGGCCGCGAGTCGCTATGCTGCGATCGGCGCGGGTCTTGCCGCCCGCAGCGGCGCTCACCATCGCGCCGCCGAGCTCTATGAGCTCGCTCTCGCCTGCGGCACACTTCCGCCCGAGCGCCGCCGCGACATCGAAGAGCGGCTCGCCTATACGCTCGCGGACTGCGGCCGGGGAGCAGAAGCGGCGCCGCTCCTCTTGCGTCTCGCTTCTGACGTCGAAGGAGAGAAGGCGCTCGCCCTGCGCCGCGCCGCCGCGGAGCAGATGCTGATCACCGGCGCCACAGAAGAGGGCACGAAGCTGCTCGCCGAAGTCCAGCGTCAGGTGGGCCTGCGTTGGCCCAAATCGCCCGGAAATGCGGTCCTTCAGATCATGAAAGAACGCGTCGGCGTCTTCTGGCGCGCCGATCGCCCCTTTGAGCCCAAAGGGCTCACGCCTCGCCAAAGTGAGACGCTCTCAGCCTGTCGCGCGGCGTGGGCGATCAGCTACGTGAGCCCTGTGCACGGCGCGGCCAACAGCGCTCGTTACTTGCGCCTCGCCCTCGACTACGGGCACCCGCGCCACGCGGCTCACGCGTACGCCATGGAGGCTCAATACAGGGCCATCGTCGGACCGCGCGCGGAGCCTATCGTTTCTCGTCACATGGAGCGCGCCGAACAGCTGCTCGGCCCCCCGAAAGACGGCTACGACCGAGCGTTCATTCCTTATTGCCTCGGGCAAATCAGCTATCTCTTCGGCGATTTTCGGCGGTCGAATCAATACTACGAGGAAGCTGAGCCGCTCATGATCGAGTACGGATCCGCCCCCTGGGAGCTCACATCCCTGCGCATCTTCTGGGCGAACAATCTTCACAATCTCGGCCGCGCCCGAGAGCTCAAGCGCCGCGTCGACGCTTGGCTCAAAGATAGCCTCGCCCGAGGCGACTTGTTCTTGACGACCGCCCTCCAATACTGGCGCGCTCACCTCGTGAGCCTCCGCGAAAACGATGCGGAGAAGGCGCTCGCTATCATTGATGAGGCCGCGCTTCGCTGGCGCGCTCCCTACATGGGCGTGCACCATTTCCTCGGCCTCTTCGCGCGCATCTATACCCATCTCCAGGCCGGGCAGCCCGAAGACGCACTCCTGGTCCTCGATCAGATGGAGAAGGACATGAAGTCCTCCCACATGTACTCGATCCAAGTTCCGCGCGTCTGGTTCCGGAACTACGAGGTGACTGCGGCGCTCGCCGCCGCAGCGCGCGCCAAGCCGTCCCTGAAGCGAGCTCTCCTCAGGAGAGCGAAGCGCGCCGCTGAGCATTTGGCCCGCGAACAAGTGCTCTACTCGGACGCCCTCGCCATTCGTGGCCTGGCCCTTGTCGAACTCATGCGAAAACCAGGCTCCGAAGGGGCGATCGAAATGCTGCGCGGCTCTCTCGCGATGAGCGACGCCTGCGACATGGTCGCTTACTCGGCGGGAACGATGCTCCGCCTCGGTCTCGAGATCGGAGGCAGCGAAGGCGCCGAGTACTTAGCTCGAGCCGAGCGCGCCTATCACACCGTTGAAGCCAAAGACTTCCGCGCTGCCGCTCGAGCCTCCTGCGCGCTGCCCGAATAGACGAGGAAACGCGGTTTTTGGGGGCCCCGGTCCATCACCTCCATCTTCCTCCGACCGAGCCTTCTCCTTCACTCACCGCCTCCCGCTTCGCTCCTTGATCGAAAACTTCCCCCCGCGCGCGGCCTCGCCGCGCGCCCCCGCGCGCGCGTTTCACCATTGCGAAAGCGCGCGCCCCCGCGCGCCTCCTTCACGCCCGCGCGAAAGAACGCCCTTCCAGACATACCCGACGCACCTGCCTCCGCGGACTCATCCGCTGCTCGCGCACGTAGCGCGCTGAGGCCTCTTCGAGCTCCGAAGAAATCGGAGCGCCACTCGCGCGCGCGCTCAGACAATCCAAGATCAACCGATAGCCCCTGAGCGTCTCTCCGAACCCATCGCGCGGAGGCGCGCTCTCCTCGAGCTCCTCCGCTTCGCGGAGGAGCCCCCGCGCGCGCTCATAGTCTTTGGCTTCGAGCGCAACAGTCAGCGCGGCGATCACCTCTCGCCTCCGGCTCATCGCTTCGTGGATGGGCGTGACCGGATGGGGCCGGACAGGCGCAGTCTCGGAGGGCGCATCAGAACCCGAAGGCGACTCGACGAGCTCATCGCCGCCCGGGAGCATCCTCGCGCGCGCCTCCTCTCGTCGTCCGCTCTCGTCCGCGACCACGGCGCGCGCCTCCTGGGCCGCGCTCCCCGCGGGCGGAGCCTCCGCTCCGCCCAGGCCCGTCACAAGGGCCCCGAGAGCGCCCAGCGCGCCCAAAGCGCCCAAAGCGAGCGCGCCCCGCCTCACGGAACCGTCACCTCCCAGGTGACCGTCTGTTCGAGCCGCTCGCGCCCCTTGCGAACCCAGGGCGTCTCATCGAATACGCGCACCCGGACCTCATGCTTCCCTGGCGCGAGCTCCGGAACCACAAAACACTCGCCCGTCGCCCCGGAGATGACCTCTCCATCCACTGACCACTCGATCTTGAGCAGTTCGGGATCGACGACTTTCACCTGGAGCCCCGTCGGCATGGCGAGCGGCGCGTCGTTCGGCGTGTGGGCGTCGATCGGATCCACGATCGAGTAAATGTCGAGGATCATCTTCTCCATCGACGGCATGTTGAAGGGCTGCGGCAGTTGGTTCATCTCCGAGTCCTTCGACGGGCGGTACTGACCTCGATCGCAGTAGCGGCTCCCTTCGAAGACTCCTTGTTCGAAGGTTCCGTGCGTACTGCGGCCAACCAAGTGGGGCGGGAGCGGGCCCGAGTTTTCCCGCACGTCCTCGTAACCGATCCAATGAGACCACTTTTCGCCCTCCGGATCGGCGGTGGAGTTGATCTCCTGATACTCGCCGCAAGTCGTGCTCGTGCCGCCATATTCGTCGGCGAGCGCGTGGAAGGTGTGGCCCCCTTCGTGAAGCGCAACGCTCGCGGCGCTCAGCCGATCTTGGAAGCCTCCGTTCCAGACCATGACCGGACCTCCGGAGTTCCACCAGCCATTCGCGTCTGCATTCAAGCTCACAGCGACCCAATCCGCGTCGACGTCATCCGGAAGCTCCGCGGCGAGCGCCGCGTTCACCTTGTTTCGATTCACCACACCGAGACGGGTCCCGCTCGGACTGCAAGGAGGTTCGCAGCGCCCATCGAACAACGTGTCACAGTCGCGATTTTCGTCAGGGTTATCGATGCACGCGTCGGCGGAAGCGAGCTTCAGACCACAGACATTGATGAACTTGCGGTATCTCCGATACGGCTCGCCGATCGCGCTGTAGAGGCCCGCCGCCTCGTGGTAGAGCATGTTCTCGACGTGTTCGATGAAGCGCTCTCCGATCTGGCTCTCGTCGTAGCCGTCTCCCACAATCACATAATTCACGCGGTTGTCCGGCCGCCCTACAGCCTCGAAGATGTGCCCGCGCGGTCCACAGGAGAGCTCCGGCCCCGGCGCCTCGAGGAGCGGCTCTCCGCCGCAGGTGTCCCCCGGGGATCCTCCGCTGCCCGTCATGCCTCCGGTAGCCTCCGATCCGCCTGTCCCGGACAAGCCTCCGCTCGCCCCGCCCGACGGGCTGCCACCCGCGCCGGAGCTCGCCCCGCCCGCCGCTGACCCCTGACCTCCGCTCGAAAGCGCTCCACCGCTCGCCTGAGCGCCCGCGCCGCCGGCACCGGGAGCTCCTCCTGAGCCCGCCCCCGGCGGCGCGCCTTCCGGCGAACCACAGGCGCCCACGAGGAGCGTGACCGCCACTCGGCAGACTGAACATCGAGCGAAAGCGCTCACCTTCCCACGGCTCTCCCTCATCGACATGTTCCTTCGCAGCCTCGATGCATCACTTTCCATGCGCTACGGCCACCGAATGATCGCACGAGTCCCCCGGGGCCACGCGAATTTTCGCCTCGCTGCCGCCCGGCAGGAGCAGCCTCGCGCGAAAAAGTGGAGCACGGCGGATTCTCCCTCCCTCTACCCCTCTCACGATTCGCGCCTCTGCCCAGGCAGGGCGGGCGGGAGTAAAGCCGTGACCTCCCGGAGCTGGGCCCCCAAAAGAGCCTAAAGCTCGGACGAGCCGATCCCTCTACGGCGCGCTCATCAAGAACTGCCAGCCGACGCGATAGATGTAGTCGGGGATGATGTGCTCCCCAGGGTGCTCACACCAAAGCGTATCCTTGTCACAGCCCGAATACGCCTGGCACGCGCCGTCGAACACCGAGCTCGTATCCATTCCGCAGCCGTTCTCCGTGAGGAAGCGCGTCAGCGTCGAACGTCCGGAAGAAATCTTCTCTGATTGGTCGTTCGTCCCGTGCACGATCATCCCCGAGACGGGCCCCTGACAAGTGGCGCCACTCGGCCCGCCTCCCGCGATGGAGATGAAGGCTCGGATTTGATCGCCGAGGGCACAGGCAGTCTGCGTCGCCATCCAGCCGCCCCAGCTGAAGCCGATGGCGAAGATTTTCGACTCGTCGATGCAGTGGTCCGCCTTGGCTTCGTCAATGAGCCGCCGAACGAGACGAAGATCGGCGTTGTCGTTGCCGCGCGTCTCCCAGCCCGTCGCGCCACCTTGATCCAGCCCATCGGGGTACATGAGCACCGCCTTCCCCTCGCTCGCGTAGTCGAGTGAGAACGTCCCCACGTCCCATTCTCCCTTACCGCCCCAAGCATGGAAACCGAGCACGAGCGGCACTGGCTCGCCCTTCGTCTTGGCCGGGACCAGGTAGTAGTCCCGCGAGACACCATCGACCTCAATCGTCCGGTAGCCACGGCTCCTGTTCGGCTTGTCGTCGCAGGAGACAGAGCTCCCTCCGCCACTCCCAGACGACTCACCACCCGCGCCGGATCCAGCACCACCCGCGCCGGATGCCGCACCACCCGCGCCGCGCCGTCCACCGCTCCCAGAGGTCTCACCACCTGCAGCCGTGGAATCTCCACCTACGGCCGAGGAACTACCGCCGGAGCCAGGGCGCCCACCCCGGCGTCCTCCGGACCCCTCCGCCGAGTCTCCGCCGCTCGCTGGCGAGTCATCGCCTCCCAAACCGCCTCGTCCGCCCGCGGCGGTCGAGCTCGCCCCCGTCCCATTTCCCCCGCTGCCAGCGTCCTCGATCGCGGCCGGATCCGACTCCGAACAGGCCCAGCCGAAGAGCGACAGCAGGAAGATGGCTCGAGGAAGGCGCGCATAATTCATGATCGACTCCTCATGTACCCCGCCCGGGGGCTTTCCGCGAAAGGTGCCCGCTCGGGCGAGAGAGAAATGTGTGATCGCGTCGGAGCCGACGCAAGAAGAGCCCGCGAATGATCGGGGCTCTTCGGGAGAGGGCATTAGCCCTTGCGTGCGGCGCGAACGGCCTCAGCGCGGCGCGCTTCGCGCTCCTTCTTCTTCTTCTGCGCAACCTTCTGGCGCATCTTGAGAGATTTCCGACTGTCGAAGCTACCCATGAATCATTTCTCCTTGGAGTTTTGGGCCTGCCTCCCAAGGACGGGACGACAAACCGAGGCGATCGCCTACTCGATCTCGAAACTCTTGGGAAGGTCGGAAAAGGACGCGCACCCGCGCTTCGCCGGTCACCCGCTCGAGGCGTCTTCGAGCACGTTATCCTTGGCCTGGACCTCGAGGCGGTACCGACTGTTCGCCGTCTCGATATAGAAGACGTCCTGGTGAGCCAATCGGAGCACCCGCTTGACCGCCGTCGTCACGTACTCGTGCATCCCGTCCGCGAACTCAATCACGACGACGGAACCTTTTCGCGGAGCTCTCACGAGGCGTCCGGAAACGGCGCGCGAGCCACGACCGAGCTTCCGAAGAACCACCTGCACGTGAGGGAGTCTAGCAATGCGAGCCAGAAGTTCCAGCCCCATCAGCTCGGCGTGATCCACCTCTCCTCGTCTTCGACTCGCCATTGTGACTCCCTTCCTGAGCAGGGCGACTCGATTCTCACCGAGCCTCCCGCCCTAACTCGCTGAAATCGCGATCCTCACGCTGGGTCCCCAAGAAAATAGCGACACCAGGAGCCTCCCAAGAAGCTCAATCTGGAGAACGACACGTCCCAGGAAAGTCTAAGGGAGGGAGGCTTATTTCATGTGCGGGAGGAGGTTTCCATTCCTGTTGGATCTCTTCAGATCACTCACGGACTTGTCACGCCCGGCGCACCCTTCCCTGCAAAGTATGCACGGAGCACGTCGCGTGCGAGGTGGGTGCCTTTGATTTGCCACTCGGGAGTGTTCACGACGACTGCCGCTACGGCGATCTCGGGATCGGACGCGGGCGCAAAGGCCACGAGCCACGTGTAGTGCCGGTTCTCCTTCTGCCGCGTCAGAGTTCCGGTCTTCCCCGCGACCTCGATGCCCGGCAAAAACGACCGCCCCCTGTCATCGTGAAACGCAGAGTACGCTGAGCCGTCCGAGATCGTCTTCTTCATCATCTTGGCGACCTCGGCGGCGGTATCCTTTTGGAGGGCGCGCCGGAGCACCTTCGGCTCGAGGGGGAATTCGTAGAGGACTTCTTTGCCCTGTCGCACGCGGCTCACAATGCGCGGCTCAAGGGTCACACCGCCATTGGCGATGGTCTGGGTGAGCACGGCTGCGGCGAGCGGAGAGAGCGTTGTGTGCCAAAAGCCGGCCGCCGCGCGCGCGAATTCGAGGGGCTCGTCAGGAATCTCAATTTTCGGCGCCTCGTTCTGGACCGGGAATGGCACAGGCGTGCCGAAGCCGAGCGCTCCGCCGACCTTCATGAGATCTTCGGGAGTGAGGTGCTTCTGGGCGAGGCGGCCAAAGACCACGTTGAGCGAGCGCCCCATGGCCATGTCGAGAGTCGCGCACCACTTGTCTCGGCGCGGATCTTCTTTCAGCTCTTCGGGAGCGATCTGGCTCCGACCGCCGCGATAACATTGCTCGGTCGAGCTCGAGAGCCCCGCTTTTTCGACCAGCGCACTTCCGGTGACGACCTTGAACACACTCGCGGCGGGCGCCTCAGCGCGCACGTTCACGTCGAACTTGTCTTTGCCAAGGACCTGGCTCGCGTACGCGAGGACGTGGCCCGTCTTCACGCCGATCGCGACAACCCCGGCCTCGGGAACGCGATACTTGTGCATGGTCCGGAGCGCTGCCCGTTCAAGGGTGGGGTCGAGGGTGAGCTCGGCGACGCGCCCCCCGGGGAGCGGAGCTGTCACCCCGCTCGGACGAATGTCGAGCCTGCGCAGGTCGAGCCCTTCAAGGCTCGCCTCTCGAGCGGCTTTTCCGCTGGTCTTGGTGAGCTTCGCGAGCCTACCCAAGGTCGGATCTACGGGAGCGCCTCCGCGCACGACAGGCCAAAGCGCGAGGAGCACCCCGATCAGGCCTCCAATGCTGAGCCAACCACGCAAGGTCATGACCCAGGTCCCTACCGAAGCCGCGCGCTCTCGGGCAAAAAAACGGCGATCCTACGCGGTCCCCGAAGTCCAGCTCAAGGCTTCGAGGGGCCTTTGCTCGTTTCAGGAAGCGCGGCGGAGAGGACGCTGCCCCTGAGTGAGCGCGAGGACCAGACGCACCGCCTCAGCTCCATCGTCGTAATAGCCGGGCAAGCGCGCTTTGAAGCAGAAGCCAAACCGCTCATAGAAAGACAGCACTGGGGCATCGAGCGCGCGCACCTCCAGGCTCAAAGTCGATAGGCCTCGCTCCCGCGCCTGCTCCACCACCGCCGTGAGCAAAGCGCGCCCTGTACCGCGCCCACGCTCGCTCGGCTGCACTGCGATCGAGTAAAGGCGGGCGACCGTGGAGCGCGCCCGAAAGAGCACAACCGCGTGCCCCAATACCTCTTGTCCTCTCTCACAGACGAGCACCAAAGCGCTATTGCGGGCGAGCAACCGTCGGAACGCGACGCTGCCGATCTGATGGACGGAAAAGGCCGCGCGCTCGAGCGCGACCATGGTCGGAACGTCAAAGAGCCGCGCCCGCCGCAAACGAAGTTCCTCCCCCTCTTTCAAAACGTCCACTCCTCCCCATCTTAGCAAGTTCCCCTGTCCGCGACCGAAAGAAATGCTAGAGCCAAGGAACTCCCCGCATGAACGATCCTTCGACTCGGCCGTCGTCGGCCGCCGCTCTCGAGTCATCTCCTCGCCCTGAAAAGACGCTGCGCCTGGACATCGAGAGCCCAGACCTGCTCCTTCGCTTGACGGGACCCGCGGGGTCGTTCCTCCACGAGGTCGGACTCCAGAGCGGCGCCACCGTGAGTCAAAGGGGGCAGTCCGTCTTCGTGAGCGGAGCGCGGGAGCCCGCCGAGCTCGCCTACCGCTTCCTCGAAGGGGTGAGTGAGCTGCTCTCCGAGGGCTACGAGGTCCGCAACTCGGACGTGGCTCATTCGATCCGTTCCTTGCGCAAAGATCCGAACCGCTCGCTCACCGAGCTTCTCGATCAGGTGATCTTGATCACCCCGCGCAAGAAGCCGGTCATGCCGAAGACCGCGACCCAAAGGGACTACATCGCGAAGATCAAAGCGCACGATCTCACCTTCGGCATCGGTCCGGCCGGAACCGGCAAGACGTATCTCGCGATGGCCATGGCCGCGTCGATGCTTGTCACCCGCCGCGTCAAGCGCATCGTCTTGACGCGGCCCGCAGTGGAAGCAGGAGAGCGGCTCGGATTTCTGCCGGGAGACTTGGCGGAGAAGGTGAACCCTTACCTGCGGCCGCTCTACGACGCGCTCAATGAGATGCTCGAGTACGAAAAGGTCCAACAGATGCGCACGCGGGGGGAGATCGAGGTGGCGCCCCTCGCCTTCATGCGCGGGCGCACCTTAAACGACGCCTTCGTGATTCTCGACGAAGCTCAGAACGCGACCACAGAACAGATGAAGATGTTTTTGACCCGCCTCGGTTACGGTTCAAAAGCTGTGGTCACCGGTGACGTGACCCAGACCGATCTCCCGCGCGGAGCGAAGAGCGGTCTGGCGGAAGCGAAGAGAATCTTGCGCTCCGTCGAGGGCATCGCTTTCGCAGAGTTCTCTGACGCGGACGTGGTGCGTCATCCCCTCGTCCAGCGCATCGTGGTCGCTTACGACGCACACGAAGCGAATGAGCGCGAGCGCCTTCTCCAGGAAAAGCTCGCCGCGCAGGCGGCCGCTGACGCGGAAGCGGCCGAAGCAGAGGCCGGCGAAGCGAAGGCCGAAGGCAAAACGGCCCAAGAGCCAAACCCGAGGTGAGCGCCGCGACGGAAGCCCTTTTCGGCGTTTGCCGAAAAAACTCGCTGGAGCGAAACCGAAGTCAGAAACCTGGGCGTTACGCAGGTGAGCTTTTCCGGGCACCGAGGGCCAGAGAAGATCGCGCCCGGGGCGAGGGGACGATGTAGTACGCTGCGTCGCCTTCCGCCGCCTTTCCGCCTGCCCGCTGCATCCATGCCCGCGAATAAAGACTCCAACCTGACGCAGCTCCGCGACACCCTCATCGACCGCGGAGAGAGCACTCCTGCACCCGAGTTCAAGAGCGCGCCCCGCTTCGGCAGTCTGCCGCCGCCCGCTCCGCTCGATCCGAGAGATCCTTTGCTCATGAGGGTCTCTCCCCTCCTCGAGCTGCTCTATCTCATGCACGCAACGGTAGGCGTCGTGGGCCAAGGAGAGGAGGCCATGCTGCGCGGCGTCGCTCGCACTTTGAACAGCGATCTTGAAGACCATCAGCTCACTAAGCTGTTCGAGCGTTACGCCGAGCGGCTCCGTCGTGATGGGTTGGATGAGCGGATCCACAGCGTCACCGAGGCTCTTTCGCTCGACAAGGTCACCGCCGAGTCTGCCTATACGCTGGCCGCCACCCTGGCCTGGGCGAACGACGACGTCTCACGCGAAGAAGAGGAGCTCCTCAAAGACATCGCGGAGAAACTCGGGATCTCCGGCCGACGTGCGAGCGAGCTGCGCGGCCTCAAGAACCCTTGATTCTGGCCCCTACTCCGGCCGTCAGCGCGCCGCCTCTTCGACCCAAACGTCGCGGACAACGGGCGGACCGTCCGCGTAAAGCTCGAGCGCCATGTGATGGCGCACCTCACTCTTGGCTCCATTGAAGATACGGGGAACGACCGACGCGTTCACATAGAGCGTTCCGTCCTTCTCCAGTTGAGCCGTGCGCTCTCGCTCGGCGCCCGGGCGCGGTGGGCGCCTGTGCATATGCCCTGCGATGACAGCGAGCACTCGGTGCTCCTCTTTCGAATATCGCACGGCCGCTTCGAGATCCCGATCGCCCCAGTCGCCTCCCTCTTTGCGAAAATCGGCGCCGAAGATATCCGTGCCTCGGTCCCCGAGCCCCGATGGACCATTGTGAGCGAGCCAAACAATGTCGCGGGTGGGCGCGGCGCGCACCATTTCTCGGAGCAGCGCTTCCGACCCTCCTTGGTCGAAGACTCCGTAACGCTCAGCGAGGCCCGACGGGTGGAATAGATCGGGACCGCCTCGAGAATACGGCCGGCCGACGAGCACCGAGAATGAATAGTCAGAGAAGGTATAGGTGCGCAGATCGTAGCCACAGAGCGCCACCGAGCTCTCCTGCTCGCCTCTGCCCCGGGACACGCGCATCAGCGCGGCGAGGCGCGCCTGGTACTTGAACTCCGCAGAGATCTCCGCCGCGTAAGGCGCGTCATTGTTCCCAGCGACAACGAGCGTCGGTTTGTCGAGACGAGCCACCTCCCGCGCGATGCCGATTCCGTTCTGCGCAGTCCCGCTCCCGAGGTCCCCCGTGAGAAGAAGCAAGTCGTAGTCTGAACGATTGAAATAGCGCGCGTCGACGGCGTCGAATGCGCCGTGAAGGTCACCGATGATCCCAATTTTGACTTTCGGCGCGATGGCTCGTTCTTGTCCCACGATCGGATGCATCAGATAGGACACGGGGAGGCGCCGTCAAGCGAGCTCGAAGGAGCCGAGACACTCCTGACATAAAGCCGCCGCCGTCCGTTCGCAGAGAAGAAGCCACATCGAACCTCGCCCGGAAGCGCCCATACGAAAAGACTGCGCGGGGCCCCCGCGCAGCCCCAAGCGCGCGTCTGGTCCGAGAAACCGGCCGAGCCGCGAGGCGAAGCTGCGCAGGCGCGATTTTTGGCTTAGCCTGCGCCGCGGCACTCGATGCATGTGAGCTTCGTATTTGCGTCCGTCTCCCGAAAAGCGGGTGGACTGTTTGGGGTAGGTCATCGCCTGGCCCAAGAGCTCTCGAAGCTCGAAGAGATCGGCGCGAGCGTGCTCGGACTTGTCGACGAGTTCACGGACCAGGATCGAGCTCTCTGGGCGCCAGTTTCCGTTTGCGCGTTTCCCGCCCAAGGACCGACGAGCCTGGGTTGGTCTCCGGGGTATCAGAGAGAACTGATTCGCCTGCGCCCGGACGTCGTTCACGCCCACGGCCTCTGGACCCTCGCCTCCTTCGAGGCGATGCGATACGCCCGCGCTCATCGCGTTCCCTATCTGCTGTCCCTGCATGGGATGGCCGATCCTTGGGCCCTTCGGAACTCGAGGTACAAGAAGCGCGTCGCCTGGGCTCTCTACCAACGGAAGAGCCTCGAGGAAGCCAGCGCGCTCGTCGTGACCTCAAAGCGCGAAGCGGACGCGCTGCGTTCGCTCGGGGTCACGGCGCCGATCGCCCTGGTCCAAAACGGGGTCGATCCGATCGCCACCTCCCCCGTATCTCCGTTCGAAGGCCGTGTCCCTCCGGCCAGGCGCACGTTGCTCTTCCTCGGTCGCATCCATCCCAAGAAGGGCCTCGCTGAGCTCTTGCAAGGCTTCGCTCACTTCAAGCAAAGCTCGCCGGAGCTCGCGGAGCGATGGAGTCTGGTTGTTACGGGCTGGGACGATGGTGGACACGAAGTGCGCTACCGAACTCTCGCGAGCTCCCTCGGTCTCGACGAGCCTTCGCTGATTTGGACGGGACCCCTCTTCGGCGAACAGCGGGACGCCGTCCTCGCCCACGCCGACGCGTTCATCTTGCCTTCCTTCAGTGAAGGGATGCCGATGGCTGTCCTCGAAGCGCTCTCCGCCGGCACTCCCGTCCTCCTGACTCCCGAGTGCAACCTGCCGATGGTGGCTCCGAGCGGCGCGGGCGTCTCCATCACTCCCTCCGCAGAAGGCGTGACAAGAGGCCTCCGAGAGCTCGCGACCATGTCCGATGACGCACGCCAGGCCATGGGAAAGCGGGGCGCGGACCTCGTCTCCCGTTCCTTCACCTGGAGTGGGGTCGCGAGCGATACGGTTCGCATCTACCGCTGGCTCCTCGGCGAAGCCGAGGAGCCGAGCGATCTGCTCTATTGACCTTCGCGAAGGTTCATTCCTTCTCGAGACAGTCCTCCGGCGGGTCTCCCACTGAGGGACAAGGCGGCTTCGGCGTGGGAGGCAAGACGCCGTCCGGAATCTCGCTGGCGTGGGCGTCGGATGTGCCGCGATATTCGGCGACCGCCAGCGCAATCGACTGGAAGTAGTCGTCCATGAGGCGGACGGTGCTGACCCCCGGCTCCTGAGCTGGAATCTCTGCCTCCGCGACCGGGAGCGCATAGACCACAAACGAATAGCTATCCTCGAAGTCCGTCGGAGAGGCGGGATCGAAGTTCGGGCAAGGCCCGAAGAACGAATAGTCCTTGAAATTCGCCCACTGGAGCGCGCCCTCGACGTCTTCCGAATTAAACCCTGGGCCGAGCTCGGCAGGCAGCGCCGTCGTGGACGCGGGGATATCCCACATGGCCCAGTGGTAGCCGCGGTTATAGGCTGCGTCGGATGGCGCAGTGATCGCGAGGATCGCGATGTCCTTGAAGACGACGGCGAAGCTCTCCGTGCCGTCGGGGGCCCCTTCCCAGCTGATGGCCGGCGAGGTTCCTTCGGGGAAGGGCTTGCCCTCACAGGTGTGCGCCTCCGGGATCGGACCACAATAGTCGAAGCCCTCGACAGTCACGGAGAAATCCTCGTCGCCCGCCGCGAGACTGTCGATGTCCTCACAGTTCGGTCGGGCCGGGGGACCATCGTCGCCTCCCATGCCACCGCCCGCCATCGAGCCCGCTTCTCCTCCCGTTTCGCTCCCACCACTGGCTCGGCCGCCCGAAGACCTTCCGCCGCTCGCTCGTCCCCCCGACGCGCTACCGCCACTGGACTTGCCTCCCGACGCGCTGCCGCCGCTCAAGCGTCCTCCGCTCGAGTCGCCGCCCGTGCCGTCTTCAGGCTCATCGTCCCCATTACACCCGCCCAATAAAGCGCCCACAAGGAGCGCCCCCCAGGCGACCCACGATGCTTTTCTCATATTTTTCCTCCCTCCTCGCTGATTCGAGGCGAGCCATCGAACGCCGGCACACACAAATTGTCAACATCCAGCCCCTCACAAATCGCCTCACATCCGTGAGTGCTTTGCTGTGTCGTCCCTGTTTCACGCCCCCTCACCAGCGGGCGCGCGCCCTTTAACTTCTACTCTCTCGGAAAGATTCTCTCTGCGAGAGCCCCCTCGCAGTTCAGGAGTTCCGGCGCGTGATCACGAACTCTGAAAAGCGGCTCACTTTTCTTTCGAGAGAGGCGTTTCTTGGTCGCTGGACGGGTCCATGTCGGCGCAGCAGCGGAACCCGAGGTGATAGTTGCGGTGACTGTTCGGGTCTTTGATCTTCGTCGTATGCCAGTTCTTGGCGCGCCAACGACAGTCGTCGGGATTTGTCTCCTCCCGAGCAAACAAGAACCAACTGCCCTTCATCTCCGTGTAGCCTTTTCCACCGAGTTCCTCCGGGTAAAGGGGGAAGTTCATGTGCTCTGCCACGTTGCCGTGCTGGTCGAAGATGCCCGTGGGCGTCCTACACTCAGGGAACGCGCCCGCGGGATAGTCGTTGGTCCCGCAGCGCTGGTAGCTCACGGCGTCACAGCCGGAGCTCTTCTGAGCCCCTGTTCCGCAGCGGCTGTGATCCTTTTGGGGCCCGTAGGCCCAAACCAAAGTGCGGGCCTGATTGTGCCAGCCTTCCATCAAAATGCGGCGGCTGCGGCGATACTCGGCCCCCTCCCCCTTGGGAACTCGAGCGTAATCGTATTCCTCGGTGGCGGGCCTGACTTCACCTGCGCAAGCCCCTTCCCACTCGTGAGCGTCACACAGGCGCTTGCCGAGACTCTCACAGATTGCGCTCGCTTCGCTCGCGCGCACCCAGACAACGGGATATTCACAGCGAACGTTGGGGAACTCAAACATGTCGACGCAGAGCTCCTCGGACACGCGCACCATGTTGCGCCGGGGACACTCTTCGCTCATCTGGGGCGCCTCCAGGCCCGCCCAGGCCCTGTCGCACTCCTTCTGCGTCTGGGCGGGACGACTCACCTCCGGGTTGCCGAAGCTGAGCAGCTCCGATGCGTCAATGATGCCAAAGAGAGCCTTTCGAGCTTCCTCGTCGAGCCTCTCGTAAGCGGCGATGAGCTTCTTCAGATAGGCCTGCTGCTCCCGGACAGGGCGCTTTCGAAGCTCCGTATCGACGGGCCCGAGCCCAAGAGGGCGCGGCTGGTCGGACGTAAATCGCGGCACCTTCGGGGCGGCTGCGCTCTGAGGAGGCGCAACATGAGGGGCCGGCTCTACCAGCGGAGGGTTCGCAGGCTCTTCGCCCGGGGCGCTCGTCTTCTCGGGCTCCTTCTTCGAGCAAGCGAGGAGTGGAAGGGCCGCTAGACAGAGGGCGAGCGACACGAGCCTCCACGGGGTGCACTCGACCAGAAGCCTCTCTGCGGTAGGCTCAGGGAGGCGGCGCGACGCGAAAGTAGAAGACCTGGACGCGCACCTCATGAGCCCAGAAGAGCTTTAACTCAGCGAGCGCCAGCGGGGCAAAAAGCGCCCTCGAACGACGTCACCGAGGATGCCGAAGTGGGCGCAGTGGTCGAGCTTCCCGCCCCCTCGGAAGCCGCGCACAGTGAACTCGCCTCGAGAGTAGGTACTGATCAACTCGAGGCCGAGCGGGAATGACCGCGGCGCTTGGGGCTTCTCCGGTTCTCCGCCGAGCCGCCAGATCAGGTAGTTCCCGGTCTCGGTGGTCGACGCGTACCCGGGCGGGCTGATCGACGAGTGGCTCATATAAAAAGCGCGCTCACCCCGCGCCGCCCTCTCCGCAAAGGACACCACCGGCGCGAGGCGCGCCGTGTCCAGCTGACCATTGACGTAGCTCGTGTGGAGTCCGTCGAAGAGCGCCACGGCGTCGACGCGCTTCTGTCCGTAGCTTGTACCGAGGATCTTCACGACGGCGCCATAGCCGGCGCTCCAGGCGGTCAGTCCAATCTTGCCGACGCGGATGTTCGGATTGTCGAGCCGTTTGCGCACGCCCCGTTCGACGCTCTGCACCAGCGACTCGAATACGCCCGGAACCGCGAAGGGTTCCTGGTACGCCCGGGACCCGTTGCCGAGATCGATGCCGACGAGCACAACGCGGTCGACCTTCCGCACCCACTCCTTCCGAGCGGCCTCGTGGCCGTGGAAGTGAAATACGACGTCGAAGGTCGCCGAGCTCTTCGTCAGTGAATCTGGAACGATCATCTGACCCATGGCTGGCGACCGGTCCCAGGTCGAGTACCCAGGAAAACCCGGATCTTCGGTCATACAGGGATTCACCCCGCGTTCTTCCTTCGAGCGCTCGATCTGGAGCTCGGCTGAGGGGCGCATCCGCACCCAGGCCGGGGGGACCTTCGAATCCGAAGAGGCTTCGGCAGCCCAGAGGAGCGGGACTGCTACGAGGCAGGCGGAAACGAGCGCGCTTCGATCCTTCCCCTTGGTCCTGGTCCGCAGCATGGCCCGGAAGATGCCAGGAACTGGCCCGCGCGCAAAGACAGGTCGTATATCGCAAATTCGCTGATACTTCATTTGTTCACCGGCCTGCTCCGCGCCTGTCATGACGCCGCTCCTGTTTCTGCTCATTTGCGTGAGTCTCGCCCTCTCGCCGGCGTTCACGCTGGTCGTGTCGGGTTTGCTCGTGCACCACGGCGTTTGGTCCGTCGAATGGGCATTGCCAACGCTTTGGAGCGGCACGGCGGCTCGCTTCTTCATCTTCGAGCGACGAAAAAGCCAGAACAGGAAGAACTTCCTGCGACCGCTCGTGCTCCTTCCCTACACGGTCGCACTGTTCGTCCTCGGCCTTCTCGGGGCCCATGTCATCCACTCCTGGGCGACTCCCTTACGCCTCACAACTGGCCTGCTCGCGCTTGCTCTGGCCTTCCTATGGCTCGCAGCGCCGCATCCGCGCTTTCCTCCGGAGCTCAAGAGGCTCGCGGCGCGCCTGCCATCCCCCGAGATTCTCCCGCCAAACGCGCGTGGGGTGGGGGCAGCGCTGCTTGCGTTCCCCTTCCTCTCCGCGCACCCGACAGAGCTCGCCGCCGAGCTGCACCATGAGTTCGAGGCGCGGGGGCTCGAGCCGGATCTCGCTGCCCTCCGCATGACGCGCGAAAGCCCCGTCGGCCTCCGCGCCATTTTCTCCGCCAAACGTATCCTGCTCCCCGCTCGCCGGCCCGGGGAAAAAACGGACATCTATCTCGCCCGCGTCATGTTCGATCATGAAGGGCGCCTGGCCCGCGTCACAGGCGTCTTCAATCTCACCGAGACGGCTGGCGTCGACGAAAGCGACCTCGAGCGCGAGGGGCGCTGGGCCACCTGGATGGTCCGAAACGGCGACCAGATTCAGAGCATCGAGCTCCTCGATCTCGGCGGCGAACAGTTCCCAACCGGTCCCGGCTGGTCATTCATTGGTCGACTCCAGCGTCGCATCACCAACCTCCAACAGACTGGTCAGTTCCGCGGAGTTGGTAGGAGCACCATCGCTTGGCCCGAGGCGGGACCGCCTGTGAAGACCGCGATCGAACGCGGTGTCCTCCACATGGACACCGACAAAGAACGCATCTCTTGGCCCCTCGGGCGGGAGCCCGACGAGAAGTTCAGTGAGGCAGGGCTCGTCATTCGACAGCACGTTCCGCCCAGGCCAGGCAATCTCACGACCTGGGCCGTCGACCGCTTGCGTCAGGTCAACTTCATCGGCGACCGCGGCATGCAGTGGCTGAAAGGCGTCGTTTACTTAGCGCTCGGTGAGCTCGAAGATTTGCACGCCACGGTGGTAGGAGTAAACGCGGAAGAGAATATCTCGGCGGAACTCGGTGACGTGATCGAGCGCCTGCCTTTGGCGAAGGTGAGCGCGATCGAAGGGTTTCCGCCGGAGCCCATCAAGCCGATCCTCTCGCCTCCGCTCCCTTCGGAGGGTGAATGGATCGACCTCGGCCGCGATGTACTGCTCGGCGGCCAGGAGCCAGGAGCGAGCTCTCTCGTCTTCACCTTCATCCGCGTCGATCCGAAGCGCAGCTACAACCAGGTCTCGGTTGTGCTCTGGGATCCGAGGCGCGTGGAGCTAAACATCGTCGCGGGGACAGAAGAACCTCAGAGCACCCTCGGACGCCAAGGGACTGGACTCATTCCACGCGACCCGGAGGTGCTCGAGAGGCTGCTCGGAGCGTTCAACGGCGCGTTTCAAGCTGTGCATGGGGAGTTTGGGATGATGGAAAACAACGTCGTCTTGCTCCCGCCAAAACCTTACGCAGCAACGGTCGCGACCTTCGCAGATGGCTCCGCCGGGTTTGGAACCTGGCCGGCCGAGAGCTCCCCCATTCCGGAAGGCATGGTGGGCTTTCGTCAGAACATGACGCCGCTCGTCGCCGACTCCCGAGCGAACCCCTACTCGAGGTACTGGTGGGGAGGAGTTCCGGAAGGCTGGACCCAGGAAACGCGCACTGTTCGAAGCGCGCTTTGTCTCACCAAAGAACATCATATCGCGTACCTGTATTCACCGAGCATCGACCCTGACCGCCTCGCTCAGGCGATGCTGAGCCTCCGCTGCAGCTACGGGATCCATCTCGACATGAACGCCGGCCACGCCGGCTTCGAGCTCTACCGAGTCGCGCGGAGCGACGCGCTCCCGAGTCTCGGGCGCGCTCTCGATCCCGCCTGGGAAGCGAGCGGAAAGGTGGCCGGCATGGATGGTTATGGTTTCCTCGCGCGCCTCCTGGTGCGGAAGATGCCGCTCATGAACTTCCCACGCTACATCCACGAGACGCCGCGGGACTTCTTCTACTTAACAAGGCGCGATGTGCTGCCCGGTGAGCGAGTCATCTTGCCCGGAGAGAAAACGCCCCGAGAGTTCGGCCCCGTCGACACGGCCCATAACGACTATCCCTATTTCGCCGTCGGAGCCGCGGCCCCGGATGGAAGCCCCGAGAGCGGTTCGGTCGTTCGCCTCGATCCAAGGCAGCTGAGTCTCGCCGGCTCAAAGGACACTCAAGCCGTGTGGTTCCCGGGCGAACAACCCCAGACGAGCGGCGCGCGGAGTCCCGAAAGCGTCCTTCTCCTGTCGAACGGGAAGTTCTCCATCGAAGCTCCCTCGGACAGCCGCGAAGAGGGCTCAGACGCCGTCGTCTTGGCCCAGGCGACTACGAAACCGGAAGGCCCCGCCGACCTCTACTGCCTCGACGAGTCTGGAATGCTCAACGTTGTCGAGAGCGCCCAAGCGGCCCATCGGAAGCTCTCGCCGGAACTCCCGAAAGCCCTTGGATGCACAACGTCCCTCCTGGTCGAGCCGCGCCTTCGGCTTCGCTTTGAGCCGCCCAAACAAGGAAGCTGGCTCGCCCTCAAGCGAACAAAACGCCCCGCCGCTCGGGAAATCTTCCCTGAGACACCGATCGTCGCTCCGAGCGTTTGGGGGATTCCTCAGGCCAAACGGGTCCCGTGGGACGTGAGCGCCGAGAACAAGCCATCAAAGCGTTGACCGAACATCCGGCAAGAACGCAGGGCACAAACACGAGCGCTCTTCGACAGATCGAAGCGCACCCTCGCAACACACAGGCCCGTCAGGTTTCGCAGTTGATGAGTTGGACGTTGTACTTCTCTCTATCAGCCGGGCTCCGCTATGGGATCTTAGCTAGTACTGAGAAGACAAAAGCTCTCTTCCCCAGGAGCGTTTCATGATCTAAGCCCGATCGCCAAGGGGGGGGAGTCGAGCGAGTTTGCGCCGTCGCAGAAGACGGCGTTTGGAACAAGCGCAGATCCCCATCTCCAGAGAAGGGGCAAAAACATGCTGTTCGGAAGAAGATTGAACCAATTCACGCTCGTCGGGACGGGAGCTCTGCTCCTCGCTTGCGGTGGCTCCGACGGAGTCGACGGGGTCGACGGAAAAGATGGCAAGGACGGGAAGAATGGCACTTCTGCGGTGATGCGACTCACCGAAGAGCCGCCAGGAGAAAACTGTGAGGACGGTGGGCAGAAGATCGAGTACGGCGCAGATAAAAACGAAAACGGCAAGCTCGATGACGCCGAAGTTGAGGGTACCGAATTCGTTTGCGATGGCGTCGCCGGCGCAACGGGTGCGACAGGTGCGGCCGGTCCAAGAGGTCCGGCCGGCGCCACAGGCGACGCGGGCCCGACCGGGCCACGCGGAGAAAAGGGCGACACGGGCGAGACGGGCCCTACCGGACCGAAAGGGGATACGGGACCCACGGGGGACACGGGACCGACGGGGGACAGCTGGGGAATGGGCGGCGCAATGCCTGGGCCGGTCGGTCCCACAGGACCAACGGGACCAGCGGGACCAGTGGGGCCAACAGGCGATACAGGACCCACAGGCGACGCGGGGCCAACGGGCGACACGGGACCGACGGGGCCAACGGGCGACGCAGGGCCCACGGGACCGACGGGAGATACTGGGCCAACAGGGCCGACCGGCGATACAGGGCCCACCGGAGATACAGGGCCCACCGGAGATACAGGACCCACCGGCGATACAGGGCCCACCGGCGATACAGGACCCACAGGACCGACGGGGCCAACAGGCGACGCAGGACCCACGGGACCGACGGGAGATACTGGGCCAACAGGTCCGACGGGGGATATCGGGCCAGCGGGGCCGACGGGCGACACTGGGCCAACAGGACCCACGGGGGACACAGGACCGACGGGGCCAACAGGACCGTCTGGTTACAATTCACTCATCAGAGTCACCGCTGAGCCGGCGGGGTTCAATTGCGACAGCGCTGGTCTCAAGATCGAAGTCGGAATCGATGATGGAACACCCAGCGGCATCGCTGGCAACAACATCCTCGAGCCAGGTGAAGTCGATCAGACCGAGTACCTCTGTTCACCACCGACCGAGAGGATCGTGTTCGTCACGAACTCTCTGTACTCAGGGGCGATCGGGGGGATAGCCGCGGCAGACGCCATCTGCCAGAGCGAAGCGGATCTCGAGGGGCTACCGGGCACCTACTTCGCGTGGCTCGCAAGTAGCACCGAGACCGCTCCCGCAAGCCGATTCACGCAGTGGAACGTTCCCTATGTCCTACCCAGCGGCGGAACCGTCGCGAACAGCTGGGCGGATCTCGTCGATAACGCCCTCCTTCAGGCCATCGATGAGCTCGCGAGCGGGACGGTCATTGGTGGGCCAACCTGGACCGGCGTGAACGGTGACGGGAGTTGGTCCGGATCGGATTGCTCGGGATGGACGAGCTCCTCAGGCCTCGGCACGAATGGCGAAACCGCCGCGACTTCTTCACTTTGGACGAATACCGAGGTCCCGCTCAGTTGTTCTTCGAACTTCCGCCTGTACTGCTTTCAGCAGTAGGGCGTCACCGCCCGGGGCGTGACGCGCCACACGAGTCCCATCGGGGCGGCCCCTTGAGGTGCCCCGATGGGAACGTTAACAGTCTGCTCACGTGAGCGGGTGACTCGTTCGCTCACATTGAGCGAGGTCCACGGAGAGGAGCTCCTAGCTCTCGAGTCGGCGCAGGCTGGTGTCCAGCGTCACCGAGAGCGACACGGCAATGGAGGCCCTTCCTGACCCCCAACTCTATTCGGGCACGGTTGCCCACATTGTGCCCAGCGAAGCGCGCGAACTTTGCGGACCTGACCGAGCCTTTGAGCCCAGCGCCCGACCATGTGCATCACGCATTTCTCACCCTCGCTCGCGCAGCGCTTGCCCTTTCTGACGCATCGACTAACGCGCTCAAAGGCTGAAATGGGGAGACCTCCTATCCGCGCTGAGACTGGGTCAGGGGGAAGACCAATCACTATAGGAGCCATTTGCGATGAACCTGAGAAGAAGTCTCACAAAACTTACATTCGTATCGACGGGAACCCTCGTCCTTGCCTGTAGCGGCGATGCCATCGACGGGAAGGACGGCGAGGACGGCAAGGACGGAAAAGACGGCGTCTCCGCGGTCATGCGGCTCACGGAGGAGCCCCCGGGCGACAACTGTGATCGGGGCGGCCAGAAGGTCGAATACGGCCCTGACAAGAATGGAAACGGAAAGCTCGACAACAGCGAAGTCGAAGGGACCGAATACGTTTGTGATGGCGTCCCAGGATCCACGGGCGCACGCGGTCCAGCCGGCGCCACAGGTGACACGGGCCCAACAGGTCCGACAGGACCCATCGGGGCCACCGGCCCCACTGGACCCGCAGGCGAAAAAGGCGACACCGGCGACACTGGGCCCGCCGGCGACAAGGGCGACACCGGTGAAAAGGGAGACACAGGCGACAGCATAGGGATGGGCGGCGCTATGCCCGGACCAGCAGGGCCTCCGGGCCCCACAGGCGACACCGGGCCCGCTGGACCGACGGGCGACGCCGGGCCTGCTGGTCCGACGGGCGACACCGGACCTACCGGTGAACCCGGACCCGCGGGTCCCACAGGCGAAACAGGACCCACGGGTCCCACGGGTGAAACGGGGCCCACAGGCCCCACGGGTCCCACGGGCCCCACGGGCGATGCGGGACCGACCGGTGAGACCGGCCCCACGGGTCCCACCGGGCCCACCGGCGATACCGGCCCCACGGGTCCCACGGGTGAAACGGGGCCCCCAGGCCCCACGGGTGAGACTGGACCCACCGGACCCACGGGCCCGACTGGTCCCACTGGCGACACTGGCCCAACAGGACCGACCGGCGATACCGGACCGACGGGTCCCGCGGGAGACACGGGGCCCACAGGACCGACCGGCGCCACCGGACCGTCCGGTTACAATTCGCTCATCAGGCTGAGCCCTGAATCTGCTGGAAACTACTGCGCCGTAGACGGCCTCAAGATCGAGGTCGGTATCGACGACGGCGAGGGCGACGGCATCGCTGGCAACGGAATCCTCGAGGAGGATGAGGTCGACCAAACCGAGTACATCTGCCAGCGAACCCCGAAGAAGGTGTTCGTCACTAGCACGACGTACACCGGTGACTTCGCGTTGATCGCCCACCCAGACGAGATTTGCCAGGACCACGCCGAAGACGCGAACCTGTTCGGCACCTACCGGGCGTGGATCGCCTTCGACGAAGACACTCATCCGTACAGCACCTTCGCTCGCTCGACGATCCCCTACGTCCTGCCGGATGGAACCCCGGTTGCCAACAACTGGGACGGCCTGGCGTACGCCGATCTCCTGCATCCCATCGACCAAGATGAAAATGGAAACGCAGCCCCACCCTACGCCTGGACCGCAGTCCACAGAGATGGAGTTTTCGTCGGCTCGGGATCGGAGTGCAATGGCTGGACGTCGACGGAAAACTTCGGTCACGTAGGCGAGACGAGCCTCACCGCGCTCGAGTGGTCAAACGTGGGAGCTGCCGCTTGCTCCGATTCCTACGCCCTTTACTGCTTCCAGCAGTAATCCACTCGGACAGAGGACAAGGACGGGCGCTCGCATCAGCGAGCGCCCG
>NASX01000036.1 GCA_002085155.1 Sorangiineae bacterium NIC37A_2
GCTCCGTCGCCGCGGAGCTGGGAGTCGACGTCATTGTCGTCGGGTCTCGGGGGCTCGGCGCATTCAAACGAGTCCTGCTCGGGTCTGTGAGCTCCTACGTGGTCCACCACGCTGGGCGCCCGGTGCTCGTCATTCCCGGCGACACGGAAGCGACCACGCAGCACTGAGGGGCCCTGGGGCCTCGCGAGGGGCATTGCTGGTTGGACCATCCGCGGTATCGAATTGGAAGCGGGGGCACTGGTGCGTGCTTGGAGCGACCAGGTCGCGGAAACCTGCATGGTCGTGCCGTTTGATCGAGCCTGTGCCGCCGATGGAAACGTGTACGCAGCAGCTCCTCTCGAGAAGGTTCCTGATCTCTTCCGGGAACGAACGTCCGAGGTCCTCTTCGCAGAGGGACGCGACGCAATGGGTCAGGAGGGCACAGAAATCCCCGCAGTTCGCGTCCGGATGCGCGCTGCCGCCGCTCCCGTCGTTCTTCCCACCGCAACCGGTGAGACCCCGAGGGTCAAGATCCCTTGAGGGTGGCTTTAGACGTAGAGCTTTTTCAGTGCCGCTCCATATTTGGCGATCACGTTCGGACGCTTCACGGAGAGCTTTGGCGTAAGGAGGCCGTTATCCGTGGTGAAATCTTCGGTGATGATGAGGAGGTCTTTGGGCTTCTCGTAACCCTTAAAGGTCTTCGAGTAACGCTCGAGCTCACCCATGAGAAGCTTCTTCACCTCGGGGTTCGTCTCGAGGTTCCCGAGGGCAATGCCGTGATGTTTTGCCCAGGCCAAAATGGCGGCGACGTCCGCGACCACCAGCGCCACGTTGTGAGGCTGGTTCTCGCCGTAGAGGACGACGTTGGCGATGTAGGGTGAGAGCTTGAGCTCCTCTTCGAGGGGGGAAGGGACGACGTACTTGCCGTTCTCGAGCTTGTACTGCTCCTTGATGCGCCCGGTGATGAAGAGGAAGCCGTCGCGATCGATGTAGCCCATGTCGCCGGTACGGAAGCTGCCGTCGGGCAGGAGCACCTGGGCGTTCTCCTCGGGGCGATTGTAATAGCCGGTCATCACGTTCGGACCGCTGACAATGATCTCACCACTCGTCGAGTCTTCGGTCGCGGAGTGGTCGATGCGGATCTCGACGCCCGGGAGCGCCTTTCCGACGGAGCCGATGCGGCGATTGCCCGCGTAGTTGACGCTCACGACGGGGCTCGTCTCGGTCAGGCCGTAGCCCTCGTAGACGTCGATGCCGAGGGCGTCGATCAACTCGGCGACCTCGGTGTTCAATGCGGCGCTCCCGCTGACGACGAAGCGGAGCCGACCGCCGAACTTGGCGCGGACTTTCTCGAAGATGAGTTTGTCGGCGAGGTTATGGGTGAGTTTCTCCGTGAAGGAGAGTTTTTCGCCTTGGCGGAGGCGGGCGGACAGCGCACGTCCCTCCTTGAACAGCTTGCGGATGATGCCGGGTTTTTCGGCCATCTGCTTGTTCACGCCGTCGTAGATGCGATTGAAGATGCGCGGGACGGCGACCAAGATCGTCGGGCGGACTTCTGCGAGATTGGCGACCAGGTTCGGGATCTCGTCGTTGATGGCGAGAGCGGCGCCGAAGTAGATGAAGGTGTAAAGCTCAGCTGTTTGTCCGAAGGCGTGAGCCCAGGGAAGGAAGGCGAGGGAGCGGTCACCGGGTCCGAAGTCGAAGCGCGAGCAGGAGGCGAGCACGTTCGAGGAGAGGTTTTTGTGCGTGAGCTGGACGCCCTTGGGCTCCCCGGTTGTGCCGGAGGTGTAGAGCTGAGCCGCTTGGTCCTCGGGGGCGACAGGAGCCAGGGGCGCCGGAGAGTTTCTGCCGGCCTCGAGGAGTTTCGCGAAGGAGTCGGGCTCGGTGCTCGCTGCGTTCAGACAGACCACCCGCGTGACGGAGGGGACTTCACCGCCGAAGCCGCGGATGGTCTGGTAGATCGTCTCGGTCGCGGCCACGACGACCTTTGCGCCAGCGTCGTTCAGAATGAACTTCCACTCTTCGGGCGCCTGCGCCTCGTACATCGGCACGAGCACACCGCCGAGACCGTAGGCCGCAAAGGCCGTCACGACCCACTCGACGCGGTTGTTGCTGATGATCGCGATCCGGTCTCCCTTCTTTACACCGAGGGCCGCGAGACCGCCCCGCGCTTCGTCGACCATCTTTTTGAGATCCCTGTAGTGGATCCACTCCCAGCGGCCGGGTCCCTTGCGGGTTCCGAGGGCCTCGTTGGCGGCGTGCTCCTGGCCAGCCTTCTCCATGAGCTCGACAAGGGTCTCAAACTTCATCACCTGGAAAGGGTACATGCCTTTTCCCAGTCTGAGAAACCTCCCGGAAGCCTGGCGGGTTGGCGCGGGGGCCCATAGGGCGGCCGTTTGAAGGGGCCGGGCGTGCATGCTATCGGGCGCCTTCCTCATGCCGGCTTTTTCGGTCGTTACTTTCGGCTGCCAGATGAACGCGCACGACTCCTCGCGCATGGAGGAGGTCTTGCTCGGCGCTGGCTATGACAAGGCCGAAGGACCCGAAAGCGCAGATGTCGTTGTCTTGAATACCTGCAGTGTTCGGGAGAAGGCCGAACAAAAGCTCAGGAGCGAGGTGGGACGTCTCGGGCTACTGAAGCGGAAGCGTCCGGAGCTCCTGATCGGCGTGGCGGGCTGCGTGGCGCAGCAGGAAGGCGAGCGGCTCTTGAAGTCGCTCCCCCAAATCGATCTCATCATCGGTCCCGACAACATCAAGGAGCTTCCGAGCCTGCTCCACGATCTGGAGTCCGGCGGCTTGCCCCGGGTGCGCACGGTGTTCGACGTCGATGAGCCGTCTTTCCTCATGGCGGAGCCGAGTCGAGCGAGCTCGGCGACGAGCGCTTATGTAACCGTGATGAAGGGCTGCAATGAGCGCTGCTCCTATTGCATCGTCCCTTACACGCGCGGCCCGGAGCGCTACAGGCCCGCCCGCGAGATCCTCGAAGAAATCCGACGTTTCGTGGACGCGGGGGTGCGTGAGATCACGCTCCTCGGTCAGACCGTCAATAGCTATCGCGATCCGGAAGGGCGGCTGCCTGTCGCTCCTCACTACGGCGAGAGTCGCTTGAAGTGGCCGCGCGGCTCTGTGCCCCGAGAGGACGAGACGGAGTTTCCGGCGCTCCTTTACGCCATCGCAGAGGCCGCGCCAGAGCTCTGGAGGCTCCGCTACACGAGCCCGCACCCTAGGCACCTCACGCCCTCTCTGATCCACGCCCATGAGCAGATTGGGATGCTCGCAAAGCACGTGCACATGCCGGTTCAATCCGGGTCCAACGCGATGCTCAAGCGCATGATCCGCCGCTACACGCGGGAAGAATACCTCGAGCGCACGCGCGCGCTGACCGAAGCGGTCCCCGGTCTCACCCTCTCGACGGACATGATCGTCGGCTTCCCCGGCGAGACCGACGAAGACTTCGAAGAGTCGATTTCCCTCGTCCAGGAGGCGGGATTCGTCGCGCTTTTTGGCTTCAAATACAGCCAGCGGCCCTATACCCCGGCGCTCAAGCTCAAGGATGACGTGAGCGAAGAGGAGAAGAGCCGCCGGCTCACGCGCCTCTTTGAGGTCGTCGACGCCCAAAAAGCGGCGCACTTGGCGGGCCTGGTCGGGCGGGAGGTGGCGGTTCTCGTCGATGGGACGGGGAAGACCGGAGAAGCCTCCGGTCGCACGGAGCAGAACGAGATCGTCCATATTGAAGCGCCTGTGGGAGAGCTGCCCGTCTCGGGCTCGCTCGTGAGCGTGAAGATCGAGCGCGCTTATAAGAACTCCCTGCGCGGCTCATGGCTCCGGACGCTCGCTGCGTCACCGCTTCCGCGGGACAAGATCCAGAGCGCAATCGTCACGCCGCGGGGCGAGAGCGAAAAGCGGAGCGATGCGGGCCGGCGCTCGCTTCCGGTGGTCTGAAGCGGGCGAGGGGCGAGAAGGGAGCGAGCCATGGCATTCATCAAAACCTACCGAGGGATCCTGCCGAAGATCGCTGAAGGCGCCTTCGTCGCCGAGAACGCGACGGTCATCGGCGATGTCGAGCTCGCCGAGGGCGCAAACGTCTGGTACGGCGCGATCTTGCGCGGCGACGTCGGCAAGATCCGCGTCGGAAAGCGCACCAACATTCAAGATCTCGCCTGCGTCCACATGACCAAACGCCTCTCGGACGCGATCCTGGGCGACGACGTCACCGTCGGTCACGCAGCGATCATTCACGGCGCGATCGTCGAAGATCTGTGCCTGATCGGCATGGGGTCGGTCTTACTCGATAACGCGCGCATTGGCGCGATGTCCGTCATCGGCGCAGGTTCGCTCGTGACGGGGAACACTGTGATCCCGCCTCGCAGCCTCGTCATGGGCCGGCCGGCGAAAGTCATCCGTCAGCTGAGCGACGCGGACATCGAAGGCCTGAAGCACTCCGCCGAGCGTTATGTGCGCCTCAGCCTCGAGCATTTCGGTCCCAGCGACGAGCCTCTCGATAGCGATCCGAACTGGCCCGTGGGGTGAAGCTCAGCCCCCACCGACGAAGTGGACGATCTCGATCCGATCGCCGTCTAAGAGCTTCGTCGTTGTGTGCTCGGCGCGGGGCACAACGACTTCGTTCCGCTCCACAGCGACGGGGCCTTCGAGGCCCAGGGCAGCGATCAGACCCGCAACCGTGGAACCATCAGGAATTTCACGCTTTTCGCCATTTACAGTGAGCTGCATCGCGCCCGGGAACATAGCCGGGGGGCGAAGAATTGCGAGGGAGGCCAAGCTCGGGCTAAGTTTTTGGCAGTGGCCTCTTCGTCCCGCACGCGATTGAGCCTTTTGGGCTTTGGACTTGCGGTCTTCGGCGGCGTGTCGATAGCGCTCGCGGGGGGCATGTGGGCGGCGATCCACACGGTACGGACGGCGTCGGTGACCGTCGAGCTGGCGGGTTCCGAGTATTTCCTTGCGGCGGACGGATCGAATATCCCTGCGGTGGCCGAGGCCGCCGAGCGACGGTTCGAGCGGGACGGGCTCTACCTCCGCGTCGACGACGAGACCCTCGAGGTGCCAAGGAGTGAGCTTGGCCAGCGCGTGGACAGGGCCCGTCTGACGGAAGAGCTCGGAAAGACTCTCTCATCCCTCGCGGGACTGCCGAGCTCCCCAGCGCTCACTTTGACGCGGGCCTTCGCGCTCTGGGGGCCCGAGCCCGGTGGGCACATCGAGGCCCGCGTTCAGCTTCCGATGGAGCTCGACCGGGAGCAGGCGCGCGGAGCGCTCACCAGGCTCGCTCAGGCTGTCTATCGGCCGCCCGAGGACGCCGAGCTGCTGATCCGTGAGCACC
This sequence comes from Sorangiineae bacterium NIC37A_2, assembly GCA_002085155.1. Classification (GTDB taxonomy): domain Bacteria; phylum Myxococcota_A; class Polyangia; order Polyangiales; family Polyangiaceae; genus NIC37A-2. The sequence goes on from NASX01000036.1 coordinate 5,315, forward strand.
GCATCATTCCGAGCCGTCCTGGTCGCGATCTGTCCGTCTCGGCGAGTCTGCTTCGGCTCGAGAACCTCGAGCCCGGCGAAGACTGGCTTGAGCTCGATGTGATCGAGATCCCTCCTGACGTCACCGAAGATCAGCTCTCTCCCGTGGACGTCACGCGCGTTCTCTCCAGCTACGAGACGAGCTTCCGCGGTAAGGCGGGCGCCCGCGCTGTCAACATTCGCACGGCAGCGCGCTACCTGAACGGCGCTGTGATCTTGCCCGGGGAGATCTTGAGCTTCAACGCGCGAGTCGGGCGCCGCGTGCACGGGCGCGGCTTCGTGGACGCCCCAGTCATCGTGAACGACGAGATGGACGAGGATGTGGGCGGAGGCGTGTGCCAGGTGGCCACGACGCTGCATGCCGCGGCCATCTTCGGGAACCTCGAGATCGTCGAGAGGCGCAGCCATAGCCGGCCGAGCGGTTACGCGCCCCTCGGACTCGACGCTACGGTCATCGATGGGAAGGTGGATCTTCGGATCAGAAACCCCTACGACGAACCCCTGCTCGTGCACGCCTATGTCACGGATCCGTTCCTGGTGAGAGTCGAGCTCCTCGGGCGCTTGCCCGACGTGGAGATCGAACACGCCTATTCGGTGACGGCGCGCGAGGCTTTTTCGCGCCGGGTTTGGCACAAGGCTGAGGTAGCGCCGTTTTCCTTCGAAAAGAAACAGAAGGGGAGCGAAGGGATGGACGTCGTGAGCGTGGTGAGGGCGCGCAAGGGGGATCGCGAAGTCAGTCGGCGCACCTATTTCTCAAAGTATTATCCGGTCCCCGAAGTGTTCTACGTGGGGAGCGGTTTTTTGGCCCAGAACCTCCCGCCCATGCCTGAAGGCGCCGTCGGCCTCGTCATTGATGGGGACGCGATCGGACCCGTTTCGCAAAACTCTGCGGAAAGGACCCCGACCATCGACGAGTCGAACGGGATCACCCCCGATTCGACGGCCGGCGCCCTGCTGCGGCAGTGATCCCCTCTTTGTCATCTGATGAATTCGCCTCGTTTTTGGCTCAGCCTATTGTCTGTCCTTTTCCTCAGCGCTTGTCAGAAAGAAAACGCGAGTGACGGGAGTGTCGACAAGAGCGACGGCGACGAGCCTCAGGCAGGGGCTTCGAGCGATTCCTCGGAAGAGAAGGTCAAGACCGCGCTCCGGCCGCTTTCGACGTTGCGCGTGGACCACGGGGAGCTCGACAAACGGGCCCCCGAGGGCTCTCCGAAGCTCGCCTCCCGCGTTCTCGCGGGGACCATCTACAAGCTCCCGAGCACTGGCTCTCGCAGGCTCGGCTACGTCCGCCTCGGAGGAATCGTCGACCGCGATCCGGAGGCGACGCGGGGCTCTGGCTGCAAGGGAGACTGGTATCGCGTTTATCCCGTGGGCTTCGCCTGCAGCGACGACTTCACGACGGACCTCGAAGATCCCGTGGTGCGGGCGGCATCGGTTCGTCCGGACCTGAGTCAGCCGCTTCCGTATAGTTATGGGTTCGTGAGAGCCACGGCCCCTCAATATCTCCGCATCCCGACCAAGGCAGAGCAGTTCAAGAGCGAGTTCGGGCTCCAGGAACACCTCGATTGGTTCGCGACGCACCAGGCGGACGTCCAGGTGACGACCCTCGGCGCCAACGACGTCCCGCTCGACGCCCGCGGCGTCGCTGCGCCCGGCCTCAAAAAGCCCCCCGGCTACATCCCTTCGACGGAGCTCTCTCGCGCCCGCCTGTTCGGAGCCCGGACAGACGACGAAGGGATCCCCTTCTGGCTCGAGGGAGGCAAACGGAGCATCCCGAACGTCTCGACCTTCCAGGTTCCCGAGTACTCGGTCTTCGCCGACCGCGTCCGGCGCCACACCGGACTCAGCTTTGTGGGGTCCTTCAATACGGTGAGCGAAGACCTCGAGCGGCGTTTTGGCATCACCGTCGATCTCCGGCTCATCCCGACAACCAAGGTCAAGCCCGACAGCGGCTCACCCTTCCACGGCATCGAGATCCTCGAAGGCATGCACATGCCCTTCGCTTGGGTGGCGGTTTCCGGCGCGAGCCTCTACGAGCTCGTCAAGGGCAAGGACGTCGCTCGGGAGGTCGAGCCGGCGCCTCGGCGCGCCCTGGTCGAGCTCTCGGGCACCGCGCGCATCAAAGGCGGCAAGCGCTACTACCAGACCCTAGCGGACAAAACCCGCTGGCTCCGGGATCAGGATCTCAGCATCGTCCACGAGCCCGAGGTCTGGCCCGAACCTGCCAACAAGGGGAAAAAGTGGATCGATATCTCCATCGGCCAGCAGACCCTCGTCCTCTATGAGGGAAAGACCCCCCGTTACGCGACCATGATCTCTTCGGGTCGCGATCGGTTCGGTGACCCGAAGAAAGATCTCACAACGCCGCTCGGCGACTTCCGCGTCCAGAGCAAGCACATCGCCGCGGCGATGGACTCCGAGGAGAACTCGACAGTGAGCGGCGGTCAGAAGACGGGGCACCGCCCGAATCTCGACGCAGAAGCGGTAGCGACCATCGCCCGACTCAAGGCCGCCAAGGAAAAAGGCCAGAAGCTGAATCAGGACGACGAGCGACGCTGGGCCAATATCCAAAAAGGCCGTCACCCCGAGTACGGCGTCACCACGCGGCGTGGCTCAAACGCCTTTGAGCTCCGGGATGTCCCCTGGATCCAGTACTTCTCAGCGGGCTTCGCGCTCCACGGCGCCTATTGGCACGACGTCTTCGGTACCCCGCGCAGCCACGGCTGCGTCAACCTCGCGCCCATCGACGCGCGCATCGTCTTCAACTGGACCGATCCGCCTGTCCCGGACGGTTGGCACGGTCTCAACGTCCATGACGAGACCGGCGAAGGAACCTGGATCCACATCCGGAAGTGAGTCGAGGCTGAGGCAGAGGGCCGGCTCAACTTGAGTCGCCGTTGCTCTCAGGTCGAATGAGCTCGGGTCACGCGCCCGGACCCTCAGCTCGCCCGGCTCAGCTCTTCGATCTCCGCCTCGATCGCCTCCCATTCGGCGATCTTAGCGTCGATGGTGGCGCTGATTGCGTCCTGCTCGGCGCGGTGTTTCGCCTGATCGGCGGCGGGGGTGGTCTCGAAATACTTCGGATCCAAAAAGCGGCTCTCGAGGACGGCCTTGTCCGCCTCGAGCTTCTCGATCTGCGCCATGATCTCGTCGCGCTTCTTCGGAAGGGCCTTGAGACGGTTGGCGCGCCGCTTGCGCTCCTCGTGGGACAGCTCGCCGGCGCTTGGGCGGTCGGTCTTTTCCGCGAGGCGCTCTTCCTTCTGTTCCTTCTTTGCCTTGAGGGAGACAGCGGCGCCGTCGAGGTGATCGGAGCCGTCTTTTTCGAGATATTCGGCGAAGGTTCCGGGGAAGTCGGTGATGCCGTCTTTGCGGATCTCGAGGATCCGCGTGGCGACTTCGCTCACGAACCAGCGATCGTGGGAGACAAAGAGCAGCGTGCCCTCGTAGGCCTGAAGGGCCGCGGCGAGCGCCTCAATGGACTCAAGATCGAGGTGGTTCGTGGGCTCATCGAGCAGGAGCACGTTCGGCTTCTCGATACCGATGCGCGCGAAGACGAGCCGCGCGGCTTCGCCGCCGGAGAGCACCGAGACCTTCTTTTTGACATCATCTCCGGACAAAAGCATCCGCCCGAGCTCCCCGCGCACCGCACTCACGGTCTCGTCCGGCGCTCCCTCGTAAACGTAGTCGAGGGGCGTGAGCTTCGGATCCGAGAGTAGATCGTGATGATCCTGGGCAAAGTAGCCGATCTTGACGTTGGCGCCCCAGGTAAAGCCCCCTCGATCGGGCTCGAGGACTCCGGCGAGGATCTTCAGGAGCGTGGATTTTCCGACGCCGTTTTCGCCAATGATGCCGATACGCTCGCCCCGGCGCACGAAGATCTGGACCTGATCGAGCACTTTGCGTGCACCGAAGGACTTTGCGAGATCTTCTGCTCGAAGGACATCTTTCCCGGACTCGCGGCCCAGCCGAAAGTGGAAAAGCGGGGCGCGTCGGCTCGTCGTCTCGCGCTCGAGGACCTCGATCTTTTCGATCTGCTTGAGGCGAGACTGGGCCTGTTTGGCCTTGGTCGCCTTGGCCCCGAAGCGTTCCACGAAGGCGCGCTTTTCAGCGATGAGGCGCTCATTGCGCTCGATTTGAGCTTCGAGCTGCTCCTGGGCGAGGGCCTTTTGACTGACGAAGGCCGTGTAGTTGCCGGGGTATTCGGTGATGGTGCCGAAGTCGACGTCGAGCACTCTGGTCACCACACGATCGAGAAAATGGCGATCGTGAGAGATGATGAGCGCGGCGCCCTCGTAGGAGCGGAGGAACCCCTCGAGCCAGCGGATCGAGAGAATATCGAGGTGGTTCGTGGGTTCGTCGAGGAAGAGCGCGTGAGGTTTGGCGACCAAGATCTGCGCGAGCAGGACCCGGAGCTTGTAGCCGCCCGACAGGGTCCCGAGGGGCTCGTGGAGCGATTGTGCGGGGATGCCAAGACCGACGAGGATCTCTTTCGCCCGCGCTTCGAGCGTGTAGCCATCCCGCGCCGAGAGCAGCTCCTCGAGCTCAGCGACCTTTTCGGGAGTCCCGGCTGTGCCGCGCGTGAGAGTGTCGAGAGCCGAGAACGCGAGCGCATCTCCAGCCATCGCGACCTGCAAGATGGGCTCGGCGTCGTTCAAAAAGCGATCTTGGCGCAGGACTCCGAGCTCCACGCCATTTTGCATCGAGATGGTGCCGTCATCAGCGTGCTCATCACCGGTCAAGATCTTCAAGAACGTCGTCTTGCCCGAGCCATTGGCGCCTACCAGGCCATATCGGTGGCCCGGGTAGAGCTCGATGTTCACATCGGAGAAGAGCTCTTTCGGACCGAAGCGCTTGCTGAGATTGCGGAGCGAGATCACTCGGAATCCTCGAAGGTCCAGGCGAGGACCTCGGCCATGACCTCTTCGCCCTTCGGACCAAAGGTGCCGTGGTAGGAGGCGGGGAGTCGGAAGAAACGGGCTTTGATGCCCTTATGGGTCAGGAGCTGAACCCCTTGGCGCATGTGGTCGGTGTTCTCGAGATCGCCGCCGAGAACAGCCACGGCGCGCGCGCCTTTGAAGTTCGCGGGGACGGCGGCTTCCGGCGGGCCGCCGAGGATCAGCCAGGGGTAACGCTCGGGGGCGTAGCCGGCGAGGACCTCGATGCGATGAGCTCCTTGAGAGTAGCCGAGCAGAGCGATCCGATCGGTGTCGAGGTGGCCGTTTCGGGCCTCTTTGACCGCAGCCAGGGCGCGGTCGAGGCGCGCGGTGAGCTCGGCGGGATCTTTCGACCACTTGTTGCCGGGGCGGTCCCCGCAGGGAATGTTGGCGCGCAGCATGATCACTGTGCCGTATTCGGCCGCCTTCTTCGCCCAGATGTCAGCAGGGGTCGAGCTCGAGCACATGCCGTGGAAGTAGGCGAGGGCGCGGCTTTGGGGAGCGCGGGCGTGGAGCACTCGGACCGCGAGATCGCCAGGAACCGGGAGATCCACGATGCGATCGAAGTTGAGATCTTCGGGCAGCGGCTCGGGAGCGGGCTCCTTCGGAACTTCGGCGTGAGCTGTCGCGGCTCGGGAGGAGTCGGAGCTCGCTGGGGACCGTGTGTCCTCGGAGGGGGCTGTGCGGCCCTGGGGCTCCGTGGTCGCGGGTTCACTCGAGTCCTGGGCAGGAGTGGTTCGGCAGGCGCTGAGAAGCGCCATTGAACTCAAGAGGAGCGCGACTCGGGCGCGCGGAAAGTCTCTCGCAGGAGCTTTCATCAGAGCTCGACACCTCGCGCGACGATTTGCACCTCCACCGCGGAGCCGTCCGGATTCTTCGCAGCAATCCGAGCGCCCTCGGCTTCGAGGTGCTCGGTGTGAGCGCGGCTCAGGGTGCGGGTGCTGACCTGACCGACGAGCCGCGCACGCTTGCCGGGGGAGTCTTTGGGCACGAAAAAGGCGTAGTCCTTGAAGGTCACCCGACAGGAGAGGGATCCGTCGGAGCCGCTCGGGGCGAGCTCCATCCAGCAGCCCTTCTTCGAGCAGGCGCGCTTCACGTCCCCTTCGAGAAGGAGATCGCGCCCCGTGTAGTTCTCAGGGTTCTGGAGGACGGCGCTGAGCTCGGCCCGCTCTGCATCGGGCAGGGGCTCTCCGTAGAGCTTGGGGGCATCAGGAGGCTGAGCTTCGGCCTGCTTCGTCTCGCGCGTGGGCTCGGGGGCACCGGGGCGGGCTTCACAGCCGAGGGACAGCGCGAGGGCCAAGAGGGTGAGGGGAAATGGCAGCGAAGAGGACATGGACCGACGAGCCCCGAGGGGGCCGAACTCATAGCGCGAGACGCAGAAAATCACAGCAGGCGGCTCGTTCAACAGGGGCGCTGAGTTCTGAAGCGCAGCCCAAAAAGGGGCTCGCGAGCAGCTTCAGCCTGCGATCGGCTCAGCACGCCGCGGGCAGCGCCGGGAAAGTCGCCGCCACGTCGGGGTTCATGATGGCGCCGCGGGCAAGGTTCAGCGCCTTCTGTTGCCCCGGGGAGCGAGCCAGGAAAGCCTCGAGGCCGGCGTCCGCGAGTTGACGAAGGGAGGGCAGGACAGCGGCGGCGAGGGCATTGGTGCTGGTGCGCGGGACGGCGCCGGGCATGTTCGCGACGCAGTAATGGGTCACGCCGTCGACCACGAACACCGGGTTTTCATGGGTCGTGGGGCGAGATGTCTCCGCGGCGCCGCCCTGATCGACACACACGTCACACAAGACGCTGCCGGCTCTCATTCGCGAGAGTAAGGCGCGTTCGATCAGCTTCGGAGCCCGGCGGCCACGCAGATAAACGGCTGCGACTAAGAGGTCCGCGCGCTCCGCTTCCTGTTCGAGAGCGCCTTCGCTCGAATAGAGCGTGCGCACATTGGGCGGGAGCTTCCCGGCGAGCTCGCTCAGTCGTGCTCCGTCGACGTCGAGGATCACGACATCTGCGCCGATGCCTGCGGCGATGCGAGCGGCGTTCTCTCCGACCACTCCCGCGCCGATGATCGTGACGTGCCCCGGCGTCACGCCGGGCACCCCGCCCAACAGAACACCGCTCCCGCCGTGGGCTTTCTCGAGGAAATGGGCCCCGACTTGGATCGAGAGGCGTCCGGCGATCGCGCTCATCGGCGCGAGCAGCGGAAGATCGCCCCGGGGCCCTTCGAGGGTCTCAAAGGCGAGCGCTACGATCCCCGCATCGAGGCAGGCTCGCGTCAGCTCCTCGGAGGCGGCGAGGTGGAAATAACCGAACACGATCTGACCCGGGCGGAGCAGGGAAAACTCCTCGGGCTGGGGTTCTTTGACTTTGACGATGAGCTCTGCGCGAGAAAAGAGCTCCTCCCGCGACACGACGCGGGCGCCCTTGTCGCGGTATTCGTCATCCAAATAGCCGCTTCCAGCGCCCGCGCCCTCTTCGATGAGGATTTCATGAGAGCCGTGCAGCAGGCTCTTTAACCCGTCCGGCGTCACCGCGACCCGGAATTCGTTCTTCTTGGTTTCGCGGGGGACGCCGATGATCATGGGGTGCCCGACTGGGGCGGCTCCTTGCTCGGGAAACGGAGGATGAACCAACAGCCGACGGCCACGAAGAAGGCCTGGGTCCCGAGCGCCCACAGGGGCAAGCGCCCGCTCAGCGCAGCGATGACGAACGCGCCGATCATGCAGGTCACGGAGCCGACCTTCACGCTGAGGGGAACCACACTGTGTTCCCGGAAGCGCCGGAGACCGGGGCCGATCCATCGGTGATTCAAGAGCCAGCGCTCGAGCTGCGGTGAGCTCCGGCTGAACGCCCAGAGGCTCATGAAGAAGAAGGGCATCGCCGGCAGGATCGGCAGGAGAGCTCCCGCGATCCCGAACACGAACGCGATCCACCCGATCCCGAGGTAGACCCAGCGCCGCGCACCAGCGAATCGGAGGTCGAGGGGATGATGGTCAATCAACATGGAGCCCTGGGAGAACGAGTAAGCGAAGCCAGCTTCACACACGCTGAATCGGCGCGCGGTTATTACTTCTAACGTAGCGCGAAGCTCCCAAGCTGTCTCGGAGAATCTTGCGCCATAGGCCGAGATTTTTCGGGCGCGCGGCGAGGAGTTTTTCGGGCGCGCCGCGCCCGGATTTTTCGGGCGCCGCGCGCCAGGCGCGTATCTTGAGCCGCTGGCATTTGCTAGCCTCGCAGGCAGTGTTCCTCGGCATCGTCTGTCCCTTGCTGATGATCTTGGACGGACTGCTCTCGTGGCGCCTGCGCCGAGCGAGGATTGAAGACGCGGACGCGCCTGCGCCGAACAGCACGAAAGAGCGTGTTGCGTGGGCTTTGGCGGTGATCGCCGCCGAGTTTCCGCTGCTACGGCTTGCGCCCCCGCTGCTTCCGGAAAAACTGTGGGGAGATACCGAGACTCACGCCCGTATGGGCAGAGATCTGGCCCTGTATGGGCTCGATAGCGGTTGGCTCGACGGACTGCTCGCTGGATTTCCCTTCGCCCAGCATTATCCGCCGCTGCCTTGGCTTTCCTTAGCGCTCGAAGTCGCGCTCGGGCTGTCGCCGGTCCGCGCGGTGCAGTGGCTCGGCTGGACGTTTTTGTTCCTGACGCCCCTTGTCGTCTACTTCTGTCTCCTTGAGGTCCCGCGGGTGCGCCCGGCCCTAGCTGCGATGGGGGCAGGGTTCGTCGCGCTCATCTCGCCCTACAATCCCTTCTTCGGCGGTTTCGAGGTCTTCTTTTCGGTCGGCCTGATCTCCCAGACCATGGGGCTGCCTCTCGTTCTGCTCTGGATGCGCTCGGTGCTTCGGGGCGATGGCTGGGGCACGGTCGTCCTTTGGTCGATCCTTGCCGCGGCAAGCCATCCTCAGCTCAGCGTCGCGAGCGTCCTGTTTCTCGGGTTTGCAGTGGTCGCCGTCGGCAGTCGGACGCTGCTCACGCGTTTTCTGTGGGGCACGACTTCGCTCGGGCTGACGGCCCTCGGGCTTTATGGCCAGGGCATGATTGGCCTACGGGTTCCCTTCGGCTGGCCCGACACTTTCGGTTGGCGTCACGTCGGGTTCACACCGGACCGGCTGATCTGGTGGCTCGAGGACGGCGATCTCTTCGACCAAGGGGGCAGCGGGGTGATGACGAACTGGATGATCGCCGCGCTCCTGCTCGCGCTTCCGCGCCTTCGGCGCCCGGAGGTCAGGGGCGCCTTTTTTGCGCTGGTCCTCGGTCTTCTGGTCTCCGTGAGCGGACCCAGCCTTCCGAAGCTCGGGATGCTCGGCGAGTTAGCGCTCAAGTTCATCCAGCCCCTCCGCTTCGTCGCCCTCTTGCCGATCGCTGCGGCCGTCTTGATTGTCGTCGTCACAGAGGCCTTGGCCAGAAATCTCGCGGAATTTTCGAGGTTGCGAGCGCGGCCGCTCCCTCTCGGCTGGGTGCGCGGTGTGCTCGTCGCCGCCAGCGCGATTTGTTTGATCTTCGCCTTACCCCCGAGGCTCGCTTATGTGCGAACTTGGCCCGACGTCCTGCGGCGTCTCAAGCCGCCGCCGGGTTACGACGCCGACCTCGTCAAGAGCTGGCTTTCTGAACCCGCCGAGGGCCGGGTTTGGTACGACGCAGAGGACGAGAGTTTCGTCCGATTGTTCACGCTTGACGGGCTCTCCCTCGACACCCCGCGCCAGATCGGCGCCACCGGGGCAGTCGGGGGTCACGTCGGTGTCCACCTGCTTGCCTTCAACCGACTCGAACCCTCCCGTCCCGGCTCGGTCCGGCGCGCGGAAGCCCTCGGGGTGCGCCACCTGCTCTGGCCGAAAGACGAGGTTCCGTCCGAGTGGCGAGAGCTGCACGCGTCAGAAGCGATGCGGATGCTCGTGCGCGAGGGAGGAGGCGATCTGTGGGGTGTTGGGTGCATCACGGAGCGCTACTCGGGCGACAACCGGGCGCTTGGGCGCAAGCTCTACGCCGAGCTCAGGACGAGCGAAGGGGCGGACCACCTTCTCGATCCAGCTCGCTACATCGAGATCGAGTGGACGAAAGGGGAGGTGCGCGAGAGTGAGGTCCCGCTCGAAGGCTGCTCCTCCGAGGGGGCCCAGCTTCGTCCCCTCGAAAGCAGGCCCGGCTTCTATCGGGCGGAAATCGAGAGCGACCACCCTGTCGATGTCGTGCTCCGCATCGCCTACTTCCAGAACTTCCGCGTGACGATGGATGGAAACGACGAACCCCGGCGCGCGGTGGCTCCGGGGTTCGTCTCGCTCCGCGTTCCAGCGGGGCGTCACACGGTTGTGGTCGAGTCGCGGGTCTGGCCGGGGATGCTTCCGTCGTTCGGGCCCGCGGCCCTCATTCTTCTGCTGCTCGCCGGCGCCCGTTCGCGGGCCGGCTCAGCCTGGCTTTCCCGTATTTTTCGCCGGGGTCAGTCGCGGGTCTCGATGCGCCCGTCCGTGTGAATCGCGAAGCGTCCCTTGGTCCGAGGGTGAACGGGACCGCTTGAGCCCCAGGGCCAGCCGCCGAAGCGCGTCCGGTTGTAGTCCCGGAAGGTTTGCTCGAGCTCTTCGTGGGTCGTGAGCACGAAGGGACCGTGCTGGACCACAGGCTCTCCAATCGGCTCGCCACCGAGCAGGAGCAACTCGACCTCGCCGTCGGGCGCCTCGAGCTCGACCGAGAGCGTCGGCTGGAGCTCGATCATCGCGTGCTGGTCGACCAAGATCTCTTCGTCCGCTCCGCGCAGGATGATCTCCTTTCCTTGGAAGAAGTAGAGCGTGCGATTCGAAGACGCGGTGGTCGGTGGCAGCGTGATCTTGGCGCCGGGTTCGAGACGGATCGTCCAGATCTCGACGTGGGCCTCGGGGCGATTCGCCCAGGAATCAGGGGGAGGAGGCGCCGCGCCCGTGTCGTCGAAGCGACCTGCGATGACGCGGAGCTCCGCCTGGTGCCCGGGTTCGCCGCGGCGGATCGTGGGGACGTCTTCGCCCCAGAGCATCGAGAAGTAAGGACTGACCATCTTCGAAGATCGCGGCAGGTTGAGCCAGATCTGGAAGAGCTCAGTGGGGTTCGGCTTGTCCTGATGGACGAGCGGGAACATCTCCGAGTGCACGATGCCGGCGCCCGTGGTGAGCCACTGGACGTCACCGTTGCCGAAGCGAGCGGTGGCTCCGAGGGAGTCGGAGTGATCGATGTACCCGGAGCGGGCGATGGTGACGGTCTCGAAGCCGCGGTGGGGATGCGCGGGGAAGCCCGGCACCGTCTCGCCGTGGTACATACTGAAGCCGTCTTTGCCCGAGAAATCCGAGCCCATGTGGCGGCCCGCCCGCGCGCTCGGGGGCGCTGCCATCGCGTCATCCCCGGCAGGATAGGCATCCTTGTGGTGCGCACAGAACAAGAACGGGTCCCGGGTGCGCCAAGGGAAACTGAGGGCTGAGGCTGCTCGAACGAGCTTGGAGGAGTGGGACATCAGGGTTCAAGGTGGGGCCTTTCTGAAGGCACGGCAAGGTGATGGCCCCGTCATGGACCATTGCGTCTAGGAGAAGAATCCTCTCTGCGTAGGCGGGCAGAGCCCCCTTTGGCCCTCGCGCGCGAAGCCCTCTCACCGAGAGGCTCTCGCCCCGGGAAACACTCCTGTGGGCGCGATGCGGGCGTGAGTTAGGACACAAGAGCGCTCCGCACCGCTCTCCGATCGAGCTTTCCGTTCGGCAGCAGCGGCAGCGCGCTGACCCGGCGGAACTCCTTCGGAATCGCGAAATGCGGCAATTTCGCCTCGAGGGCGCCTCGGAGCACGCTGTCGGAAGGTTCGGGTTCCTCGACCACGAGCGTCGCTACAACGCGCTCACCCCACTCCGGATCCGGCGCGCCGCTCACACAGCAGTCCCGCACCCCAGGCACTTCGAGCAGCGCCGCCTCGACGATCTCGGGGCTCACGTTCTCGCCGCCGGTGATGAGCATGTTGTCCTTGCGCCCCAGCACCGTGAGCGTTCCGTCCGGGCTCAAAGACCCGAGATCGCTCGTCGTGAAGTAGCCTTCGGCGTCGAGAGGTGAACCTTGTCCGAGGTAGGTCCGGAGCGCCATCGGGCCGCCCACTTGCAAGGTACCGTCCCCTTGGACGCGCACGGAAACACCGGGCAAAGGCTGGCCCACGGAGCCGGGAGGCGGCAGCCGGGAGTCGTCTTCGTCGCGGTAAAGGAGCGAAGGCGACTCGGTAGCGACCTGTGAGGACATTTCCGTGAGGCCATAGGTCGTCAGCAGGGGCCAGCCGAGCTCCCGAGCTCGGCGCCGCAGGGTTTCGCTGATCGGCGCCCCCCCGACGAGCACTGCGCGCAACGACAGGCGCTCCGCGCTCTTTTCCTCTCGCAGCAGGCGCGCGATTTGGGTCGGGACGAAGGAGGCGAGGCTGACTTGGCCCCGGGCGAGCTCCGAAAGGACGTGCTCGGGTTCGCTCGAGCGGGCCGCGCCGACGACGATGGTCTGGCGCGCGCGGATGCAGCGGATGAGGAGCGCGAGCCCCCCCACGTGCGCGAGCGGCAGGTTCAGGTACCAGCGATCCCCATTCACTGCCCAGCCGAGGTTCTGTTCGCTCGCGACGGCTGCTGCGATCAGGCTTTCTTCCGTGTGCACGACGAGCTTCGGCGCGCCGGTGCTGCCGGAAGTGGGCAGGACGATGCGATCGCGATCCAGCGCTGGGTACGCAAGGAGACGCTCGGTGACGCCCGCGCGCTCGATGGGTGTGCGCCGCTCGTCGAGCAAACCGAGAGCCATGCCGCACTCGAGGTGCGCGATGAGATCGATGATGGAGGCGGGGGTGCGGGTCGGAGTGAAGGGAAGAAACTTTCCCTTTTGGCCCCGGAGGCTCGGCGCAAGCTCACGGATGCGATGGCGGAGCATCGCGTAGGAGACGCGCGTGCCATCGCTCAAGAACTCAAGCGCAGGACGGGTAGAGTCAGGGCCTTCGAGGAGGTCGAACACGGCCCGGGTTCTATAACGGAGCTCCCCAGATCGCTCTTGTTTTTAGGGCCCCGGCCCATCACCTCCGCCGGCCCCGACCGAGCCTTTGTCTGAGCCCAGCGCCTTGAGCTCAGCCCGCCCGGACGCCGGAAGGCACAAGGAACGCTCCCAGCCCGGTGCGGGGACGCTCCGAGAAGGCGAAGAGACCCGCGTGGTCCCCGAGCCCGGCGGCGCGCCCGGGATCTTGCACAGCGAAGGCGAGCGCCGCCGCCGCATCGAGCGCCACCGGCCCATCGAATAGGTGAGACACGATCGGGCTCGCTCCGATCTGTTCCGCCACCTGAGCCCAGCGAAGGGCCTGACTCAAACCTCCGAGCGCCATGGGCTTCAAGATCAGAAACTGAACTCTCGCTGCGAGTGCGTCGCTCTTCGGCTCAAGAGAGGCGAGAGGTTCGTCGAGAGCGACGGGGAGCGCGCTGTCGTGCCAAGCGGAGAGATCGCTCGAGGGATCTTCGATGTACTCGATCGGTAAATGGGCGAGGGCGCGGCTGTACTCTGCTAGCTCTTCTTTCGACCAAGCGAGATTTGGATCCACCCGCAGGCACACCTCACCGAGCTCCGAGAGAGCCGTGACAAGGCGCGTCTCCCGCTCGATATCGAGCCCACACTTGACCTTGAAGGTTCGAATTCCCTCTCGATAGAGCGCCCCGGCGCGCGCCATCGGCTCCTCCTCGGCGGCATCGAGGACGGCGCTCGTCGGAATTCGCGGAGGCTCACCTGCTTGTTTGCCGAGCGCGCCGCAGAGGAGCCTGAAAGGACCGAGTCCCGTCCGCGCCGCGCGCGCCTCGAGCCACGCGGTCTCGAGCGCAAAACGCGCGGCTGGGCTCGTGAGGGGGCTCGAGAGCTCTTCGAGCTCCTCGATGGTGAGCCTTGGGCTCTCGAGCTCGCCTCGGAGCCGCCTCCACTGCGCGGGAGCGAGCTCTGCGAGCTCCCGGCGAGCCCGCTCTGGATCGTCCGAACCAAACCCCGGAAGCGGGCTCGCCTCCCCGACGAAGGTGTGTCCATCGGAGCGGCACTCGAAGAAGAACGTCTTTCGCCCCACCGAGCGCAGACGGCTGGTCGTGATGGTCCGATGGGCGCCCTGGTGCTCGCGGACCCGAAACTCTTCCGAAGTGCGCTCCTCGGTCATGGCGCGGGCGCCGCGCTTTCCGGAGCGGCCGCGGGATCGGCGATGCGGGGCCCCGAGGGACGGGCCTTTTGCGCAAAATGCGCTCCCACAAGGCCCAAGGCCGCGAGCACCCCGAACACCAGGAGCACACGCGCGCTCTCGCCGAGCACTGGGTTCAGTAGGGCGCCCTCCCGTTCGAGAAGATGCCGGCGCGCCTTGAGCGCGAGGGGGAAGGCGAGAAGGGGAAGCAGAACTGGATACTCCGCCCAGCCGAACAAGAACGCGACGGCGGGCGCGAGGAAGGAGAGAGCGGCGAGGAGCGTATATTGCCACTCTGCGAAAGATCTTCCGAAGCGCACGGCTGTGGTGCGCTTGCCCGCGATTTTGTCCGTCTCTCGATCGCGCACGTTGTTCACGATCAGGATGTTCGTGGAGAGGGCGCCCGCCGCTGCGGCAAAGAGCACGGCGAGAGGCGTGATCGGCGCGCCGTGAACGTGGACAGTACCGAGCACCGCAACGAGCCCGAAGAAGAGAAAAACGAAGAGGTCGCCCAGCCCCAAATAGGCGAGCGGGTAAGGGCCGCCTGTATAAGCGAGCGCCGCCACGATCGACGCGACACCGATCACGATGATGCTCGGTCCGACCAGAAAGGCGAGGGCGGAGCCGAGCGCGACAAGGAGCAAGATCACGACCCCCAGGCCGAGCTTCATGGCGCGCGGCGTGAGAAGCCCCGCCTGTACGGCGCGCACAGGTCCGACGCGTTCATCTGTATCGGCGCCTTTTTCGAAATCGAGGACGTCGTTTGCGAAGTTGGAAGTGATCTGGAGAAGGAGCGCGCCCCCCAGAGCGAGCAGCCCCGGAAGCCAGCGGAAATGCCCCTCGTGGAGCGCGAGCGCGGATCCGAGCAGGACAGGCGCCACAGCCGCAGGCAGCGTCTTCACGCGGCAGGCGAGGAGCCACGCGCCCGCAGAACCGGGACGAGGCAAAGGAGGCGCGAGTCCGACCGAAGAGCTCATCGAGGGCGATCTCTAGCGCCCGTCCGCGGAGGCGGGAACCACCTCGGGCGCCGAAGGGCGCACAATCCTTCTCGGGACCTGGCCTCGCCAGACTCCCGCGCGACGGCGGAGCGGGAAAAACGTCCGGGCGGGCTGCTCAGCTGTCCGCGAGTTGGCGGAGCAGGGCGCGGGTCTCGTCAGGCTGATCTTCGAGGGGATTGTGACCGGCGCCGGGGATGACATGGAGACGCGCGCGGGGGAATCGGGGGAGCGCGCGCTCGGCGAGGGCGCGGAACTTTTCATCCTTCTCGCCGACCACGAGCTCGACGGGGCACGGGATCTTCGAGAGCTCGCCCCAATGGTTCGGCATATCCGCGAGGCCGAGCACTCCGAGAGCGTGGGCGAGGCCGCGCGCTGTGTGACTGCGGCGCCGCGCAGCTTGGGCTTGTGCCTGGGGTCCGTCGTTCTGGTCTCCAAAGAGAGGCAGCTTCTCCCAGGCGGAGAGGAAGCTCTCGAGGCCCTCCCTCTCGAGCATATCGATCCACTTGCGCTCCCAGCGGCGGCGCTCCGCGCGCGCCTCCGGCTCCTCGAGCCCCGGCTGCACTCCGATCAGGATCGCTCGCTTGAAGAGAGAGGGCTCGCGGGCGAGAGCCGAAAGAGCCAGCCGCGCGCCCATCGAATAGCCGACGAGGAGCGGCGCATCCGTCGCGCTCCGGGCAAGTTCGAGGATCGACCGAGCCGCATCGTCGAAGGAGCGCGCGCTGAGATCTGCCGAGGGGCCGTGACCGGGCAACCACGGAGCCACGATTTCCCCGTCGAAGATGCCGCGCCATTGCTCGGGCGACTGGGTGAAGCCGTGGAGCGCGATCTTGGTCATAGAGCCTCTTCAGCCGCGCTCGCTCGGTCGGATCGAGTCGAGGAACTCGTTCGCGCTCGTGCTCCGGGTGCGCACGCGGGTGACAGCGCTGCGCTCGCGCGCTCTCTCGAAGAAGCTCGCGAGCAGGTCCTTGAGCGCCTCTTCGCTCTCCACTGCGAAGGACAGGAGCCCATAGGCGGCGGCGATCGCCGCGAAATCGAGGCGCGGCGGGGTGCGCCAGAGCTCGTAACCCTCGGGCGGGTTCTTGCCGAGGGGGAGTTGGTCGAAGATGTGGCCGCCGCCGTTATCGAAGATCCAGACCCAGACGGGGCGCGCCGTTTCGCGCAGGAGCGCGAGAGCTCCGAGATCGTGCGCCGCGCTCACGTCTCCCAAGAAGAGCGAAACCGGACCTTCTCCCGGGGCGCTCGCGAGTCCCGCGGCCCCCGCCATCAATCCATCGATGCCGTTGACGCCCCGCTGGACGAAAATGCGCCGGAGCGGTGGAGCCGTCGCGCGGGCCCGAGGCAACACGGCGCTCGTGATGCGAAGGGGCAGGCTATTGCCCACGAAGAGCTCACTTTGCGGCAGCGCTCGCGCGATGAGCGCAACGGCCCGCGCTTCTTCGAGCTCTGGTTCGCCGCGTGTCTTCGGCGAAGAGGGCAGAGGGCCAAACAGCCGCTCGTCGAGCTCGCGCCGAACGCGCTCGCTGAGCGCCCCTGTCGCTTCCAAAAAGCTAGAGTCCCGCGCAGGGCGCGCGCCTGCTCGGGGCAGCTCGAGGCTCTTCAAGGGGAGGCTCAGGTTCAAGGTCGCCGAGCGCGTGGGATCGAGGGGTTCGTGCTCCTGGACGAGGACCGTCTTCGGGCGCGTGCGCGCGAGCCACTCGAGATAGCGCGAGGAACAGGTGCGCGCGCCGAACTGGAAAACACAATCAGGCTCAAGATGGGCTCCGCCTGCGCGGAGAGCGACCTCGAGATCGAGCCGGTGAGGCGAGCCGGAGGCGACTTCGCTCCAGATGGCGAGCTCCTCCACGTCGAGCCCCCGCGCGCTCGCTTCGCGAGCGAGAACCTCCTCCACCTTTACGCGCTCTTCTGAACCGAGCACGCCGAGCACGAACAGCGGACGGCGGCTCTCGGCGAGCGCGCCCTCGAGGAGCTCGGCGGCTTTGCCCGATCGGAGCTCGCCCGCGTGGAAGCGCGGCAGCTCACGGAGCAGCAGCTCGACGCGGGCGCGGAGGGCCTGTTCCTGTTCACCGGTCGTGGCGCCGGGCTCGAGAGGTTTATAGAAGGGTGCGTTGAGGTGAACCGGGCGCGCGCTGCTCTCTGCCGTCGACCAAGCGAGCTCGAGCTTGTGAGCGAGAGCCTCGAAGGAGCCCGAGCGGGCGCTCGCGGCTCCGAGATCGGTGCAATAGGCCACGAACTGGCCGAAGAGCTCGTTTTGGCGAATGGTCTGGGCGGCGCCGACCTCTTGGAGCTCCGGGGGGCGATCGGCCGAGAGCACCAGGAGCGGGAGGCGCGCCTCGTAGGCTTCGATGAGCGCGGGGTAGTAGTGGGCGGGAGCTGTCCCTGAGGTGCAGATGAGCACAGGGGCGACGCCCGTCGAGCGAGCGAGGCCGAGCGCGAAGAAGCCTGCGGCTCGTTCGTCGATCACCGAATGAACGCGAACTTGCGCGCCCCGTTCGTTCTGTTCAGCGAGCAGCGCCAGGGCGAGAGGAGTGCTCCGGGAGCCCGGGCTCACCACAAAGTCTCGGGCCCCGAGGCGAACGAGCCCCGCGACCAAGAGCCGCGCCCATTCTCCTTGGAGATTCAGTGGCCCGCTCGTCACGGCTGCCTCACGGGCAACGGAAGCGCCGAAGCCCGACCGTCCGAGCTCCGTGGCGAACTTTGCTCCCGCGGGGGATGGGGGCGGGCGAGCCCGAGCACGCCCAGCATGCGACCGAGCTTGAGCTCGGTCTCCTCGAACTCTGCCTCGGGCGAGGACGCCGAGACGATGCCAGCGCCCGCATAGAGCTCCGCCTGAACGCCGTCGACGAGAGCGGACCTGAGCGCGACCACGAACTCCCCGTCGCCGGACGGCCCGACCCAACCGAAGGGTCCGGCGTACCAGCCGCGGGAGAAGGCCTCTTGTTCTTCAATAAACCGAACAGCAGGCGCGGTCGGATAACCGCCGACCGCGGGCGTCGGGTGCAGGCGAGCGGCGACCTCCAGGGCGCTCCTAGGAGAACTGAACCGGCCGCGGATGGGAGTGCGGAGATGGTAAAGCTGGGGGAGCTCGCTGAGCTCCGGCTCACGGTCGATGGTGAGCTCGCTTGCGATCGGGGCGAGGGCCGATCGGATCGCCTCGACCACGAAGGCGTGTTCCCTTCGATCTTTGACGCTCTCGAAGAGCCGCTTCTTGGCGTCGCTCGCGGACTTGGGGATCGTGCCGGCAAGGGCGTCGACCTCGAACTCGAGCCCGCGCACCTTCACTAAGCGTTCCGGTGTCGCCCCCAAGAAGGCCACCTTGCCGAAGGCGTAAGCGAAACGAACCGAGTCGGCATTGCCGGTGAGGAGCTGCTCACAGATCGCTCCGAGGTCGGGCTCAGACTCGAAGAGAGCTCGGACTCTCCGCGCGAGCACCACCTTATCGAAGTGTCCCTCGGCGATGTGCTGCTTGGCGGCGATGACGAGCTGACGGAACCTCTCGGCGGCGGTCGGGTCGACCTCGAGCGTACCGAGCGGACCCGAGGGGAGCGCCTGCCCATCGGTTCGGGGCTCCGGCTCTGACAGGACCGAGCGGACGAGCTCGAGGGTCGCCTCGACCTCACTCCCGTCGCCGACCACGGTCACAGTGGCTCGCGCGCCGTCCACGTAGGTCACCCGCGGCAGGACAAAGCTCGCGGCGCCGAAGGTCCGTCGCGCCGCGCACTCAGGGCCCGACGCGAAGAATGCGCCTCCACCGAACGCCCTCAGTCGATCTCGATAATCTCCGTGATATTCGAGAGTTGCGAATGTTTTCTCAAGTAATCTCTGAAGGGTTTCGAAGCGCTCGGGACCGTCCGCCCGAAGCCAAACGGCCGCCCCGCGACCGACCCAGATCCCCTCTTCGGGATCGCCCCGGCTCCAAAGGACGCAGGGCTCCCCGGCGAGGGACTCCCCCGTGCGGCGGAGCAGCGCCCGCGCTCGACCGTGAGGCGCCTCGAGCGTGACGGCGACGAGTCGATCTGGACTCGCTCCGAGCAGCGCTCGCCGCAGGTTCGTCTCTGACGAATCGCTCATGCCCACCGATCAGCTCGTCGAAGATCCAATTTGAGGGGTCGCGACGTAGAGGTGGGCCACGCCGAAGATGAAGGACACGAGCTCAACGACCCGGAGCCCAGAGCGCTCCATCATCTGAGCGAACTCGGTCGCCGGCGGGAAGGCGGCGATCGACTTCTGTAAGTAACGATACTCCTTCGCGCCGCTGAGCAGAGAGCCGACCCAAGGCACGACGTGGTGCACGTGCACGCGGGCGCAGGCTCCGAAGAATCCAGGACCCGGCTCGGAGAGCTCGAGGATAGCGACGCGGCCGTTCGGCTTGCAGACCCGCGCCATCTCGGCGAGAGCGCGCTCGCGGTCCGGCACGTTGCGGATGCCGAAGGCGATGGTGATGCCGTCGAAGGTACTGTCGGGGAAGGGCAGGGCCTGCGCGTCACCGGTCTCGAGGTGGATCCGGCTTGCGTAAGGAGAGCGCGCGACCTTCTGACGCCCGATGGCCAGCATGTTCTCGGAGGGATCGCTGCCCGTGACTTCGACGGCGGGCGCCCGCTCAGCGATCATCAGCGCCAAGTCGGCGGTTCCCGTCGCCAGGTCGAGCACCTTGCCGCCGCGCTCCTTGAGTCCGAGGGAGTCCACGGTCCGCCGTCGCCAGCTCTGGTCCATGCCAAGGGAGATGATCCGATTCACGAGATCATAACGCTCAGCGATCGCGTCGAACATCGCGCCGGAGCCGCCCTCCGGACGGGGAACGGGCTTTTGAGAGGAGGAGGCGGTCAGTTCAGTCATGTTGGGGCAGGGAGGGGTGCTGGGGTTTCGGTTCGGCGAGCACAGTCGGATCGACAACGCCGCCGGCGACGAGGGCACTCAAGAGAGTCTCTCCGGTGCGTGCGAGTCGCTCGAGATCTTTGAGCCGCTCAAGGCGGTAAGTAGCAGCCAGGGAGGGCGCCTTCGGCGATTCAGCTTCGAGGGCAGCGATCGCCGTCGTCAGAGAGCCGCGGAAATCCCGGACGATGGACAGCTCCCGCTCCCGAAGGACGCGCCGGACCATGGTCCAGACGCTGGTTTCGGCGGTGAAGAAGTCCCGCCGTTCGCCCGGAACCCAGGTGCGCGTGATCGCCCCCCACTTCTCGAGCTCAGCGAGCGCCATTGAGATCGCGCCCGAGCTCATGTGGAGCCGGTCGCCGAGGTCCGCCGCCGTCAGGGGATCCTTAGAAAGATACAAGAGGGTCCAGATGCGGCCCATAGGTCGCTTGAAGCCCCAGAAATGCATCAGCTTTCCGATGGCGTCAGCCACGACCAATTCTGCCGAGAGCAGATCTTGGGAGCGGGGGGAGTCCTGCATGGCAGATCTTTCAGAGATCTTTGAAACCTTACTCTGACGGCCTAGGGAGCGCCAGGCCGGCTGACCTCGGGGATCACTTCCGAGGGGGCTCAAGATCCCCAAACAGGCTGACCTGAACGAAGCGAGGTGGGTCGGGGCGCCGGGGGTGAGAGGGGGCGGGCGCGGGGCGCTCGACTGCGGGCGCGGGAGCCGAAATGATGGGCGGAGCTGCGGCGGCCGGGGGCGTGGCGGGCGGAGCTGCGGCGGCCGGGGGCGCCACGGACGGTGCTGTGGGGGGCGCCACGGACGGTGCTGCGGGGGGCGTGGCGGGCGGAGCTGCGGCGGCCGGGGGCGTGGCGGGCGGAGCTGCGGCCGGGGGCATAATGGGCGGAGCTGCGGCGGCCGGGGGCGTGACCGGCGCGGCTGGAACGGCCGAGGCGATGGGGGGAGCGGGCGGCGCGACGGGCGGAGCGATCTCCGGCGTCGCGCCGGGAGCCAGGGGAGCGGACGGAATGGCGGGCGAGACGGCGCTCGGTGGAGCCACAGGTGAAGGCGGCGAGACCGCGGCCGACTCTGAGGACGCGGCTTTGGGAGGAGCCGGCGGAGGAACCGGCGGCGGCGCCGGTCGAGCCGTCACACTTGGGACCTTCTGACCGTTCGAATCGAACTTCTTCCGGCGCACGGCCTGCACCGGGGCATCACTCGGCCCTTCGTCGCCGCTCTTCTTGCGAGGGCTCGCCGATTTCTTCCCTTTGCCCTTCCCCTTGGGCTCCGTCTCGGCCTTGGCCTCGGCGCGCTCGATTTCGCGCGAGAGCTGCTCGACGGCGAGCTGGGCGATCTCCTGGGACTTGTCGGTCTGGCCGCGCATCTCGAGCAGAAAGCGGCTCGGAAGCTGATTCCTGAGCTTTCCCCATTTCATCCGCCCCTTCGCGTAGCTCAAAGTGAGCACGTTCTGGGCTCGAGTGACGCCGACGTAGGCGAGCCGCCGCTCTTCATCGATCGCGCTGCTTCCGTGGCTGATCTGTTCGATCACCGAGCGCTTGTGGGGCAAAATCCCCTCTTCCATGCCGACCAGATAGACCTCGGGGAACTCGAGCCCCTTGGCGCTGTGGAGGGTCATGAGCGTCACAGAGTGCTCGCGGCGCTTATCGTCATCGTCGTCGTCTCCTTGAGACATCAGGGTCGTCTCTTCGACGAAGCCGATCAACGACGGGGACTCGCTGCGATTTTCATAAGTGACGATCGAGTTGAGGAGCTGCTCGACGGTGTTCCAGCGCGTCTCCTGCTCGCTCGGATCCTTATATTGCCGTTCAATCTCCGCCTTGTAGTTCACCCGCGCCAAAAACTCCGGGAACCACTGGCTGAGGAGCTCCCGCCGGGAGCGGGCCCTGAACTCGTCGAGCAGCGCCAAGAACTCCCCGATCGCGTTCGCTGCAGGCTGGCTGACCGAAGCGATCTTCGGGGCGTCGGGCAACACCTTCATGAGCGGCGCCCCTTCTTCGACGGCCTTCTTGAGGAGCGCCTCGATGGAGCTTGTGCCGATGCCACGCGCGGGGGTGTTGATGATGCGCAGGAGCGAAACCTCGTCGAGGGGATTGGCGAGGACGCGCAGGTAAGAAAGGAGATCTTTGATTTCCTTGCGGTCGAAGAAGCTCTGTCCGCCGACGAGGACATAGGGGATGCCGGCTCGGCGCAGCGCCTGCTCGAAGGCGCGGGGCTGCTCGTTCGTGCGGAACAGGATCGCGATGTGGCTGGCGGGGATCCGCTCGTCGTCCTGGCGATTGATCTTGCCGTGGATCTCGGCGGCGATGGCGTCCGCTTCGCTCTCCTCGTCTTCAAAGGCCAAAAAGCGCGGCGCGACGCCGCGGCCTCGCGCCGCGCGCAGCACCTTGTCGTGCCGCGCCTTATTGTGCGCGATCAGATTGTTGGCGAGGTGGATGATCCACTCGGTGCAGCGGTAATTGTCCTCGAGCCGAACGACCTTGGCGTCGGGCCAATCGCTTTTGAAGTGGAGGATGTGCTCGACCTCCGCGCCGCGGAAGCCGTAGATCGATTGATCATCGTCGCCCACGACGCAGAGATTTCGGTGCCGCGAAGCGAGAGCTTTGACGATCTGGTACTGGAGCCCGTTGGTGTCTTGGTACTCGTCGATCAATAAGTGATCGAAGCGGGACTCTTCGGCGAAGCGCGCTTCTGGATGCTCCCGGAACAGGCGCTCGGTGTTCAATAACAGGTCATCGAAGTCCATCGCGCCCGAAGCGCGAAGGAGCGCCTCGTACCGCCCGTAAGCCATCACCGCGAGCAGGTCCGTATCCTTACTGACGAGACCTTCCGCCTCTTTGGCTGTGATGCCCTGGCTCTTCCAGCCGCTCACCTTATGCAGCAGGTCGCTCGGCCGGAGCTTTTCATGACCAACCCGCACGTCGCGCAGCGCCGAGCGAGCCAGGCTCTCCTGATCGCCGCGGTCGTAGATCGAAAAATGCTCGGGATACCCGAGGGTGCGGGCATGGCGCCGGAGCACGCGGACGCACAGGGAGTGGAAGGTGCTGACCTCGGGTCCGGCCTCGCCCTTCTTCTTGCGGCCGAGGAGCTGCGAGGTGCGCTCCTTCATTTCTCGGGCCGCTTTGTTGGTGAAGGTGACCGCCAGGATGCGATTCGGCTTGGTCCCGCCGCGGATCAGCTCGGCGATCCGGAAGGTGATCACGCGGGTTTTCCCGGTTCCTGCGCCAGCGAGAACCAAGAGCGGTCCCGAGAGCGTGGTGACCGCTGTGCGCTGGGCGCTATTCAGGCCGTCGCCAAGAGTGCCTCGCATCGGGCGGCCAGCCTGAACGGATGAACGCCATTATGCAAGAGGGGGAGCGCAGAGCCCATTTGTCGAGCACCTTCGAGGGCGTTCGACGGCTCGTCCTGTCGCCGGCACAAGCCCGCCTCAGAATATCGCGAAGGCTGCCATCATCACGAGCCAAACCGCGAGCAAGAAGTCCCAGTAACGGCGCACGAGCACGACACCTTCGCGCTTCGAGCTCGAATACTCCCGCGCTCCAGTCAGGAATAGGAGCGCGACGACGCCCCCAAGAACATGGAGCGCATGGAGCCCTGTCAGCAGAAAGAAGCTGTAAATGGCGAGCGTGCGCACTCCTTCGAGGGACGCACCCAAGAGCACGCTCATCGTATTGGCCCCTTGCGTCACCAGGAACACGAGCCCGAGTCCGAGCGCCGCTTGCAGATGGAAGCGGAAGCTGTCGACCGCGTTCCGCAGAAGGAGCCGATCGGCGCGATACAGGACCGCCGAGAGCACCACGAGCAGGAGCGTGCTGAGTCCGAGCCCGAGCGGCAGGCCCGGGGTCTCGGCGTTTCGCCAATTGTCCGTCTCGCTCCGGATCACGAGGCACGCGATGAGCGTGGCCAAGAAGAGCACCGAAAAAGAGGCGAGGGCGATGTTCATGCCGAGCTCGCGGGTGGTCAGGCCCTCGAAGCTCGGTTCGCGGCGGGGATACTCGGGTGGCCGGTAGCTGTCCTTCACGGCGGGGGGAGCCTGGGCCGGGTGAGCGCGCGAGGCAAGCGAGATCCTCCGCGTTCGGCGCTCGGTTTTTGGGATCCGCGGCGTGCGTGCTAGCTGCCCCGCCCATGACTCCGGCGCACCGTCACGAGGTCGTCCTCGTGCTCGATTTTGGCTCCCAATATACCCAGCTCATCGCCCGTCGCATCCGGGAGAGCCACGTCTACTGCGAAATCCACCCGTGCACCGTCTCGCTCGAGGTGATCCAAGGGCTCGCTCCGAAGGCGATCGTCCTCTCGGGCGGTCCCGACAGCGTCTACGGCGAGCACTCACCGAAGGTCGACCGGAGAGTCTTCGACCTTGGCATCCCGATCTTGGGCATCTGTTACGGCGAGCAGCTCATGGCACATCTGCTCGGCGGAAAGGTCGAGAAGGGAGCGCACCACGAGTACGGAGCCGCCGATCTCACCATCGAAGAGCCGATCGGGATCTTCTCCTCATTCCAGGTGGGTGAGCGGATTCGCGTCTGGATGAGCCACGGCGATCGCCTCACCTTGCCGCCGCCTGGCTTCCATCGCGTCGCTTCGAGCCCGAGCGCTCCCTTCTGTGCGATCGCCAACCCGGACAAAAAGCAATACGGCATCCAGTTCCACCCCGAGGTCGCTCACACGCCCCGGGGCGCCGAGATCTTGCGCTCCTTCCTGTTCGACGTGGCGGGCCTGAGCCCCGACTGGACCCCAGGGTCCTTTGTCGAAGAAGCGATCGAAAAGATCAGGAGCCAGGTCGGCCCCGATGAGCGCGTGATCTGTGGTCTCTCCGGAGGCGTCGATTCTTCGGTGGCCGCGGTTCTCTGTCACCGGGCCCTCGGCGATCGCCTCGTCTGCATCTTCGTCGACAACGGCCTGCTCCGAAAAGGTGAGTTCGAAGGCGTCGTGCGCATGATGCAAAGGAGCTTCGAGCTCAACTTGATCGCAGTCGACGCCCGCGAGCGCTTCTTGAGCGAGCTCAAGGGCGTCACCGATCCTGAGCAGAAGCGCAAGATCATCGGTCGCGTCTTCATCGAGGTCTTCGAAGAGCACGCTCGCCAGATCGAAAACGCCAAATGGCTCGTGCAGGGGACCCTCTATCCCGACGTCATCGAGTCCGTGAGCGTGCGTGGCCCGAGCGCCGTCATCAAGAGCCACCACAACGTGGGCGGGCTCCCTGAGAAGATGAACCTGAAGCTCATCGAACCGCTCCGGGAGCTCTTCAAAGACGAGGTGCGCGCGGCGGGGGAGTCGATGGGCATGCCCCACGACGTCCTGTGGCGTCACCCGTTCCCCGGTCCGGGGCTCGGCGTGCGCTGTCTCGGTGAGCTCACGGAGAGGCGCCTCGAGACGCTGCGGGAGGCGGACGCGATCGTGGATGAAGAGATCCGCGCGGCGGGCCTCTACGAGTCGATCTGGCAGGCGTTCGCCGTGCTCTTGCCTGTGCGCAGCGTCGGCGTCATGGGCGACGACCGAACCTACGAGGAAGCCTGCGCCATCCGCGCCGTCACCTCGAGCGACGGCATGACCGGCGACTGGGCCCGCATCCCCCACGAAATCCTCGCGCGCATCAGCACACGCATCATCAACGAGGTGCGCGGCATCAACCGCGTCGCCTACGACATCAGCTCGAAGCCCCCGGCCACCATCGAGTGGGAGTGAGCTCTCCGCGGCGGGCTCCTGCTGCTAGGGGCCCGCAGCTTTAGCTCAGGGTTTGAGCTTCTTTTTTGGGGTCGCCGGCCCAATTTTTCGCCAAAGAGCTCGTGCGGCGAGTGCTCGGGGGGCTCTCCCGCGGCCGCGCCCCAGGATTCCGGCAGCCTTTCCGAGCGCGCGGCCGCGGGCTATCTTCTCCCCAGTGAGACCAGCCCAGCGACACAAAAAAGGCCGCGCCCTTCGGACCAGCCTTGTCGGCCTCGCGCTCGTCCTCGTGTCCACCGGATGCGCGACGATGGGCCTTCGGAGCGCCGTCAGCATGAAGGTGACTCACACTTCGGACACGCCGAAGGACGCTCTCGTCTACATCGACGGAGAGTACGTGGCGAAACTCGGCACCGTCGCCAAACGCGGCGTGCGCGTCCCGGAAGGGAAACACCGCATCAGCGTCGAGCGGAACGGCTATTTCCCCTTCGACACGGTGGTCGTGAGCGATCGAAAGCCGATCTTCGTCGAAGTTGAGATGCTCCCGCTGCCCGACTGAGAGACAGTGAGTGAAAAGTGAGAGCGGCGGGGCTCACCTTAGCGCTCGGTGCGCACCCGGAAGATCCGGTGCTCCGCTGCGCGGAAGTGCCGCAAATGTTCGAGGAGTTGCTCTCGCGAGAGCGGACGCGAAGGTCCGCTCCAGAGCTCGACGATCCGGCCCCGCGGAAGTCGACGCAGCTCCTGATCCCGGCGCGCCTGCTCCTTTTGAACCAGTTCCAGCTCGGCGCTCGTGAGCCCTCGCTCCGAAAGCCTGTGCAAGATAGCTCGCAGCTGCTTCTCAGCGTCTTCGAGCCGATCGCGCTCGGCCCCGAGCTCGAAGAGGAAGAGCCCGCCGCCTTCGCTGCCGAGGTAGCGAGGAGAGGCGGTGAGAGCGAGACCGGGCTCGAGCAGTCCCTTCGTCAAAAATCCCCCCTCACGCTCGAGCAAGAACACGAGACCGCGCCCCGCCTCGACAGAGCCCGACGTCGGCAAGCCAATATAAGTCCGCGGCACAACCCCGTCCGACGGACTCACCAAAGTCCACACGCCCGGCTTCGCCGCGGCGGGCGCGGCGGAGGGACACCTTGCCTTTTCGTTCGTCGACCGGTCGAGCCAAATCCCCAGCGCTTCGCGCACCGCGCCCGCCTGATCTTGTCCGCTGTTGTCGAGGAATGCGACGCGGAGCGGCTCGGACGCGAGCTCCGCCCGCACCCGTTCGACGTCGGCAGAGGAAGCGTTGCTCAAAGCCTCGCTGTTGCCCCGGGGCTCGAAGAGAGAGGGCTTTCCTCCGCTCATCACGTCGAGCGCGAGCTTCGGCCCCGGAGCGTCACCGACCTCACTGATCAGGCGCGCCCGAGCCGCCGCCACCTCGCGCCCATCGAGCGCGTCTCCACCGAGCGCCCGGCCCAAAGTGCGCGCGATCCGCATCGCGTGGTGCCGCGTCGACTCTCCGTAGCGACGCGGCGCGTGGGCGAGGAGTCCCATGGCCGTCGGCGTCGCCCAAGGCTCGACTGTCACGTCGTCTACGCCATCAAAATCGAGGGCCAATGAGCGCACTGTGAGCTCGCGAAAGCCCGACTCGCGCACCGATTCGGGCGCCGTACCGCAGGGACTCGCCAAGAGCAGCCAAGATTCGCCTTGGCCGGCCTCGTCTTTGCGCCGAATCTCGAGATGTTCCCCGAGCTCTCTCTTCTCGAGCCGGGCGAGCTCCTTCGAAATGGCCGACACCGAGAGCCCGTCGCTGCTGCCGAGGACCACCTCCGCAGACGAATACTCTCCCTGAAGGACCGGAGAGGGCGGCGCCGTCCACGCTGCCAGCGCCAAGGCGTCTTGGGCCGTCTCCGGGGTGAGGAGGGTGGTCGCGCTGCCGCGCTTGGGCGCGGCGACATCGAGGGCGAAGCTCAGCTCCTTTTGCGTCACGCGGATGAGCGCGGCGAGATCTTCCGCCTTGGGGGCGCGCGCCCCGGGCTCTTGGTCGAGGGTCAAAGCGAGACAGGCCCCGAAGGGCTGGACCGCGATGCGGCTCGTCGCCAGGCCATAGCGGCCCGCTTCTGCCGCAAGGTGTGCCCGCAAGGGATGCTCCCGATCCTCGAGCTCTTCGAGGGCGACGAGCGCTTCGTTCACGCGCGGGGTCGCGAGCGCGAAGCGGATCTGGCGCAAGGGGCCCGTCTTCTGTTTCAGATGGCTCGCATCGAAGGAGGGCACCGAAACCATCGAACCTTTCGGCCACGACTGGTCTTGATGGGTTTTTTGGACGGCGCTGAGGAGCTCGGGGGAGCCGAGTGCGCCCCAGCCGACGCGCATGCTCACCGCGTGTTCGCTCCGGATCTTCTCAAGTTCCCGCTGCGTAAAAGGTTCGCGAGAAGGCTCGTCACCCCCGAGCACCCCGAGACAGCCGTCGATCCTTGAGTCGACCTTCGGAAGCTTCGCGAGCAACTTATCCGCCAGGATCTCGACGCGCTCCTCCTTGCCGAGGGGCGCGCGGAGGGCTCCGGAGAACCTCTTCATCGCCTCCGTAGCAAGAGCAGCGGAAGGAGTCAGGGCGGACACGACCAGGCCCGTCGAGAAGGCGCGGACACTCAAGTTCTCTTGGGTCGTGAGCCGCGCGTGCAGGAGCGCCAAGAGCCCAATGGTCGAGCGGCTGCCTCCTTCGGTGAAGACCGCCATCGCGACGCCGCCTTCAGGATCGCCCGCGCGGTGGACCAGCTTGAGTGTGGGGCGCTCCGGATCGGAGACCACCTGAATACGCGCGGCCTCGGGGCTCGTCTCGGGGGGCGCAAAGGGCTCCGAACGGACGGGAGCTGGCGCTGAGCTGCGCCCACAGCCCACCGCCCATAGAAGAATCACAAACGCGAAACGGGCCCTGTGCAGGAGGTGCACAGGGCCCGTCTACCATAGCCTTGTCAGGCCTCGCACGTGCTATCGACGATCGTGCTCAAGCGAGCGGTGATTTTGTGCTTTTTTGTGTACACGGTCTTGATGTTGATGCCCATTTTGGCGGAAATTTCCTCAGGAGCGAGGCCTTCGCCGAAGTAGAGCTCGACGAACTGCCGATCTCGCTCGCTGAGCTCGTCCAGAATGACAGAGACCAAACGAGCCTGCTCGGTCTTTGCGACCACCTCGAAAGCAGAGGGGCACTCGGAGGCGAAGCAATCGCGCTCCGGCATCGGGTCGAGCCCCTGGTTGCGACGGACGCTGCGGAGGTAATCGTAGGTCGCGTTGCTGGCGAGCAATGAGAACCAGCTCGAGAGGCGAGAACCCTTTTCCGGGTTATAAAGACGCAGCTTGCGCTTGTCGTGGGCCAGGAGGTCGAAACAGAAGCGGGCATAGATCTCTTCGACGTCACCCTCGCTCGTCACGCTGCGGAAGCGGCCGAGCACTCGACGAATGACGCTCAAGACAAGGCCCGAGTACTCGCGGGAGAAGCGTGCCCAGCCAGCGGCGTCGTTGTCGAGCATGAGCTCGATCAGCTCTTCTTCACTCGAAGCCGGGCGCGCGGGTCGCGAGTGCACGAGCTCGAGGTGACTCACCTTGCGGAGGGGGCGGAGCGCAGGGGTTGTGGGGGAGGAACGGAAACTCGAAACGGTGGCGGCTTGGGTCATTGGGGCATCTCCTTCGGGGGCTGGCGCAACGAGGCGCGTTCGAGAGCCCCTTTTGCACCGGAGATGCCAAGGTTTATTGATGTAAATTCAATAGCTTACAGAGCGTAACAGTCCCTGTGTGACGCCCCCCCTGGCGTCACTGTTACGCTCGTTTTCCGCGCCCCCGCGGGCTCTTTTGCTCAGCTCTGCCGCCTCAGGAAAAGAGGACGAGCTCAAATACGCTCCCGCGAGGGAGGTATTCCCTCACTCGAACTGGAAGGAGTAGTCGTAGCCGTCGGCCGAGGAGCGGTCCTTGGCGACGTTGAGGGCGACGACCGAGAGCTCGGGGCTGCGGCGCAGCATGCGCGCCGGGATACCTGAGCGGTGGCAGCGAGCCTCCTCCGCGAAGATGAGGAGTTTTCGTGCGCCGAGACGCTCCATGATGAACTGAGTCGAGCGGTCGGCGATGACTTCGTCTCGGACGACCTGGGCCTGGTAGTGGTTTTCGACGTCGATGGTCCCGAAATCGGGGTGGTCTTTGATGCGCGCGTCAAACACGGCCCGGTGCTCAGCGTTCGAGAAATCGAGTCGGGGGAGCACGGCCTTTTGATCCGCGGTCAGGCTCGAAAGGCCTCGTTCCTCGATCTGGGCGGTCAGTTTCTTCGACATGCCGAGGGCGAACAGACGCGCGTTCGAGGAGGCGGCGAGCTCAAACACCGGCGCGTAGTACGCCTCCGGATAGCCCCATTCGTCGGCGAAGAAGATCTTCGGGCTCAAAAAGGAGAAGGGACGTGGCGCGTCTTCGTAGCGCTTGAGGACCGGCTGATAGGTGATGCGCACCATTTCGAAGCCCACGGCGAGCTCGAAACCGCGCACCGGCCGCCGATCGGAGAGCCCTTCGATCAGGCGCAATTCCGCGTAGTGATGGATCGGTGAGTCAGGGATCTCACCGAAGCAAATCACATCGGCGGAGGCGAGGTAGGTCAAGAAGGTCTCCTCCTCGAACACTCGCTCATCAGCGCTCCGATAACCGCGGAAGGGGCGCGCCGCCTTGCGCACGACATCCTCGGGCACCTCCTGAACCTCCCCCTTCGAGCTCTGCGCGGTCGGTCGATCCTCCGGCATCGTCCACTCGGATTCTCCGTACTTGTGGTTTTTTTGGCCGGAGCAGCCGACGAGGAGCAAGAGGAGCGAAAGGGTAGAGAGCTTTGGCATAGGGGCTCGGGTCGAGGGGCTCGAGAAGAACATGCAGCAAGCCGAGGGGAGGTTCAATAACCGCGTTCGCGCAGCGCTTCGGGCAAGAGGCGGCTCGGGCGTCCACTCGAGAGGAGCCAGAGCTGGTGAGCGGCGCGGGTGACGCCGATGTGCAGGAGATGGCGAGCTTCGTCTTCCTCGGGGTAGGAGGTCTCAGTGACCTCCACCAGGATCACGTAGTCGAACTCGAGGCCCTTCACCTGACGAATGTCGGTGACGTCGACGCCAGGTTTGAAGGGGAACTCCTGATCGACGATGCGCCGGAGATAGGGCACTTCGCCCTTCTTGAGGGCTTCGTAGTAGAGGTCCGCTTGTTCCGGGTAGCGGGCGATCACCGCGACGGACGCGCGAGGTTCTTCGAGGCTGAGTGAGCGGAGAGCTTCGGCCAAGAGCGCCGCGGAGTCGCCGGTGGCCGCGGTCTGGAAGAGCTCGACCGGGGCGCCGTCCCGCGTCGCCTTGGGCGGCACGGCAGGCTTAAGCGGACCGAGGACGTGCTGGGCCAGGTCCAGGATCTGGGCGGTGGAGCGGTAGCTGAGCTCGAGGGGTTCCACCTGGACGTGGGACAAGCCGAGTTCGCCGAGGACCGTGCTCCAGTCGGTGAAGCCGTTGTCCATGTGCAGCCGTTGAGCGGTATCCCCGGCCAGGGTGATGCTTTGGCCGCGGCTGACGGTGTCGAAGAGGACGGCCATCTCGACCGGGCTGAGATCCTGAGCCTCGTCGATGAGCATGTGCTCATAGCTGAGCGGCTCTTTGGTGATCTGTCCCTTGCGGAGCGGGCCGCGCACACGCTGCAGCAGCCGGAGCAAGATCGTGTCGTCTTCCCGGTCCAAGCTCGCGCGTTCTTCGACATCGAGACCATCGATCGCGCGATAGTCCGTGTCATCGTCGCTCGACTCGTTGGCGTCGTCCGAGGAGAGCCGGGGGCGCGGAGGATCAGGGAACTCAGCGTCGTCGATCGTGAGGGGCTCCTCACGGGGCGTCGGTTCGGCGCGCAGCGTGGGTTCAGCAGCGCGGCGCTCTTCGCGAGCTTCTCGGGCCCGTTCCATGTCAGAGAGGACATGGTTGGTCCGTTTGACCATGTAAGCGTGAGCGCGCTCGATCTCCGCCGGACTCAGGCGGTCGTGGCTTGCGCTCTCGAAGGCGCGCTTGAGCCGGGGGAGGTCGGTGAGCAAGTCGGCCCAAAGGAAGGCGATGTCGTCGAGGCGATCGAGATGGCGCCGGACGATGGAAAGAGCGCTCGTGCGAGCGCCGACTTCGATGGCCTCCTCGTGGTCTTCGATGAAGCGACGGAGGGCATGGTAGCGGTGCATGAGCGGGCGATCGGCGGATCGCTCGAAGGTCTCGAGGGCGGGCTCGAGGTTCGGCTCGTTTTGGATGAGCGGGCGCAGGGACTTGAGGGCCAGAGAGGCGTCCTGTTCGACGATCTGGTCGATGAGCTTGAGCACCACGGGGTGCTTTTTGAGCCTTGTGACAACGCCGGGCGTCTCGTCCGTGTACGTGCGAGGAAAACGCGGCAGCGCGCTCGCCCGGAGGCGGGAGGACCACTCCTGGTAGGTCCGGATCGTGACGCCGTTCAGACCGAGGGCAGGGAGGACCTGGCTGATGTAGCGGACGAGGGCTTCGTTGAAGACAACGACCAACATCTTGTCCGGGCGGAAACGATGGGGGTCGTGAAACGCGAGGTAGGCGAGGCGATGCAGACCGATCGTGGTCTTTCCGCTGCCGGCTCCGCCTTGAATCACCACAAGACCCGAGTCGGGCTGCGTGATGAGCTCGAACTGGCGCGCGTCGATGAGCGGCGTGATCTCTTTGAGGTGCTTGTCCTCGTTGCCAGTGATGATCTCGCCTACGCCGAGTTTTCCGCTGGGGGCTGCATCGGGCCGAACTGCTGTTCCCTGGCCGCCTTGGAGGCGGAGCGAGCTGTCATTGAGGCGAATCCAGCCGTCCTTGCGGCTATGGGCGAAGTTGCCCTGGGGGCAGCTGATGCGCCGGAGCTCACCTTCGGTGATGGTCAAGCTGCGCCGGGTCAGAACCTGGCCATACACCTCGCGCTCCCCGAAGGTTTCGTCGTAATCGTCGCCTTCACCGTATCGGTAATAGAGCCGAGAAATCGGGGCATCACGCCAGTCGACGATGCGGACGCCGGCTTTGGTGTCTACATAGGTGCCGCGCCCGATCAGGACCTCCCGGGTGCGACCATTTTCCTCGAGCACCATGCGCCCGAAGTAGGGCGACCTTGGATCGACGCTCTGATCCTCGCTCTCGACGGTCCGGGAGGCCAGGGCCTGCAGGCGTTCCATCTGCTCGAGGAGTGGAGGGATGTCCTCGGTGCGCGCAGAGCTGATCTGATCCCGGAGCGACAAGAGCTCCGCGTCGTAGTTTTTGGCCGGTGCGCGAGTTTCCTCCGCGCTCCGCCGCTGTGCGAGGTGCGACTGGACTTTGGCGAGGCACTCTTCCTCGTCCTTCGCGATCTTCTGGAGAACAGGATCACTCATCGTATGGGGCCCGCGAAGATCCTTTCAGACGGATCCGCTCGGAACGCCGGGTCTAGCGCGGGAGGAGCTCGTCTCGCCAGCCCAAAATCGCGCTCGGACGATCGCCGCGAAGGACCCTCGCTTCGGGCGACCTCCCCTTGTAATGTCCGTCCCCGTGAGCTCCTTGCCTACGCGTGCCCTTCGAGCCGCCGGTCAGTTCATCAAAGAAAATCCGGGCGAAATTCTGCGCGCCGCTCGCGGCGCGACGAGTTTCCGCCTCGGGGTCCCTCTCGCCGCCCTCCGCTGGGTTGCCCAGGAGCTGCGCGGGAAGGGGGTCCCGGAAGATATGGTCATTGAGGCTCGGAACTCGGGCCTCTACGTCGAAGCCAGCCTGAACCTCATGAAGACGCCTCTGCGGGCCCGCACGACGCTGATCGTCGAGCGCATCCAAGCCCAGAAAGACGCGCTTCTCGTCAGCCTGCGCGTCTCCGGCCTCAAGCTCCAGGTCCTCGACCCCCAAGCGGGCACACCGATCGCCGCCTTGATCCAGTCCGGTGCCCTCGACACGAGCCGTCCGGGAGACCTCTTGTCCTTCATCCCGACCAAGCCGGCGTTCATCGTCGAGGCCAAGGGTGACGTCTTCACGCTCGATCTCCTGAAGATCCCCGCGCTGTCCCAGGAAAAGGCCCGCAAGATCATCCAGGGAGTCGCGGCTTTTGTGGCGGTTGAGTCGATCGGGACTTCTCCCGATGACCATCTCGACATCCGTTTCGACCCGTTCCCCGAGGGAGCGAAGAACGCCTTCCGCGCGATCCGCTCCTGGTTCTGAATGCTTTGAAGGCGGGCCCCGCTGGCTCCTCAGCTGAGCGCGGGATCACTCCGAAGTGGAGACGAAGCGCCGGAAGAAGCGGTCGAGCTCCGCGCGCACGGCGCTCTTCTCCCGATCCCGACACAGAATGTGCTTGGAAGCGGGGAAGGTCACGACGCGGACGTCGTCGGTGCCGATCAGGTGTGCGGCGCGGGAAGCGTTGCTCACCGGGCAGACCTCATCTCGCTCGCCGTGGAGGATCAGAGTGGGACGGTGGACGCGGAAGAGTTCTCCGGCCAGGCGCTGCCCGGCGAGTTCGACCGAGGCGGCGAGAGAGGAGGGCTGGATCCGGTAGCTCACCTGGGTGCGGCGGGCCTCGGGATCACCGAGATCGCAGGAGGTCTTGAGGATCCCAAAATCGGGGATCTTGAGGCGCCGGGTCCAGCGCAAGGGGAGAGCCGGGAATGGCTTTTTCAACCAAAAGGCATTGGAGATGAAGACGAGCCCGAGGACATCACCGGGAGCGCTGAGACAGAGCTCCGTTGCGACCAGCGTGCCCATCGACATGCCGAGCAGGATCACCGGACCCTCCCGGCGCACTTCGTTGAAGGTGGGGCGAATCTCGCGGACCAGCGCCTCGAAATCGTAGGCGCGCAGAGCGCTCGGGCGCGTGCCGTGACCAGGGAGAACCGGAAAATGGACCCGAAGGCCGAGGGACTTTGCGACGTCTGCGGCGAGCTCGATCTCGGCCGGCGTCGCGCAGAAACCGTGCAACCCAAAGACAGTCGGCGTCTTACCTGGATAAACGAGCGGCTGAGCCCGCTCGGCGCCGGCGAGCCGATCGAAGGGGGCGTCGTAACGCGCCGCGCGAACGAGGGACGAGAGCTTTTCGCGCAGAGCGAGCGGAGGGTCGGGCTCGAGAGGGCCGCTCTCCGGCCACGGCGAGAGCGATGGGGACATCGTCAATAGTTGGTCTCGACGGTAGGACGGCCGCTCTCCCCCATGTGCATCAGGAAGCGACGGGAGGGCTCCGCGAAAGCAGAGGACGGATATTCGTCGATCACGCGCTGGAACGCGGCTCGGGCGAGATCTGTGTCTCCTTTTCGGAGCCTCGTCTCACCGAGCAGCACGAGCGCCTCGGGTTCGAGGCCGGTGTCCCTGTAGTTCAAGAGCGCGTATTCGGTCCGCGCCAGGGCCGCGTCCCACTTTGACTCCTTGAGGTAAAAGCGCGCGACGTAGAGCTCGTGCCGCGCGAGCATCCCGCGGACCCAGAGCTGCATGTAGCGGACGCGCTCTTTCTCTTCGTACTCCGGGTAGTCGCGGATAAATTCGTAGATCGCGCGATCGGCGTCGCGAATGTTGGCGAGATCGCGCTCCTCGAGGGGCGGCGCCATGATCGATTCGCCCCGGGACTCGAACAGGCACAGGATGATCCGGTAGCGCGCGTAGGGGATTTCTCCGTCGCTCGGGAAATCGCGCAAGAACTCACGGTAGGCGGTGATCGCTTCCGGATAGGCGGATTGGTGGAAATGGGTGTCGGCGATGCGCAGCTGCGCCAGGCGCGCCACGCGAGTCCCGGGGTACTCGCGCTTCACGTCCTGCATCAGGGCGAGCGCGTTGATCCAGTCCTTCGCGAAGAATTTGCGCAGAGCGTGATCGTAGGCTTCCTGGGCGCTTTTTTGGTATTGGGCCGCGGACATCGGCTCGCGGGCGGTCTTTTCGCAGCCGAGGCAGGGCCCGAGCGCGACGAGGACGGCGAGGAGCGAGAGGCGACAGATCCGCATGCGGAGCAGGCTCCTACTCCATTGTGACGCTTCTGTCATCGGTGGTAGCGTTCCGCCGTCCGGGGACGCCGGCCGCCTGAGGTTCGGCCGAGCGGACTCATCTCTGTCCGCCCCCGGTTCCGCTCGACAAAATCTGCTGAATTGATCTGAGAACGCCGTGGAAAAAGTCCCTATGACCCCTCGGGGAGCCCAGCTCCTGAACGAAGAACTCGCTCGCCTGAAGGCCGACCGCTCGAAGATTTCGGCTGACATCGGGACGGCCCGCGAGCACGGTGACCTGAGCGAGAACGCGGAATACCACGCCGCCAAAGAGCGTCAGGGCCTCAATGAGGCGAAGATTCGTGACATTGAGGACAAGCTGTCGCGGGCCGAGATCATTGACCCGAAGACCCTCTCCGGGGATCGGGTGAAATTCGGCGCGACGGTGACCCTGACGAACCTGGATACGGACGAAGAGGTGACCTACCAGATCGTCGGCGCGGATGAGGCCGACATCGATCGCGGATTGATCTCCATCTCGGCGCCGCTCGCGCGGAGCCTGATTGGCCGCACGATCGGCGATGAGATCGTCGTGAAGCTCCCTGGTGGCGATCGCCGCTACGAGCTCGGCAACGTCGAGTACATTTGATGCAGGCCTTCGCCCTCGGCGTGGGGGGAGCTTGGCTCGTGCTCTTGGCCGAGCTTTGTATCGCGTTCGGCCTCCGCGGACAGCGCCTTACGAGCGTCTGGGAGCTCATGATCGGGCTCGGGTCCCTCGGGCCCGTTTGGCTGTCGGGGGCGGGTCTGATCGGGGGCATCGGCGGCATTTTCGCCGAGCGCTTGCGCACGAGCCGCTCGGCGGCCACGGAGCTCGGACTTCTTCTGGCCTTGGTAGGAGCCGCTTTCGGCTGGGGCGTAGGAGGCGGACGCCACCTGAGCGACCCGGCCTTGCGCGCCGGTTTCGCGGCCCTCTGTGCTTTGGGTTTCGGAGCGGCCGGGACCTTCGGCGCCCGCCTTGCGCGGCGTCTCCGAGTCGAGCGCGGCGAGGAGGGCGCGGGGGCGCCGTTGATCCTCGGGATCTTTGCGGGAGTCGCCGCGCTCATTATCGCAAACCACACGGTGCTTGTGCGGCTGTACCCGGCGTTTCACGGGACCCTGAGCGGCCTCTCCCTATTGGGGGGAGGACTCGGGCTCGCGCTTCTGATTCCGCGCGCCAAAAGGGCGCTGCCGTGGATCTTGGGCGTTTTCGGCCTGGCTTGGGCCGGGCTTTTCCCCGGGAGCAAGAGCGCGCGCACGCTCGATAACTTTCGCGTCGTTGCCCTCGAAGGCTCACCGACACTTTCGCTCGGGGTGCAGCTCGCAAGCCGCCTCGCGCCTCCTTTGCCCATCGACGAAGCCGCTTTGGCGCGCCCGCTCGGGGCGCGCGTCGTCCGCACGGATGGAGTCGATCTCCGAGGCAAGAGCTTCTTGCTCATCACGATCGATGCGCTCCGCGCCGATCACGTCGGAGCCTATGGGGCCGAGCGCGACGTGACTCCGGAGATCGACGCCCTCGCTCGCGATGGACACACCTTCGAGTTCGCATATGCGGCGACTCCGCACACGTCCTATTCGCTCACGTCCCTGATGACGGGGAAGTACATGCGGCCCCTCTTGCTCCAAGGGGCAGGAGCGGACTCGGAGCTTCTGCCGACCTTGCTTCAGGGATACGGCTATCGGACGGCCGCGTTCTATCCGCCGGCGGTGTTTTTCGTCGATTCTGAGCGGTTTCAGGCCTTCTCTGAAGCGCGCCTCGGCTTCGAGTACGCCTGGATCGAGTTCGCCGAGGGCGAGAAGCGCGTCGGACAAGTCGCTTCTTACCTCGAAAAACAACCACAAGATCGCCCGCTCTTTCTTTGGGTTCACTTGTTCGGTCCCCATGAGCCTTATGTGAAAGGTAGCCGTGATCTGGGAGATCGAGACGTCGATCGCTACGACTCGGAGATCTTCGAGGCGGACAAGACCGTCGGCGCGTTGGTGCGCCTCGTGCGTGCCCGCGATCCCGGCACCGTGGTGATCATCTCAGCGGATCACGGGGAAGAATTTGGGGAGCACGGCGGCCGCTATCACGGCACCACGGTCTACGAAGAGCAGGTTCGGGTGCCGATGATCTGGAACGGCGCGGGGATTTTGAGCGGGCGCTCTGACGTGCCCGTGCAAACGGTCGACGTGGTGCCGACCTTGCTTTCGTCTCTCCGGATCCCGGTGCCGCCGCGGGTCCGAGGCAACGACCTGACGCCTTGGCTCAGCGCATCCGAGGAGAAAAAACCTTTGCCGCTCGGGTTTGCGGTGGCCGAGACGGACTCGATGACGCTCCTTGCGGAAGGGAGCGAGCGCCTCATCTGTGAGCGAGAGACGGGGGCCTGTCGCCTCTTCGATCTCACCCAAGATCCGAAGCAGAAAAAAGATCTTGGCCTCGCGCGCCCCGAGCGTTTCGAAGATCTTCGAAGGAGGGCCAGAGCCTTCGCTGCCACACACGGGGCTTACGAGACGCGGGGCCTACGCGAAGGGGGCCGCGATCTTCCGGAGGCGCTGGTGAGGGGGCTCGCCGGTGACAAGGAGGTCGCGCCGGAGGTCGCTCGTCTTCTCGACGACGCGGACCCCTTTCTGCGGCGAAAAGCTGCCGAACTCCTGTTTTCGCTCGGCAGAGAGGCGCAACTCTCGGCGCTTCGCCTGGCGTTCAGCCGAGAAGAGGAAGAGTCGGTGCGGGCGGCGCTCGCTCTTGCCCTGACGCGCCTCGGCGAGCCCGTGGCGCTCGCGACGGACGTCCTCCGTTCCGAGGATCCTGCGCTCCGGAGACGGGCGGCGCTCGCCTTTGCTCTCACGGGGGATCTCAAGGGTGCGGAGGTCCTCATCGAGTGGTGGAGAGAGCCGCCTAGTGAGGAGGAGTCTCGCGTCTTGCTCGAGGTTTTCGCGAAACATCGGGTCAAGAGCGCAGTGCCGGCGCTTGTGAGTCGTTTGTCGGATGTCCGGCTGCGTCCGCAGATCGCCTCGACCCTCGGCACCATCGGAGACGAAGGTGCGCGCCCCGCGCTGCTCCGCGCTCTGCGACAGGAGCGTTACGTCTCGACGCGCCCCGTCCTCTTTGATGCTCTCCGGCGCCTCGGCGCAAAAGAGGAGCTTGTTGTTCCACTCCGGATGTTCCTAGGGATGCCCGATCCGCTGGAAGGGGGAGTTCAACTCGCTTCGGAGCTGGGCCTTTTGGAACACGTTGGCGGGCCGACCCAAAAGGCCCTCGCGACCTTGCGGTCGCTCGCGGACAGTGGAGTTCGCGTCGACGTTACGGTGGCGCCGGTCAGCAAGGACGAAGCGAAGGAGCCGGTTCGTCTCTTGGTTCTCGCCCAGAGCAAGGGAGACACCCCGGGGCGGGTCCGGGTCGAACGGGCTCGAGCTGCCTATGCTGCGCCCGGGGACAATCGCTACCGCAAGCGGCCGGAACTCCACGGCGAAGGGGGGCTCGAGGTCGAAATCCCGCCCTCGAAAGAGCCGCTCCAGATCGACATGGGAGTCCTTCCGGGAGCAAAGAGCGGACAGCAGCTCTCCTTGAATGTCCTCAGCATGGATGCGCAGGTATTTGCCCTCGTTGCGGTGCCGCTGCGCGAGGAGTTGCCCCTTCCGCCCCCGGAACCGGTGATGTCCGGGGACGCGACGGCCCCGTAAATTGCCTCTGGGATCGAGCAGAACAGCCGCCGATCCCTCGCGCCTCGGGCTTCCCTTTGGTAAGGAGCCCGCCGTGGAATCTGAGGACCAGCCGCAAAACCGCCGGGCTCGGCGCGCGAGCGAGAAAAAGAACGCCGATCAGGGCGAGATCAAGGACCGCAATCAGAGGCTTCGGGCCGAAGTGCGCGGGACGAAGAAGCGAGCCACGAGCGCAGAGAAAGCGCGGGCGGCCCTCGATGCACAGGAGCGTCTGGACGACGTGCTCCTGCGCAGTACGGACGCTGCTGGTAAGTTCTTTGGCTCGAACTTCAACTGGCTCCAGTACCTGATCGTGCTCGGTGTGGCCGGCGGAATTGGCTACCTGTTCTGGAACTATCGCTCCGGAGTCGACCAGGCCAAGCGCGGCGATCAACTCGCCGAGGCCTTTGACGTGACCCACGGTCGCCTCGCTTCTGATGCCGCGCCGAAGACGAGCCAGTTTGGCCTCGTCGATACGCGCCCCGAGTTTGCGGATCCGGAGGCCCGCGCGAAGGCGAGCCAGGAGAAGTGGGCTGCGCTCGCGTCCTCGGAGCCTGCCCTCGAGCTCCACGCCCTTCTGGCCCAGGCTGGCGGAAAGTTTGACGGACGCGCTTTCGAGGACGCCATCAAGTCCTACGAAGCGATCCTCTCCCACCCCAAAGCCCAGAAGTCCCCGCTCATCCAGGCGCGCGCCGCCGAGGGCATCCTGCTCAGCTACGAGGCGCTTGGAAACTATGACAAGGCTCTCGACGCCGTGAAGCGCCTTCAGGGCGTCGCCGGACAGGCGCAGCTCGCGACCTACCACGAGGCGCGCCTCGCGCTTCTCAAGGGCGACAAGACGCGCGCGAAGGAGCTTGTGGCCTCGCTCAGCGAGAAGCTCAAAAAATCCGAGAAACCGGGCTCAAGTCCCGGGTACCTGAGCGTTCAGGTGAGCGAGCTCGAGAAAACCCTCGATCCCAAACCTACGCTTCCGACCGGTGGTCTCTCCCCTGAAACGCTCGCGATGCTGCAGAAGCAGCTTGAAGAGCTCCAGAAGAACGCTGCTCAGAACGAGGGGCAGGAGGGTTCTGTCCCGTTCGATCCGATCCCGCTCTTGCCGGAGACGGACGAGCCGCAGGAGCCGAGCGAAGGGACCCCGTGAGGCGCAGCCGCTCTCTCGCGATCTGCTTTGCCGGTCTGGGCGCGCTCGCCGCGTGTCAGACCACGGGGCGCGCCCGACCTGAGGGTCCGGCCTGGGCACATCATCCTTCGTTCAGCCTCCAGCTCGCCTATTCGCGCGACCTGAGCGCCGCTTCGAAGGCGCAAGGAGAGCCCCACGAGAAGGGGCAGCCGGAAATTGACGCGATCGGGCGACGAGTCTTCGTCGGTTCGAGCGACGGGGCCCTCTACGCCATCGACGCGCCGAGCGGTGAGGTCCTGTGGCGCTTCGAGACTCTCGGTCCTGTCCAGAGTCAGCCGCTGTACGATCCCCGAGATAATGCCGTGTACTTTGGGTCCCACGACGGCGCCCTGTACAAAGTCAACGCGGATACGGGGCGCCTGCACTATCGCGTCTTCACTCGCGCGGAGGTGGCCCGGCGCCCGGTGGTCCATGGGGACCTCGTCTACTTCACGAACGCCAACGACACGCTCATCGCGGTCCATCGGCGCACCGGCAAGATGGCCTGGTCGCACCACAGAAGCCCGGCCATGGGCATGGAAGTCGCTGGATATTCGGGGCCGTGCCTCTTTCGCGGGCTCATCTACCAGGGCTTCAGCGACGGAACAGCGACGGCTTTCGACGCGAAGACGGGCGAAGAGCGCTGGAGGCGCGTGGATTTGAGCGCTGACGCGGAAGACGTGCTCGGAGAAGTCCCTCAGTACCTCGACGTCGACACGACGCCCCTGGGCCTGGAGCTGGGCGTTGGACCCACTGTCATCTTTGGCCACTACCTGGGTGGCGTCTCCGCTCTCGACGCGGAGCTTGGAACCTTGCTCTGGTCGAACCCTGACGTGGTGG
The DNA here is from genome assembly GCA_002085155.1 of Sorangiineae bacterium NIC37A_2. Classification (GTDB taxonomy): domain Bacteria; phylum Myxococcota_A; class Polyangia; order Polyangiales; family Polyangiaceae; genus NIC37A-2. Next base: position 46,600 of record NASX01000036.1, read on the forward strand.
GTGTGAGCGATATCGTCTATTTCGAAGAGCCGATGCGCTACCAAGACGACGTCGAGGTGCCCGGTCGCCGCCTCATCATTGCCTCCACGGGGACGACCGGGCTCTGGGCGCTCGACCCTGAGACGGGTGCTCCCGTGTGGCGCCAGAACCTGCCTCGTGGCGGCGTTTCGGCGGTCACCAAGGTGAGCGGCCTTCTGCTTGTCGGCGCGAGCCAGCTCGGCGTCTACGCTCTGTCTCCGGTCGACGGCAGCGTGGTCGACGGGATGCATTTCGATCTCGGAGTCTCGGCGACCCCAGTTGGGTTCGGGCGTCGGGCCTTCGTGATGACCAATGGCGGGAACTTCCTGGCCTTCACGGTGGGGGCTCCGAGCGACCCGGATCGCTTCTCGCCTCTCTATAACGGCTCCACGACCAATTGATCGGCAGGCAAGCTCGAAAACCCGGCGACGCTGCGCTCCGTGGAGCTGCTGCCGCGTCTCAAAAGTCCCGAGCGCCTCGGACTCCAAGAACCGCGTGTGAGCTCAGTTGAGCCGGCTCCTCGGGAAGCTCACTCGGCCGCGAGAGCCGTCTCAGGGCCGAGCCAGCGTTCTATGAGGCTCGCCATGAGCTCGTCGGGCATCGCGAGACACATTTGCGCGTGCAGGTGTGCAGTCTCAAGGAGGCTCGTCTCGTAGTCCGCGCTAGCGTCTGATTGCTTCTGGGCGCGCTCGAGGATCGACCTCAAGCGTTCGGCGCTCTCAGCGGGCAGAGGGCTCCTGAGGACTTCGTGGCACGCTGCGCGAACGCGACTGTAGGCCGTGGGATCGAAGGCGCGCAGATAGCCCATGGCGAGCTGATCGGCGACATACTCTTCGTGCCACGCGTCGCTGCCGAGACGGTCCACCTGGCTGCGCCACGCGTGAAACATCTCATGGGCCAACAGAAGCGGGAGCGCGTCGAGCAGATAACCGAGGGCGCGCGTGTCGTTCCCGTCGAAGAGGGAAGAGTACGCGGGCAAGGTCTCCTCTTCGAGGCCATCGAGATCTGGATAGTGAATGACGTCCCGACAAGGATCGTAGAGGAAGAACGGTCGGTGCCAGGGTTCGAAGCTGACGTCCTTTTGGAATCCTCCCCGGAAACGTTCGCGGAAGAGCTGCGCCTGTTCAGCGATCGCTTTTGAGAAGCTCGCGCCGCCCTGGAAGATCGCCTCACTGACGGCGAGGGGCTCCGGCGAATAGAGGAGATTCGCGAGAGAGTCGACGATCGATAGCAGGATTCTCTTATGACCAAGCGAGCCACTAATAGCCGTGAGGATTTCGTGAATCCGCTCGCGGGCGGCTTCGGTCGCCTGGGCACACGCGTCGAGCGCCCCGGAGTCCACGCACATGCTCCGGATCGCTTCGAGGGACTCGGGGTTGTCCAGGTTTTTACGGTGCCTCTCGTACTCTGCGCGCTCCGCCGTGGAGGCGCGCTCGTCGAAACAAGCGCGCAGATAGGTCGCCTTGTTCGTGAGGAGGTCGGGGCTCCGCTCCTTGCCGAAGACGTCGCGGACGTCATCGACCACCTGCGTCAACATCGCGAGCTGGCGGCCAAACTCGCCGATCTGTTCTGCGGATTTGAGATCGGCACCCGCAGCGAGCGCTGCGCACTCGGCGACAAGCTGGACCGCGGAGGTCTTGCCGGCGTGCATCTCAAGCACCTGCGCCGGCGTCGGATGAGCGGAAGAAGAAGTGAGATCTTGGTGTTGTGCGCCGATCGCGATCAGAGAGATCCGGTGCATGGCACGGAGGCAGGCCATGCGTCTGGTCTCTAAGGGCTCGAGCTCCGCCGCCTGGCGCAGCGCGTCTTGCGCTAAGAACAGCAGAGCGAGCGCGGAGTTCGTTGCGATGGCGGGGCCCTCGGAGGCGTAGTGTTTGCCCTCGAGGTCCTCGTCCTGGACGTCATCGAACAGGTCGAGGGAGAGAATAAAAAAGCTACAGGACTCGGCGACGAGGAGACCTTTCTCGTCAATTTCCGGGGAAAATAGCCGATAGCACCCATGGAAGAGGCCGAGTGGGTGGCCCCAGTCGTCGCCTCGCGCCGCACCGGTGTACATCTCGATCGTTCGAACGAGCAAGGAGACCTGGTGCTCGGGGAAGCGCGGGTTCTGTGCGGAACGGAGCATGCGCTCACGAACCTTGGACAGGAACACGCGAAGAGAAGTCGCTCTCGTTTGACGGCATGCCATGGGGGGCTCATTTCTGCGGCGGCGTCGAAGCCCCCCCGGCTTCGACACTTCCGCTGTGAAAAAACTACTCAGACGACCGCGAAACCCTGAGCCGTCGACAAGGGAGCCTTGTCCGACTTCTGGGCAGCGAAGCGAGCGCGGAGGGATTCAGCGGAATGGGCCTTAACGTTCTCTTTTTTCATGGTGTTTCTCCTTAGGGGTATGTGATGGACTCAGGGGCGTTTCAAAGAAGCGCAAGAAGTTCTTTTGGACTCGAGGGCTTGCGGAAGACGGCGTCGATGGGGCCGCCGGCGCGGGCTTCGACCTCGGCTCCCGTCGCGAGGATGGCGCGCTCGATCGAGGCGTATTGACGGCGCCAGCGGGCGATCAATGTCGAGCCATTGGGCTTATTTTCTCCTAGATCGTGGCCGCAGACGACGTGCGTGGGGTTTGCGCCGAGGGCAAGCGCGCGCTCGGCGTCCTCCGGGGAGTGGGCGACGTGCACCGCCTCAAAATGACGGCTTAGGCACCTTCGAAAGGACGACAGGGTGAGCGGATTGGTTTGAAGCACCAAGACCGCTCGGCGCTTGTCAGCTCTCGTGGTCGAAGCGGCGGAGGGCCGCTCTCCGGTTGCGTCCATGGCTCGACAGTGCAGCCGGCTGGACACTGATCCAAATTTTTTT
>NASX01000005.1 GCA_002085155.1 Sorangiineae bacterium NIC37A_2
TGTCGCCCCAGGGTGGGTCATTTCAATAAGTAAGGGCATCGCCCGGTTCCCGTAGGCTTTGGGTGTCTAGACCAAACCGAAAGGACCGAGGATGCCCGAGGGCGTCGCAGCGGGGCTCGACGCGGGGGCTGACATTTCTGAGGCGAGGACCGGACTCGAACCGGCGTATGACGGTTTTGCAAACCGTTGCCTAACCACTTGGCTACCTCGCCCGAACTGGAGACCGGCTTGGAAGCCGGGCCACCAGGGGCCCGGGAAAGTGTCACGCTCAGGGTCCGGAATCAAGGGGATTACGCGAGCGTAGGACCACTCGCGAGGGCGGATTCCGAGCGCGTCCTGCGAGGCACGGCTTGATAGCTCGAAAAGCCGGCCGAGACGCCGAACCCAGCAAGAATGGGCGCGCGCGGGCACTTCGTGAAGTGCCGCCGCGACGAAGAGTCGGCCCCTCAGAGGCCAAAAAAGGACTGTTCCGGGTGGGCCGCGGGGTCTACCCTGTAGTGTGAGCCGCGAGCTTCCTTCGCTCGTCGGTCGGTCAGAGCATGGCAACTCCCTACCTGAATCCAGCGGTCATCGAGGCAGGCGATCTCCTCGATGGCAAGTACCGGTTCGAGAGGGAACTGGGCCGGGGAGCCATGGGTACGGTCTGGACTGCGGTCCATGAGAGCCTCGGCCAGCGCGTCGCGATCAAGATCATCTCCCCCGAGCATGCCGGCTCGATGGAGCTCCGGGCACGCTTCGAGCGCGAGGCGCGGGCCGCAGCGCAGCTCCGCTCCCGTTTTGTGGTGAGCGTCTTCGACCATGGGACAACCGAAAGCGGCCTGCCGTACATCGTGATGGAGTACCTCGAGGGCGAGACCCTCGAAGAACGGGTGAACCGAGAAGGTTGCCTTTCCATCAAGGATGCTTGCCGGGTCACCCGTCACGTCGCGCGAGGCCTGGCCGCCGCTCACGCCCGCGGCATCGTCCACCGCGACCTCAAGCCCGGGAACATCTTCCTCGTCCGCAGCGAAGACGATGATGAGAGTGATTGGACCGCCAAAGTCCTCGACTTCGGCGTCGCCAAGATGGAGGACTTCTCCGAGCGCTCGACCACGCGCACCGGCACCGTGCTCGGAACGCCCCTCTACATGAGCCCCGAGCAGGTCCGCGGCGCGAGCAACGTCGACTGCCGCGCCGATCTCTATTCCCTCGGCATGGTCCTCTACAACATGCTCACCGGGACCTTCGCCTTCGATGGTGAATCCTTCGGCGATCTGTTGATCTCGATCTGTACTGACGACTTGCCTCGCCTCTCCTCCCGCGCGCCTCATGTGAGCGCTGCCCTCGACGCCTGGTTTGCCAAGGCCTGCGCGAAAGATCCGGCCATGCGTTTCCAGTCCGCGGAAGAGCTGATCCGCGCGCTCGATCGGTCTCTCGGCGCTGTCGAAGGCGACCGTCCCTCCTCGGACTCGAGCTCCGGCGACTCGCTCGCCCTCGTGCCCCAACTGGCGGAGACCTTCGTCAGCCCGAACGATACGAGCCGCGGCGGGACCGCGCCTGCGCTCATGGACACGAGCGGCGCGACGCTTCACGGCTCCGAGTCCGACGGTGGCGCCGCCGTCACCATCGGGCACAAGACGACCCACAGTCGCCTCCCGCTCTTGCTCGCCGTGGCCCTCTTTGGCCTCGGCGCACTCGGAGCCGGGTTCCTCGTCTTCGGCCGTGGCGCGACCACCCCTGAACCCATCGTAGAGTCATCCACGGCCGCTCCCCCGGTCATCGTCGAACCCAAGGCAGAGGAACCATCTCCGAAAGCTGAGCCTTCCGAGGCCTCAGGAAAAGACTCCGAGGCCGCCGAGGCCCATGGTCCGAACGAAACGGACGGCGCGGCAGAAACGAAGGACTCCCTGGTGGGGACAGACTCCAAAGCGCCCGCGACCGAGAAGAAGCCCGCTCAGGCTGCGCCGAAGAAGGTGACCCCTCCGCGCGCCTCCGCGCCCAAGGCCGCCCCGCCCCAAGAAGAGCCTGCTTCTCCCCCGCCCGCGCCCACCCCTCCGCCGGTCGTCGATCGCGTCGGATTCTGAGCCGCGATCCGAGGGCATTCAAAATGGGGTGACGCAGCGGTGCCCCCTGGGCCATCATGGCCGCCATGAGCCCGGGTAGTCCGAGACCGTCCAGCCAATGCCAGTCGCATCTCCCGAGTGAGCTCGTCCGACTCCACAGGCCGAGCCTCGCGCTCCTGCTCGCCCTGAGCCTCTCTGGAATCGCCCCGCGTTCCCTCGCGGCGACCCCGACTGCCGACGAAAAAGCTGCCGCGCGCGAGCTCGCTCTCATCGGCATGGATCTCAAGGACAAGGGGGACTGTCCCGCGGCTCTCGAGAAGCTCGAGCGCGCCGAACAGCTCTACCACGCCCCGACGATCTTGACCGCGATCGGCGAATGCCAGATCGCCCTGGGCCGGCTCGTTGAAGGCACCGAGAACCTCAAGAAGGTCTCCCTCGAACACATCGATCCGAAAGCCTCGAGCACCTTCTTCGATGCGCAGAATCGCGCGCGAAAGCTCCTCGACGAGACGCTGCCTCGCATCGCCAAGCTCACCATCGAGCTCGATCCAGAGCTGGAGGACGTCGAGCTCCTCATCGATGATGTCAAAGTGAGTAGCGCCCTCATCGGTGTCAGGCGGCCGACCGATCCCGGGCGCCACACCGTCACCGTGCGCAAACAAGGTTATCTCGACGCCACCGCCGAGGTGACCCTCGAAGAAGCCGGCGACGAAAAGCTGACCCTTACGCTCTCGCCCGATCCTGCCGCTGCTGCCGCGGACGAAGCCACGCCTCCGGAAGCTCTCGAGACGGACGCCTCCATTCAGACGGCGGCCGCCCCGCCCCGCCGGAAGTCGACGCAGCCGGTCCTCGGCTGGATCGGGATCGGCGTCGGCGCGGCGGCGCTGGGCGCCGGTGCGGTCACGGGGGGCCTGGCCCTGGACCAGGCGAACCACCTGACCTGTCCGAACGACGTCTGCTCCGGGAGCGACGCAGGTCGGCTCGACTCAGCGCTCTCGCTCGCCACCGCTTCGACCATTCTGCTCGGGGCCGGCGGCGCCCTCGCGGTGACCGGGGTCATCCTGCTTCTGACCTCCCCCTCCGAGAAAGCGAGCGCTCGCGCGCCTCTCGAGACTCAATTCGGCAACGTCCGCCTGACGCCGGAAGTCTACGCGGGCGGCGCCGGCTTCCGGGGCAGCTTTTAGAGTCCCGTGCCCGAGCGCCGGCCCCTCCCGCGAAGAGAGCTCTACTTAGCGATCGAAGGGGGCACCGCGTCCGCGAGGTATTCGAGGATCGCTTCGTCGAGGGAGCGCTCCTGCGCGCTTTTTTCTCCGAACAGGCCCGCGTCGGCGCTCGGCGGCGTCGAAAAGATCGAAGCCGGGCGCGGCGAAGCGTAGGTGCGCTCGCCGCTCGAAGGGGGCGCAGCGCTCTTGATGGTCACGCGCGGAGGTTCGGGCGCTTCCATCGGAGGTGAGCGCACTGTGACCGGAGGCGTCACCGATGAGCGTTCGAAGGTCCCTGACTGGGAAACGCGCGCATCGATCGACGCCTTGGGGTCGCTGTCGTCGAAGCCGATCTGCTCGTCGAGTCCGCCGGAGCGGAGCAAAACGAACATCGCCTTGTGCTGGTCTTTCATGATCCCGCGCACGATCTCGGAAAGGTTCGGCGCGTCCATGTGCTCGGAATACTCGCTGCGAATCGACTTCACGATCCGTCCACCATCGGCAAACAGATGCGTGATGACTCGCTGATGTGACCCGCCGGAATCTTCCGTTTGGATGTGGAAGATACGCCCGCGGTGACGCACGTTGCTGTTGTAACCGGTGAGAGCAGCCATCCTTGCTTGCGTCCTGGCTCCCCGTCCAATTTGGAAGCGCAAGAGCTATAAGCTTAGCTTATCTCGCGTCTTCGTCGAGTCGACGCATGCCTTCGAGCAAGAGAGCTTCGGGGCTTGCTTGAATGACCTGAGCCTCGGCCTTCATGTTCGGATCCAGGGCAAATGTTCCGTCCTTGAGCTTCAGCATGGCGTAGAACGCCTCCTCACCCCGGAGATTTCCCCACATCGCGTTATATATCTGACCACTCACGAAGTGGATTTCGCCGCGCTCCGACTGTGATCGAATCTTGAGGAAGCCTGTCTTTCTACCGTGCCACAGGACCTGCACCATGTCCGGCAGGCCCATCTCGCCGAGTGACCCGGAGACGCCCCGATTGAGCCCGCCCTGGACGGCCTCGCGCTCCATGATCTGCTTCAGCTTGGCGACGAGCAGATCGGCGACGACCGGCTTAGTCATAAAGTCTTGCGCCCCGAGCTCGAAGGCCCGCCGTGCATCGGCGCTGCCCGTGCGCGAGGTCACGAAGATCCAAGGCAACTTCTGGCCCCACTCGTGTTTGCGCGCCTCAGCGAGCAGCGAAAATCCATCTCCGCCGCCCGGACCGAGATCGACCTCACTCACAACCATCTCAGCTTCACCCGACTGCAGGAGTTTGAGCGCTTGATCGATCGTGCGCGCTTGTTGAACCTCGAAGCCTTGTTCGATCATGCGCAGCTCGAGCACCGTGGTCTCTTCGGGATCGGGATCGATCACGATCGCGCGATGGCGATTGGCCAAGAGGCGCGCCTTCAGGTCCTCACCGGTCACGGAGTGCTTGAACAAGTCGACCAAGTTCGGATCGAAGATCGTGCCCTTGTAGCGGACCAAGACCTCACAGGCCTCTGCCGGGCGCAGCCTCTTACGGAAAGGGTTCCGAGGGTTCTGCGTGAGGTCCGCGTAGGTGTCGGCGATCGCCAAGATGCGCCCGCCGAGGGAGATATCTTTGCCGCGGAGCCCAGCCGGGAAACCCTGCCCGTCAAAGCGCTCGTACATCTGTTCGACGGCGGAGCGCGTATCGTGCGTCAGGCCCACAGCCTCCATGAGCCGAAGCGGCATCGACACGACTTTTTTCGCCTGGGCCGCGTGCCCTTCGTATTCGGCGACGTTGAGCGCGGTCAGATGATACGCGCCCATCTTTCCGAGATCGTGCACAAAGGCGGCCACCTGCAAGCTCGCGAGCTGGCTCGGGCTCAGACCGATACGCTCAGCTAGCTTTTTGATCAGCCGCGCGACCTGGGATGAGTGGCCTCGGAGATCGGGGCGTGAGTTCTCGAGAAGGCTGACAAGAACATTCAGGGTCTCGACGTAGGCGCGGTCAGTCGCGACGCGGCCCGTCTTGTTCGAATTCTCCAGCTCTTCCGGCGAGAGAACACGCTCCCTCTTTCCGTCTTCGCGCGCGAGCGAGACGACCATGCTCTCGTCGCTCACGAGATTCCGCTCGTAGACGTCGAGCATGTTCGTAAACTGCGCGTGAGCGGCGCGATCGAGGTTCGCGAAGGCGTGGATGTCGCCCGAGTAGGCCTTAGCGACCGCGGCTTTGACGGCGCGCGGGCGCGCAACAAATGCACGCACCTCGCGCACCCGGCTGACCAGGCGGATCTCATCGAGCGCCGCTTGGTTGTTCGGGTCAGCGGTGACCACACTCAAGACCCCGGACGCCGGCTCAAAGAGCACCGGGAAGACCGTATGCGCCATCGCCAATTTCTTAGGGACTTTGTCGAGGGTTCCGCGATCGATGTCCGCCTTGGCGAGCTTCTCCGTCGAGACGAAGCGGGTCTGGTAGGCGTTCGCTAGGTAGCGGAGCAGCTCTCCTTCTTGGACCAGATTGGCCTCGATCAGGGCCTCTTCGGCCCGGTCGCCAAAAGCCTGGATGTGATTGAGGGCGGCCTCCCGCTGCTCTGGAGTCAAAAATCCATCCGACACCATGCGGTCGAGGATTCGCTGATTCGTGGGGGAACTCATGCCTCTTCTTGGATGTTCGGGCGAACCAACACGGGCATTCGCACAGCATGTCTCTTTGCCCGCGAACCCCACTCGATCATACAGGATTTTCCCTGTCGAGCGAGCACCGAACGTCTCTCCTCTTGTCGGAATGGCCGCAAGGTATGCGCTCTGACATCACACACGCTTCCCGTTCCGCGCACCCGCGCACAGTCTCTCCTTCATGCGCCTCCGGGGCGCGCGCGCGGCGCGCACAACCTGAGAGAGTGGGCGGCTCATCACCTTCGATCGATCCTTGCCAAGCTCGTCTTCATCGGGTGCGATGGACGCCTCGACGCCGAGCTCCACTCTCCTTCGAGGCCCCTTGGGAACCGTCCCAACTGGACGCTCCGAGCGGCGCCCAGGCTTCCTCGGCCCGGGAGCCTGTCCGCGCGGCCCAGAAGCCAAACCTCCCGGGAAGCCCGCAGGGCGCCGCCCCCACGGCTTCATAAAGTCCCGTCGCGAGCCGGGCCCCTATGGGATGCGGCCGCTTGACCCCCAGGAAAACTGGGGCTAAGGACGCGGTCCCCTTCGAAAGGACCTATTTTACCTCCGGCGACGGAGGTCGAGTCGGCACCCGTTCGGGGGAGACCCACTCGATGGGCCTCGGGTCGCTCGGCCGCGCAAGCGGGCGGACGGTTCAGCGCTCGCGAGATCGGGGCCCGACACGTGTCTTGTTCTTCATCGCAGCAGCCGCGCGAGTCACAAGACGTCGGTGGGCCCTCCCACCCATCCCCAACACAAGAGGACCCAAACATGAAAACAATCAGCACTTCCGCCGCACGCGCCCAAGAAGAGCGCGCTTGGTGGGTTGTCGATGCGGCAGATGTGCCCGTCGGCCGGCTGGCGAGCAAGGTCGCTATGGTCTTGCGCGGCAAGCACAAGGCGAGCTTCACCCCCCACGTGGACACCGGTGACTTCGTCGTCGTGATCAACGCCGACAAGGTCAAGATGACCGGGAACAAGCCCAGCCAACATCAATATCACACTCACGGCGGCAGGCCGGGCCACCTCAAGAGCATCAGCTTCGAGCGCGCCATCGAGCTCAAGCCCGAGCTCCCGATCCGCCACGCCGTCAAGGGCATGCTGCCCAAGAACGTGCTGGGTCGTCAGCTCATCAAGAAACTCAAGATCTACGCGGGGAACGACCATCCCCACGCAGCCCAACAGCCCAAGCAGCTTTCCGTGTGAGGTCCTGACCCATGAGTGCAACCGAAACCTACGCAACTGGTAAGCGCAAGACGGCGGTGGCTCGCGTTTGGATTTCGCCCGGCAGCGGGCAAATCACCGTGAACCGTCGGCAGATTGCCGAGTACTTCGTCCGTCCGACCTCCGTGATGGTCGCCAAGCAGTCGATCGAGCTCCTGGAGCTCGTCGATAAGTACGATATCCGTGCCTTCGTCAAAGGCGGCGGCCACAGCGCTCAAGCTGAAGCTGTTCGTCACGGCGTCGCACGCGCCCTGATCGCCGAGGACGCCGAGCGTCGTAAGGCCCTGAAGAAGGCGGGCTTCCTCACGCGCGACAGCCGCGCCAAGGAGCGTAAGAAGCCCGGTCAGCCGGCCGCTCGTAAGAAGTTCCAGTTCAGCAAGCGCTAAAACCCGAACAATCTTTCGAACGCGAAACGCGGCCGGTACGAAAGTGCTGGTCGCGTTTTTGTTTTTGGATCCGAAGCGCCTCGGCATGGCGCAAACAATGGAGAGCAGGAGCACATGGCAAAACTCAAAGCGGGCATCATCGGAGCAGCGGGCTACACAGGAGCCGAGCTCATTCGTCTCCTCGACGGACACCCGGAGCTCGAGCTCCGTTTTGTCGCGGCACGTGAGAACGCCGGACAGAAGCTCGGACAGGTTGTGCCGAGTGTGCTTGGGATCCCTGAGCTCGAAGACCTCCCCCTCGAAAGCTTCGACGAGGCGGATGCGGCTCGAGTCGCGAGACAAATCGACGTCGCCTTCACGGCCCTTCCCCACGCCGCCAGCGCCAAGCTGGGCGGAGCGCTCTACGACGCTGGAGTCCAGGTGGTCGATCTCTCCGCCGATTTCCGGCTCAAGAGCCAGGCTGCTTACGAGAGCTGGTACGGCCCTCACCCGCGTCCCGACCTCTTGCCCACCGCCGTTTATGGCCAGCCGGAGCTTCACAAGAAGGAGCTCGAAGGCGCCCGTCTGATCGCCGCACCTGGCTGCTACCCGACCAGCGCCATCCTCCCGCTCGCTCCCCTGTTCAGAAACGGACTCATTGAACACTCACCGATCATCGCCGATGGCAAGAGCGGCGTGAGCGGCGGCGGACGCAAGCCGAACCTCCGCTTCCATTTCCCGGAGACCGCCGAGGGCGTTCGTCCTTACGGCGTCGCGGGACAACACCGCCACACCGGCGAGATGGAACAGGAGCTCGGCCTCGCTGCTTCGAGCGAAGAGCTCCGTGTCCTGTTTACGCCGCAGCTCGTTCCGATGACCCGGGGCATTCTCATGACCTGCTACGTAAAGCCCCGCCCCGGCGTCGGACTCAAGGAATGCCGCCAGGCTGCCCTCGACACCTACGCGAGCTCGTCGCTCGTGCATGTCATGGCCGAGGGCCAGCTGCCAGACACGCTGATGGTGCGCGGCAGCGGTCGCGCCTTCCTCGCCTACGCCCTCGATCCCCGCACCGGGCTCCTGCTCACCATCGCGGCGATCGACAATTTGAGCCGTGGGGCCTCGGCGCAAGCGGTGCAGGCGCTGAACATTTCGCGGGGGCTGCCTGAGGGTCTTGGCATTCCGCGCATAAGTCTATTTCCCTGAGCGGAATGATCGTGCCGAAGGCGCTGTCTCAATTTGAGCAGCTCAAGCACTTCGGCCCCATTCGTCTTTCGATCTTGCAATGCGCGTCAGTACTTTGCAATCCGATCGAAACGGGCAAGAGCGGTCATGAGAAACGACCCACGAAGTAACGTGGTCGTAGCGCCCGTGATTTCCATGTCAAAAGCGCGCGAACAAGTGCTAGAAGTGGTCCGCTCTGCATGTCTTCTCCTTTTAAACTCGCTAGTGAGTTCGAGCCTCGGGGTGATCAACCCGCGGCTATTCAGAAGCTCGTCACAGGTCTCAGGGAGGGGAAACAATACCAAACGCTGCTCGGCATCACCGGGAGCGGCAAGACCTTCACGGTCGCCAATGTGATCGCCCAGATGGGTCTGCCGACCCTGATCATGGCCCCGAACAAGACGCTGGCCGCCCAGCTCTACGGGGAAATGCGCGAACTTTTCCCTGACAACGCCGTCGCTTACTTCGTCAGCTACTACGACTACTACCAGCCCGAAGCCTACATCCCGACCAGCGACACCTTCATCGAGAAGGACGCGATCATCAACGATCAGATCGATCGCATGCGCCACGCGGCGACCCACGCGCTCCTCTCGCGCAAAGACGTCATCATCATCGCGAGCGTCAGCTGCATCTACGGCATCGGCTCCGCGGAGAGCTACGAAGGTCTGTTGATCGAACTGATCAAAGGCGTCGAGTTTCGACGCGACGAACTCTTGCGTCGGCTCGTCGACATCCAATACGAAAGAAATGACGTCGACTTCCACCGCGGCACTTTCCGCGTGCGCGGTGACGTCGTTGAAATCTTCCCCGCCTACGAAGAAAAGCTCGCGATCCGCGTCGAGTTCTTCGGCGACGAGATCGACGAAATCAGCGAGGTCGACCCGGTCCGCGGCAAGATCACGCGGCGCCTCTCCAGCTACTCGATCTACCCCGGCTCCCACTATGTAACCCCCAAGGAGCACCTGAGCCGCGCCATCCAGCAGATCCGCGAAGAGCTCCGCGAGCGGCTCGACTATTACGATCGTGAGGGGCGTTTCCTCGAGAAGCAGCGCATCGCCCAACGGACTCAGTATGATCTCGAGATGCTCGAGCAGATGGGCTTCGTGCAGGGCATCGAGAACTACTCGAGGCACCTCTCCGGCCGAAACCCGGGCGATCCTCCGCCGACGCTGATCGACTACTTCCCCGAGGACTTTTTGCTCATCCTCGACGAGTCTCACCAAACGGTGCCCCAGATCGCCGCGATGTACCGGGGTGACCGCAGCCGCAAAGAGACGCTCGTCGAGTACGGATTCCGCTTGCCGAGCGCCCTCGACAACCGGCCGCTGCGCTTCGAAGAGTTCGAAAAGTACATGCGGCGGACGCTGTTCGTCTCCGCGACGCCGGGAGACTTCGAGCTCGAGCGCAGCCAAGATGCCCGCGTCGAGCAGCTGATCCGTCCGACCGGTCTCCTCGATCCGGAGATCGAAGTTCGGCCCGTGGACGGCCAGGTCGATAACTTGCTCGCCGAGATTCGCTTGCGCATCGACAAAGACCAGCGCGTGCTCGTCACCACGCTCACCAAGCGTATGGCCGAGGATCTCACGGAGTACTACGCGGAGCTTGGCATCAAGGTGCGTTATCTGCACTCAGACGTCGACACCATGGAGCGCGTCGAGATCTTGAAGGCGCTCCGAGCTGGCGAGTTTGACGTTTTGATCGGCATCAACCTGCTCCGGGAAGGGCTCGACCTGCCGGAGGTCAGCTTGGTGGCGATCCTCGACGCGGACAAAGAGGGTTTCCTCCGCAGTCCACGCTCACTCATCCAGACGATCGGCCGCGCCGCCCGAAACGCAGAAGGTCGCGTCATCATGTACGCCGACCGGATCACGGCCGCCATGTCCCAGGCCATCAGCGAGACGAACCGTCGCCGCGAGATCCAGAAGGCCTACAACGAGAAACACGGCATCACCCCCTCGACGGTCCGTCGCTCCATCAAGGACCTGAGCGCGGCTGGTGGCGAGGCGGACTACTACTCCGTCCCGAAGGTCACGCGCCCGAGTCCCGCCGCCGAGAGCACGACCAAGAGCGGCAAAGCGGCCAAGCAGAAGGCTGCCGCAGCCCAGGCCGAGGTCTTCCAAGAGCCGACGACCGGTGTGGGTCTCACGCCCGAAGATCTCGCCGAGCGCATCGAAGAGCTCCGCTCGGCCATGTTCACAGCGGCCGAGAACCTCGAGTTCGAGACCGCTGCTCGCTTGCGCGACGAACTCTCGCGCCTCCAGGGCCGCGGCGGAGACACCCCGCAGGCAGAGACACCGAAGCCGAAGCAGGCGAAAAAGCGCGGTCGCACCGCTCGCGGCTGAGCCTCCGCTGGTGGAACTCGCTTGAGGACGGCGAGACGCTCAGAGCAGCGTCTCGTCCCGCTCCTTGAGCGCTTCGACCACAAGCCGAACATCCTGGCTGCGGCTGCGCGGCATGACCAAGAGCGCGTCTCCCGTGTCGACGACGCACAAGTCGCTGACGCCCAGGAGGGCGATCGTCCTGTTTTCAGACGTGCCTGAGCTCTGCACGAGGTTATTGGAAGCGTCGATGAACAGCGCTCCCTTCGCTCCCACGTTGCCGCCATCGTCCTTCTCCGCGAGCTCCCAAGCGCTCTCCCAGCTCCCCAGGTCGCTCCAGCCAAACTCCGCGGGGACGACGGCCAGCCCCTCCTCCTTCTCCATGACCGCGTAGTCGATGGAGATGGAAGGTGCGCTGTCGAAGAACGCCTCGACGGCCGCCTCATACCGCGCCTTATCGTCCCTCTCCGCCGCGACCTTCCGAGCGCCCTCCGCGAGCTCCGGTGCGTGGCGAGTGAGCGCCGAGAGCATGTCCCGAGCCCGGAACACAAACATGCCAGCGTTCCAGTCGAAACGCCCCGAAGCCATGTACTCCTTTGCCTTCTCGAGGCTCGGCTTTTCGACGAAACGCTGCACCGAAAAGACTCCCGGTGCGCGCGGGGCGCCCCGCTCGATGTAGCCAAAACCGGTCTCCGGCCGCGAGGGCACGACGCCGATCGTCGTGATGGCTCCGGCGCGCGCGGACTCGATGGCGCGCTCGACAGCCGCGCGGAACGCCGGTTCGTCGGCAATATGTTGGTCGCTCGGGACAACGACCAAGATGCCGTCCGGGTTGTCCCGAAAGACGAGCGCCGTGGCCCAGGCGATGCACGGCGCGGTGTTCTTGGCCCGCGGCTCCGCCAGGAAATTGTCGGCGGTGAGCTGGGGCAACTCGCGGAGGCTCGCCTCCCGAAGGTGCGCGCCGGTCATGATCAGAACGCGTGATCTATCCGTGAGCGGAAGCAGGCGCTCGACCGTCCTTTGGAGGAGACTCCTCGGCCAGGCCGGCCCCAGCGGCAAGAGTTGCTTCGGACGCAGCTTACGCGACGCGGGCCAAAATCGGGTACCGCTGCCGCCGGCGAGAACCGCCAGGTACACGGGAGCGGGAGAGAGACCTTCGGAAGCGCTCGGAGAAGTCACAGGGGCCCAGGATCGGAAGCGGCGGGAGCGCCGTCAAGCAAAAGCGCGCCTAAGCGGGCGGTCTTCAGCGGGCGATGTCCACAATCGAGGCGCGCAGCTCGATGTGCCGGCCGTTGCCGTAGGTGAAATAAGCGCCCGTCGGGGGCTGCCCAGGGGCGCTGTCAGGGATCCGTTGTCCGAGGGAGACGACCTTCGTTGCCGCGTCCTCTTCCTCGCTCGGAGCGCGCTGTTGAATCTCCGATGAGAGCTCGATGAGCATTTGTCCTTCCCGCTCTCCTTGGATAGCGAAGGTACCACGGCTCAGAAACGCCTCGTTCTTGAGCGCCGTCCGCGCCAGCACTGACTTCGTATCGCCGCGCACGATCTCGATCTCGTGGAGGTGTCCGCTCGCGTCCACCCGCAGCTCGACGAGCACCTTCTGCTTCTCATCGAGAGGGGCGTCGAGCCAGGCGGGCAGCAATTTCCCCGCGAGCGGTAAGGTCCGGACGAAGGCCGCGAAGAGCGACGCGCGAGCGCGCGCGACGCCCTGCTGACCGTAGGCGCCCGAGGATGGGTTCGGTTCGCTCCCACTCGTCCCAGGCGGCGAGCTCGCCGCTGTAGGTGCGCTCGCGCTCGAGGGTGCACGCGGACTCGGCGATGCACTCGCCCCTTCGGTCGGCGCGGGCGCGGGGGGATTTATCGGAGGGCTCGGCGCGGCCGACGAAGGTTTCGGAATCGCCTTGGGGGGTGGCGTGGGCTTCTTCTCCTCCGCCGGCGCGCTCTCTGAAGCGTCTACCTTGTCGGGCCCTTGCGCCTCACTCGGAGCTTCCGCTTCTGCTCCGCCCTCGCTCTCCGCGCCTACTGCGCCCACAGCCCCGGGCTCATTCGTCGCGCCGTTCGCTCCATCTCCCCGCGCCTCCGCACTCGAAGGCACAGTGTCGATCTCAAAGGTCGCCCCGAAGAGCGCGGAGTTCGTCACCTCGAGCCGCGGCAGGCTCGGCTTCTGCGCCTTGAGTACGAAGTAGAGGAGCCCGTGGAGCGCGAACGAAAAACAGAAGGCGGCCGCGAGGGCGGTCCTTCGGTTTGCGCTGAGCGGGGCGAGTCCAGAGAGCACGCTTCTATCCTGCCATTTCGACAGCGGTCGGGCAGTTGGGTTCACGCGCCGCCCCAGCTCAGGGAAGCTTTAGGGCCAAGCGCGCGCCATCGCCAAGGTGGCGATGCCGAGAGGAATCACCCACAGAGCGAACCACGGGAAAAATCCGCTGGCGACGACACGGCGCAGGAACAAGAGCGCGCCGATGCCGCTGACGAACGCGATGACAGTCCCAAAGATGGCGAGGCCCATGGCCTGAATGTGCGCGATCTCCGGGATCTCAAGCAGGATCGCCCCGAGCACTGCCGGCAGACTCATGAGCATCGAGAGCTCAAAGGCGCGGCGCCGTTCCACGCCCAGGAAAAGGAGCGTCGCGATCGTCGAGCCACTTCGAGAAAGGCCCGGCAGAACAGCCCAGCCTTGCATGAACCCCACCAAGAGCGCCGATTTCCAGCTCGGATGCTCCACGATTCCCGCGGGCGCGAAGCGAGTGCTCGCGAGCGCGAGGCCGGTCCCGAGGAAGCCGAGCCCGATCCAGATCGGAGACTCCGTCGCTTCTTCGACGAAGCTCTTGAGACCGAGGCCGATGAGCGCCGTCGGAATCGAACCGACAATCACAAAGAGCGCGTCTTGCCCGGCGGGCGTCGTCTTGAAGAGAGAGGGCTTCACGAGCGCGCGAAGACCATCAAAAAGAGCCGGGATCGCCCGCTCCCGGAGGACAAGCAAGGTCGCGAGGAGAGTCCCCGCGTGCAGGAGGATGGTGAGGGAGAGCCCGCTGTCTTTGACGTCAAAGAGAAGACTGAAGAGCGCTAGGTGCCCGTCGCTGGAAATGGGGAGAAACTCCGTCACCCCCTGGATGAGTCCGAGGAGGAATACGTTGAGCCAATCGTGCATGAGGCGCTAGTTTTCCGCTGATTCGAGGGCCGTGTCGAGTAGTCCCACGATCTCCTCAGCCGAGAGCTGTTTGGTGGTGGCCGCGAGGATGCGCCCCGTGGGGTCGACGATGAGCAGCGTGGGCAGCGTCGAAACCGAGAGGGTGCGCGCCAAGAGCCCATCGTCGTCATAGGCGTTCGAATAGGGAGTGGCGCTCTCGAGCGCGTACTTCTTGGCCGCCTCAAGGGGCTCTCCGGTCGCGATACCGAGCACCGTCGCTCGCTCGGCCAACTTCGGATACGCCTGGATGAGACTATGGGTCTGGCCTCGGCACGGCGCGCACCAGCTCGCCCAAAAATCGAGGATCAGGGGCTTGTCCGTGAGATCGATCCGACGCACCCGATCTCCGGACGAGCCCCCCGAGATGAGCTCCAGCTCAAAATCCGGGATATTCGCTACTGCGAAGCGAGCGGGCGCGGGGCGGAAGTACGGATAGAGCACGAAGGCGAACAAACCCGTGAGCAGGACGAAGCCGATGGCGACACGCCGCGCCTCTTTTGGGCTCAAGCTCTTCTTCGGTTCGGAGGACACGCGGGGGATCGCTAACCCGTTCCGCCGAACACGGCAATCCAAAGCAGGACGAGGGAGAGCCCGAGCGCGATGGTTAGACCTGCGACGACGCTCGGGCGAGCCCGGGGCCGCGACAAAAGCCCCGCTGGCGCCTCGCCGCGCCGCAAATCAGCGAGCAGCTTGTCGTCCGAGCGGCGAATGACCAGTCGAAACAGCCAAAGCGAGAGCGCGAAGAGCGCCGCTACGTAGCCGAAGAGCGCGCGTACCATGCGCCTTCGACGCTCCGTCTCTCGCTGGTGCGCATCGGGGCCACCATCGATGAGGTGACCATCGACCGCGTCGAAGGTCCGCCTCTGGCTCACTAGCGGGTAACCGACAGTGCTCGGAGAGCGGCCATCAGGGCTGGTCGAGAGAACCAGATACAAATCGGGCTCCTTCGGCACCAGACGCGCCGGCAAGAGGCCCGCTGACGTCCCATCCGCCTCCGCCACAAGCTGGAGGCGTCCCCCTGCAAGGCGTGCGCTCTCGGTCACAAACGTATACCAAATCGCCGGAACCTGAATCGGCGCCAGGATGGCGAGGTCCTCGCCTCTTTTCTCGAAGTGGAGGGCCCCCGGAACCACCGGCAGCGTGAGCGAAACGCGCGGCGCGTCAGGCTCCCCGAGGCAACCTCGGTCCAAACTCACGACGTGTTCCCTCGGCTCGATCTGGACTTCTCGCGGGCCTGGGTCCGTTAGCTCCAGCCTTTCGAGGGGTCGCCCTTCCCAGAGGAACTTCGCGCCCGACAGCCGCGCCCACTCAGCGCCCGCGCCCAGACACCGAAGCGGCTCGAGCTCGAGTCGCGAACGAAAAGGCACCGAAAGCACGCCGCTCGGAAGCCTGAGCCTCGCTCGCCTCTCTTGGGCAGGGGAGAGCCCGCGCCGCGGCGCCGTCGCCCAACGCTCGACGGGAAACTCCGGGCTCCCTTCGGCGAGCACACTCCCGTCCAACAAACTCATCACCCGAATCGAGAAACCGCTCGGGTTCGCGCGCGCCGGCAAGGTCACGTCGAGCCAGCCCTCCGGCCCTGTCTCCCCTTGGACCCGATCTTCCACCCCTCCCCCCGAGCGCACGACCTCAACCGGCGCCCCCGCCCAGGGCACAATTTCCTCATCGAGCTCCTGCACGACGAAGATGCGCCCGCTCCAGGGACCACTCGCGTCGGTGGGTCCACCGTAAACCTGAGCGCTCACAATCGGACGCGACGTACCACCCAAGGACAGCGCGAGCGCCACGGTCAAAAGACCGAGCGCCGGGATCGTCAGGACCCAGCGCTCGAGCGACCAGCCTCCCTTGTCGCGGAAAAGTCCCACTCAGCTGGAGGCTACAAGAGCCGCTCGCGAAAAAGGAGCGAATTTTCATGGGTCCGGAGCCCCTGGGCACGCGTCATTGTCCGTGGAGACCGAGTGTTTGGCGCCTCGGCGTCCTCGTGTACTCTGGGACCCCCCGATGTCCGCCAAGACCAGCCGTCCTCGCAAGAAGTCTCGCTCGACCGCCGCTCGCTCGGGTGAGCCCACACGCAAAGAACGTCGCTTCGCCACATCGACCACCTTCATGCCCACCTGGGTCGCAGTCGTGGGCATGCTCGGCTCGCTCATCTTGGGCGCCGGCTGTTTCGCGCTGTGGGTGATCGATCCCCCGGTCGCCTTCGCCTCTTATCTCGTGGCTGTGGGGGGCCTCGGCCTGGGCGTCGCGCTCTGGTTCGGCAGCCCCGCCGAGACCGCGCTGCTCATCGGCGACGCCGGCGTAGGTGTCGAAGACGGTCGCGACGTGTCCCGCGTCCGCTGGTTCCAGATCAAGACCCTGCGCATCCGCGGCGACCGCGTGACGATCGAAGCCGACAAGAAGACCCTCGAGTTCTCCCTCGGCGCGAACACCCGCGGCCTCAGTTACTTGCTCAAAGAAGCTGCTGAGCGCGTGCCGAACATCCTCGACGTCGACAAGTCCATCACCGAGGGGCTGCCCGCGCCCGACGAAAAAGCCGGCCACGAGCAGACCATCGTCGACGACCAAATCGCTGGTGTCTCCTGCGCCGCCTCGAACGAACCGATCAAGTTCGAGGAAGACGCGCTGCTCTGCCCGCGCTGCGGTCAGATCTATCACAAAGACTCGCTACCTGAGCGCTGCCTCTCGTGTGACGCTCAGCTCAAAGGGTACGCGCTCCGCGCATAAGGCCCGAACCAACCCGAACAAGAGAGCTCACGGAGCTAAAGGAAGAAAAGTATGGAATTTCCGAACATCGACGTGCCCGGCGAGGGCGATCTCTACGCCCGTTTGAACACGACCCAAGGTGCCATCGTCGTCCTGCTCGAGGAGAAGCGCGCCCCGAACACGGTGAAGAACTTCGTGGGCCTCGCCCTCGGCACCCAGGACTGGACCGATCCTGTCGACAACTCGAAAAACTCCGGGAAGCCCCTCTACTCGGGCGTGAAGTTCCACCGCGTGATCCCCGGCTTCATGATCCAGTGTGGTGATCCCGCGAGCCGTCATGACAGCGCTCAGAGCCGCTGGGGCATGGGTGGTCCCGGTTATCGCTTCGCCGACGAGTTCCACCCCGAGCTCAAGCACTCCACCGCTGGCATCCTCAGCATGGCCAACGCCGGCCCCGGGACCAACGGCTCTCAGTTCTTCATCACTGAAGGCCCCACGCCGCACCTCGACGGTCGTCACTCGGTCTTTGGGAAGGTTGTGGCTGGTCAGGACGTAGTGAAGAAGATCGCCAACGTTCCTCGTGCCCCGAACGACCGCCCCAAGGAGCCCCAGGTGCTCAGCTCGGTCGAGATCTTCCGCAGCGTTGAGACGCCGACCGCCTGATTCGCCTCAAAAAGAGCGGACCCGCGCCCCAGGGAAAGAGGGGGCGCGTCCCCCGGGCCGCTTCGAGCTCCTTTTTTGAGGGCTCCCCCGCGGGATCGTCCGCCTCCACTCCTTGCCGTGCTCGCCTTCGGCTGCGCGCGGCAAGGGTCCCTCTTGCTCGGCGCCGGGAGGCGCCGAGCGAGGGTCCCCACCCTTCATTCCCCCCACGAGCTCAGTCGCAGATCTCTTCCTCCCCCGGAGCATCTCCGATGAAGAAAGCGAGCTCATCGAGCCAAACGTCCGCGCTGTCCACCGTACTCAGCGCGAAGTCGATCAGGTGGAGCTCGGAAGGAACGACGCTGCTCGTGCTCTGTCCCGCGCGCAAGAATTCGTCGAAGCGGAACGAATAGCGACGCCAACAACCGCCGACCTCGATGTTTACGCGGTGCGAGTTCCAACAGTCGCTGTCACAAGTTCCACCTTGCTCCGGCGGCATGTCTTCGAGACTCACCAGGCGCACGCTCAGCTCCTGATTCGGCCCCCCCTCGACCTGACCTTTGGCGTAGAAGGTCAATCCATCGAACGCGGAGCCGTCGTAGAGACAGCCTTCGCTCAAGTAAGCACCAAAAACCGAGCCCCAGGCCGTGAATCCTTCCGACTGGACCCGGAGCGCGCCGCCGCGGACTCCACCCGAAACCGGCACCAAGCCTTCGCTGTGTGTGAGAGTGCCGTTCGAACCATCGCCGTAGGCGTACCAGCCGCCGTTCAAACCATTGCTTTCGAAGAGGGCGTCGTCGTCGTCGAAGTCATCGATCAGGACCACCTCGTCGCCGCCTCCGAAGCTGAGCGCTCCGCCCATGTTGCAGGTGGTCAGGGTGTCGGGAAGGTCCGGCGCGCCACCTTGACCACCGACGCCGTTTCCGCTGGCCCCACTGCCGCCGGCCCCACTGCCACCATCGGCACCCCCGGAGGCCCCATTGCCGGAGGCTCCACTGCCAGAAGCACCACTGCCAGAAGCACCACTGCCGGTCCCTGCGCCAGCGCCCTGGCCGCCGGAGGATCGACCACCACCGGAGCGACCGCCGCTCCCTTCTCCATCCTCGCCGTCGTCGGGGGCTCCCGCCGCAGCGCCCGTTCCGTCAGGTTCGCTCGAGGAACCACACCCTACAAGCTGCCCGCCAGCCACCAATACCCCGACACAAAAAAGTTGTCGGGTAGCTCGAATCACCCTCATTCAGCTTACCTCCGAAAGAGCAAGGATAACCCGCCCCGCCGACTGGTCGAGCGGTCAGTCCAACTCCCCCCCCTGGTTCACTTTTTTGGAAACGGGGGTCAGTCCCGAGCGCCCGAAAAGAGAAAGTCTTTCCCTGCGCTGGGGGGCTGAAGAGCGTTCTGGAAAGAATGCCTACCGGGGCGTCGTGAGCACGCGGGCGCCGTTCGACAAGATCTCGAGAGCCTGGATCGAACGGCCACCGTAATAGGCCGAGAGTCCAACGTCGATTCGATAGACCCGCTCGTCACACGCGGCGCTCACGCCGCCCTGCTGCACCGTGTGTCCCACGACCATCCTCCGAGCCTTGGCTCGCTCGAGAGCTCTCGTAAGCACAGAGCAAGCTTCGTCATCGAGCCGAGGATTGCCGTAGACCCGTGTCCACAGAGGGCCCTCCTCGTCCGTGATGAGTCGGGGAGGATGGCGCAACTCACCCCGGAGCCAGGCGGCCGTCTCCCGGTTCAGGCGATCGATCCCGTAGTCCACGTGAGGCGCGCGCACCCCCGCATGGGCAAACAGAACGTCGTTCACCTGAACGATGACCGGTCGCTCCGCGAGCTTCTTGGCCCAGGCTCCTCCGGGCAAAAATGCGCCAGCGCGCCCGCGCAGCTGACTCGGGAAAACCTGCGCGAGCGGACTCTCCTCGGAGCCGTCAAACGCGCTCAGCGCACCCGCCGTGACATAACGGAAGTCCCCGAGCGCATTCATCGTCTCGTGGTTGCCGTTCAGGACGATGAGCCGGCCCCCCGCAGCGCTCGCTTCTCCGGCGAGCCGCTCAAGAAACTCCAAGATCAAACGCTCACCGTCGCCTCTGTCGAGCTGATCTCCGGTCTGCACGATCGTGAGCGTCCCCCCGACCCAACGATCCGCCGCGTCCGTCGCTCCCACTAGCCGAAAAACAGCCCGCGTCGCTTCAAAATCCCCATGCAGATCGCCGATCGCCACGAGGCGCCCGGAGGTCTGGTAGCGATAAGCCTGCTCGCCCGCGTCCGCCGCGCCCTCCTTGTGCTGGGCTTCGCCTGCGCCCGCTGGCGCTGCTTTCCTCTCCTCCGTCGCGGCAGGGGACGGCTTCTTCTCTTCTGCCTGCGCTTCTTGGGCGCGCTCTTCCGTCAGCCGGCTCTCGCTCACCCGGCTGCAGCCGGATAGTGACAGGAGCGCGCCGCAGACAAAAGAGAACGTGAGTCGCTTCATCGCTCCCGAACCCACCGTGAGCTGTTTCATCGCACCCGATCCAGATGTACCTCGACCACAGGCCGCGTCCCTGTCCAGTCCTGGATCATGCGTCGCACAGCTCGGCGAATGCTCTCTTCGAGAGGGAGAGCGGAGCGCGAGTTGTGCTCGGACACCACTCGCTCGACTTCTCGCCGCACCGCGCGCTTCGCGCTCGCATCCCCATCCACCGTTGGAATGCCAAATGCGCTGAAGGTCGGACCGAATTCGATCCGGTTCCGCTTCTCACCCACCGCGAGCGCCACGACCGCCACCCCGCTCCGTCCGAGATCCTGGCGTCGTCGCCTCGTTTCCGCGTCGAGCTCCTCGCCGCCGATCGCGATTCGAGTGATGCCGTGGCGCACCGGCCGCTCAACGGAGAGCGGTCCCGCCTTCGGGATGCGCACCGGCGTTCCGTTTTCGACCACCACCGTATCGGGGACCCCGAGCTCGAGCGCGAGGTCCCGGTGCTTTCGCATGTGGTGCAGGGTGCCATGGACCGGAATGAAGGCGTCCGGCCGGAGCCACTCGATCATTTGCGCTTGTTCACTGCGGCCCGCGTGTCCGCTCGTGTGCACGTCGGGATCCGTGAGCCGTGAGCGCACGTCGACGCCGAGACGCAAGAGGTCGTTTTGCATCGTGAACACTTCGCGCTCGTTGCCTGGGATGACCCGCGAAGAGAGGATGACCATGTCGCCCTCTTCGAGACGAAGGCTCTGGTGGGTGTCGAGGGAAAGCCGACGCAACGAAGAAGCCGCCTCGCCCTGACTGCCGCCGGCCAAGACGATCAGCTTGTCTCGAGGCAAGCCAGTGATCTGTTCGGGCCCCACGAGCAGGCTCTCGGAATTCTGGAGCTGCCCGACGGCGCGCGCCGCAGCATAGTGTTTCGTGAGACTGCGACCGAGCAGGCTCACCTTGCGCCCGGTCTTCTTCGCGATACGAAAAATTCCGTCGAGTCGATGCACGTTGCTTGAAAAAAGCCCAACCACGACGCGATTTTTGGCCGGCATGATCAACCGCTCGAGGGCCTCGATGACGCCTTGTTCCGAGCCTTTTCGGACTGGGGTATCGATGTTCGTGCTGTCGCTCAAAAGAACCCGAATGCCGCGCTGCCCGAGGGCCTCGAGACGAAGCGCGTCCGTCAGATGACCCGCAGGTTGGCAGGAGTCGAGATCGAAGTCGCCGGTGTGAAAGATGGTCCCGACGGGAGTATCGATGGCGAGCGCGGTTGCATCGATGATCGAGTGAGCAACCGCGACGCTCTCCACGGAGAAGGGACCGAGCTCGGTCCGAGAGCCAACGGGGGTCTCCACGATGCAGTCGCTGTCGAGCTCGTGATCGGCGAAGCGCTCCCGGATGAGGGCGCTCGCGTGGGGCGGCGCGAAGACCCGGGGGACCTTCTTCAGGTTCCGGATGAGGTAGGGGAGCGCGCCGATGTGGTCTTCATGACCATGAGTGATGAAGATCGCTTCGATGCGGTCTTCGCGCTCATAAAGCCAAGAAAAATCAGGGTGCAGAACATCGACCCCTAGATCGTCGTCGGGGAAACCCATTCCACAATCGACGACCAGAATGCGCTCGCCGCACTCCAGAGCGAAGCAATTCATCCCGATTTCGCCGAGACCGCCCAGCGGGACGAAGCGAACGATTGGATCTGACACGGTGGACCGAAAAGAAAAGAGAAACGGGCTTTCGTCCCGGGTAATTCTTTCGTACTTTGGCCCCGTTGAGAGACATCGACAATGAAGAATTGCTACGGCTCTTAGCCGCGGGCTCAATCTATCTCGACGTGCGAACCGTCGAGGAGTTCTCGGCGGGGCACGTTCCAGGCGCTTTTAACGTACCTCTCCTGGTGCGCGACGAGCAGGGTGCGCTCGTCCCGAATCCTGATTTTTTGACTATCGCGACAGCGCTCCTCGAAGGAAAGAGCGAGCCCATCATCGCCTGCCAAGCGGGCGGGCGCTCCAGGAAGGCCTGCGCGCTCCTCGGACAGACCGGTCGCTCCGACCTGCTCAACTACGCCGGCGGCTTCGGCGGTGGGCGCGATCCCTTCGGCGCCAAGATTCCCGGCTACGTCGCCACCTCCGCGCCCGTTTCGACCCAGCCTGAACCAGGCCACACCTACGCAGAGCTCAAGGAGCGGCTGCTCGGCTCGTCTGGTACCCCTTAGCCACGTTCTCGACGGTCGCAAAATCCCGCGCAGCGCGGTCCGCTTCCTCAACCAAAAACGGCGTGAAGGCGGTCAGGCCAAAGATACCGTTCGGCCTTCTCCGAAACGCATAACGAGTCCCGACTACGGTCACGACGCTCGCTCGTTCGCCCGACGCCTCGACAGCTTTCACAGCGGAGAGATCGTGGCGCAGCTGCGAAAGCCAACCTTCGCTTCGCGCAAAATGGGCGAACACAGCTGGCCCATCCTTGAGCCCGGCGATCTCGAGGAACGGAGCGAGGGCCGCCTCCCTGCGCTCGTCCGGATAGGCAGCGCGAATCAAATCCACAGTCCGCCGCCTGTAGTCGAGGATCGTATAGCAGGCGTGTTGAGCCGCTTCCTCCGTGTAGGCGAAGAACTCCTCGGGCTCTCCTTGGTTCACGGCCTTGACCACCCGGAGGTAGGCGCCCTCGGGAGTTTGATCGCTCGGAAAACTCAGGATCGCGTAGGCGAGCCAGCCCAAGAGCGAAAGAGCAGGCACGGCGAGCGCGAGAAGGAGCCGATTCGGCCTGCTTTTTGCCACCGGGAAAAGCTAGTACAAGGCCGCGCGCGCTGACAAGGCGCGAGATCCCATGAGCCGCGTCGCTGTCATCATCCCGTGCTATTGCGTCGAAGATCGCATTCAGCAAACGCTCACTGGGGTTCCTTCCTCGGTCGAGCTCATCGTGGTGGTCGACGACAAGAGCACGGACCGCACGCTCGAGGTGGCGCGCAAAGCGGCAGACCACCGCACGATCATCGTCGAGCACGACGAAAACCGCGGGGTCGGCGCCGCCATCTTGTCAGGCTACGAATGCGCGCTCAGCCGGGGTGCGGACGTGCTCGTCGTGATGGCCGGAGACAATCAAATGTGCCCAAGCGATCTGCCTCAACTCCTTGAGCCCATCGAGAGGGGCCAAGCCGACTACGTCAAGGGCAATCGTTTGCTGCACCCCGAGTGGCAAAAGATGCCCGTCCTGCGCCGACTCGGCACGCGCTTCCTCGCCTGGCTCACCAGCCGCCTGTCGGGCCTCAGGATCGGCGACAGTCAGTGTGGTTACACGGCGCTCTCTCGCAAGGCTGCCGAACAGATTCCTCTCTCGGAGCTCTGGCCCCGCTACGGATATCCCGGTCACCTTCTGCTCACCCTCGCTCAGGCGGGGCTGCGTGTCTCAGAGGTTCCGGTGCGCCCGATTTACCAGGGCGAACGCAGCGGGCTCCGCCCCTGGCATGTCCTTTACATTGCGGGCGTCGTCTGCGCTCGAGCTCTCACGCTCAAGCTCCGTCGACTCGGCCTTCAAAGTGCTGCAGCCGAGGGCCAGCGCTGACAGACTAGAACCGCGCTCGCTCTTCTTCTCTTCAAAGAGCCAGCTCACCCCCTCTCCGGTGACGTCGATCAGAGCGCCGAGCTCCGTTTCGTCCGACTCGTCGCGCCCGCCCGGGACCCGAGCAAAGGCTTCCAGGGCGGCAATACAAGGATCTTCCGGTGTACCATGGACGACAGCCCGCCCGACGACGAGGCGGCGCTGGCCCTCTCTGGTCTTCACGATCACCTCACGTTCTCCTCGGGGAAACGCCGGAGAGACGACGCGTACGGTGTCTTTGCGCTCACTGGCACCGCAAGGGCGCAGGGGGTCTGTCGCGTCCGAGAGGAGCGCCGCGCGCACTCGGCGCGGCGGCCGAGGCGAGAGGAGCTCTTCGATGGGCAGAGATTCGGCCCGCCAGAAGCGACCCTCCGTGTCCGCAATGATGGTCGTGAAAAGCGGAACAGTTCCAAGGTACCCGAGGTTCACGGAGAAGACGAGATCGGAGCGTTCGGGGACCCCGGCCAGACGCATGGTTCGAGAACGACCTTCGCTCCCGGTCGCCGCGACAATGAAGCCATCGCGGGACAGGCGAAGGAAGATGTCCTGATCTTTGCCACGGATGATTTCACGCTCGCTCACCCGCGGATCGGCGGGCTCCGGCGGCACGGCGTCGATGATCCGGTGCGATTTCCCGCACTCATCGAAGGCGAAGAGCCCGCTCTGCCCTGGCCCTCGTCCGCTCAGTTCAAGGTAAAGCGTCTCCCCGCTGATACTGAGCAAGGCGGGCCTGGCCCGCGCTCGACCGTCCCCGATGATCTCGTAATCCCGCGCCGACCCTGGAACATCGAAGGGCAGGCGCCCGAAGCAGGTCTGTCCCAGCATGCGATTGTCCCAGGCGACCTCGAGTGAGCTCAGTACCCTTTGGCCACGCGGCTCACTCCTCCAAAGATAACGGAGCGCCGCGGCTCCTTCGACCTGCTCGCTGACCGTCATCGCGAGACCGCGCGTGCCCGAGACGGCTCGGAGCAGGCTCACCCGCTCAATATCCCTCGCGCCGAAGCGCGCTTGATAGATCCAGGCGCTCCCGTCGGACGAACGCGACGCGACCTGCGACCAAAAGACATCTCCACGCGCGGCATCGTGAGCGGTGGGCCGCGAGTTCGCGCCATCGAGCGGGATCCGAGGAGCCCCCGCCGCGTCGCAGGAAATCCGTGCTCCTAGGTGCGGCTGGCCCGCGCGCTCCTCTGACTCCTGATTCGCGGTGGCGGCGAAGCTGCGGGCGGCGGTTCCATACCCCCTCCGAAAGAGCTCATCGCCGAAGACGCAGCCCGCCTGTGCGCAAGAGACCCCATGATGGAGCCCGAGCTTTCCTCGCAGCGCCGGCACCTCGGAGCGTCTCCAAGACAGCCCACCATCGAGAGACTCGATCACACGCCCGGTCGACTCTTGAATGCCGAGGATTCGATCTCCATATCCTCCGAGCCGCAGATTTGCCTCCGGCACCGTCCCCACGCCGACCAAATGGAGCTGGGCGTTCAAGGCTGCGGTCAGGATTTTCTCACCATCGCCGATCGCGACGCCGGTGACGGGACCATCCGAAGGGAAGAGAGCGACCGACTGAAGAGGGCCAAGCGATCCTGGGAGCAGGTTCGAGAGATCGAGAGAGCTCAAAGAAAAGCGCGGCGGGTCCTCGGCGCGCTCTTTTATCGTCCCTCGAGCGGAGGCTTTGCTCGTTTCGGCGACCGCCTCTGTGACCCGGTAGAGGAGGAGATGTTGATCCCGCGGCCTCTGGGTCAAGACGAGCAGAGCGCCGTCGCCCGCAAAGGCCAGCTCAAGGGCGCTCGTCGCCTCAGGGATAGGGATCGCCACGCTCCGGGTGCCCCGAGCGGAGCCCCAAAACACACCGAGAGGGCTGCACCCAGGCTCATTCTCCCCAGGAGGACAGAAACCGAGCCAAGCGAGTCGCTCTCCTTTGACCGCCATCCTGAGGCGCTCGCTGTCCCCTCGCAGGCCCTCCCAGAGCTTCTCAAAGGGTTCGCCCACCGGAGCATATAGAAAATCATACCGCTCGCGTCCCGCGCGGCTCTCACAAATCGCGAAGATTCCGCCGTCACCGAGCGCGACCCGCTTCGGTTCACATGCGAGCGTGGCGTCCGTCTCGACTAAAGGCTCCGCGAGAGATCCGCGCCACAGACGAAAGCCCCCGTCCTTTTGTTTGACAAAGGAGACAGCGTCGCCCGAAGGACTCGATGCGGCATGCCCGGCCCGAACGGAGCTTGCGCGCAGGTAAATAGAGTTCACGAGCTCGGCCCGCGGGGAAAACGCGCTCTCTTTCTCGAGAGGGACAAAACCGCTCGGTCCTTCGAGCCCGAGGCGCAGGTCAGGGCCTCGCTCGAAAGACGCGCCGCCGAAGGTGGCTGGGAGGACCTTGAGTTCTCCGTTCGCCTCCCGGAGGAGGTAGGATTCGGGGAGGGACGCCAAATAGACGCCCTCGGCCCCTGCTTCGAGCGCAGTAAAGAAAGGAGCCGCCTCGCTCTTCTTCCAGCTCGCTCCCAGATCTTTCGATACCCAGAGGGCTCCGTCCGCGCTGAGCCCTAAGAACTCACCGGTGCGAGGAGAGATCGCAGAGTCCGTGAAGAGCTCGGGCGGCTCAAAGGCAGTCGTCCACGGCGAGAGGGGCGCGCTCGTCACGTAGGTACGTCCAAGGCGACTGATGCCGTGGAGCCTTCCGGCCCGCTCGATGACACCAGTCAATACTTCGGGCGCAACGTCACCGCGCTCCGAGCTCTTGTCGTACGTGCGCCCTCCCAGGGCGTCGACCCAAAGCCGACCGCCCCCCGACAGGTCGAGGACAAACTTGAAGGAAGCGGAGCCCTCTGGACGATACTCCCAGCGCGCCACGGGCTCCTCGGAAGGAGCCCGTGAGGACGCAGGATCACTCTGACTCGGCGGTGCGCGAAAGCCACATCCGAGGGCCGTGAGAGCGAGACAGAAAACGAAGAGCCCGTCCCCCGAGCGAGGCCAAGCACGCCGCCCGAGGACCGGGCCAGTCATTTAGCCGCGAACGAGCTCGAGGAGCTTGCTCTTGGTCGTGAGACCAATGTGCTGATCGGCCTTCTCACCGTTCTTGAAGACCATCACGGTCGGGACCCCGCGGATACCGTACTTACCAGCGGTGAGCGGAGAGGCGTCGATGTCGAGCTTGCCAACCTTCGCCTCCTCACCGAGCGTTTCGGCGACCTGATCGATGATCGGAGCGAGTTGTCGACAGGGTCCGCACCACGAGGCGGTGAAGTCGACGAGCACGGGCTTGTCTGACGCGAGCACCTCATCTGCGAAGTTGATGTCGTTGAACTCGAGAACCTTATCGGAGGCCATGGTCCGAGAAAGATAATGCTGGAAACGGCATCCGCAAGGGATGGCTCTCTCTCTTGACCTGATCTGCAAAGATGGGACAAGCCCCGGGCCATGAGGTTCGCGGACGCGGATATTTTTCGCCCGAACGCGGCGCCACCTGAGGCGGACGGGCTGCCTCAGCCTGGGCCGACTCGCGAGTGGACCGCTTCGGGAGTCATTTCCGTGCTCAGTGAAATGGCGCTCCCTGAGCGTCTGCTGCGGATGCAGCAAGTCCTCGCGGCCCGAACCCGCGACGTCACGGTTGTCCTCGAGAATCCTTATGATCCTCATAACATCTCTGCGGTCCTGCGCAGCTGTGATGCATTTGGGGTGCAGGACGTGCACATTATCGGCAGCAAGGCGCGCCTCGCCGCCGCAAACAAGGTGACCAAAGGGAGTCACCAGTGGATCGATCTCTATCACCACGAACAAGCTGTGGCCGGAGCTCAGAAGCTCAAGGACGCCGGATATGAGCTCGTGATGACTCACCCCGAGGGGGCCTGGGTCCCGAGCGATCTCGCTTCTATCCCGAAGCTCGCCCTCGTCTTTGGCAACGAACACGAAGGGATCTCAAAAGAGGTAGGCGCGCTCTGTTCCGCCGCCGTGCGCATCCCCATGTGCGGCTTCGTGGAGAGCCTGAACCTGAGCGTGTCCGCTGCCATTGTCCTCCACGCCGCGACCGGGGCTCGGTCCCGCGGGCTCCCGGAGCCGGTCCGCGAGAATCTCCTCGCCCGTTGGCTCCGCGCATCGGTGCCACGATCCGCCGAGATTTTGGCGGCGTTCGACGCCCGCTAGCGAAAAGGGCTAAGCTACGCGGCACCATCGGCCCCCAAGGAAGCGCACATTTGGCAGACTCGATCATCGGCCCGGGCATCATTATCGACGGGACAGTCCAAGCAGAAGGCGATCTCCGCATCCTCGGGCGTGTGCTCGGACGCGTCAGCGTGAGCGGCACGCTCGAGCTCGCTCCCACCGGCTCTGTCAAAAGTGACGTCGTCGGTGGACGAGTTTTGGTCGCGGGGATGGTCGAAGGGAACGTGACGGGAACGGAGCGCGTCGACCTCTTGGCGGGAGCGCGCCTCCTCGGCAACGTCAAGGCGCCGCGGCTCACGATCGCGGATGGCGCCACCTTCCGCGGCAAAGTGGAGATGGATCTCTAACGTGTCCAGCGAACGAAGTAACACTGAGACCTCGGTGCTCGGAGCCGGCGTCGTCATCATCGGTAACCTCGGCGGTCAGGGCGCTCTGGAAGTCCAGGGTCGCGTCCAAGGCAATCTCCGCTTGGACGGCCCCCTGACGATCGGTCGCGGAGGAACCGTCATCGGCAACATCACAGCTCACAGCGTTTCCATTGCCGGCTCTGTGCACGGGGACATCGAGGCTCGTGATGGGATCGAAGTCCAAGGTCCGGGGAGCGTCGAAGGAAACCTGAGCGCCCCGCGCATCGGGATCGAATTGGGAGCAGAGGTACGAGGCCTGGTCCAGACGGGTGGTGCGCCCGCGCAGAAGGCGCCCGGGCAGAAGGCGCCCGCCGCGAAGGCTGCCTCTCCGAAGTCTCAGAGCGTCGAGTCCTCCGGCGCCGAACCTCTCCTCGACGAGCCCGCCCTTCGCCCCGCTGAGGGTTCGTCACCCGCTGCCGATTTCGACGACGTCGAGGCAGACGAGGACTTGACCGAGGAAGCCCGCGACCCGGCGGAAGCTGAGCGAGAAGAGGCAGACCCGGGAGCTCTTCGCGCGAGGCGCAGGCGGCGGCGCCGCAAGCGCCGCTCCGACTCCGCGGACCCCACGTCTCCCGCTTCTGATGAGGGATGGCTCGAGAGCGCCCCCGCTCAGCCGGCCCCCGCCCCGGCGCACCCCGAGGTGCCCGCTGGTCCGCCGCGCCCTCCCACCTTCCAAAAAGGCGCCCACGCCCAGAGGCGTCGCTCCTAACCCGGGGGCCGTCCTTCCGGACCTCGCCCGGCTCCTAGACGCTGTTTCCTTTCCCGCCTAAGAGGGCTCGTCGAAGATGCGAGCCGCTTTAGAGACCAAGGGAACCATCGAGTCGAGTTCGGGGGCAAGAGCCCTCGACTGCGCCCCCATCATGACCCTCCCAGGAGGTCTCCGATGAGCCGCGAGCGCCTGATCCAGATCCTCAGCGAACGAAGCTTTGAGCGCCGTCAGGTCAAGCTCGCCTCCGGGCGCATCAGTAACTTCTTCATCGACTGCAAACAGACCATCCTGACCGCCGAAGGCCACGCCCTCGTGGGCAGTCTCATGTTCGATGCGCTGTCCGAGCTCGGTCAGGTCGACGCCGTCGCTGGTGTTGCGCTCGGCGGCTGCCCGCTGGCTTCTGCCGTTTCGCTCATCAGCCACCAGAGAGGTCGGGACTTGCCGGCCTTCTACGTGAGGAAAGAGAAGAAGGATCACGGGACCGAGAAGCTGCTCGAAGGGGACAAGGCGCTCCGTCCGGGCATGCGCGTCGCTCTGCTCGAAGATGTCATCACGACCGGTGGCTCGAGCTTGAAGGCGCTCGAAGTGCTCAAGGCCCGAGGCGCAGAGATCGCCGGCATCGTTGCGCTCGTCGATCGCGATGAAGGAGGCCGCGAGACCATCGAAGCCCAGGGCTATCGGCTTCTCGCGCTGACGACGCGACACGACTTCATGAAAGATTGATCAGACCCTCGGGCCGACGCGGAGCGCGATGAACTTCAGGTAGCGGCCCTCTTCGTGCCCGAGCGCGATCGGGTGGTCGGTGGCGTGGCCGATTTCGTGGAGAATTTGCCCGCGGATGCGCGCCTTTCGGCCGGATTCGCTCAAGAGGAAGCGGAACTCGTTCGGGCTGACTTGGGAGGTGCAGCTCGCGGCACAGAAAATCCCTCCCGGGCTCACGACCCGAAGCGCCTGGCCCATGAGCTTCACATAAGCCCGCTCCGCGGCCCGCTTCTGCTCTCGGTTCTTCGCAAAGCTCGGCGGATCACTGATCACAACGTCCCACCTCTGCCCCTTTTTGGCCGCTCGCTCCAAGAAGGCAAAAACGTCCTCGGCGTGCTCGTCGTGCGGGATCGCCTCGAGGCCGTTGAGCTCGAAATTTTTCGCGACCGCGCGCACCGCGCCCTCTGCGATATCGACGCTGGTCACCGAACGCGCGCCACCCAGGGCTGCGGCGACAGAAAATCCGCCCGTATAGCTAAACAAGTTCAGTACGGACCGGCCGGCGGAAACTCCCCTGACCCAGCGTCGATTCTCTCGATGATCGAAGAAGAGCCCGGTTTTCTGGCCCCGGATCAGGTCAACCCCGAGACGCATTCCGTATTCTTCGATGAAGAGATCTTCATGAGGAGCCTCTCCCGAGAGAACCTCGAGCTCGACGCCGTCCTCTTTGCGTAAGCGTCGGAGCACCCCCTTCGGCTCAGCGACGTCGCTGAGCGCCGCCACCAGATGGGGAAGGATGGTTTCAAGAGACTTCGAATAGGTCTGGAGGACCGCGTAGCCTTGATAAGAATCGACGACGACACCGGGGAGTCCATCGCCCTCGCCGTTGATCAAGCGGCAACCCGTGACGCCGTTTTCCCGAAGCGGTGCTCGAAGCGCCCAGGCGTCTTCGACGCGGGCCCGGAAAAAGGCACGGTCCGGCTGTTTCTCGCTCGAAAAAATGCGCACGGCGATCGGAGACTCTTCATCCCAGAGCCCATAGGCCTCAAAGGAGCCAGCGACGATCTTGACCCAGTCGCCCGTTCGGGCTCGGCTGCGCGGAATGTGATCTCGGTAGACCCACGGATGCCCCGAGGCGAGTCGACTCGCGAGCGCCTCGGGCAGAACGATTCCTGAAGCACCGCGGCTCATCGAACTCGCTCCCAGAGGCGTTGAGCCGCTCTGCGCACGCTCACATCCGTCCCTGCGCCCGCGGCGAGCTCCAGAGGACCCTCGGCGAGGAGCGCGAGCGGGAACCACTTGGCTCCCTGGACTTCGTCGCTCGCCTGAAAGCGGAGATCGGGGGCCCGAAATAGGGCTCGGACGTCAAAATGCAGATGCGCGGGGCTCTGCCCGTAGGCGGGGATCTGGTGAATATCGAGGTCGAAGCAGGACTCCATGAGCGAAAGCTCCTCGAGCCCGGTCTCCTCTCGTACCTCCCGGCGCGCCGCTTCGAGCAAAGACACATCTTCGGGCTCCACGTGCCCGCCCGGCTGGAGCCAAAGACCGAGCTTTCGGTGATGAATCAGGAGCAAGCTGGTCTCGTCGGGGCTGAGCACAAATGCGCTCGCGGTGAAGTGGCCAGGCTCAAAGAGCTCACGAGAGAAGGCGCCGGGAAAGGGGGCCTCCTTGAGCAATTGGGACATGCGTGCGCGCGCCGCTCCGAGCTCTGGCAGCGTCACGCGGCCGAGCGCCTCGAGCGTCGAAACGGCGATAGGATCGGAAGGGCTGGCCACCGGGCGTGCTCTTCCCATGGGCCAGCGATGGCGACAAGCCAGCGCGCGCCTCGAGAACGTGACGCGCGCGCGGGAACAACCCAGATGCCGGTTCGGGGCCCAGCTACCAGTTGACAGCGCGGGGTTTCCGCCCCCTCCTTGCACTCGTGCACGACACCCTCCTGACCCTTGGCTGGAACGAGTACGCGGCTCGCGCCACCGAACGTCTCGGGGCAATCGACGAGAGTCGGCTCGCGCGCGTGGTCGGACAACACCGGCGGCAGTGGGACGTCGCAGGCGCCGGAGGTCTCGAGCGCGCGGTCCTCGCGGGGCGCCGTTACAAGCCCGACGGCACGCAGAGGGTCACCGACATTCAGCCCGTCGTCGGCGACTGGGTCCTCATCCGGCGCTCCGACAATCCGGGCAAAGGCGAGTGGCCGGTGATCGAGGAGGTTCTGCCTCGCGCCGGCACTTTGTCGAGAAGCGCCGCTGGGCGCAATGGCCAAGGGCAGGTCGTCGCAGCGAACGTCGATCGGATCGCTGTTGTCGCCGCCTGCTCGCCGCCAGGCAGCTCCGAGGGCGCGCGCGATCGCGCCTTGAACCCGAGGCGCATCGAACGCTACCTGACGGCCATTGAAGCGGGAGGCGCCGCCCCTTTGGTCATTGTGAACAAGGCGGATGTGACGGATGAGGGCCCGGAGCTCGCGGAGCGCCTCCGAGCCCGCCTGATCCGAGTCCCGGTCATCCTCGCGAGCGCCAAGACCGGCCTCGGCCTCGACGAACTCTCCTCTTTCGCAGCTCCGCGCCAGACCATCGGCTTCGTGGGTCTCTCCGGCGTAGGAAAATCCTCGCTCGTGAACGCCCTTGTCGGGGAAGACCGACAACGCACACAGGCTGCGCGCGAGGAGGACGCTCGTGGACGGCACACCACGACCCATCGTGAGCTGTTCATCGCCCCTTCCGGCGCCCTGATCATCGACACCCCAGGCATGCGCGAGTTCTCCCTCGACACGTCGACGGCGGAAGAGGACCTAAGCGCCTTCGACGACATCGCCCTGCTCGCCGAAGGCTGTCGCTTTCGGGACTGCTCACACCGGGCGGAGCCTGCCTGCGCGGTACGCGAAGCGGTCGCTCGGGGAGAGCTCGATCCCGACCGACTCCGCAGTTACCAGAGCCTGAAGGATGAGATTGTCGCTCGCGACAAGGCGGCACGCGAAGGTCGGCCGGTGCGCTCGGGCCGGTGAGGGCAGTTCGTTCCCGCAAGGCTCCGCTCCGCGCACCCATCGAGGTGCTTTTTCGTCCAGGCGAAAAGTGCTTTCCGCCCAAAAACCCTAAGCAGATCGTCAGTCTGGCCGTTTTGAGCTCCAAGGGACGGCCGGTCGTCGACGATAACCATGAATCGAAGCGTGCTCTTGGTGGGTCTTGGGCTCGCCTCTCAGGAAACGATGGAATCGGTACTCCGAGCGTCCGTCCTTTCCGAGGGCCTCGAGATTCTGAGCTGCGCGGACTCTCGGAACGCTGACCAGATCCTCTCCGAGCGAGCCCCGGCGATCGTCATCTGCGGCGAGGACATGCCGGGTGATGGACAAGGAAGGGCAGCCGTCGAATTTCTCTCCAAGGTTCGCGCGCACTCTCCAAAAACGATCCGCATCCTGCTCTTGACTCAGGGTGCCCCGGAGGTGTTGATCGGCGCCGTCAATCGAGCGGAAGTATATCGATTTTTGGAGGCCCCACTCACCGCCGTGGAAATCCACGAGGTCCTGGAAGGGGCGCTCCGATTGGTCCGGATCACCGAAGCGCAGGAGGTGGTCTGGAGTGCGGCTTGGGAACAAAAGCTCGCAGTCGAACGCGTCTTCGAACACTTCGGCAAGGTCCCCGACGTGGCCCGCGACCCGTCCGTCTTTGCGCGAATCGCAGAGGCTGATGAGCAAAACGAGAGACGGCCCGCGAGCCACGGCCCGAACGGCTCTATGCAGAAACTCAGCGCGCGCGAACGGGAAATCGTCGAAAAGTTGGCAGCCGGCCACCGCGTCAAGGATATCGCAGGCGTCCTCGACATCAGCACGCACACAGTGCGGAACCACCTGAAGGCCATTTATCGCAAGCTAAACGTGCGCTCGCAGCTCGATCTCTTGAGCCTATTTTCGCGCAGTTTTCCGCGAAAGTAGACGATTTTCGGCGCGTGAGGCAGCGGCTCGTCAGCGCCGTGAGGCTTCGCGGAAGCTCGCTACTTTACCTCTCGACTCCGTGAGCAACGAGGAAGAGTCGTTGTGAGTCACCCGAGAGCGAGGGCCCGCGAGTCGCGCAAAAATCACTGGCAGCAGCGGCGCGGACGAGTGTCCGCATTTCGCGACGTTCTCTCGGCCGTGAGCGATCTCGGACGGGGAGTCGTTTGTTGGTAGAAGAATTTTAGCCGAAGATCTGGACATCGATCTCGATTCACACATAATAGTGAGAGCTGAGAGTGAGAAGCGCTCCGGGATAGGGGCTGGACGGCTTCTCACGGTTCTAAACGACGCGAACCGGATTTCTCATCGCAACAGACCGCCCCAACAAACTTTCGTAAGGACTTCCAAATGGCAGCAAAGAAAAAAGGCAAGAAAAAGACGGCAAAGGTAGCCAAGGTCGCGAGCAGCACGACGATCCGCCAGGGTGACAAGGCCGCTTTCGTTCGTTCACTTCCGCGCAGCATGGCTGCGAGCGAGGTCGTCGACCGCGCCAAGGAGAAGGGCATGATCATCTCCAAGGCCTACGTGCACAACATTCGCTCCGCCGCGAACAAGGCCGCCCGCGCCCTGATGGCGAAGGAAGGCAAGAAGACCGTCAAGGGCAACAAGGCGAAGCTCGAGAGCCAGCTCAAGGAGCTCGTGATCGCTCTCGGCCCCGCCCGCGCGAAGAAGCTTCTTTCGCAGGTCGAGGTCTCCTTGGCCATCGCCGCGAAGAAGTGAGCCGTCTCGGACCCGGACAGATGTCCGGGTTCATTGCTCAATGACAATCGGCCAAGACGCCCCACCGCGTCTTGGCCGATTCGCTTTTTGTCTAGAGGCTTTTGTTCGTGGGTTGCCGATGAGCCATACCGCTCGGGCCTGGCGACCCCCGAGCACCCGCGTCTTCTTTAAGTGAGCTCGCCGATCATTTGCGCGAGGTAATGTTCGCGCCCGAGGTCCTTCACGATGCTGAGCTGGGTCTCGAGGAAATCGACGGCTTCTTCTTCTTCGACCAAGATCTTCTCGAAGAGTGAGCGCGTCCCGCCGTCACCCTTGGACGTCGAAAGCGCGATCCCCTCGTTGAGCCGCTTCACTGCCGCGACCTCGAGCTCGAGGTCGAGCTGATGCATCTCGATCGGATCCTCGCCGACACGCACGGGGTTCAGCCTCTGCATGTTGGGCGTCCCATCGAGATAAAGAATGCGCTCGATGACCTCATCGGCGTGCCGCATCTCCTCGATCGACTCCTTCCTCTTCTGCTCAGCCAAGCGCTGATAGCCCCAGTTCTTCAGCATTTTAGCGTGAATGAAATACTGGTTGATAGCTGTCAGCTCCGCCGTGAGGACCTGATTCAACAGGTCGATGATTTGAGAATCGCCCTTCATCCTCTCGTTATTTACCCCAGCCGCTTGGCCCCCATCGGCGATTTTCGCTGTTGAACGAGCTTTTCAAGTTCACCCGAATGGGCGCCCAGTAATGGCAATCGCCCTTCTCGCGAAATTCGACAATTCTAGTGGATTATTGAGCAGTTGTGGCAATCGGCTTTCATCCTTCGCGAGATCAATTGAAAGTGACTTTCATTGTGATATTCCAAGCGGCGTAGGGCTTCAGCCAGTCCTTCCCCTTCGTCCCTATGATTCTCTGTCACTGTTCGAAAGTCACCGACCGCGCCATCGAATCAGCTCTCGACGAGGGAGCGAGCTCACTCGAAGAGGTTCGACAGCTGACGCGTGCAGGTCGCTGCTGTGGTGGCTGCCTGCCGGCTGTCGCTGAGCTCGTGAGCCGGCGCATCCCGCTCCGCATCGCGCCAGCGGGCGTCGATCTCGCTGCCGAGTAACGGTCGAGATCTTTGACATAGCGGGAGAATTGGCCGAGCTTCGGCCCGCATGCCCGCGTCCATCCATTTGCGCTCGGTTGCTTTGGCGCTGCTCGGCGCTCTCTTCACTCCCTCACCGAGTCTCGCCGAGACGTCCCTGCCAGCTCCGGCGAGCTCCAGCTCTCCGGCCGCGGTGAGTCCGATCCCCAAGCTCCCGTCCATCGAATATAAGCTCGACAACGGGCTGACCGTGGTCCTGAGCCCTGATCCCTCCGCACCGATCGTGGCGACCGAGATCGTGTACATGGTCGGCTCCGGGCATGAGCCCAAGGGAAAAACCGGCTTTGCCCACCTCTTCGAACACCTGATGTTCCAAGGGAGCAAACACTTCGACACCGAATATTTCGCGCCTTTCGAGCCCATCGGTGCGGAGGTCAACGGCACCACGAACAACGACCGGACCAACTATTACGAGCGGGTCCCGCGGCAGTTCGCGGAGCTCACGCTGTGGATGGAGTCGGACCGCATGCGCTCCTTGGTCGACGTGCTCGACCAGGCCAAGCTCGACAATCAAAGGGACGTCGTCAAAAACGAGCGCCGCCAGCGCTACGAAATGAGCCCTTACGGGATGGCCTTCTGGCACATGGGCGAAGCGCTTTATCCCCCGGGCCACCCTTATCGCCATAGCCCGATCGGGTCCCACGAAGACCTCACGAACGCGAGTCTCGACGATGTTCACGCCTTCTTCCGGAAGTACTACGTGCCCGCGAACGCGGTTCTGGTCGTCGCCGGCGGCTTCGAAGAAGCCGAAATGCGCGGGCTCATCGAGAAATACTTCGGGGACATTCCGGGTGGCTCCCGCGCTCCCCGCCCCGTCATCCCGAAGAGCGCCGAGCCCAGCGCGCGCCCGAACCGGGTCCATTGGGTGATCGAAGACCAGGTTCAGCTGCCGCGCGTCTACCTCGCCTTCGACTCTCCGGCGCTGTTCGAGACGCACGACGCCGAGCTCGATCTCCTCTCGAACATTCTCGCAGATGGAAAATCGAGCCGCCTGTACCAGTCCCTGGTCTATACCCAGAAGCTCGCCAAGGACATCGACGCCTACCAGATCTCCCGCGACCTCGCGGGCGTCTTCGTCATTCAGGCAACGCTCGCGCCAGGAGTGACGCTCGAGACGTTCGGTCCGGCCCTCGAGCGAGAGCTCATGCGAGCTCTCGAGACCGAACCCAGCGAGACGGAGCTCGTTCGAGCCAAAAACGCCTTCAAGAAGGACTTCTACCATCGCATCGAGAGCGTCGGTGACCGGGCGAGCCTGCTCGGAGCGTACGCGACGAAGCTCGGACGCGCAGACGGTCTCGCCTACGACTACGAGCGTTATGTGAACGCTACCGCCCAGAGCGTGCTTTCTGCGGGAAAGAAGTTTCTCTCGATGGATCGCTCGGTCCGCCTGGACTTCGTCCCCGGAACACGCGGAGCCCCTGTCCAAGATCTCACCCCCAAGAGCCCCCGTCAGGAGACTCAGAAATGAAAATGTCCCGCTGGACCGCTGTCCCGATCCTCGCGCTCGGTCTGCTCGGATGCAGCCAGAGCGCGCAGAAGCCCGCCGCTCCTGCCGAAAAGCCGGCCCGCTCGCAGCCAGAGAAGGCAGAGGTGCCCGACCCTCGCTACGCCGAGCTTCCGAAGCCGCGCGGCGAAAACCCCTGGGCGCCTCCGCCTCCCAGCGTTTTTCAGCTGAAAGGCGGCCAGAAGGTGTGGCGCCTCGAGCAAGGGCCTTCTCCTTTGTTCTCGCTCCACCTCGTCTTGCCGCGCGGCGCGTCCTCCGATCCCCGCGACAAAATCGGCTTGACCCAGCTCACGGCCGACCTCTTGGATGAAGGCGCGGGCGGAAAGACCGCTCTCGAAATCGCCGACGCCCTTTCGCTGCTCGCAACGGACTACAGCGTCTCGGTCCAACAGGATACGACCCTGCTCACGCTGAACGGCCTCGCTGAGAACCTCGACGCCTCTCTCGCGCTGCTCTCCCTGATCGTCCAAAAGCCGACGCTCAGCCAGGCTGAGTTCGATAGGCGGCGCGACCACGCGGTGGCGGTCGCCCTTTCCCGGAAGGATGAGCCAAGCTCACGCATGCGCGAAGAGCTCAGCCGCGCCGTGTTCGGAGACGGCTACTCGGGACCTCACTCGGGCGGCACCGTCGAGAGCCTGAAGCGCATTCGGCTCGCGGACGTCCGCGCCCATGCTCGCGGCCTCCTGGCGGGTCAGGAGGCAGAATTCGTCTTCGTCGGCCCCACAGGAGAAGCGGAGCTTCAATCGCTCCTTGAGAAACACTTCTCCGGCTTCCGCGGAAAATCGACGCTCAAGACAGCTCCTGTCGCCCCGGAGATCGCTCCGACAGAGGTCATCGTCATCCCGTTCCGTGGCGCGGCACAATCAGCGCT
Source organism: Sorangiineae bacterium NIC37A_2 (assembly GCA_002085155.1). Lineage (GTDB taxonomy): Bacteria > Myxococcota_A > Polyangia > Polyangiales > Polyangiaceae > NIC37A-2. Next base: position 37,731 of record NASX01000005.1, read on the forward strand.
CGGTCTCGCCAAGCGCACCCGCGGCGCCGACAGTCCGGACTACTACCAAGAGCTTGTCATGAACGAGCGTGTGGGTGGTTCGTTTACGAGTCGCCTCAACATGGTCCTCCGCGAAGAGAAGGGTTACACCTACGGAGCTCACAGTGGTTTCCAGCGCGCCCGAGAGGCGGGCATGTTCACGATCATGGCGAGCGTGCACGCACAGGCCACAGGCCTCAGTGTGCAAGAGATCTTCCGACAGCTGGATCGCCTCTGCCGCGAGCCTTTCGAAGAGCAGGAGCACAAGGAAGCCGTCAGCGGTCTGCTCCTCGGTTATCCCCTCCGCTTCGAATCTGCTGGCGACACCGCGGCCCAGCTCGCCACCCTGCCGATGTACGGACGCGGTCCGGAGTTTCTCGCGCAATGGCCGAAGAAGGTGAGTCTGGTGACGCTGGCTGAGGCGCGTAAGGCAGCCGAGGCGTTCTGTGATCCTCGCTCGTTCCACATCGTGGTCGCCGGCGACGACACGCTCGTTGTACCGGAGCTCGAAAAGCTCGGACTGCGAACGACTCTACTCACACGAGAAGGCGAGGCGGGGGCGGCTCCCGAAACTCCCAAGAGCGCAGGCACTTCGGCTCATTGATGGCGGAAACCGTCGTTCCATTTGACCCGCCCGGGTCCTAGTGGAAAGGTTCCGCGCGATGAAAATGATGGACATTTCGGCGACCCGCGAGCTGCCGGAGCTCGAACGGCTGCGGGCGGCCGCCGCCATCGCACAGGCGATGATCCCCGGCTCGGCGATTGGCCCTGCGGCCGATGAGCAGACCGTCCTCCACACTGAGAGGTTCATCAGCCGCACCCTTCCCGAGAGCCTCGGGGCGTTCCGCGCAGCCCACCGCGCCCTCTCACAAGCCGCTCGCGCCTACACGGGGCGGCGCTTCGAAGAGCTCTCCCCGGACGAAGCCGACGCCCTCCTCCAGCGCTGGACGGTCCATCCGATCCTCGGAAAAGCGGTCAACCTGCTCGGGGTTCTCTACCGAGTGACACATTTTTCTCAGCCGGAGCTGCTCCAGAAGCACGCCCCCCTGCCCACCGTACAAAACGTCGAACAACCTCGCTGGCTGAGCCAGACCGCTGCTGCGCGCGACTTTGACGCGAGCGAGCCCCTCGAATGTGACGTCGTGGTGATCGGAACCGGCGCGGGCGGTGCGGTCGTCGGACGTCACCTCGCCGATCAAGGCTTGGCCGTCGTGTTCGTTGAAGAGGGAGAGCACCTCCGACGCAACGATTTCCCGGGAACGCTGACCGGAACGCTCTCCGAGGTCTACAGGAACACTGTTTCGATCGGGAACGCCCCGATCATGATCCCCCAAGGGCGCTTGGTGGGCGGCTCCACGGCCGTCAACGGCGGCTCTTCTTTTCGCCCGCCCCGTTGGGTCACCGACAGGTGGTGTGAGGAGTACGGGAGCGCCGAGTTTTCGACAGACGCCCTCGAGGGCTATTTCGACCGCACGGAGAGCATCCTTCAGGTCGAAAAAGCCGACACTCGCTACGCAGGCCCCCTCCACAACATCTTCACCCGCGGAGCCTCGGAGCTCGGCTGGCACTCCGACGTCATCGCCCGGAACGCTCCCGGCTGCCGCGGTGAGGGTTTCTGTGATTTCGGCTGCAAGACGGACGCCCGCCGCTCGACGAACCTCGCTTACCTTCCGACCGCCTTCGAGAAGGGTGCGTTCATGCTCTATGGATTGCGCGCCGAACGCGTCATTCACGACGGTCGACGCGCGACGGGCATCGAAGCGGTGGCGCTGGAGCGAGACCGCAGCATTTGCCTCGCCGAAAACGGCAAACCCAAGCGCATCCGCATCCAGGCGCGGGCCGTCATTGTCGCCGGTGGTGCGCTCAACTCGCCCCTCTTCTTGGCCAAACAGGGCATCGGGAACTCGAGCGGACAGCTCGGCCGTAACATCACCTTGCATCCATCGGGCCCCGTCACTGGTCTGTTCGACGAAAAGATCGACTCAGCCAAGTACATCCCTCAGGCGGACTACTCCTTCGAGTTCTTGAAAGAAGGCCTGCTCCTCCTCTCCGCCGGCTCCGACTATCAGACAACAGCGCCCCTCTTGGGGCTCCTCGGGAAGCCCCTGGTCGAAGTACTGGAACAGCAGAACCACCTGGCGGGCATCGGTTATCTCCTGGCCGAGGAAGCCCGCGGCCGCATTCGACTCGGACCGAAGGGTCTTCCCGTCCTGACCTACAACATCACGAAGCGAGACATGCAGCGCATTCAACGGGCGCTCGTTCTCTGCTCGGAGCTCCTGTTCGCCGCAGGGGCCCGCGAGGTCTTCCCGGGGCTCTTGAAGCCGATGCGCCTCAAATCCAAGGCAGACGTCGAGGCGCTCGCCCGCGCTTCCCTCAGCCCCTCGGACCTGATCGTCACAAGCTACCATCCCCTCGGTTCCTGCCGCATGAGCCAAGACCCGCGGCAGGGCGTCGTCGACTTGAATCACGAGTGCCACGACCTGAAGGGCCTGTTCGTCGTCGATGGCAGCACGGTCGCAGGTCCCCTGGGCGTCAACCCCCAGATCACCATCATGGCCCTCGCTACGCGCGCCGCAGAACGCATCGGCGCCCTCCTGAACGCGAGCTGAGCTCGCTGCGTGGGAGGGCTTTTCGCCCGGCCTTGAAGTTTCTCACTTGATCGGGCGAGGAGCGCACAGAAAGTTCACCTGAAGCTCCGCGCCCGCGGAGCTCAAGATGCTCGCGCACGCCTCCGGACAGAGCTCGATGGCGCGCTCATCGTCCGCGCTCGTGTATCTCCAGCTCCTGTCGCTCGAACAAGCCTCATCGTAGTCGAGGCGTTCGGTCGTCCCGCCCTGCCCCACAGAGACGTCAATCTCTTCGGGAGCAAATGTGAGTCCCTGAGGATGAGGCGGAATCGCGAGGGTGCAGGGAAAGGAGCTCTTTCGGATGTCCTCGATGGCCTCGAGGAGGGCTCCTTTCGTGGACGTTGGGTTCGAGGTGTCGATCAAGAAGGCGCTGCCCGTGCCCCCCGCCTCGGCGATTTGATTCAAAGCCGCGAGCGTCTCCGGAGGAGGACAGGGTTCGTCTCCTCCGCCGCCACTGCAGTTCCCCCAGTTCGCCCAACCGGCGGGCAACTCCGCGGGAGGAACCGTCGGATTTTCGATGCCGATCACGTAGGTCGGGATACCTCGTTCAGAGAGCTCCCGCGCCGCCTGCGCGACCTCTTCGAGCTCTTCGTCGCACCCCTGCGGGAGACCGTCCGTCACAAGCACGACTGCCCGCGCTCCGTCCTCGTCGGTCTCGAGCTCCGCCAAGAAACGCCCCGCGCCTTCCAGCACAGCAAAGGTCGGCGTCCCGCCGCGCCAGCGGCCGCCGGCGAGCCCCGCGCCCACTTCCTCTTCGTAGGCCGAGAGGACCTCGCCGAAGGCCATCGACGGCAGCTCCGTCATGGGAACATCAGGAGTCTCATAGGTAGCGCTGTCGCATCGGCGCCCGCCCCCTCCTTCCACCGGGAACAGTACCATCGACGCGTTCATGCGCTCGAGACTAGGCTCCTCGAAGAAGGCCTTGGTGGCTTCCACCACGGGACGCCACTTGCGCTCGGGATCGTGCCACCAGTAGGGCCGATCGAGGGCGCCCATGCTCCCCGAGACGTCGAAGGCAAAGGCCAAATAGAGGGGAGCGAGTTCCGTCTCTGCGGAGGTTTCCTCACAGACTGTTCCGCCGTCAGAGTTTCCCCCTCCTGGAGGGCTCACAGAGAGGTCGTCGTCATACTCGTCGTAGGAGCCACCACCGCTCGCTGAGAGGCCGCCACTTCCTTGGTCCTCCGAGGAAGAGCCAGTCCCCCCGGTTGCGCTCACCCCATCAGCATCCGCGCCGCGCTTGCCTGAGTTCGCGGACGAACACGCGACGATCGCGACTGAAAGTGTCCATGCCCCCAGCGCCCCGACGCGAAAAGGCCTCTTGCCCAACTGTCCCCGCGATTGCTCGAGCTCCATCTCGCAAAGAAGATGCTCGAGAAGGCCGAAGCGATCGAAACAATTTGAACCTTTTTCGCAAGAGCGAGCTCGAGGTCGCCCGGGACGGCCAGGTGTGGCCTACCCCTACATTGGCTCGCGTCGAAAGCTCTTCGGGGTGACACTCTCCCATGGCCTCAAGCGAGCCGCTCCGAGTCTGGGCTCCCCGCGCAAAGCGCGTGGACCTTGTCCTGTTCCCGAGCGAAGAGCGGGTGCACTGCCGTCCCGCCCCCGGGGGCTGGTTCGTCGCCGAGCGCGCGGTCCTCGAGCCCGAGCAAAAGTACGCGTTCTCCCTCGATGGCGGGCCACCGCTCCCCGATCCGCGGAGCGCTGACCAGCCCGAAGGCGTCCACGGCCCCTCCCGCCGCGTGGACTTCGAACGGTTCTCTTGGTCCGACGCGGAATATGGGCCGGTCCCGCTCGAACGGGCCGTCATTTACGAACTCCACGTCGGAACCTTCACCGAGGCCGGAACTTTTGACGGAGTCCTAGCGGAGCTGCCGCGCCTTCGAGCTCTCGGCATCACTCATATCGAGCTCATGCCTGTGGCGAGTTTCCCGGGCGAACGTGGCTGGGGCTACGATGGCGTGAGTCTGTTCGCACCTCAAGCCTCCTACGGAGGCCCCTATGGGCTGATGAGGCTCGTCGACGCCTGTCACCGAGAGGGAATCGGGGTCATTGTCGATGTCGTCTACAACCACTTAGGGCCAAGCGGGAACTACCTGGGCCACTTTGGGCCTTACTTCACTGGTCGCTACCATACACCCTGGGGCGACGCTCTGAACTTCGACGGGCCGGGCAGCGACGAAGTGCGGCGGTTTGTGCTGGACAATGCTCGGTTCTGGCTCGAAAAATACCACGTCGATGGCCTGCGACTCGACGCCGTCCAGACCATCTTCGATCAGTCTCCGGAACATCTCTTGGCCACCCTGTCCCGCGAGGTCGCGGAGTTCGCTCGAGCGAGTGGTCGCCCTCTCTTCCTGATCGGCGAGTGTGATCTCAACGCAGCTCGTTTCATCACCGAGCGCCCGCGTGGCTACGGACTCGACGCCCAATGGTCCGACGATTTTCACTATGCGCTCCATGCAGCGCTCACCGGTGAACGGGCCGGCTACTACCAAGATTTCGGTCCGCTACGGCCCCTCGCGCGCGCTTTGACTCAAGGCTACGCGTTGCAGGGCGAGTTCAGTCGCTATCGACAAAGAGGCCAGGGCGCGCCCCCCGGGAACCAGCCTGGCAGGCGCTTCGTCGTCTACAGCCAAAACCACGATCAGGTGGGGAATCGCCCTCGAGGTGACCGTCTGACGGCCCTGGTTTCTGAAGCGAAGTGCACCATCGCCGCCGGCTTGACCCTGCTCTCTCCGTTCACGCCCATGCTCTTCATGGGCGAGGAGTGGGGCGCTCCCTCCCCCTTCCACTACTTCATCGACCACGCTGAGCCCGAGCTCCGGGACGCCGTACGGTCCGGACGACAGAGGGAGATGTCTGAGTTCGGCTGGGAGAATCCGGAGACGCTCGACCCGAGCTCCGAAGACGCGTTCCATCGCTCCAAACTCAACGCTTGCCTCGCTGAGACCGACGCCGCAAAAAGGACCTTCGAGCGCTATCGCTCGCTCATCGCTCTCCGACGCAAGCACCCCGAGCTCCAGAGCGACGAGCTCAAGAAGGTCCGAGCGGAATTTGACGAGGATGAACGCTGGCTGGTCCTCTGGCGGGGGCGAGTCGGTCTGCTCTGCAATTTCTCCGAGCGCCCCGTTTCCCTGCGGCTTCCTGCGTTCCGGCCGCTGTTCGGCGAGGAAAACCTCCAGGATCGGGGGGCCCTCACCCTCCTTCTGCCTGGGCTCGCGGTGATTGAAGCTTCCAGGAAGAAGCGCTCAGCGAGACGCTAAAATTTCTCTCGCAGAGGAAACCCGGCGGCGCAGAGAAAATTCAGAAAAATGCGAGGCCTTTGTCGGCCCTCGGCACCGCGAAACGTCGTTCCCTCAAAGCGGCCGAAAAAGCGGCCCAGGAGAACGCAGAATGAAAGTCATGGTGATGGTCAAGGCAACGAAGCGCAGCGAACAGGGTGACCCTCCGAGTGAGGAGCTCCTGCTCGCGATGGGCCGGTTCAACGAGGAGCTCCTCCGAGCGGGTGTCCTCCTCGGCGGCGACGGACTCAAGCCGAGCAAGGAGGGGCGCCGCGTGCGGCTTTGGGGCGGAAAGCGCGCCATCATTGATGGACCTTTCGCTGAGACAAAAGAGCTCGTCGCCGGCTACTGGATCTGGCAGGTCCAATCCCTCGACGAGGCTGTCGAGTGGGCGCGGCGCTGTCCCGATCCCATGCCAGGGGAAGAAGCGGAGCTCGAGCTCCGCCCCATCTTCGAGTTCGAGGATCTGTGCGAAGGGAACGAGGAAGCTCGAGCTTTGAACGAGCGTCTGGCTCGAGAGCTCGAGCGGAGAGCCCCGTAAGTCGCGCCCTTCGGCGTCCCGGAAGGAGGCGAAAGTCCCTGCCCCAGAGCAGAGCTTTCGCCGCTTCTCCTCACTCCACGAACTTCGAGAGGAGGCGAATGTACTCCACCTGATAGCCGTTCGAGTTCTCGGTCACGGCCCAAGAGTTGAGGGGCCAGCCATCGTTGAACTGAGCGTAGGACTTCATGGCCGGCTGGCCCGCAGGCGGGCTCGGGGGCGCCGCTCCGCAGCTTGTGCCACAACTATTCGTCTCGCAGCAGCCATCCCAGTCATAGGAAGGATTCGGACCACCCGCGAGGAAGCCGGGCGGAGGCCCAAACTCGCTGACTCCGACCTCGTCCCAAGGTGTCCCTTCACCAAACCAGGAGTGGTAGAATTGTGTGACGCTCTTCTCGGCGCCGCTCTCGCCCATGTTGCTCAAGTAAACGAGCCCGAGCGGATTCACCCCGTGAATGTAGTGAATATACCGCTCCGCGGCGCGCCGCGCTTCTGCCTTGAAATCAGGGTCCAGGTCGTAGGTGAGCGCGGAATAGAAAACGAGCCCGGTGCGGGATTTATGGGCATTGGAACCCCAGGTGTAATCGGCGACGAAGGCCAAATAGGGATCAGGATTCCCCGCGAGCATTCCGAAATTATCATCGGAGCCGAGCGCACTCACGTAGCGCTCCAGGATCGTCTGGGACACGTTGGAGGAGACGCCCTCCGTCTTCGCGAGCAGCAGGTACGTGTCGTGGAACTGTTGTTCCCAGCCCGCTACGTAATAGTTGAGGCCGTTATAAGCCGCGTTATTCGTCCCGGTCTTTTTGACGTCGTAGTTCTGCTCGAGGAAATCGAGGTAGCTCTTGTCCCCGGTGAGGCGGTAGAGCTCCATGGCGAGATTGTTCTTGTAAAGGACGATGCCCGCTGGGTTTCCGCTCCAGTCGAGCTCCTGCTGCCCCGCGCCGAGATTGTTCGTGCCGTCGTTATTGTAGAAGATGACCTCTGGGTTTTCGCTCGCCCATTCCCAGGCGCTCTCGGCGCGCTCCTCGAGGTCACTCGCGAAGTCTTCGTCCACATCCGCGAAGATGCGAGCGCCGATCGCGTAAGCCGTCCCAGCGCGAACCGTCGCATTCGTACTCGGCGGGCCGTAGCGGCTCGGCCCATCCGCCTCTGACGGAGGGCTTCCGTGATCCAAATCGACAATCGAGAGCACAGAGCCGTCTTCATTCTGGAGCCGGATCAAGTGCTCAAGACCAAACCGCACCTCGTCCAAGAGGTCGGACACCCCATTGCCGGACTCGGGGAGTCCGTAGTCGTCCCCGAACACGCCTGGGTTCTCTTCGTAAGCTCGAAGCAGAGTGACCACGTAGTCAGCGGTCCAAGGCGTGTACTTGTTGTAGTCACCTGCGTCGTACCAGCCTCCGGAGACGTCGCGGGCCGTCGAAGCATCGTTCGTCGCGCTATAGAGGCGGGCGTCTTTGTCCTGGCCGGGCCGAACGTGGCTCGCTCCATCCTCCCAAGCGGCGCCCGCATATTTCGCTTCCTTCGCGAAGCCAGCGCGCTGGTAGAAGAAGGTCCGTACGGCGTGCTTGAGCACGTCCCGGTAGACATCATTCGAGATCCGGAACAGGGCCGAGCGCACCGAGCTCTCGGCGTCAAGCACATAGTAAACTCCTCCCTGTCGCACCTCCGAGAAATCGAGGTGGTAGGCGCGGTCCCCGCTCTGCTGGTGGACCTGGCCGCCCTTCCACTGGACAGGCTCGAGTTCGAGCACTGCCTCACCGGTCACGGCGTTCATGATTCGATAACGCTCAGCAGGCGTGTAGTCTGCCCCGGCGTCAAAACCCTGAGCGGGCACGCGGACAACGGCGATCTTCTCCGACTCAGGAAGGTAGCCGAATTGATCGACAACGATGAAGTCACTCAGTGGCTCGCTCGGAGGATCGACCTCACTCTCGGGAGGAACGGAACTGCCCCCAGCGCCGCTTCCACTTCCCCCCGTCGAGCCCTTGGCTCCACCTGAAGAACCCGGATCCGTCTCGCCCCCCGAGCCAGCGTTTGTGCCAGCGCCAGTCCCTCCGGGATTCTCGCTGCCACCTCCAGATGATGCCCCTGCTCCTGTGCCGCCGCTCCCGGTATCGTTTCCGTTGCCTCCCGTCTCGGATGGACCGCTCTCTCCCTCGGAACCACAGCCCACAGCCGTAAGCGTTGCAAAGAGCAGCACTGCCGGAGCGCTGCAGAGCGGATGCATGAGTCGAAGCATGGGGCGAATCTAGCGCAGGTTCTCCCCAAAAGCCTCATCTGTGGGGAGGAGAACTTTCTCCGCCGGAACCCACCCGCGCTCGCGGCAGCTCTCAGCGCGGGTCGCAGAAGATACGAACGCGCCCGGTCGCCACCAATTTCCCATCGGTATCGGTGATCTTGGCCTCCCAAAGCTGAAGACGGCGCCCAGGGTGCACCGGGACAGCGCGGCACGTGAGCTTCCCGCTCCGTACGGCGCGCAGAAAACTCGTTTGATTTTCGACGCCCATAATCACAAAGCCAGGTCCTGCCTGGACCACAGCCCCCATCGAGCAGGCGGTCTCGATCGCTCCTGCGTGGACCCCGCCGTGCACAATGCCGTAGGGCTGCAGGTGCTCTGGGCCCACGGTCCACTCGATCACCACCTCTTCGGCCGTGAGGCGGACGTAGCTCATGCCCATTGCGTGGGTGAACCCCTTCTCTTCGAAGTCGGGCGGGAACAGAGCGAGAACTTCAGGAGCGAGTTGTTCTTTCACAGCTCCTCACCTTATCACGCCACCCTCCCACGCGGGGCACGCCCCCCCAAAAAAGCGACGGCGAAGCGCCGAGCCCAAGAGCTCGAGGCTTCGCCGCGACGCGCCCGGACAGGGTCGAACCGACCCTTACTTGTTGGGCTGGGGAGTCAGGCGGAGGTAAGGACGGAGCGCGCGGTATCCCTTCGGGAAGCGCTGCTTGAGCTCCTCGGGGTCGGTGAGCGCGGGCACGATCACGCAATCATCACCGTCCTGCCAGTCGACGGGGGTCGCCACCTTGTAGTTGTCCGTGAGCTGGAGCGAGTCGATCACGCGGAGGATCTCCGAGAAGTTTCGGCCGGTGCTCGCCGGGTAGGTGATGATGGCACGAATCTTCTTGTTCGGATCGATGATGAACACGCTGCGCACCGTGAGCGTATCGTTCGCCTCCGGATGGATCATGTCATAGAGCGTCGCGACCTTCCGATCCGCGTCGCCGAGAATCGGGAAGTTCATTTGAGCGTTTTGGGTCTCTTCGATGTCAGAGGTCCAGCGCTTGTGCGACTCAACGTCGTCCACGCTGACTGCGAGCATCTTGACGTTCCGCTTGTCAAACTCGGCCTTCAGATTCGCCGCGCGTCCCAGTTCCGTGGTGCAAACGGGCGTGAAGTCCTTGGGATGGGAGAACAGGATCGCCCAGGTCTGCCCGATCCACTCGTGAAACTTGATTTTTCCGGCCGTCGAGTCCTGCTCGAAGTCCGGCGCAATGCTACCGATATGAAGCGCCATGAATCGTTTCCTTCTCTCTCGCACAAACGAGAGGCCTCACGAATACGACCACGAAGCGGGGCGGTCAAATCCACACGCTCCCCGATGAGGGCGCCGCTCCTTCGCCCGCAGTGAAAACGGCCGCGTGATGGGTTTTCCGTCAAGTTTGCCCGAAGATCCTCGAACCGTGAGCGTTTGAGCAGCGGAGCGCAAGATCGCGCAGGATGTGCGGGGACCGCCGGCGAGGGAGCCCGCGCGGAGCGGGCAGCTCTGGGGAGCCGCGTCTCTAGTCCGCCGCGCGCGCAAACCGAGCGCGGACGGGGATACGGAAGGAGAGGGCCCGCTCCGGCTCCGGGAAGTCGATCTGCTCAGCAGCGCGCTGCAGGCAGGCCCCTAGAGGGCTCGCAGCGATCGTCTTGGGCTGGACCTCTACGTTCGCCTTCCGCGCCCGCGCAGGGACCTTGAAATGGAGCATGGCTTCAGGGTTTTTCTCGGCGAGCTCGAGGTGCGCCATAAAACACGCCTCGAGGGCTGTGCCTTGGGCGTGGATCGAGCGAGTCAGCGCCTCCTCCGGTGACCGCGGAGGTTCTGGCTCGACGTCCGACTTGCTCTGCGCTTCGCGCTCGGGTTCGCGCTCTTTCGCCGAGCCTCCCACGACCACAACCTGCTCGGTCCGATCGCGCATCAAAAAGCCCATGGCGACGGTCAGCGCAAAGATCAACAGCACCAGCGCTCCCCAAAGCGCCGTATTGTTCGAGCGCCTGCCCGGGAGCAGCGCGTCCGGTATCGAGCTCACTGAACGCATAGCGCCGCGGAATTCCTTCGCGAGCGCCTCCTCGCGCACTTGGAGCGGCTCGACGTTCACCGTAGCGGGCAGCAGATCGAAATCTCGCTCCACGATCCGCTTCAGCTCTTCAGCGAGCTCATCATCATCGTCGCTCTGGAATCGCCTGAGTTCCCTCGAAAACTCCCGCACCGAAGCGAACCTTTCCCCCGGGTCCTTTTCGAGCGCCCTCATGAGCACTTCCTCGAAACCTTCGGGGATATCGTTTCGGAATTGCGAGGGGCGCGGGGGTGGCTCATGGGCCATCCGCTGGACGGTTTCTCCGATCACGTCCGATTGAAAAGGCGTCTCGAGCGTGAGCAGTTCGAGCAACAAAATGGCCGCTGAATATTGGTCAGCGCGGGGTGAAGCCGCTTCTCCTCGGAGCGTCTCCGGCGCTGCGTAGCCGAGCTTTCCTCGGAAAACGCCGGAGGCCGAAGAGACCCGGCCCGTCCGACCGTTCATGCTCGCGATGCCGAAGTCGAGCAAGTACACGTAGCCGGTGCGATCCAGGAGCACGTTGTCGGCGGCGACGTCGCGATGAACGATTTCCCCGACCGTCCCGTCATCGTTCAAGAACTCGTGAGCGTACTGGAGCGCGTCGAGGACCCGGCGCACGATGAAGAGACAGATCCCGAGCGGGACTTGCTTGCCGATCGAGTGCCTATAATCGAGCCAGCGCGAAACCGGATAGCCGTGGACGTACTCGAGGGCCATCACATAGGCCCCGTCCTCGACCCCGAAGTCGAGGATGTTCGGGATCGAAGGATGCTGCATCCGCGAGAGGATCTGGGCTTCGCGACGGAAGAGCCGATTGCCTTCCTCGCTCACCCTCATCTCCGGGCGCATGATCTTCAGCACCACGGGTCGCTTGAAGCCGTCGACCCCTTCGAGTCGTCCGAGTAGCACCTTCCCCATGCCGCCCTGAGCCAGGTGGTGGACCACCCGATAACGGCCGAGGATCAACGAAGACTCGGGAGGCTCAGAGCTTTGCATGTTCAAGGAGAGGGGGGAGGCGCTTCGCTGCTCTTGGGGCGACGTAGGTAGTAATGAGTACCACGGCCAGGGCGCGTAAAGGCAAGCGCCATCGTGCCCTTGGGGCTCGCGATAGTCGAGAAGCGGCGCTGATTGTCCAAGGGGAGCTCGGTTCCATCGAGCATGACGGAATATCCGGGCATCGCCTGTCCAGCGACGGACACGGGACTGCCGGGCTCGAAGCGCTCACTCGGCTCGGCGACACGGGCCGCGGTCGCTTGGGCGTCGACGCGAATGTCGACGGTTGTTTTTCGGGAGGTTCGTTTTGGCGTCCCAGTGGTCGAAAAGACGAGCTGATGGGTTCCGGGGCCGAGCCGGCCTGAAGCCAAAGAGACGGAAGGCTGAGCGACGGACATCACCTGACCGTCGATCGTGAGTTCATAGGTAGTCCCGGAGGGAGCACTTGGCCAGACCACCGTGACCTGAGGCAAGCGCTCTTGGTAGTACACTGTGTAGACGCGGCCGTCGGCGTGGACGGTGGCCGAAGGCGTGAACGCCGGGAGGGGCTTCGCCCCCTTGTCCCTGAGCACATCAAACTGCCCCTCGGCCGCCAATCGTTCGCCCCCGTCCGTACAGTAAAGAGCATACTTGTACTTGCCGGCGCCGAAGGAGAGAGAAACTGTGCCTTCTCCCTGGACCTCCTGTTCCCCGACGCGGAGCCGCACTTGGCCGGAGCAGAGGCCCTCGCTTTGAAAACCGATGCGGGTGGGCGGCTCAGGATCGTGGACCCAGAAGGTCTCTCCAGCGCTGACCACGAGATCGCTCGGGGGGCTCGGCGGCGCCGAATTCTCCTCATCCCGCCCCGGCCGCGCTGCCTCTTTGACTCCTTCACTCGGCCCGTCAACGACGAGGCCACCGAGCTCCAGGGTGAAACTTTCGCCAGCGCCCAGGCTGCGAGGGGATGGGCCCACGAGCACCACTTGCCCCAAGACCACACTAGCGACGAGCCTCGAACCGACCCTCTGGAGTCGCACGGTGCTGCCTGCCTCCAGCGCGAGCTCTCCGAAGAGGGACTCAAGGCGCACACCCTCGTCGACCGTGCCAACGTCCACTTGACCGAGCTCGACGGTGACTCCGAGCGTGCCCGAACCCGAGCGCCTGCCAAACCGGACCTGAGAGTCCGGACGCAAGAACAACCGCGCGCGCGCTCCGAGGCGGAAGCTCGCGCTCGAGGTCTTGTCGGTACGGGCCGCGTCGCCGTCGAAGAACGCGTCGCGCCGGGCCGCGGGACTCCACTCGTTCATTGCCACCGCAAAGTCGCGCTCTGGACGTCCTGTGAATTCCATCAAGACAGCGATCGGCCGCGGCGACCAAAGCAGGTACGCGAAGATGCCAAGTCCTGCGACGAGCACGCCGGCGAACAGTGCGCGGAGCTTCCCCCACCGTCCTTTGAACCAGCGAGAGACCCACATCTCCAAGGCCTGGGCAAAGCGCTCCCCCGATCTCTGCCTCGTCCTCACCATGTGTCTCCTCAGTTTTCAGGGAGGTTGCTCATTGTTCAAGATCGCCGGCGCACTTTCCTTTCCGGCTTCTTTCTCAAGCTCGCGCTCACTCCCCTCAGAAGGACCGGCGCTCGATTTCGCTCTCCCAAGATTCAGCCCAGAGCGGCCAAAGCGCGCAGCTCGAAAAACCTTAAAAAACAGGGGAAAATGCGAGACAGTGCGGGGGCTCGCCTCTTGCCCCGGGCCCTATATTGCCGAACTCATGGCCGGACGCTAGGATGAAGAGACTGCGCGCGTTTCTCGGTTCTCGCCTCAGCCTGTTCATGACACACAAGACTGACGCCTCTCCTCCGACGAGCCCGAACGATTCCGCCCCGAAGGAGCGGAAGAAAGCCGGAGCCACCGCGCCCTCGACGCCCCTCAGCATCCTTGAGGCCGAGCGTAAAGCGCACGAACAGAAGACCGAGCGCTGATCGTTCGAGCGCAGCAGGCGAGCTTTCCGCCGAGCTCCTCCGAGGAGCCGAGCGCCCGAGCTCGCGCCATTCGACTCCCTCTCGGAAACAAACGCTCACCGATCGTCGCGACGAAACAAGAGGGCGCTGTCCTCGCGGGACCTTCGCGCAAGCCTCGCGCGAATTTCATTCTCTGAGCGACGACCGTTCAACTTCGATCAAGAGAGAGCGCGCAAACTCGTCGCTTCGACATCCGTTCGATCGCTTCGCAAACCGGCTGAAGCCTCCGCGGCCGCGATCGCTAGGGAGAAACTCCGAGCAAAGAACGCGCAAGAAGTTCGCGCTTTTGTTTCGCGTCGATGTCGAAACACTCTCGCCACATATGTGAGCTGATGATGTGTTCCATCTTCCCCGCAACCACTCATCTTCCTTGACACTTCGGGAGCCGATAAACTAGCATCCCGTTTACCTGTTTTGGTTTGCGCCAAGACGAACCCACAAAAACACCATTTTGCCCGGCGGCGCGCCGCGGCGAGGAGAGAATCGAGATGAGCTCACTCTATGAGAAGATCGGCGGCGAAGCGGCCGTGGACGCCGCTGTGGACGTGTTTTACCGAAAGGTGTTAGCCGACGATCGCATCAGCCACTACTTCGACGACATCGACATGGACCGTCAACGCGTCAAGCAGAAGGCCTTCTTAACTTTCGCGTTCGGTGGCCCGGCGAACTACTCCGGGAAGGACATGCGGGCGGCTCACGCCAAGATGAACCTCTCTGAAGCCGATTTCAGCGCCGTCATGGAAAATCTCGGCGGAACCTTGAAAGAACTCGGAGTCCCCGACGAGCTCATCGCCGAAGCAGCCGCGATCGCGACCAGCGTCAAAGACGACGTCTTGAACCGCTGAGCCACGGCCATCTCCGCACTCACCAAAGCAGCCACTTCCCCCTTCTCAAGGCCACCCTGCCGGCTGAATCCAACCCCTGCGAACAGGCGGCGAAAGCACCGAAGATCTTTCGTCGCCGCTCGCCGGCCACAATACGAACGTTACTCAGCGTGGACACGACGCTTTGAGCATTGCCTGAGCGAAAGAGCTCCGAGGAGAAATCCATGATCACACTGGACGGCACCACATACCAGCCGAAGGCGGGCGAATCGGTGCTCGAGTGCTTGTCGCGCCACGGCGTCTCTGTTCCCTCCTTCTGCCAGAGCGGCGTCTGCCAAACTTGTCTCATGCGGGCAGTCGAGGGCGACATTCCCGCTCGCGCCCAGCAGGGCCTGAAGGAGTCCTTTAAGAAGCGCGGCTTTTTCCTGACCTGCGTCTGCGCTGCCGACCGCCCTCTCACGATTGAACGAAGTCAGGCCGCCGAGCGCTTCAGCTCGCGGATCCTGGATGTGCAAGCCCTCTCATCGCGGGTCAGCCGCGTTTACCTCGAGCGACCAAGTGGCTTTCAATTCGAAGCGGGCCAGTTCGTTCAGGTGATCCGCAGGGAGGACGGCGTACGTAGGCCCTATTCGGTCGCTTCCCTCCCGAGCGCCGATCATATCGAACTCCACGTGGCGGTCTTCCCGGGCGGCGAGCTCAGTCCATGGCTCAGCTCCTCCGTCGGCGCTCAGGTTGAGCTCGAGGGGCCCTTCGGCGAGTGCGTGTATGTACCGGTCGAACCGGAGCGCCCCCTCGTCTTGGCCGGAACAGGGACTGGCCTGGCTCCACTCATCGGAGTCTTTCGCGCAGCCCTCGAAAGCGGACACCAAGGACCCATCACGCTCTATCACGGCGCTCGAAGCGCGAGCGACCTCTACTTCACGGACGAGCTCCGCTCTCTCCTCTCAAACTCTCAACATCGCATCATCGAGCTCATGCTCGAAGGGAACGAGTCCGAAGTCGACTCCGAGCCGCTCCTCGAAAGGCGCGTCGGAGACCTCGTCGACGTCGTCCTCGAAGAGCAGAAAGCTCCCCCTGCTGCGCGCTACTACCTGTGCGGCGCGCCCGACCTGGTCCATCGTCTGAAGAAGAAGCTCTATTTGAAGGGCGCAAGTTTGGACAAGATCCACGCCGACCCATTCCTCTCGCGGGCGCCGCAAGCGGGCGCGTAAGCTGAGCCAAGCTCGCCTTCGATCCGATGCCCTGTCACTCGCGGGCGCTCTGGCGACAATGACAGGGGCGACATTTTCTGAAAGACTCAGGTTCGTGCAGCTCACGCAACACAGCGACTATGCGCTTCGGACTTTGGTTGCCCTCGGCGCGAGCTCTCCCGATCCCCTGACAGCCGCCGAGATCAGCGCCGCTTATGGCATCTCGGTGCACCATGTCCTGAAGATCATCCAGCGCCTGTCCCTGCTCGGGTACGTCGAGACAACTCGAGGCCGCGGCGGCGGGGTGCGACTCGCGCTACCCCCGGAACAGATCCGCCTCGGGGAGCTCTTGCGCCAAACGGAAGTTGAATTCGGCGTCGTCGCCTGCCTGCGACAAGGGGATACTCCCTGCACGATTGAGCCTGCCTGCAGCCTCAAGAGCGTCTTCCAGCGAGCCACCCACGCGTTCTTCGAGGTCCTCGACCAGCACACCTTAGCTGACGTGCTCCGGCCCAAACGTGGCATCGCGCGCCTCTTGCAGCTCGGTCGCCCTGCCTGAAACTCGCGCGTTTTCGCGGCGTCTTCGCCTACGCGAAGACGCCGCGGCTCAGCGGGCAGAATCAGCGCCCCTCTCGCACGCGAAGACCCGAAGCTCTGAGGCGGACGCGCCCTTCGCGCGCCCTCTCTACAAAGGACGCGCGAAAGCTGCATCGAGAGTTCCCCCCTTTGATCGAGACATTCTCAGAGCGGGATGCGCACAACCACCCCACCCATCACGTCGCCGATCTGAAAGTCCGTGCGCGGCGCGTCTTTGTGCTCGTTGTGACACTTCACGCAGGCCTCGGCGACGGCCACATCCGCATAGACCGCCGTGAAATACTTCTGTCCGCCGAGCTCCTCTTCGCCGTAGAAGTTCGCGCCTTTGTTGGCTGCGACGAACTCGAGCCCCTTCTTCTCGAGGTCGGTCGACGGCTTGTTTTGCTTATTCAATGGCCACAAGCTGAGGAGCGAATAGGTAAAGCCTGCTTCTTTCTTCGCAACCATCTCCGCGCCCATGCGGAACATCTGGGCCGGGAGCGGGAGCGTCTTTTCGTCCTCCCAGTGCTCACTCGCTTTGATAATGTTCTCCTTGTTCTGCAGACGATTGACGACGTTCTTGGTGTAGACGACCCGGTCCGACTCCATGACGGCGTGCAGTGCGTCGGCGAACCGCTGCGGGGAGATTCCGGCGGCCGCGGGAGGAGCGGCTCCTTCGGGAGCGGGTGCCGCTTCTTTCTGGCAAGACAGCGGAGAAACGGCGAGGAGAATGAACAGAATGCTTCGAAAATTCTTCATAATGACGATTTCCAAGGAGTAACGACCAAGAAACAACAGAGATTTGTTATTGAATTCTTTCCATAGCCCAGTCGACGCTCAGGACGTGCGCCCCAGGCCTTCCGTCGAAGTTCTTCCGGACGAGCTCAGAGTCGGCGATCGCGTCGAGGGAGAAGGCGAGGCCGTGACAGCTCAAACAAACGCTGCGCAGCATCTTCTCGGGAGGGCGCAGGTTGTCGTTCTGGTTATGGGAGGTAAACATGACCCCCGACTCGTCCTCTCCGGACGGCATGTGACAGGTCGCACAGGTGACAGCCCCCTTCGCCGCCATTTCGCCGCGCGCCGCGCGCTCCGCGCGCTCGAAGTGCTTCGAATCCCGATAGGCCCGCGTGTGTTCGTCGTTGTGACACCCTTCACAGGCGGTCACCGACGCGAACAGCGGGTCCTCCGGCCTCTGATGACAGCTCGCGCAGGCGAGCTCGTGTCCCGCCGCGCTCGCCTTCATCGGGAGTCGCGCGAGCGCTGGTGACATGCGCTTGAGCCCTCTCGCCGCACGCATTCCGTGTTTCCCGGAAGCAAAAGTCTGCGCCTGTGGGGCGTGACAATCCGCGCAAGAAGCGTCACCACCTCCGCTTCCGAGGCGCGCGCGCTCCTCGGAAGGACAAGGTTTCGCATCGATCCTCTGCGCGAGCGGTGCACTCAAGACCTCCGGCTCTCCCGCGTGTTTGACGAGGAAGTCCTCGTAGATGCCGCGGTTGTCGTGATAGTTGTGGCAACCGCTCGAAGCGCAGCTGTCGAAGGCGAGCCCTTGATGGGAGGGACGCTCTTGTCCGATCTCCTGGTGACAGCGGAAGCAGTAGTCACGCGGCAAACTCAGGCCCATCTCGGTGGTGCGCCCGGGAGCGTGCTCGACGTGACACGTCAGACAAGAGCGAGCGTCGAGCTCGGCGATGCGACTTGCGTTCCGAGGGTCAGTGAACTTGCTCTTCGGGTGGGAGTCTTTGGACGCGGTGAGCTCAGCGCCATGGCAGTGAACACAAGCGCCGTCGAGATCTTCGGTGCTCGAGAAGGAAGCGGTGTGGCACCCGGCACAGTCGAGCTCGATTTGATAGTGGCCCGAGCTCGTCGGCCCCGGCAGAAAGATGGCGCGAGCCTCGGACTTCTCACTGTTCATGATCGCCCCAAGCCCCGAGGCGGAGAGCGCCGTGACGAGGAGGAAAAGCGCCCAAGAGCGGCGCGAGGTCGAGGACTCGTTCGCGTCAGCCATCAGAAGAAGTAGACCTTTGCGATGTGAGCTAGGAGCAGGACCGGTAGCGGCCAGAGCGCGTAGATGTGGATGCGGTTCACCCAGCGCCGGAGGCGCGGACGCTCACGCTCGGAGGCCCACTCGGGCGACAGCGCGGCGAAAGCTCCGAGCAGCGTGCCCAGGAGGACGACCAAGATGAGCCCGCGATCGAGGCCGTGGCCGAGACGCAGCCCCGTGTGCAGAATGAGCCCAACCAAACCCAGCACTCCCACGAGCGCGTGGAATGTCCGGAGACTTTCGAAGCGAAGGCGGCCGAGCCACCTCAAGCGCTTCCTGACGGACATGAGGAGCCCAACGAGATAGAGCCCAGCGAGGGAGAACCCTGTCCACTGTTTGAGGCCCTTGTCGCGCCAGAGCGCATCGTAGGGAGCCTCCTGGATCGAATCAGAAAAGGGAATCGGCGAGGCAAGCAAGTACAGAGCAGCAAGTAGGGCGGCGACGATCGAAAGAGGCCCGAGCCACAAAGATCGCTCCGGCGCCTCGACAGGGGCGAACAGGCTCGCGACCAGCTGCTCACAGGTTCCACACACCCGAGAGGCGCCCGTCCTTTGACAGACGAGCTCAAGAGAATCACATCCCGCCTCTCGCGCCCGCCTGAGAGCGCCTGCCGTGACTCCTGTGCAGGTACAGACCGTCGCCGTTTCGGGCCAATCGAGGATCGTGAGGTGTGCCTGTCGAAAGACCTGCTCCCCCTTCCGAAGACGCGTGAGCTCAGCTCGGCCGACTCGGTCTCTCCGCGCCAGCGCACTCTCCACTCGACTCAGCTCCGACCACTCTCCGATGACGACGGCCCCGATCAGCCGGTCCCTTGAGACGACGAGCCTGCGATAGCTCTTAGGGTCTTGGTAAACCGCGACGTCGACCCCGAGGCCCGTGGCGCCACTCTCCCCGAGCACCGTCACCGGCAGGCCCTCGAACTTGAGCCGCGTCCCTACAGCGCTCGGCTCGAATCGAGCGTCGTTTCTTCCTCCGAGGTGCTCCGCGAGCACCTCGGCCATCGCGTACCCCGGGGCTACGAGACCAAGAGTGAACCCCCGGTACCTCGCGCACTCGCCGATCGCGTAGATCTTCGGATCACTCGTACGAAGAACGTCATCGACCTCGACGCCGCCAAAAAGATCACAGGTCAGTCCGGCCGCACTCGCCAGTTTATCTCGGGGCCGGACGCCCATCGCCAGAACCACGAGGCCAAAGGCCTGCGCCGGAGCTCCTTCACATTCGACGAGCGTGCCCCGCTCCTGCTCACTGAACTGAGCGATGCGCGCCGACATATGGAAGGTCAGCCCAGGGCGAACCAGCCCTTGGAGGAGCGCGCGCCCTGCATGTGCCTCGATCTGCCGCGACAGGGGATAGGGCTGCGCATCGAAGACGTGGACCGAATGCCCTTCGGCGAGGAGCACGTCCGCGAGTTCGAGGCCGAGCAGCCCCGCGCCCACGACAGCGACAGGGAGCCCAGCCTCACGTGCCCGCAGGGCCAGGGCGAGGACTTCCTCTGCGTCGCTCATCGAGCGGAAGGGGCGCACATCCCGCCCGGTGTTGCCCGGGATTTTTCCGAGCACCGGCTGCGACCCGGTCGCGAGCACGAGCACGTCATAGGGCGCCTCGAGACCGCTCGCTGAGATCACGACCGCCCGCTCCCGATCGATCTGGACCACCGGATCCGCGTGGAGCGTGACATTCGCATCTCGAAACCAAGCCTCTTCTTTCAGGGCCAGGTCGGCGGGAGGCGCCCCACTTAGCCTCCTCGCGAGGTGCACCCGGTCATAGGGCGGCTCGTCCCCGAACACGCGCAGACTCGAGCCCGCAAATTGCTCCCGGGCCCGAATTTCTTCGCAAAAGCGTTGGCCGACCATGCCATGGCCGACCACCACGATCCGACCGGGAACAGCTGGGATTTCCCGCTTCTCCTGGTCTCGGGGCCGCGCTTGATCCCCCTCCCGCCCGAGGCCGATCTCCGCTGGTACGCTCTCGCGCGGAAGATCTTCCTCACGCACACGCGCCATCGAGTCGGGGGTTGTCGTGAGAGTCGCCATCGTCCTTCAAGGGGCCGCCCGCGGCACCGGCGGCAAACAAGTATTTTCATTACTTGTTTATGGGGACGCGCGATTCACTGGAACGTCTGCCAAGTTTCCCTGAGATATCTCAGCAAAAAAGCTGTGCGAAAGTGTTGCCCCAACGTGTCAGGCGCCCGACGCTCTCCTGTGAGCTTCCTGAGGGTGACAGCCGCCCACGCCTATTTCTGGGGTGCGTCGCAGCGCTCCGTCGAACGAGGAGCATCCGCCTGCAGCCACGCAAGGAGGGTCTCTTTGTCCTTCGGATCAAGGGGCGTGACCTTCGGGGTCACGAGCGCATCGAGCGGCGGCATCAAGTCGGCCGCGACCATTTGTTTCATCAGGACAAAGATCGGCTTGCCGCTCCTTGAGGCTTGCACATCGTCGTACCGGACCATACCGAAGGGCGCGTCGTTTTCGGTCGGGTCCCAATGACAGCGCCGACAGCTCCGCTCAAGGACCGCCTCGACATCACAGGGGAATCCCGGTTCGGGTGAGCGGCGACCGAGCCAGGGGAGCGACTCGGCGGCGGCTTTTTCCGACGACTTTGCGCCGGCCTCGGCCGGAGGCACTTCACTCTTCTCCTTCTCACAAGCGAAGGAGAACAGCGCGAGCAATGGTACCAAGAAAAGGGGACTACTGAGCTTCACCCCGAATCGACTATCACACTTACATCACTCATCTGGTGCGATTTTCGATTTCATTTTAGTTTCGAGCTGGCTAGCGGCGCTGTTGTGTCACCTTCTCGAAACTTTCTGGGCAGCGCGAGACCGCTCAGTTGCTTCGATACTTCGCGAGCGCTTCAGTGAGCTCTCGCTCAACCGCCTGGACGAGCTCCGGCGGCTCGACCACCCGCGCTCGCCCGCCCCACTCGAGCACCCAGCTCGTGACCGGAAGCAGGTTTCCGACGATCATCGTCAGGCGCACGCCGCCGCCCGGCAGGGGCTGGAGCTTCTGGGACTGGTGCACCCGGCGCATCTTGACGTACTCGGCGGCGGGAGCGTCGAAGTCGACCACCACTCGATGTTCGACGTCGCTCTTGAATACGCCGAGCTCTCCTTGAAAGTACTCGTCGATGTTGAACCCGGGCGGGAGCTCAAAATGCTCCGTCACGCTGACCTCCGAGTCGCGCATGCGGTCGAGCACAAAGGTTCGAATCTCGCCCCGTTGCACGTGGTAGCCGACGCAGTAGATCGAGTCGCGGTGGAGAACCATCGCGTACGGGTGGATCGTGATGCGCTCTTCCTTCGTCTTGCCCGAGGAGCGATACTTGACCCAAAGAGGCCTCAAATCCGCGACAGCTTGGAAGAGGTCGTCGAGCTCCTCCGTGCGTTCAGAGTAGTTCTTCGGCGCGAAGGGAAGATAAAGGAAGCGCTCCTCGAGGCGAGCATCCGCGCGCCCTGCGTTCGGACCGCGTCCGGGGCGCCGCGAGAGCGCGAGGAGCTTCTCCGTCGCCATGTTGATCTCGTCGTAGAGAGAGCTGCCCGCCATCGGCTCAAACAGCCGCCGCGCCGCCAAGAAGGCGTAGGCTTGGGTCCGGCGCAGCTCGACCTTTCTCGGTAGCTCCGAGCTCCGGATCCGCCACAGCATCGGACCGCCGCCCCGCGTCGGGGCCCCCTCCAGATCGAACTCGCGCTCAATCTCTTTCATGTACCTGCGCATGGTGCGCACAGTGACGCCGAGGGCCTCGGCCATCTCGTAGAGGGTGATGCCCTTCGGGTGACGCAGCATCAGCTCGCGCAGGTGATCAAGGCGACGATGTTGGGTGAACTTTCCTTTGGGACGCCCGACCTGGCTCATCAGCCCGAGACGATATCACTTCCTCCCGGCCACTTGCACTTGGCCAGGTCCGCGGCTCGAATGGACCCTATCGTGCAAAAGGCGCCGAAGACGTCCCCCCTGCCCACCCCGGTCCAGCTCATCGAGAAGACGCGCGACGGAGTCGAGCTCAAAAAGGACGAAGTGCGCGCGCTGGTCCGGGGGCTCCTCTCCGGCGAGCTCGCCGACTACCAGATGAGCGCCTGGCTGATGGCCGCCTACCTCAACGGCCTCTCCGACGCGGAGATGGTCGCTCTCACGGAGGCCATGCTCCACTCCGGGGAAGTTCTCTCCATGAAGAGCGTGCGCGGCGCGAAGATCGACAAACACTCGACGGGCGGGGTCGGCGACAAGGTGAGCCTGCCGCTCGCCCCTCTCGTCGCCGCAGCGGGCCTCTTCGTCCCCATGATCTCGGGGCGCGGCCTCGGGCACACGGGCGGGACCCTCGACAAACTCGAAGCTATCCCCGGCTATAACACCCAGCTCGACAAGGCTCAGTTCGAGAAGATCGTGAGCAAAGTCGGGTGCGCCATCATCGGCCAGACGCCGCGCATCGCGCCCGCTGACAAGAAAATTTACGCTTTGCGCGACGTCACGGGCACCGTCGCCTGCCGCCAGCTCATCGTCGCCTCCATTCTCAGCAAGAAGCTCGCCGCTGGCCTCGATGGGCTCGTGCTCGACGTCAAAGTCGGCCGAGGCGCATTCATGGTCGACAAGAAGAGCGCTACGGCTCTGGCCCGCTCCCTCGTCGAAACTTCGACCGCCCTCGGAACTCCCGCGACGGCCCTGCTCACGAACATGGACACGCCCCTGGGTGTCACGATCGGCAACGCTCTCGAGGTGCGCGAGTCGATCGAGATCTTGAAGAACGAGGGACCCAAGGATTCCCGCGAGCTGACGCTACGCCTCGGGGCCGAAATGCTCCTGATGGCCGGGCTCGCCCCGAGCCGGGCCGCCGCCGAGAAGAAGCTCCGGGACCTGTTAGCTTCCGGACACGCCCTCGAGCGCTTCGCACGGATGGTCGAAGCCCAGGGGGGCGATCCTCGCATCGTCGACGATCTGAACCGACTGCCGAAAGCGCCGCACCGCTCGGTCCTTTTCGCCCAACAGAAGGGCTACGTCGTCGACATCGAACCCCGCGGACTCGCCGAAGCTGCGCTCCGTCTCGGCGCGGGCCGCCTGCGCGCGGAAGACCGCGTGGAGCCGAGCGTAGGGCTCGAACTCTTGGTTCGCCCAGGAGATGAAGTCGAAAAGGGCACTCCCCTCGCGCGCATCCACGCCCGGAGCGCGAGCGCCGCCCGCGCTCAAGCTGAGCTGGTCCGGCGCTCCTTTTCGATCGCTCGCCGCCCTCCTCAAAACATCACGCCGCTCGTCCTCGGCACCATCACCGGCAAAGGACGCCCGTCGTGAGCGAAACGGAGACCCTCGACTGTCTCGCTTGTGGCGCCTGCTGTCGCACGGGACACGACGGGCGCATCCTGATCCCGCCCGAAGATCTCGTCTATTGGAGGAGGATCGGCCGGCCGGACATCGCCGAGCGCATCCAGCCGGGGCACTTCGGGCTCGATGCCTTCGCCACACGGCCAGACGGAAGCTGCGTCTGGCTCGGCACCGAAGCTTCCCCGAACGCGTGCCAGATCTACGAGACCCGGGGCACCACCTGCCGCGAATTCGAAGCAGGAAGTCCCCAGTGTCTCGAGTTTCGGCGGGACTTCGGGGTTCAGCGCAGCCGCTGACCGGGCTTCGCTCCGCTGTCCGGCGAGAGGACGTAGAGGTCCTTCTCTCCTTCGCCCGCGCAGAGCACCATGCCCTCGCTCAAGCCGAACTTCATCTTGCGCGGCGCGAGATTGGCGACGACGACGATGAGCCGTCCTTCGAGTTTCTCAGGCTCATAAGCAGCCTTGATGCCCGCGAAGATGGTGCGGGTGTCGGGTCCGCCGAGATCCACCGTGAGCTTCAAGAGCTTCTTCGCCTCAGGGACGTGCTCTGCGCGCACGACGCGAGCGACCCGCAGATCGATCTTTCCCAGATCGTCGATCGTGATTTCGGGAGCAAAGGGCTCCCGAGAGGGTTGCTCGCTGGCGACCTCGGGCGCGGCGGCGGCTTGGGTTTCGGATTCGGGCTCTCGGCTATCGAGGATCATCTGCTCTACTTTCTTTGGATCGACACGCTGCATGAGGTGCGAAAAGGGGGCCAAGGGGACATCAGTGATCGGGCTCTCGGCGAGAGACCAAGCGTCGAGGGGACCGCCGAGCAGCTCAGCGCTCTGCTTGGCGAGCCCCGGCAGCACCGGCCCGAGATAGATGGCGATCTGGCGGTACAAGTTGAGGACGACGGTGCAGACGTCCCGGAGCTCCGCCTCACGCTCCGGCTGCTTCTTGAGCTTCCAGGGCTCTTTGCGATCGACGTACTCGTTGGCGCGATCGGCGAGCGCCATGATCAGGCGCATGGCTCGAGCGTAGTCACACTTCGCGTAGGCTTCGGCGATTCCGGCGCCTGCCTGGACTCCCGCCGCAAAAAGCCCTTCGTCTTCTGGGTAGCTCGCGGAAAGGCGCGGCGTGAGGCGCGCCGTGCGGCTCGCGAGGTTCACGACCTTGCCGACCAAGTCGCTGTTCACCTTCGCCTGGAACTCTTCGAGGTTCAGATCGATGTCGTCGACCTTGTCCGTGAGTTTGCTCGCGTAATAGTAGCGCAGGTAGGCGGGATCGAGGTGTTTCAGGTAGGTCTCGGCCTTGACGAAAGTCCCGCGCGACTTGCTCATCTTCTCACCATTGACGGTGAGGAATCCGTGCACCTGGACCCGCGTCGGCGTCGTCAGGCCCGAAGCCTCGAGCATGGCAGGCCAAAACAGCGTGTGGAAGTACGTGATGTCCTTGCCGATGAAGTGGTAAATTTCAGTGTCGGACGAGCGGATGTAGTCGTCGAGCGACGCCCCGTTCTTTTTGCACCACTGCCAGGTCGAAGCGAAGTAGCCGAGCGGAGCGTCGAACCAGACGTAGAAGAAATGCCCCGGCGCGTCGGGGATCTCGAAGCCGAAATAGGGCGCGGGGCGCGATACATCCCAGTCGCGCAGCGGCTCCGCGAGGAAATGACCCTTCAGATAGTTCGCGATCTCGGGCTGCAGGTGTTCCCCGCCCTGCGTCCAGCTCTCGAGGAACGGGCGCATATCCTCAATGCGAATGAAATAATGAGGAGCTGATCTGACCTCGGGGGCGGCGCCCGAATAGACGCTCTTCGGCTCAATCAAGTCTGTGGCGGCGTAAGCTGCGCCACACTTCTCGCAGTTGTCTCCGTATTGATCCGGCGTACCACACTTCGGACACTTCCCCTTGACGAAGCGGTCAGCGAGGAAGACCTGCGTGACAGGATCGAAGAGCTGCGTAACTTCGCGCTCCACGACCAGGCCCTTTTCGCGCAGCCGCTTCCAGACGTCCGCACAGAGCTCGCGATTCTCTTCGGCGTGGGTGCTCCCGTAGTGGTCGAACTCGACCCCGAAGCCTTGGAAATCCCGGAGGTGTTCGCCACGCATGCGCTCGATGAGCTCCGTCTCGCTCACCCCTTCTCGGTTGGCGCGCATCATGATCGCCGTGCCGTGGGTATCGTCAGCGCAGATGTAGAGCGCCTCGCGCCCGCGCATCCTCTGAAAACGAACCCAGATGTCCGTCTGGATGTACTCGACCAAATGTCCGAGGTGGATCGGACCATTGGCGTACGGGAGGGCGCTCGTGACGAGCATGCGAGGCGAGGGACGAGGAGTCATGCGCGGGCCCGAGGTTATGCGGCTCCAGGCGGCCTGGCAAAAGCGGCCTTTTGCTCGGCATGGCCGGGCGCGATATGAGGCGCGCCATGCCGCTCTTGGAAGGAAAACTCGCGCTCATTACCGGTGGAGCGCGCGGGATCGGTCTCGCCGTCGCACAAGCCATGGGCAAGAGCGGCGCTCGCCTGATCCTCGTGGATAGTGGCTGTGAGCGCGACGGCTCGAACCCTGACCCGAGTGTCGTCGAACAGAGCGCCAAGGGCCTCCGGGAGCTCGGTTTGTCCGTCGAGGCCCATGCCTTCGACGTCGCCGAC
Source organism: Sorangiineae bacterium NIC37A_2 (assembly GCA_002085155.1). Lineage (GTDB taxonomy): Bacteria > Myxococcota_A > Polyangia > Polyangiales > Polyangiaceae > NIC37A-2. The sequence goes on from NASX01000005.1 coordinate 64,084, forward strand.
GAAGAGCGGGTCCAAGCTCTCTTTCGAGACCTCGAAACAAGCGGCCAGGTTCCGGACATCTTGGTCAACGCCGCCGGCATCATCCGCGATCGCAGCCTTTTGAACCTGAGCGCGACCGATTTCGACGCCGTGCTCAGAACCCACGTGCGCGGCACATTCCTCTTCATCCAAGCCTTCGCTTCGCTGCTTCGGACGCAGAAGCGCGGGGGCTCGATCTTGAACATGACGAGTGTGGCGGGGCTGCTCGGAAACGTCCAACAAGCGAACGAGTCTGCGGCCAAGGCAGCCATCTACGGCCTGACGCGCACCGCCTCGATTGAACTTCAGAAGTACGGCATCACCGTGAACGCCCTGGCCGCGATCGCGCGCACGCGCCTCACCGAAGACCTTCCGATGTTCGAGAAGCTCTCCGGGACGATGGAACCGGAGCACGTCGCGCCCGCCGCCCTTTACCTGACGAGCCACCTCTCGGATGGCCTCAGCGGGACGGTGCTTTCGGTGGCCGGCGGCAGGATCGCGCGGATCGGGCTCGTCGAGAGCACCGGCCGCACCAAACACGAGGACGGCGGCCTCTGGACTCCCGAGGAAATCCGGGACCATTTCGAGGGAATATCCAAGATTTGAGCTCCCGCGCCCCCCGGGAGCCCGCCCGTGCGGCAAGTGTGCACCCGGGACCCGCTTTGATAGGCTGAGCACGCGGCTCCTATGAAACGCGAGCACACCATACCGCTGTTCCTCTGGATAGCACTCGCGCTGTGCGTCCATGCGATCACGGGTGGCGGAGCTGACCGCGTCTCCGAGATGTTCGCGGAGCGCCTCGACGTGCGCGATTTCGCGCGGGATGCCCGAGGTCTCGCCCGGCGTGTGGCGCCCGACATCTCCATCGATATCGAGACCTCCCTCCCTGAGGACGAGGCGCTGCCCGAAGAAGAACCGGAGACGAAGGACGCAGAAAAATCGGAGCCGGAGAAAGACCCGGAGGCCCTCGCGCTCAAAGAGCCCGAGCCAGAGAAGAAGGCGCCCGAGCCACCGAAACCTCCTGAAGCGGAGAAGAAAAAAGAGATTCAGCTCACGGAGAAAAAGCCGGCCCCTGCCGAGCCTCCGAAGGTCGAGCCGCCTCCCGTCATCGTGCCGGACCGACGCATCGCCGTGAAACAACACGTCGACAAGCCCGATCAGGAGGACAACCCGAACGCGCGTTTTGCGGCCGAGGAGGCCAATCGCGTCGAAAAAGAGACCCAGGCGCGCATCACCGCCCGCGATCAGAACGAGAAGATCCCAGATCCCGGCAAAGGACCGACCGTCGCTCCCGGCGATCCGGGCAACTCCGAGGAGAGCCGCGTCGCCGAGTCTGAAGAGCGCAAAGGAGAAACGGGAGCTACCGATTCGGCTCAAGCGAGTCGCGCCACGGAAAGTGGAGCCGCCGCCCCGGAGCAGGCCCCCGGCGCACCCCGCACTCCCGAACAGGTACGCGAGGCCAAAGCCCGCGCCGCGAGTGACGCGGAGAAGGCCCAGACCGGCGCGCCGGAAGTCGCGAGCTCCGACGCTGGACGGGACTCGGTCGAAATGAGCCGGCAGGCCCGCGCCGGCAAACAAGGTCAGAAAGAGCTGCCGAGCCTGAAGCCAAAAAAGCCGACCGATCTCTTAGGGCTCGGCTCGGAGGCGCGCACCTCCCGCGGCATCAACCTGAACCTCTCCCCGGCGCTCGCGAACTCGATCGTCGGCGCCGACAACCTCGCAAAACTCTCGAAGACCCAGTCCGAGAAGCGACTCAGCCAGCACCGCGGTCCCTGGAAGTCTCTCGGGCTCGAGCGCTGGCGCGCCTCGATCGAAAACTACGTCCCCGTGGTGCAGCCGGGCAATCAGACCGCGCTCAACACCGCGCGTGTGCCTTTTGCGAACTATCTCCACGAGATCCATAACAAACTTCACCCGATCTTCGCCGACACCTTCCTGGTCCATCTCTCGACGCTCCCGCCGAATCATCCCCTGAACAACATGGACATGAGCACGCACCTCGAGATCGCGCTGAACCGCGAGGATGGGAGCGTCGTGCGCATGGGCATCACCAAGACGAGCGGCGTGACCATGTTCGACGTCGGCGCGCTCGACTCGGTGAAACGCGCATCCCCCTTCGGAAAGCCGCCGGCAATGATCGTGTCGAGTGACGGCAACGTGTACTTCCACTGGGAGTTCCACCGCCGTCCCGAGTTCGCCTGCTCGACTTTTTACGCGCGACCCTTCTTGCTGAACCTTCCGCAACCGGACGCGCCCTCGGGCCCGAGCCCCGGTCCGACACCGAGCCCGAGCGCTCCCGTCGCTCCGGATGAAAAACACACCCTCTTCCCTGAGCTCAGTCCTTCGAGACCCCGTGGCTGAGACTCCTGTCCCCGGTTCATCGGGAGCACCCCGAACGACGCTTTTCGAGGTCAATCCCCTGCTTCACTCCTCCGGGCTCTACCGCGCCTGGACCATCGCTCTCACCCTCAGTCTGACGTTGTCGCTCGGCGTCCGCCCCGCGCTCCGGGGCACCTATGTCGGGATCGAACACTGGATCGACCGCGCTGACTCGGTCGCGAGTTTCCTCGGCCAATCGACGGCGCTCGGAGGGGCTATGCTTCTCTTGCGATTTTTGGTGGTCGAGCTTCCCCGGAGGGGTCCGTGGCATTTGAGTGGACTCGCTGGCCTCCTCGCGACGGTCCCTCTCATCGCGGCGCTGAGCGCCACTCGCGGCACCTTGAGCTCACGGCTCGCTCTGTTGAACGCGCTCGTCGTGATCTTTCTCGCCGTGGCGATCGCAATCGGTCGGCTGTTGCGCCGAGATCGACTCGCCCTGGTCCCCGCTCTGTTCGCCTTCGCCCTCACCGGCAAGTTTTTCGCGCTCTTGGTGCCGGGCTTGCCGAGCGGGAAATTCATCGCAGGGCTCTGTTTGCTCGCCGCGCTCGTGTGCGCGACCTCAGGGCTCGAGCTCAGGCGAAAGAACAAGAGCCTCGCTCTGTTCCCCTTCCTGAGCGCTGATTTCTTCGCGCGACTCTGCCGCGGGACGCTCGATCCCGTGTTCCCAGCGCTGTCCTCGAACGCGGCCCTCCTTTCGGCCCTCTGGTGTCTTCTTCCCCTCACCATCATCTTCCACCTTCGCGGAAAACATGTCGGGAATGTAGCGGCCCCGCTCTTCGTTCTCTCTCTGATCTCGCCCATCACCCCCCTGAGCCTTCTCGCCGCAACCATTGCGCTTTTATTCCTCCTGCCCGAGACGCCAACCTTCGAGTCCGCTCCAGTGCTCCAGGTTCGTCCTGCGGAGGAGCCGGGAGCCCCTCTGTAGAGCCCACACAAATCGACAGCGCGAGCACGAAACTCAACACGTTCTCCACAAGGAAAGCGCCCAAGTCCGTGCTAGGGGACACGCCGAACCCACCGCCCCTCCCCCCTCCTGTGACTCACGGTAACCTCGCCCTGATTCTAGAAGATGACCCGTTGGTCCGACGAGCGCTCGTCCGCGGGCTCTTGGGAATGGGATATGTTTGTCAGACGGCGAGTTCCCTCAGCGAGGCGCAGTCGATCGTCGACAAGCTCACCCTCGCCATCGTCGACATCGACCTGCCTGACGGTTCCGGGCTCGTCTGGGCGGAGCTCTCGCGCGAAGAGAATCCGACGACGCGGCGCATCTTCTTCTCCGCGACGGAAGACGCAGAGGTCATTCGGAAAGCGAGCGCTTTGGGTGACTTTATTCCTAAGGCCGACGGCGTGGGCGCAGTGCTGGCCCGAGCCCAGGCGCTCCTCGGTCGCCCCACGAGCAGCGTCCCTGCTCCGCCAATTTCCGCGCCCCGCGCCGCTGGAGCCCCGCTCGCCGCAGAAGAGCGCAAAGCGCTCGGAGGGGACTGAGTCCCCGGCCTCGAGTGAACGCGAAGGAAGGATCCGGCGCGCGCGCACGTACTCGCTAGGTTCAGCTTAGCAAGCGGAGCGCCGCTGGGCACCAAGGTGGCGCCCGATCGCAGGAGCCCTCAACGAGCGAGCTCAGAAGATCAAAGTGATCATGAGCGCCGCCATCACAATGACGAGCTCCGGCATCGAGAAGAAGAACAGCTTGCGCGCCGTTCGGTCGTCGAAGTCGCCGCGCAGCCCGCGCGCTGTGGCGCAAAGGAACGCGGCGCTCGTGAGACCCGCGACGATGGCGTAGGTGAGCCCCGCCCCATTGAGCCAAACGGGGAGCAACGAAACCGCCACAAAAAGCGCGGAGAACGCCACGAGCAGGCGAGAGGCATGAGCCCTGCCGCGGACGACGGGAAGGACCCGAAGCCCGGCGCGCGCGTACTCTTCCTCGCGGAACAGCGTGATCGTGATGAAATGGGGAAGCTGCCAGACGAAGAGGATGAGGAAGAGGCTCAGCGCCCGCGCGTCGAGCTCCCCTTGATTGCCGGCGTAGCCGATCACCGGCGGCAGCGCTCCCGGCACTGCGCCGACGTAGAGAGCGACAGGCCCGACGCGCTTGAGGGGCGTGTAGACGAGCACGTAAAGCAAGAGCGAGAGAGCCGCGAGGCCAAAGGCCAAGATGGTCGTGAAGTGCGCGAGGCACACCAGACCCGCAAGCGCGATCCCGACACCAAAGGCCAGAGCCTCATCCGGCGAAATGCGACCTTCGGGGAGCGGTCGACCACGGGTGCGCGTCATGAGCGCATCGCTGTCCCGCTCGAGGAACATGTTCAGAGCGTTCGCTCCAGCGACCACCAGAGCCGTGCCCACGATGAGCGGAACAAAGCGACCCCACGTCACCGGCGTCGGCGCCGTGAGAGCTCCGAGAGCTGTCGTGATCGAAACAAAACGCGTGATGCCGGGCTTTGAGAGCGCCACAAGCGCTCGCCAAAGCTCGCCCCGCTCACCGGGCGATACCCGATCCGGGGTCGTAGCCGTCACTCCGCGCATGGTCCGAGAGCCCCCGCGCTCTTAAGAGTCCTTCGAGCGAGCGCTGTCCCGCTCTTCGGCGCGCTCATCGCTGCCGGCGCCGGGAACCTCAGAGGTCTTCGTCGTGGTGATTCGCTTCGGGGAGTCACCTTCGTCGTTGATGCCCTTCTTGAAGTTCTTGATGCCTTCGCCCAAGCCCTTGCCGATTTCTCCGAGCCGCGACCCGCCAAAAAGAAGGAGAACGATCAGAAGGATGATAACGACCTGCCAAGGTCCGATGGACATGCGGGCCCCTTACCACCAGCCCTTTCCCCAAGCAATCAAAGGGAAACGCGCGCTTCGCTCGGTTCCAGGAGAGATCCGAGCCCACGAGAGTTCTTCCCCCCAGCTTTTTTTTAGGGCCCCGGCCCGAGAGCTCCCGGATGGGTCCGACCGAGCCTTCCCCTGAACTCGCCCCTCGGGGTCCCCACTCGCCCGCCGGGGGCGGCTCCCGGCCGGCTCCCCCTCCTTGGAATCCCCTGCTCGGCCCCCGTTGTCCCGGCGGGCCCCGCCTGTCCCCCCTCGCCCCGGCCGGGCGCCCCTTCAGTAGCTGTCCCCGGCGCGCTCGCCCCGTCCCCGACAGTCCCCGCGCCCCGCGCCCGCCCGGCCTCCCGGGGCGTCCCCTTACGGGTGCGCCCCTTCCTTACGCCCGCTCCCCGGAGCGCGTGTCTCGCACCTGCGAAACACACAAGGGCCGTCTCCCGAGCGCTTCTCCCAGCGAAGCTGCACTTTTTGAGATGGGTTCCGAGACTCCTCCTTGGTATGCTCGCGCTCGGATGCTGCATACGAGCCAAAAGTCGCGCGCCGTGCTCTTGGCCTCCCTCATGGGGCTGGCCATCTCAATGGCACCTCGGAGCGCGGGGGCGGTCGGCAACGAAAACGGAGAACCCGAGGCGATCGGAAAAGGAATCGTAGGCGGTGCGCTGCTCGGCGCTGAACTGACGCTGACGGTGGAAGCCCTCGTCGGCGTGAAGCCCTGGTGGGGATATCTCATCGGCGGCGGGCTCGGCGCTGTCGCGGGTGGAGTCGGAGGGTACTTCGTCGCTGACGCAGCGGGTCCTGAAGCTCCGACAGCGTTCCTCGTGAGCGGCCTGGTCTTGGCCGTTCCGACGACGATCTTCGTCTTGAGTCAAACGGCTTATCGGCCGCCGGGCAACGAAGTGCTCGAAGCACGGACACTCTCGCCCCCTCAAGCATCTTACGCAGGCGTACCGTCGCTCCTCGAAACCAAAGCCACCGGCAAGATTGGCTTCGGTTTCCCTCAAGTCGACGTAGGAGAAGGACGTATTGAGACAGTACCGATGTCTCCCGGCTTCCGAACGATCCGCGCGCCCCAGGGCACCTTCGTCCAGGTTCCGCTCTTGAACCTCAGATTCAACTAATCAAGGCGCGAACTTTCGAAGAATAAATGTCGGAGAACATTCGGAAGGTGCACAAACCTAAGCGTTCCGATGACCCGGCGCTCGGCAAGGTGATCGCCGGACGCTACCGCCTCGAAGCTCGCATCGGCGAGGGCGGCATGGGCATCGTCTATCGAGCCCGCCACGTCCTCATCGATCGCGTTGTGGCCGTGAAGCTGATTCGCCCCGATCTTCGCGGCGAGACCCATCTCCGCGCTTGGATGCTCCGTGAGGCCCGCGCGGCCAATCGCGTCGACCACGCGCACATCATCGATATCCACGACATCGGTGAGACGGATGAAGGTGAACTCTACCTGGTCATGGAGTTCCTCTTGGGTGTGCCGCTCTCCAGTGAGCTCGCCAAAGGCCCCCTCGAGCTTCACCGCGCCGTCGACATCATCGAGCAGATGGGCGCGGCACTTTCGCGCGCCCACGACCTCGGTGTGGTCCATCGCGACCTCAAGAGCGACAACATCCTGCTCACTCTACGCGGCGGCCGCCAAGATTTCGTAAAAATCTTGGACTTCGGTCTGGCCGCCCTAGCTCACGATCCGCGCCTCGCACCAAAGGGCGCCGTCTTCGGCACGCCCGAGTACATGTCGCCCGAGCAGGCACGCGGCGAACAAGCCGGTCCCCAGAGCGACCTCTACGCGCTCGGCGTGCTGTTCTTCGAGATGCTCACCGGGCAGCTCCCGTTCCGCTCGACGGACCGCGACGCGTTGCTCGAGATGCAGCGCACGGCACGTCCTCCCGATCCGCTCACACTTCGCAAAGACTGTCACCCGGACGCCCGCACCATCGTTCTCACTCTGCTCGAGAAAGATCCGCGCAAGCGTTACCGCGACGGTCACCACCTTCTCGAAGAGCTCAAGAGGCTTCAGCGGGCGCTGCCAAGCGCCGGCAACTGGGACACCAAGAAGACGCCCGCTCCTCAGGGTGCAGGGGAACCTTCAGCCGTCGCGCCTCCTCCGCCGCCAAAGACGCTCCCCGTCAGTGAATGGGCCGGACGCGCCGGTATGTTCTCACGCATGGTGAGCCGCGCGTTCCCGCCCGGAAACGTGCCCGACGAGGTGGCTCGCTCCCTCAGCATCGTCTGGGACGTCTCCGCCCGCGCCAACACTCTCGAAGGCGAGATCGCCAGCCACACGCGCAAACTCGAGGCCCTCGAGCGGCGCGGCCGCGCCCTGCGCGCGGAAATCGGTCGAAAGGTCGAGGAGCTCGCCCAAGAAGAGTCGAAGGCCCTCCGCGAAGCCGCCGCGTACCAAGAGGAAGAGAACCAAGCGGCCCGCGAGCTCGCTCAGATCCAGGCCTCGGCCCGCGAACACATCGCCGCCGCCGATCACGCTGAGCGCATGGGTCAGGGTTCCCGGACGCTCTATGAGCGAGCCGGAGCCGCTCGCGCCCTCGCGGACGTGAAGCTGCAATGGCTCGACAACCGCCGGAAGCGGCGCGAAGGTCGCGAGCTCGCAGCCCAAGATTTGCGCAAGCAGATCGAGGCCCTTCGCGAACAGCTCCGCCGTTACGCGGAAGCCGTCGAAGAAGATCTCGCGAGCGGTCGCGAGAAGATCGCGGCTCGTACGCGCGAAGGTCTCAGCTACGAGAAGGCTTTCACCGACGCCTCCAACGTGATCATCGCGAACATGCGCGGCCGCCCCGAGGTCCGTGACCTCCTCGCCGAGCTCGGAGAGCTCGGCGAGGCCCCCGGAGCACCAGCCCCGCGCCCGAAACTCGCCTCCGAGTCCTAAGATCAGGTCGGAAGCTTCGCGTTCAAGAACGCGCGGAGCTTCACGAGCGAGCTCGGCTCGTTCGTGAAGGCCGGACATTCGTAACGATGGGCAAAGGAGCGCAGCTCAGAGATGAGCTCGGAGGCAATCGCCGGATCGTCCGCGATCTCCGCGGGCGAGCGCCCACGCACCCTTGTCTCCTCGAGGCTGACGAGAAAAGCGTCGAAACGTCCGCGCAAGTCGCCCAAGAACTCGACAGCGACCTCTGACTCGGCCCGGAGCTCGGAGAGCTCCGAAGGAGCTTCCGAACTGAGACGCCCTACCGCCAGCCGGAGCACAAACGCGTCATCCAAGAGGCCGAGTCCCGCGATCCCGTCGTCGATCAAATCGATCGACTTTAGTAGGTAGTTCAAGCCCGCAGCGAGCTTCACTTTATCGTCGCGAGAAACCGTTTCCCCTTCGAGTACGGAGCTCAAGAGCTCTACGTCCTTCGGAAGGCGGACAAGCCAAGAGCGGAAGTTCTCGAGGAGGGCACTGGCTCGTTCGGGAGCTAATATTTCGGTCATGGCCCGAGGGCTCTTAGCATCAGTTGCGCGAGCTCGGAAGCTGGGCCTTCTCCGGGCAGAGGACCCGGCGAGCATTTCCGGAGAGATAGGAAACGACCTGGGCCCGCGGCACGCCCTCCGTTTCGAGGCGCCGCGCGAGCGTCTGGTAGCCGAGCTCCGTCTTGAGCGCCGCGGGCGGTCGGATGCCCCCCTCGAAATCGGAGCCAATCGCGACAGCCTGCGGTCCCGCGACGCGCGCGATGTGGCGGATCTGACGCACGACGTCGTCGAGACTCCCCTCCCCGCTCTTCGGCTCCAAAAAGCGTCCGTGAAAGTTCACCCCGATCACGCCGCCGAGCTCACCGATCGCGCGAAGCTGCGCGTCGGTCAAGTTCCTCGGGTGAGGCGCGAGCGCGCGAGCGTTCGAATGGGTCGCGATGATGCGCCCACCGTGCTCGCGCGCAAGCCCGATCAGATCGTCTGTCGTGCGGTCGGAAGTATGAGAGACATCAATGATACCCCCGGCCCGAAAGACGAGCTCGGCGAAGCGCGCCCCGCGCGCGCTGAGTCCACGATTGCCCTGTCCGGTTCCCGAACTTCCGCCAAAAGTGTTCGCCTCCGTGTGGATCATACCGAACACGCGCACCCCCCGCAGCACCCAGCTCTGGATCTCCAGCTCTTCTGGCTCGATCGGCTCGGCGCCCTCGAAAGAAAGCCAAGTCTCGACCGCGAACGGGCGCGCGACGCAGCCAGGCATCTGGTAAGGCGGCGTGCGCCCGAGCTCAGTGAAGGTCCGAAAATAGGATGAGAGGAGCTCCGCTTTGGTGCGCCCGGACGGTTTTGTGTCTTTCGGAACGAACAGCGGAAGCACGACCCCGACCACTCCCGCGCGCAGGAGCTCCCGCGCTCGAAACTGCCCCGAGCCCTCCGAAAAGGAGGCGCCTTTGTAGCCGTTTTGGTAGGGCAGATCGACGTGGAGATCGATCACCGGGATCGGCTCAGGTTCTGCAACGAGCCGCGGGGCCCAGCCGAGAGACAGGGCAAGAGCGATGGCGACGGTCCAGGCCGAGCGCTTCACGGAGACATCGTCCGCGGCAAGAGCAGCGCCTGCTCGCCTCCACCTTCGCCATAGAGGAAGTCATAAGCGGCACGGCTCGCCAAGACGCGCTTGGTGTAACGGCGCGTCTCACGGATCGGGATCGTCTCGACCCAAATATCGAAGTCGAGGCCGGATCTTTCCCGGAGCCAGCGGGCCGGACGACCAGGACCTGCGTTATAGCCAGGGATGGCGAGCTCGACGCGTTGATCGAAGCGCTTCAGGAGCTCGGCGAGCACCCGCGAGCCGAGCGCAATATTCACCTCGGGCTTGAGAAGAGCCGCTTTCGTATGGGGCAAGCCCGCCTTGCGTCCGATGGCGCGGGCAGTCGGTTCGATCACCTGCATGAGGCCGTAGGCACGCGCAGGGCTCTCGGCGGACGGATCGAACGTCGATTCCTCGCGCATGACCCCGTAGATGAGCGCTTCGGAGACCGAGGTGGCCTTGCTCTCCCGGCTCACAACTCCGTAGTAAGGTCGCGGAAATCCGATCTCCCAAGGCGTCCTCCAGGGACCCTCGGGATAATGTCCGAGCCAATCTGTGAGTCGCCCCCGCGCGATGGAGTGAGCAGTCTGGGCGTCGCCCGCGCGGTCGTAAAGCAGCGCGATGCCCCACACGAGGGAGTCCTCGGCCCCTTCATGAAGTCCAAGAGAGGACAGCACACGGCGCCCTTCAGCGACGTCACCGGCACGCAGTAGCTCGAGACCCCGACGGAAACCCGGGGTGCGATATTCGGGCCGAGTCGGGAACGAAAAGGGCGTCGCGCGGGCCTTGTCGAGCCCCGCCTGGAGCGCCTTGCGCGCGCGCTCCTTGTCGGCGTCGTAGAGGCGCGTGAAGGCGTGGAGCATGTAATAGGAGAGCGGAATCTCCTGCACGATCGACTCGTATTCATCGAGGGCCGCGTCCCCGTCTTTGGTCTCGGCGCGAGCGCGCGCGAGGAAATAGCGCTCCGTGCCCGCGAACTCTGTGCCCCGCGCCGCGTCACGACCGCGCACCAGATCCGCGCCCCGGGACAGGATGAGCGCGGCTGCGCCCCAGTCGCCGCGTTGCGCGTAATAGAGCGCGAGTTCGACCACACCTTCCGACGTCATGTCGCCTTCGGGATAATCCTCCGGCATCTTCATGAGCAGATCGGTATAACGAGCCATCGCGCCCATGTCGCGATAGCTGCGCGCGGCCCGAAGGCGCGCGTCGTCCGCCAGCGAGTTCGACGGGTAACTCTGCTCGAGCTCGGCGTAGAGCTTCACCGCTGTCGCGTCGCGCCCGTCTGCCGCTGCGAACTTTCCAGCGTTGAACAGGATGCGCGCGTGAGCGGCGGGATCGGCCTTGCAGCGCGTCGTCGCCGGCAAAAGGACGTCACAGGCGTCGCCCCAGCGCTTGGCAAGCGAAAGTGCCTTCGCCTTCTGCGAGCGCAGATCGCAGCGCAAGGCGCCAAACTCCGGTTCTCCCTTCAGCTCCTTCTCGAGAGTCTCGACGAGCGCGAGCGCCTCTTCGCTGCGCCCCTTTTGGATCAAGAGCTCAAGTTCAACGATGCGCTCGCGGCTCTCCACCGGCGCGCTCGGAAGGCGCGCTAAGTAAGCGTCGATGATCTTCGTCTCGCTGCTCTCCTTGTCCTGCCGCGCTCGCTGGATGCGCAGCTCCCGCACCAAGCGAGTGAGCAGAGGGGCCTCGACCTCGCCGAGCTCCCGCGTCTCCCCGCCCGGCCCGAGCAAGGTCTCCGCGAGCTCGAAGAGCTCGGATGAGCGCGGCTCCAGCTCAAAGGCACGCAAAAAAGCCTGAGCCGAAGCCGCCCGATCGCCATTTTCACGGAAGACGCGCGCCTCGGCGCGCACGTAGCGAGCTTCGCCCGCCAAGTTCGCCGCTGCGTCGAGCCAAACGCGCGCTTCGCTCGCCTGGCTGAGCGCTAGACAAGCTTCCGCGGCGCGGAGCGCGGCGTCCTCCTGCAGCGCCCAAGGAATGCGAGCCGCTTCCGAAAACGCCTTCTTGGCGCTCTCGGAGTCCCCTGCCAGGCCGTAGAGTCGCCCGGCCAGAAACGCCCGCGCCGCTTCGCGCGCGTCCCGTACGCCGCCCGCGGGCAGCAGGAGGGCCGCTGCTGCTTTGCTATCACCCGCCTCGAGTTTTTGGCGCGCCTCGAGGTTCTCATCCTCTGCGAGCAGCGGCCGAAAAGCCGTGAGATCGAGGGGCTCCTCCCTTCCCGGAGCCTCCTTCGCCGTCGAGCCGACGGTGGCCTTCGTCGGGGACCAGGACGGCGCCTTGGGACTCGACGAAAGCTGAGTCGCCGCGCAGCCTGCGGCGATCAACCCGATCGTGCAGAGCGCTATCGTTCGCAATTGCATCAGAACCTCTGGCAGTTTGGCCCAGGGAGCGCCATCGCACCAAGTCGAAAAGGCCGCGAGGTGGGCCAGAATTGAAAATTTTCGGGCAATTCTGGGACTTTGCAGCGAAATGCCGCTTTTTTAGACGGACGTGTGGAAGCTCGTGGAGCTGCCGTCGGCGATCAGGGTCGCCAGGTCGAGCGCCCCCCGCACACAATCCGGGATCCCCACGCCGCCGTACCCAGCCCCCGTCAGATGGAGGCCGCGCACATGACTCAGGCTCTCCTCGATAGCGGCCACTCGCTCGAGATGGCCCAGCTCCGGCTGGGGCGTACCGTGAGCATATCGGTAGACGCGCGCGAACCGCTCGCGCCCCAGCGGGCCCATGAAGCGCACAAGCTCTCGCCGAGCCAACGAAATGAGCTCGTCGTCGCTCGCCGCCAGAGGATTCGGCCCGACGCGCCGCGCCCCTCCCAGAAACGCTCGCACGAGCCCAGCTCCCGGCGGAGCCCGCCCCGCCCACTTCTGATCGACCCAGGTCGCCGCCAAGATCTCTCCTTCGCCCGGCGGAACGATGAAACCAGAACCCGTCAGCCGGCGCGATTCGAAGTCCAAATCGAAGCCGAAAAAGACCGTCGCGGTGGGGGCGCCATGAATTTGCGACAGCCGCTCGGACAGGCCCGGAAGCGTCCCGCGCAAGAGCTCCGCCGCCGCCCAAGGCGGCCCCGCGATCACCACGGTCTCCGCCGTGAGCTCCTCGCCGCTGTCGAGCCGCACTCCGGTCACGCGGTTTCCTGAGCGAAGGAGGCGCGTCACAGGCTCACCGAGCCGCGCGCAGGCCGATCCTGTTCCGGGACTCGTGGCACTTTTTTTCATCACATCAAGCTCATCAACGAGCGCTTCGATGAACTGCCCCAGACCCCGTTCGAGCGAGAGGAAAGGACTCGGCGGCGATTTCGCTTCTTCGCGGAGCGCTCTCCACAGGAGCCCTGCGCGATCCCGAAGCGAGAGCGGCGGCGCGCTCGAGCGGGACCGAGGCGCCTTCAATCCAAAGAACAAGCTGCCGTGGGCCTTCTCGAGCTCGATGAGCTGGGGGAACGCAGCCTGCATGCTGAGGCGCCGCGCGTCGCCCGCAAAGACGCCGCCCAGGAGCGGCGCGGCGATCCGTTCCGCCATCTCCGGGCCGAGCCGCCGCGCCAAGAAATCAAAAATGCTCTCTTCGGTCGCCTCTTCCGCGGGCGGAACAAACGGCTCAAGGCACGCTCGGCCTTTGCCGAGATCGCTCAAGAGCTTCGTCTCGAGCAGCGCGAGCGGGCGCGTCGGAACCCCGAGGGACAGCCCTTCGGGCATCGAGTGCAGCTGCCCCTCGTAGGCCACGTAGACGTGACGTCCCTCGGGTGAAGGCACAATCAAAGCCTTCCCGAGCCCGAGCTCGCGACAGAGCGCTTCCGCCTCGGGCTTGGAGCGGACGAAGGAATCCGGACCTACGTCGTAGAGGAAACCATCATGCTCCTGGGTCCGGATGTTGCCCCCGAAACGAGGGCCCTTTTCGATGAGCAGGCTCGTGAGCCCTCGCCGCTTCAAGTAGTAGGAGAGGGCGAGTCCGCTCACGCCACCGCCGACGATCAGAACATCGAACACGCGGGGAAAAGCCTGCATCGTCACGCTCAGGGCTCTCGGTTCTTAGGCGCGGCGCCCTACCTCGTGCNCCCACTCCACAAGCCGAGTCACCTGACTCGGGTCGACCTCGGGCACGACCCCATGCCCCAGGTTGAAGATATGGCCCGGGAGAGCTTTCCCCTCTTCCACGACCTTTTTGGCTCTCTCCGCGAGAACTTCCCACGGCGCCAGAAGCAGCATCGGGTCGAGGTTTCCTTGGAGAGCGACGTCGGGACCCAGGCGCTTTGAGGCCTCGGTCAGGCTGAGCCGCTGATCGACGCCGATCACCGTACCGCCCGCCTGCTTCTGCAGTTCGAGCAGCGTGCTAGTTCCGGTGCCAAAATGGATCACCGGTACACCCAAAGTCATCACATCCTGGAGAATGTGCTCGACGTGGGGGGCGACGGAGGTCGCGTAGTCTTCCGGCGCGAGCGCGCCGACCCAGGAGTCGAACAGCTGAACCGCTTGCGCGCCTGCTTCGACCTGGGCCCTGAGGTAAAGCCGGACCACCTCAGCCAGCTTTTCCATTAGGCTCGCCCAGACGCGGGGTTCCGAGTACATGAGCCGCTTGGTGCGAATGTATTGGGAGGATTTTCCGCCTTCGATCAGGTAACTCGCCAGCGTAAAAGGCGCTCCCGCGAACCCGATGAGCGGCGTCTTGCCGTCGAGCTCGCGACGGATCATCGCGATCGCGTCGAGTACGTAGCCGAGGCTCTCCCGCGGATCGACGACCCGCAGACGCGCCACATCGTCCGCCGTGCGGATCGGCGAGTGGACCACGGGGCCTTCCCCTTGGGCGAACTCGAACGGCGCGCCCATCGGCTCAATCGGCAGGAGAATGTCAGCGAACAAGATCGCCGCGTCCGGCTGATGGGCGCGGATGGGCTGGAGCGTGACCTCGGTAGCGAGCTCCGGATTCTTACAAAGGTCGAGCAGCGTATAGCGGCTCCGGAGCGCGCGGTACTCGGGCATGTAGCGACCTGCCTGCCGCATGAGCCAAATCGGTGTGGTGTCGACGGGTTCGCGCCGACAGGCCCTGAGGAAACGGTCCCACATGGGCCAGATAGTTACTCCTCAATCGCCGGAACGGCCACGGGCATTCCGATCGCCTCATGCGGAGCGGCCTCACCGCCGGCCGCTTTCTGTTGCATCTCGTACTTGCTCGGGCATTTCGCCATGATCTTGGTGGCGTCGAGGAAGCCTTCCTTCGAAAGAGTTCCCTCCGCGGTCACCTTGACGTCCATGCCCGGGACGTCACGGAACGTGTCCGGAACGACGCAGTCGGGATAGTGGACCTTGAGCACCTTGCCTTCGTGCTCCATCGAGAAGCGATACTCGCAAGGATCCGCGCGGTAACGCAGGCTGCCTTTGACGAGATCGCCTTCAACGCGGACCGTCCTGCCCTCGTACTTTTCGACATTCGTGACGAGCTCGGAGGTCGTCACCGAATAAATCGCTGCGCCATCCACTCCCGAGAAGAGCAGGACCAAGACCGCCGCGCCGAGTCCCAAAAGGAGGATCAAAAATCCCCAATTGCCGCGGCTCGGGCCGGTCTTCTTCACGCCCCCCGAAATCCCCGAAGGATCGCGCGAGCCCTCGCCGGTTTCTTGTGCGACGGAGCCCTTGGCGCCTCGTTCGGCTTCGTCAAAGGCTTTTTCGAGCTCTTGGTTCAGGTCCATGTGCGCCCTTTGAATGTAGCGGGAGGTAGGGCAGAGTCCAGCACGTGCTCGGCCCGCGCTCCGGTCAGACTCGCTCGCTGCTCAAGATCGAGGTGGGGCGCAAAGATATGCTCCCGGCGCTCTGTCTCGGCTGCGGAGCACCGGGAACTCGCGGAATCGAGCTGCCCGCCCTGTCTCCAGGCAAACAGAGCCGGAGCGGGTATTTGTGCGACGCCTGCGAAGAAAAACGGCGCGCCGCGGCCACCCGCGCTTTCGCGAGTCGAATGGCCCTTACGGTCCTCTTGGTCGCGTGCGCCGCGGTCGTGCTGTTCGCTTACGAAGACAGCGCGCTGCTCCGCCAGGCTTGGATTGTGATGCTTTGGGGAGTGGGGGCCACGGCTTTGCTCGAGGTTTGGCTCGCTCGCCGCGAACCAGGGCGCGCCTTCTTCGAGAGTTCGCGAGAAACGGGCGAAGGGTTCCTCTTCGTTCCTGACACGGAGGCCGGGAGAAAAATCGCTCGCGCCCTCGAGCCCCGCCGCACCGAGTCCGTAGAGCACGCTCCTTCTCGCCCCCTCTCGCTCGGGAGCCTTGTGCCCACGAGCGCAGCGCTGGGCCTCTTTTTCCTGGCCCATTTCAGCCTCGACTCCGAGCTCATCATCTTGGACGCCGAAGGGGACAGCACGATCTTGGTCGACCATCGCCTCCGCGGACGAGTAGAGAGCGTGTCGCGAGAATCGCCCACTCGCCTCTCTTCCTTGCGCGTATTTTCCGGAACGCGGCAGGTGACTTGGCTCGGCGCCGACGGGCGCATTCGCTTCGACGACAAAGTCGGTATTGCACCGGGACAGGTGGTTCTGCTCGCGGCGCCCCCCAAGGGAAAGTGTCTTTTTCTCGAGTCTCAAAGCTACGGCGAGGCGGGCCCCGATCACCATTTGCTTGAGCTCGGTCCTGGGCCGGTTCACTACCTCGAACCACCACCTGACCACTGGCTTGAGCCGATGCCGCCACCGGAGCCGACTGCGACCCGCGGCGGCCAAATGACAGCGCTCCGCCTTCTGCCCTGCCGTTCCCCGCGATCGCGCCGGGCGGAGCTTTGACCGATAACCCGAGGCTTTCGGGCGAAGTTGGCAGAAGCGGGGGGGTGATTATACTGCGCCGAGCGTGGCAGACGATCCTATTGAAAACCAAAGTACGACTTCGGATTCGGCGCCTTCGGAGGTCCTCGAAGAACAGAGCGGCCCCTCTCCTCTCGAAGAGGCGCAGGCGGAAGCCGCTCGTCTGAAGGACCAGCTGCTCCGGACGGCCGCCGACTTCGACAACTTCCGAAAGCGTTCGCGCCGGGAGATCGCCGATGCAGAGCGCAAGGGCCGCGACACCTTGCTCAAGGAGCTCCTGCCGGTCTTCGACAACCTGGAGCGCGCTACCGCGCTCGGCAGCGTGGCTGATGGCGGGGACGTGCGCGGAATCCTCGACGGAATCGAGCTTGTATCGCGCCAGTTCCGCGACACTCTGCAGCGCCTCGGCGTTGAACGCATCAAGACCGTGGGCGAGGTGTTTGACCCCGCGTACCACGAAGCGATCCAGCACCTGGAAACGAATGACGTCCCTCCGGGCAATGTGGCCCATGAAGTGCAGTCCGGTTATCGGGAGGGCGAGCGGGTGATTCGACCGGCCCTCGTGGTCGTCGCGAAGCCCGTGAGCGCCGCCGCCGCTACGGAAAGTGAACCCAGCGCCTAAGGTCGCTCGATCCTCCTCATAAACTCATGGCCAAAATCATCGGCATTGACCTCGGCACGACCAACAGCTGTGTGTGCGTGCTCGAAGGCACAGGGCCTCGAGGGGAACCGGAAATCGCCGTCATCCCGAACGTTGAGGGGGCCCGGACGACGCCGAGTGTCGTCGCCTTCACCGAACGCGGAGACCGCTTGGTCGGCCAAGTCGCCAAGCGTCAGGCCACGACCAATCCCACGCGCACCATCGCCGCGGTCAAACGCCTGATGGGCCAGAAGTTTAGCGCCGCCGAAGTCCAGACGCAGAAGGCGGTCTCTTCCTACAACATCGTCGAGCACGAAAACGGCGACGCGTGGGTCGAGATCGATGGCCAGCGCTACTCGCCCCCCGAGATCTCCAGCATGGTCCTCAGGGCCATGAAAGAGATCGCCGAGACCTACGTCGGCGAAGAGATCACCCAAGCAGTGGTCACGGTCCCCGCCTACTTCGACGACGCGCAGCGTCAGGCGACCAAAGACGCGGGGCGAATCGCCGGGCTCGAAATCGAGCGCATCATCAACGAGCCGACGGCCGCAGCTCTCGCCTACGGCCTCGACAAGACCGCCTCCGGGCGCATCGTCGTTTACGATCTCGGCGGAGGGACCTTCGATATCTCGGTGCTCGAGATCGCCTCGGGCGTCTTCAGCGTCAAGGCCACCGGTGGCGATACCCATCTCGGCGGCGAAGACTTCGACCGGCTCCTCATCGATCGCCTCGCCGAAGAGTTCTTGGAGAAGAACAACATCGACCTGCGCCAGGACAAGATGAGCCTGCAGCGCCTGCGAGAAGCGGTCGAACGAGCCAAACACGAACTTTCGTCATCGCTCGAGACCGAGGTCAACCTGCCGTTCATCGCGACGGGTCCGAGCGGCCCGCTCCATCTCGAGCGGACCGTGAAGCGCAGCGAGCTCGAGATCTTGGTTCGCCCCCTCGTCGACCGCACGATCGCCGCCTGTAAGGCCACCCTGAAAGACGCTGGCCTCGGCCCCGAAGACATCGGGGAGGTCGTGCTCGTCGGCGGCATGACCCGCATGCCTCTCGTCCAGCGCGCTGTGGTCGAGTATTTCGGGAAACAACCGAACAAGACGGTCAATCCCGACGAAGTCGTCGCCTTCGGCGCGGCCATCCAAGCGGCCGCCTTGAGCGGAACCATCGATGAGGTGCTGCTGCTCGATGTGACTCCGCTGTCGATCGGTGTCGAAACGGGCGGCGGCGTCTTCACCCGCCTCATCCCGCGCAACACGACGATTCCGACCGAGCGCAGTGAGATCTTCACGACCAGCGTCGACAACCAGAACTTCGTGCCCGTCCACGTCCTGCAGGGTGAGCGCGAGATGGCTCAGGACAATCGCAGCCTCGCGAGCTTCGAGCTCACGGGCATCCCGCCCGCGCCCCGCGGCGTGCCGAAGATCCAGGTGACCTTCTCGATCGACGCCGAAGGCCTCCTCTCGGTGTCGGCGCGGGACCTCGGCACCGGCCGGGCCCACTCCGTGACCGTGCGTCCCGCGAGCGGCCTGACGCAGGCGGAGGTCGATCAGCTGGTGGCGGCGGGCGAGCGCTACCGGGAGGCGGACGAGCTCCGGAGAAGCCTCGCCGAGCTCAAGAACCAGGCCGAAACGCTCATCTATACGACCGAGCAGGCCGTCGACGCCTACGGCGAGCTCCTCTCGCCCGATCACACGGCAAAGGTCCGCGCTCAGATCCAGAACCTCAAGGCGCTCCTCGCGAGCGGCGCCGGCCTCGACGCCATCAGGGCCGCCTACATGGAGCTCGAAGGGGCCGCCTACGACATCGCCGAACTCATGTACGGCGGGGCCGAAGCCAAGAGCTAAGCGGGGGCCAAAATTTGGCCCAGGGCGCGCGGCCAGCGTACCTGGATGCGATGGCTCGGAAACTCTCTTCCGCTGTCCTCTTGCTCGGGATGAGCGCGCTCGCCTGTTCGACGCGCCATTGGGCCGAGGTCAAGAGCGCCGAGGGCCCTCCCCCTCCCGGACAGCGCGCCCTGCATACTGGCCGCCTCTTCGTCAGCTTGGACCGCTCGATCTCCGAGATCCAGTGCGTTCGAACAGATCGTTATCGACCCGTTTGTTTCCACAACTTGCGCAGCTCCCTTGAAGCGGCGCTCTCGAAGAACTTCTGGTCGAGCTTCCCCGAGACCATCATCGGCAGCGAAAAAGACGCGACGGAGCGCGACTACGTGCTCGAGGTCCACTTCGCGTTTGAGACCTTGCCTCCCGGCGACGGGCCCGGATGGTCGGCCGGTGCCAAGGCCCACTATCGACTGTTGCGCGCGGGCCAGGTGCTCCACGAAGAGACCCTCGCCTCGCGGTCGCGCGCCGACTACGCCTATGGGGCGCCGCTCGGCGAAGGCGCGAGCGACACCCTAGACGCCATCGCCCAGCACATCGTGCTCCGAGTGAGCCAGGTGCCCGAGCTTGAACCCGACGCGCCCAGGCCGCTCCCCGCGGTCGCCACGAGGCCCATCGTAACGACAACAGCAGCCGCAAAGGCGCCCTCGCTCCACAAGAGCGCTCCACAAGTCGAAGCGCGTCTCGCGACCCGCTGAAGCCCTCGCTCTTACTGCTCGCTCGAGGCGAGTCGACGCTCGATGGCTTCGAGGTGCGCGTTGACCTGGGGATCTCGCTTGCGCAGGGACTCGACGCGGCGCACCGCGCTCATCACCGTCGTGTGGTCGCGGTTGCCGAAGGCGCGCCCGAGCTCCGGGAAGCTCGACTTCAGACGCTGACGGCAGAGATACATCGCCACCTGCCGCGCAAAGGCGACCGATTTGTGGCGATCTTTGCTCATCAGATCGGCGTTCGTAACGCGGAAATGGGAGCAGACGACGCGCTGAATGTCGACGAGACCGACCAACCGCTGGGAGGCCGTAGCCACGAGGGCGAGTTCTCCCTGCATGACTTCATCGTCGAGGGTTCGACCCGTCAAAGACGCCTTCGCCGCGAGACGAATGAGCGCGCCTTCGAGCTCACGCACGTTCGAGTGAACCTTCTGCGCGAGCAGGACCGCGACCGTATCTGAGAGCGGGATCGCCTCGATCTGGGCCTTCTTCTTCAAGATCGCCACGCGCGTTTCGAGGCCCGGGGCCTGAACATCTGCCACGAGACCCGAGGTGAAACGGGAGACGAGCCGCTCCGGCATCCGCTGCAGCTGCTGAGGATACTTGTCGCTCGTCAGGATGATCGGAACACCCGTGTCGTGCAGCGCGTTGAAGGTATGGAAGAACTCCTCCTGGGTTTGTTCACGACCGGCCAAGAACTGGACGTCGTCGAGCAGGAGCACGTCACACTGCGTTCGGTAACGAGCGCGGAACTCGTCCATGCGGTGGTTCTGGAGAGCTTCAATGAACTCGTTCGTGAAGTGCTCCGCGGAGACGTACACGATGCGCGCATTTGGATGCATCGAAAGCACCTTGTGCGCGATGGCGTGCATGAGGTGCGTCTTGCCGAGGCCCGTGCCGCCCGTAATGAAAAGGGGATTGTAGCGAGGGGCCCCGCCACTCGCGCAGGCATAAGCTGCGGCGTGGGCTAGCTCATTCGAGGAGCCCACGATGAAATTCTCGAAGGTGTACTTCGGGTTGAACTGGAAAGCGGGCGGCGGCGGAACCGAAGCAACGCGCAGCTGCGCCCCGGAGGAGGTCGGGCGCGGACGGTCGACGTCGCTCGCAGCGGAGCTCGGCGGCGGGGCGCTGCTCGGAGACGAGCTCGGTCCAAGTTTCCGCGGCGGGCAGATCGGCGAGCTGAGCAGCGGATTCACTGTCCAGCCCACCTCGAGGGGACGACCCAAGAGGAGCTCGAGTTGTTCGAGCAGCGTCGGAAGGAAATGAGTCTTGACCCAATCGCGCACGAACTCGTCGCGGGCGACCAGACAAAGTCGCCCGTCTTTGATCCCCTCGAATCCAACCGAGGCGAACCATTGCTCGAACGTGGCAGGCGAGCGGGTCCTCGTGTGGAGGAGCGCTTGGAGCCACGAGTCTTGTTCAATCGACGAGAGCTGCATAGGGGTCAAAAAACGTCAAAAAACGGTGTCGCCTTCGCGCGAGGCGGGAAGGAACCAGAAGGAAAGCAGAGGGCTCAGCTCCGACAGAGCGTCCGTCCGGACGCCGCGTGCCCACGGGACACGAACAAGCTATCCACAGCCTGGGGATAACTTGGGTAGAAGTGGGGGGGAGACAATGAGACCATCTTCATGAAAAGCCAGCGATTTCCCGAAACGGTATCATACCTGAGCGAGCCGAGTTTAATCTTCGGAACAACTTCCATCCTGCCCACATCTCCCCCAACACTGAACAAACAGGAAGTCTTCACCCAGAGGTAAACCCAAGCACTTTGGCGAGCCAAAGTGTCCGACTGAAATCATCAACCGGGTTCGCCCAGTTAGCCGCACGCTACGAATTCTTCAAGCCTCGACATTTCTTCGATCTTCGGCTCGCCTGAAAAAACCGCTTCAAAAAAGAGCGCTCCGCCATTTTGTAAACGCTCTCGAGAGCTTCCGCGCTTCGCGCCCCGAGAGCCTCCGAACGCGCGATTGTCACGAAGTTGGCCCAAAGCAAAGAGCTCCCGTATAGCGAATCGAGCCTGATCTCGAGCGGCGGGGCGTCCCCCTAGAGCCAACCTCTTCTCTCTCAGAACCATCACAAATCGTCCTCACCTCTCGCTATCGTGTCGCTCACCGGTCATCATATCGTCACATCCGCGAACCCTTCTTCGCGACGTCGCGTCATGTCCGAGCTGCCGAGCGAAGGCGCTCGTCCTCTGCCCCTTTCGGTGGCGCACAAGCTCACTGTCGCTCTCGGGGCTGCCCTAGCGAGCTTGAGTCTGCTCACGGTGAGCGGTCGAGCTCACGCGGAGCCGAGCCAGTTGCCGCCGGAGCTCGCTTACAACTCGGCGGAGACCGACACGCCGCGCAGCTTGGCCACGGCGAGCGCCATGCGCGCCCAAGGCATCGGAACTACAGCGCTTTTTTACAATCCCGCCAACATGGCGGTCACGCGCGCTTATCACATCACGGCCCTCGCCCAGATCTACCCTGAGGCGGGACGCCAAAGTTACGGCGGAGCGATCGTCGACTCGATCGTCAGCTCCTCGGGCCTCGCCGGAGGCATCGGAGGGACTTGGAACCTCCAGGATCCCGACGGCCTAGGCCGAGAGTGGATGGACATCCGGGGCGGCTTTGCGCTGCCTGTCGGAAGGTTGTTCTACATCGGCGCGGGCGGTCGCATCTTCTCTCTGATCCAAAACGGCGGGGGTCCCTTGGGCCGGAGCCCGATCGCCGGGGGGCTCGACGGCCAGATGATCGTGAACACTTTCACGCTCGACCTGGGCGCTACTTTTAAGCCTCTTCCCGAGCTTTCCATCTCGATCACTGGGCATAACCTGACCAATCCGGGCACCGGCTTCCTGCCCCTGATGGCGGGGATCGGCGTCGGATATGGCCGACAGGAGTTCTCCCTGGACCTCGACGCCGTACTCGACTCGACGACCTACGAACAGCCCACGGCGCGCGTCATGTTCGGTGGCGAGTTCCTCGCGGCGGGGGTGGTCGCAGTGCGCGCTGGCTACCGATACGAACAGGGGCTCGACCTCCACTCGATCTCGACCGGCCTTGGCTACATCGACCGCCGCTTCTCGGTGGACGCTGCCTTCCGGCGCACGGTCAGCGGAGTGGAGGCGACGGCGCTCGTCTTCGGCTTCACGCTCCACATTGAGAACATCTCGCTCGGGTCAGAGCCGGGCTCTTTGGACTGACGCCAAGGCTCGCTCAACCGAGCGCGCCGATGAGCTCGTCCACCCAGGCGAGGCCCTCTCCCATGAGGCGATCCTTGTCTGCGTAGAGCGGCGGAACCGACTGGCCGAGATCGATGAACTCTTCCTGAAAGCGAGGGTTGTCGAACCAATCCTCATCATAACTTCGCTGAGCCTCGACGCTCCGCACCCCGGCCTCGACGAGCGCGACAAGATCCCGATCGGGACGGCTCGTCCGAAGCAAACGACCGAGCAAAGCTTCCCCGCTCTCCCGAGCGCCCAGGGCTCGCTCAGAAAACTCCGTCGCAAGGTCCCGCGCCGCGCCCGCGCTCCCTAACGCAGCATCGAACAGGAGCGCTCGCTGCGCCGCGCGGTGAAGTTCACTGACCACCGCCCCTGCGAGCGCTCGCCGCGCGCCCGCGACGCGTCCAAAAGAGAGATCGAGCCGCCGCTTCAGAAAGGGAAAAGTGAGCGGGATCAGACCGAAAAGAGCTCCCTCCGTCCAAGTCCGCAGGTCGAGCGGCGAGTGCACGATCACAAAGGGAAGGTCGGAGCGTACCCGCGCGCGAGAAAACGCGCGTCCGAAGCCCGAGAGCGCCAAGAGAAAGCTCGCAGGGCTTTTGCGCTCGGGCACGTCCGTGAAGCGGAGTCGGAACCCTCCGGTCCACGATCTCGCGCGTACGAGATCAACGATGCTGTCAGGACGCAATCGCGCTGGCCAGCCCTCCGCCGCGCCCGTGAGGAGGTTCTCGGAGACCTCGAGCTCGTCGAGCCCCAGCTCCGAGAGAGCCGCCCGCGTCCGTGTGAGAACTTCATGGGCGAGGCGAACCAGCTCTGCTCGCGATCCCAGAGGCGACAGCACGTCGCTTTGCGCACCCAGTCGACGGTCGATCTCCGCAAGGCGCCCCCACCTCTCGAGATGAAACGACGCAGTCCTCTCGTCGAGCGCGCTCCGCGTCAAAATCCAGACGCGCCGCTCTTCTCCGCGGCTTCCGAGCGCCAAGCTGCGAACCTCGGCTCGCGAAAAAGAGCCGTCACGCGGCCCGCTGACCGGGTGCCGCTCGTGGTATTCGAGGCGAAGCCCCTCGAGCGTCCAGGGCATCTGCACGCGGGCCCTGACTAGCTCGTGGATCCAGAGCGAGAGTGGACCGCGCAAAGGGTCCATTGGGGGCATCCCCAAGACCGCGTCGTAATGAGTTTTTCCAGGGAAAAGCCGACCCGAGAAGGGATCGCCCGTGGGCGCTTCGCTCCTTGTGCGAGCGAAAATGCGATCTATGTCGGTGGACACGGCCTCGAGCTCCCGACTCAGTCGCAGCGGTTCCAGATCCGACGTATCCATGGTTCGCTTCGGTCGTCGCTCGCCCCCACCTCCCATGTCAAGCACGCTGAACGAACCTCAGATGTCCGCCGTCCTGCATCCGGGAGGTCCCCTCCTGCTTTTTGCAGGTGCCGGCAGCGGCAAGACGCGGACCATTACCTATCGGGTGGCCCACCTCGTCGCCGAGCACGGCGTCCCGCCCTACCGCATCTTGGCCGTCACCTTCACGAACAAGGCGGCGCAAGAGATGCGCGAGCGCCTCGAGAGCTTGGCCGGAGAGTCCATCGCGCGAGACCTTTGGATCGGCACCTTTCACGGCGTCTGCGTCAAATTCCTTCGGCGCCACTACGACGCCGCTGGTCTCAAGAGCAGCTTCGTCATCTACGATGACTCCGATCAGAAGGCGCTCGTGCAGCGCACCATCAAGGCCCTCGATCTCGACGACCGCGAGTACCCCGCGAAGATGGTCCTGTCGCGAATCAGCATGCTCAAACGGGAGGGCAAAGATCCGATCTCGACGCCCCTGACCGGAGGCATCGACGACACCCTCGACACCCTGGCGCGCGAGTACCAAACCCTGCTCAACCGCGCGAGCGCCATCGATTTCGACGACATCCTCCTCTACGCGCTCCGCATCGTCGAAGATCCCGACAGTCCGTCCGGGCGCGAGCTCCGCAAGAAGTTCGAACACGTGCTCGTCGACGAGTTCCAGGACACCAACTGGGTCCAATATCGCCTGGTGCGGGCGCTGGCGGCCTCTCACCGCAACTTGTGTGTCGTCGGTGATGACGACCAGTCCATCTATCGCTGGCGCGGCGCCGACGTGCGCATCATCCGCGGCTTCAAGAGCGATTTTCCCGAAGCCCAGGTCATCAAGCTCGAGCAGAACTATCGCTCCACCGGAAACATCGTGCGCGCGGCGCTCGGCGTCATCGCCCAAGCCGCGGATCGCGAGCCGAAGAACCTCTGGACCGAGGCGCCCCCCGGCGACAAGGTGCTCGTGAAGGGCGTGAGTGACGAGCGCGCCGAAGCGCTCTTCGTCGCAAGCGCCATCGACCGAGCCAGAAAAGCCGGCATCAGCCCCAAACAACAAGCGATCTTCTACCGTACCCACGCTCAATCCCGCGTGCTCGAAGAAGCGCTCCGCAGCGCTCAAATCCCCTACCAGATCATCGGGGGCATGAAGTTCTTCGAGCGCGCCGAGATCAAAGATCTGCTCGCCTACCTTCGCCTGATCGAAAACCCGAACAGCGACGCCGACCTGCTCCGGATCATCAACGTGCCCGCCCGCGGCATTGGCGCCAAGTCGGTGACCACGCTGCTCGAGCTCGCCCAGCGACTCCAGGTGAGCGCCTTCGAGGCGCTCCTTCGCGCCAAAGGGGACGCGTCCCTCTCCTCCCCGGCCCTGAAGAAGATGATGGGCTTCCTTGAGCTGATCCAAGATTTCCAAAGGGCCAAGGATTCCCTGTCTCCGAGCGAGCTCTTGGAGCGCATCGTCGAGTCAACAGGCTACCGAAAGCAGCTCGAAGAGGATGACAGCGCCGAGAGTGATGCGCGCCTCGAGAACATCGCGGAATTGATCGGTTCGCTGCGCGAATACGAGAGTGAAGCCCCGGATCTTGGTGAAGTTCCGTCCCTCGCAGGCTACTTGGAGCGGGTCGCCCTGGTCGCGGCCGTCGACACGCTCGAGGAAACGCAAGCGGTCTCGATGATGACCGTCCACAGCGCCAAAGGTCTCGAGTTCGACCAAGTCTTCATTACGGGCATGGAGGAAGAGACCTTCCCCTACCGGGGCCTCGGCGACGAAGATGGCGAAGAGCTCGACGAAGAGCGGCGCCTCGCCTACGTCGCGATCACCCGAGCCCGCAAGAATCTCACGATCACCTACGCTCAGAGCCGCTTCCTGTTCGGCCGCACCAAGTACCTGATGCCCAGCCGCTTCTTGAAGGACTTGCCAGAAGAGGCGGTCGAGCGACAAGGCATGCTCTCGGGGCCGAGCAGCGAGTTCGGGCGCGACAGTTACGCCTTCCGCTCAGGCTATGCGCCCGGTGGCCGCAACACAGGCTTTGGCCATGAACGCTCGGCTGGGGGGAGAGCAGCGGCCAGCGCCATCCAGCTCGAACCCGGTCAGCGCTTCATTGAGCGGGACGAACACGTCCACGACGACACCGACCAGGAGGGAATTGTCGTACGCCCAGGGCAACACGTCCGTCACAGCCGTTTTGGTCAGGGCATCGTGGAACGGGTGGAGCCCGGCGCGAAGCCGACGGTTGTGGTGCGCTTCCCGGGCTACGGCACGAGGCGCATCGTCGCCGAGTTCCTCGATTTCGGTAGCTGAGTGGACAAGAACATGAACAAGAGACTCCTTTTCCTCGAAAACCTCGTCAAAAGTGGCAGCGCGGACTCCTTCTCGCGCTACGCGCTCGCCCTCGAATATCGCCGGGAGCAGCGAGCGGAGGACGCAATCGGTGTATTCGAAGAGCTCAGGCAGCTCGATCCCGCCTACGTTCCTCAATACCTCATGGCAGGACAGATCTTGCTCAGTCTCGGTCGAACCGCCGAAGCAAAGAAGGTCTTTGAAGAAGGCATCGAGCGCGCTCAAACGGCTCGGGATTCTCACGCGGAGAGCGAGCTCCGCTCGGCGCTCGCTGACCTCGAAGATTGAGTCGACAGGGGGCGACTTCGGTCCCCGGGGCTCAGGGTTGTCAGCCCACGACCGGCGCCGGGTAGGACCATTCGTCGGTGCTAGCCGGATGACCGGAAGGGGGCGGATCCATATCCCCGAGGAAATCGAGGATGCGATCACGCTGGGCGCGGGCGTCCGCACGTCCCAGTTCAATCAGCTGCCGCACGAAGCCACCGTCAAACAAGAGGTAGCTCGGCAAGTCCGCCTGTTCCCCCGGATCGAGCCAATCGAGCAGGCGCCGCGTTAGAACCGAGCGGGTCCGGATCCGATTCGAGCGGAGATATTGGCTCCCGAGGGAGCCGATCGTCGTCGAAGGACGCACCGCCAGCACACGCGTCGGCTGCACGACGCGTCCGCCGCGCGCGACCGCCGCTCGGTTGTGCGCGGCGAGGAAACCATCACCGTAAGCGAGCGTCCCGGTCTCGATCAAATCGTTCACAAGCCGTGTCTGCGCGAGATCATTGTCCAAATGATCGAGCAAGAGCGCGTTCATGATCTTGCCGAGGATCAAGGCCGTGGTCGGGGTCTTCGCAGGCGTGCTCGCGACGATGCCGCGCTGTTCGCGGGAAGTGCTCACAACGAACAAATGGGTCGCGCCAAGCCGAATCGCCGGAGCAATCGGAGTATTGTGCCGGAGCGCGCCGTCCATGTAGAGGTTCCGGCCCACGCGGACCGGCGGGAACAGGATCGGGAGCGACGCTGAAGCGAGGACATGCTGCGGTCCGATCCGTTCGCTACGAATCAACGTGTTGGGCGGGGCGTGCGTCGGGAGTGAGGTGGTCGGGCCGGTCTGGACGAAGAGGACGGTGCGCCCCGTGTAGACCTCGGTGCAGGTGACGCTGAGGGCCTTGAGCCTGCCGGCGCGCATCGTGCCCGTGATCTGGGACCAAGGGATTTCTCGATGAATAATACGCGCGAGAGGCGCCGCGTTGATGAGCCCACTCTCGCCCCCCGGTTTGAGCCAGCCGAAGGCCTGCTTCAGGCCGAAGTCCATGACCTGATCGAGCTCGAGGCCCTGCCAGAGCGTGCGCAATTTGGCCATTCCGGCCGCGGGATCTTTGAGATGCGCGGCCAAAAATGCCGCGTTGATGGCCCCGACGCTCGTTCCGCACAGGATGTCGACGGCGATCGGAATATTCCGGATCTTCTCGAGCTCCTCAAAGAGATAGCTGAGCACTCCCACCTCATAGGCGCCCCGCGCTCCGCCTCCCGACAGAACAATCGCGAGCCGACGCTCGACGCCTTCCGGCAACTGAAAGGTCACGCCTCTCCTCCCAAATAGGGCTCGGAGCGAACCGGCGAGGAAAGCAAAAACTGCACAGGTGGACGGCTCAAAAAGGACTTCCAGAGGCTCGGCTCACGCAGCGCATCAGACCGCGCCTGAGCGAAAGCAGCGGCGCGACGACGCAGCTCCGTCGCCTGGGGCGAGCGCGCCTTTTCGAGCGCCTCACAGCAGAGGGCCCGGGTCTGGAGCGCGTATTCACTTCCTTGCATGGCCTCCACGGCGCCGAGCGCCGCGGTGGCGAGGAAAATGCCCGTATGGTGTTCGCCGACATCCACGCGGGCGGCCGCCTCGATGGCCATCGCGTAGAAATGGAACGATGCGTAGGACTGGAGTCCGACCGCGTCGCGAGCCTCGAGGGCTCTTTGGATCGCCTCGTGAGGGCGCTTCTGCGTCCGCGCCAGGAGCGCCCGGAGCACACGCTCGTGGGTCGCGTCATAACGGTTCCCCGTAACCTGGACCAGTGCAGCGGCGTCTCCGACCGCGACAGCGGCTTCCTCGACGCGTCCACATTCGAGAAGCACCTCCGCCATCGAGAGCAGCGTGTCCGCGCGGGTGTCGCGCTCGCCGAAGCGCTCATGCTCATCGCGAGCACGATTCAAACAGTCGAGGCCCTTTCCATAGTTACCAGCCCCAGCATAGCACAAGCCCAAGTTGGCTAAGGTCTTAGCAGCCTGAAATCGGCCGCCAATCGCGGCGTCGATCTGGAGCGCATCCTCAGCGAGCAAGATCCCGTCTTCGTAGCGCCCGAGCGCATACATGGCGAAAGAAAGGGAACTCATCGCCCGCGACTCCATGCGCCGCGCGCCCGCTTGCTGAAAAACAGCGATCGACTCGGCGTAAGCCTCGACCGCTTCGTTCACGCGACCCACTCTGCGCAGGAGCGTGCCGCGAATCCGCAAGACCTCCGCCCGCAGACGTGGCGTCACCTCCGGATGGTCTGCGGCGAGCAGCGCTCGATCGGCTGCGGCCAGTGCGCCTTGCATATCGCCCAGATCGCGGAGCACCTCCGCGACCAGACCGAGCGCTTGTACGGCTAAGATTTCGCTCGAGGCAACACGGGCAGCTTGTTCCGCGAGCTGAGCCGTGCGCGCCGCCTGCACGAGTTGTCCCGCGTCGAGCTCGTACCGAGCGCTCCGGAGGAGGCTCACCGCGACCCAGTATCCGCTCTGAGAGCTCCTCGCCAAAGTGCGCAGGCGATTGAGGTAGTTTCGGCGTTCGCGGCGCCTGCCCTCGTTCCGCGCCATTGCCTCGAGAGCTTCGAATGCCTCAAGGAGCCTCCGATCATCCGGAGGCAAGATGGCGACAACCTTCTCGTAGCAGCGACCGGCGATATCCATTTGGTAGCTGCTGCGCGCAGCTCCCGCCGCTTCCAGATAGAGCTCCGCGGCTTGATCAGCGAGGCCTCCCTTGGCCAAATGACGAGCAACCACCGCCGCAAGAACGCCGCGATGTTGGTTACTCGAGGCCAAGAGCTCGCCGAGAGCCCGGTGGAGCTCGCTCCGTCGCTCGCGTCCGATCGAGCGGTAGGCAACGTCGCGGATCAGAGGATGTTTGACATCGATAAACCCTCCGCGCGCTTCGATGATGCCACGTGCAAGGAGCTGTTTTAGTACCTCGTCGGTATCGAGCCCGTAGAGGGTCTCGAGATCGGCCTCAGAGAGGGGGCCCGAAGCGACGGCGATCCACTCGAGCAAGCGCTGTTCCTCATCGCCGAGCTCGGTGAGACGGTCTGCGAGGAGCTGTTCGACGGTGCTCGGGAGGGTCAGAACGCTGCCCGCCAAATCGACGCGCTCGAGATGGTTCGTGCCGTCCGGGCCTTCACGCACCTCGAGCACGCCGCGCTCGATGAGCGCGTCGACCATCTCGAGCAAGAAATAGGGGTTTCCGGCGGCGCGCGGGAACACGTCCGCGCAAACCCGCTCGACTCCGGGCCCTACTCCGAGCCGCACCTGCAAGAGACGCGCTTGGCTCTCAGGCGAGAGCCCCGACAGGTCGATGCGCAGCCGTCCCTCAACGTACGGCAGGACGCGCACCTCAGGCCGTGTCACAAGCAACACGAGCACCGGGAGCGAGCCTCCTTCGTCGATCAGCGCGCGCACCAGATCGAGCGTGCCAAAGTCGCACCACTGCATCGCATCGAGCACGACGACCAGGGGGCCCTCCGAAGCCAGGCGCACCGCGAGCTGACGCAGACCCAAGAGGAGCGCCTGCTTTTGGTGCTCGACCTCGCTCTCGTCGAAGACATCGGTCTGTCTTCCGGTGACGAGATCTGTCAATCGCTCGACGGAATCGCGCGTCTCCGGTGTTTCAGGAATGTCGGCCCAGCCGAGCGCCTCCTCCACGAGCCTCCGGGCCTGGTCTCGGGGCTGGTCCGCGCGCGTATGAGTGAGCTCGCGAAGCCAGTCGGTCACAACACCAAACGGGACATCGCGGCGACCTTGGAGACAATCGGCGCGCAGCACACGCGCGTCCGGAGGAAGCTCATGCAAGAAGGCATAAACGAGCGCCGTCTTTCCAATCCCGAGCTCACCGCTGATGACACGCACGACAACGCGCGGATCTCCCGAAGTTTGCCCAACGGCGCTGTAGTAAGCCGCGTGTAAATCGGCCATCTCCGCGTCACGCCCGATGAGCTCGGCGGGCGCGTGGGCCACCTCTTGTAGCTTCTCTTCCCGAGTCAGACCGCGCAAAAGCGAATAGACTCGGAGCTGCGCCGGGAGTCCTGGCTTATGGATCGCGACCGTCGGCGCATCGCCCCAGAAAAAGTCTCTGCGGACAAGTCGGTAGAGACCGCCGGCGACGAGGCTCGCGCCCTTCTGCGCATGATCGCGCAGGTAATCGGCGAGCAAAATGGCCGACTCGGCGAGCTCATGATCTTCGAGGTTACCGGAGCGGTCGCGGCGTCCGGTCGCCACGCTGCGCACGACGCCGGCCCGCACACTGATCTCGACGTCCAAATCTTCGCTCGCCGCGCGCACGCCATCATGGGCGTCGACGACGAACCAAAGGGAGTCAGCGGCAGCCGCGGCAGGGTGCGCGAGAAGACCAGCGACACCTCGCCCGCGAGCGACGAGTCCCCCTTCGCGTTCCCAGCGCAGCTGCATGTTTCGCTTGAACGCAATCGCGTCCAAAGTGCTTGCCACGCGGTCTAAGGCGGCGCGAGCGCCGTGTTCCCCGAGGCGTTCAATGAGCTCTTCGTGCCCGTCGATCGCCAGCGAGACGACAGCGACGTGCCGCACTTCGTGCCCTTGTTCGCGGAGTGGCAGGAGCGGCTCGACGGGCGTCCCCTCGCCGGGATCGGCGGTCGCTTCGTGGCGGGTCTCTTTTGAGCGAGGTTGCTCCTCGATCTCGGTCCGCGGCGAGCCGAAGAGCCTCGCGAGCTCAGCCTCGAGAGTATGAGCATCGACGAGCTCCCCCATCTCGAAGACCGCCCGCGACAGGGCCTGA
This sequence comes from Sorangiineae bacterium NIC37A_2, assembly GCA_002085155.1. GTDB lineage: Bacteria > Myxococcota_A > Polyangia > Polyangiales > Polyangiaceae > NIC37A-2. The sequence continues at coordinate 95,687 of NASX01000005.1, forward strand.
GAGAAGTCGCGAGCCGTGGCGAAGCGCTGCGCGGGGTCGGGCGAGAGGGCCTTCAGGACGATGGCGTCGAGCTGCGGCGGGATGCCCAGCACGAAGTGGCTGGGCGGTTCCACGTGTCCTGCGCGCACCGCCTGCAGCAGGGCCTCTCCTTCGAGGTTGCCGTGCAAGGGGCGCCCGGTCAGAAGCTCGTGGAGAACGACGCCGAGCGAATAGATGTCAGTGCGGCGATCGACCTTCTGACCACGCGCCTGCTCCGGCGACATGTAGCCGGTCTTGCCCTTGAGGACGCCGACCTCTTCGCGGAACAGGTTCGCGCTCGCGATGCCGAAGTCCGCGACCTTCACAGCACCATCGGCGCTCAGCAGGATGTTCTGAGGCGAGACGTCTCGGTGAACGATCTCGAGAGGCGCGCCGCTTTCATCCGTGCGCTCGTGGGCATAGTGAAGACCTTTGGCGACCTCTGCGGCAATGTAGGCCGCGAGCGCGAAGGGGGTCCTTTTTTCGCTGGCCCGAGCTGCTTTCATGAACGCGCGAAGATCGGGGCCGTCCACGAACTCCATACTGAGGAGCTGCCCGTCGTCGCCGTAGTCTTGGAACTCGTAAACTTGAACGATGTTCGGATGGTTCAGGCGCGTGGCGAGCTGCGCCTCCTCGGCAAACATCATCCGGAAGCGCCGCGACGAGACGTAGTCAGGCAGGACACGCTTCAAGACGAGCAGCTTGAAGGTGCCTTCGGCCCCGCGCTTCTTCGCGAGGAATACCTCCGCCATGCCGCCTACACCGAGGCGACGCACGACCTCAAAATCCGCGAGGCGATCGGGGACCGAACGGTCCACGGTCGGAAGCGAATCCGTAGCCAAAGACGAACTCCCCTCAGACACCGGCGCGCCCGCAGGCGTGGAGGTGCCGCTCGGGGCTCCCGTACTTCTCAGATCGCTATCCGTCGTCATGACTTAGGGGGAACGATCCTCAAAGATAACCACGAACCAGCAGGCTGCACTTCGCGCTGATGGAGCTCCGAGCGCCGCACATGGGCCCGCACCCCGGCGGGGCCAGCGCCCGATGAAGCGCCAGGGAGACGGACGAAGTGAGCGGTCACTTCCTGCTAGAGTACCCGCAAAGTCGAGCTGGTCTACAGCCTCGCATGCCCCCTCGGCCTCGGCTGCATCGAAGCAGCGCTGGCGCTCCCCGCCCTGAAACCTTAGAACAACACAAGTGAACCCGACTCTTTCTCGGCTTGGACTCCTCGGCTCCCGGCTCGGCCTCCTCGGCGCCCTGATGGCCACGTCCGCCTGCCATTCGAAGCCCCCCGAAAGCCCGAGAGAGGGAGCGGAACCGGAAGCGGCGTACGACACCACCCTACCCTCGCGCGAGGAGTTTCCGGAGCTCGTCCTGAACCTGCTCACGTCCCCGGCCGATGCTCAGAGAGCCCGCTCCGATGTGATCCGCGTCGTGCAATATCAGCTCACACGCGCCGCTGACCTCTACGCAAAGGGTCAGGAAGAAGCAGCGGCGAGCGCGACGCTCGGCGCGCTCCTCCTATTGCGCGACGGAGACAATCAGCGAGTTGCCCTCCGAGGTCACGAAGCGACGCTCTTGAACGCGGCAAACGGCGCGGCGCGCCTCGGGGACAGCGGACAGGCCACCGCCCTTTACCGCCTCGCGCTCATGCACGGCAGTGACGCGACGATGAGCGAACCTCAAGAGCACCTGCGCGCTATCGCCGACTTCGACGAGCGCACGGCGCGCTCGTTTCCGCTCTCCCGAGCCGGGGAAAAGGCCCGCCACGAGCTGCTCGCGGCGGTGAGGGATGGATCACAGGACCAGTACACACGCGCGGAGACGAGCCTCATCGCTTGGATCCAAATGGCGCTCGAAATGAACCAAGAGCCCCCGCGAAACGTCGATGAGCACACCCAAAGGGAACACGCTCTCGAAGAGTATCGCGCGCTGCGCAGCGGCGGTCTCGCCATGCTCGCGCTCGCGGTTCGTCAAGGCGATCCGAAGCGCGCCCTCGATGCGCTCGATCGAAACGGGCTCAAGCGCGCCCTGCCGAGCCAAGTTCGCTCTGACGTCTTGCTCGCTGCGGCCGGCGAATCCGCAGGCTACGTCGAGCTCTATCGTCTGTTCGACGCTGCGCGGAGAGCCGAAGTCGGCGAAGCAGGCTTGCCTCGGCCCATCCTGGATGCAGCCGTTTTCTGGTCTGCGGTGCTCGCCGCGCGCAACAGCGACGGAGACATCGATGAGGTGTTGCCTCTCGCCATCAGCCTCGTCGAAGTCGGCATCAGCGAAGCGGCGGCGCGTCTCCTCTCCCACATCTCGGCGAAGAACCTCTCCACCGAAGGGCTTTCGTTCTGTCTCACCATCCTCGGACGAGGTCTATTCGACCACGCGCGCGCAGGGATGCTGGAGGAAGCGGAGCAGGTGTATGCGGAGATGAAGCCGCTCTTGCTCCTCGCCCGCACTCCGAAATTCCAGGGCATCGAGCCGAGCCCCTCGAAGATCACGCGTGTGCTCGCTGAGGCTGAGGTTCGCGCTGGGCGCCTCAAGCTGGCTTTGCCCCTGCTCCTCGAGATTGTAGCAGAAACTCCGAGCCCGAACGTGCATCTTGAGCTCGCGGCGATCTACCGCCAAGCAGGACGGCGGGACCGGGCCCTTGAAGCCATCGACCGCGCCGTGCAGCTCGCCCAAGCAGAGGGACAGCTCTATACCGAGGCCGTCGCGGAGACGGAGCGCTTCGAGATCGAACAAGAGCAGGGACGTCTCGATGAAGCCGCGGCTTCCCTCCGCCGCGCCCTCGAGCGAATCCTAACAGTGCGCTCCTTGGATTTGCCTGTGCTCTCCCGCGCCGCCATCGAAAGGCAGCTCGCGCGCATCCTGGAGCACTACGGGGACCGCGACGGAGTCCGTCGTGCCTACGAGCGCGCGCTCACCGAGAGCCGCGGCGTGTCCTTTGAGCTCACGGCGACCTTGACCGAAATGGCGCGAGCGTCCGTGACCATGGCGGACCTGGAGCTCGGGAGGAGCGCCCTGCGCTCCGGCGTCGAACTCGGCATCGAGAGCGAAGGTCTGCTCTACCTGGCGCTTTGGCAGCTCATCGTCGAACGCACAAAAAGCGTGCCCTCGAACGGTCTGCCCGTCCAAGTGCTGGAAGCGTCCGGTGACCTACGCGGTTGGCTGCGAGGCCTGCGCGGCTGGGGTCTCGGGCGCATCACGGGACCCGAACTCGTGCGTTTGGCCGATACGAAGGTCGAAGAGGTCGAGGGCATCTTCTACACAGCGATCCTCGCGCCCCCCGAGCAGCGTCTCCCTGCCCTTCAGAAGGTCGCGAGCAGCGAAGCGATCGGCCTCGTCGAGGTCCAGATCGCCCGCGCTCTCACCGAAGCCAAGGGCGTCTACCAGCTCCCGGCAGAGGTCAAGCTCCCCTGAGGCGAGCGGGGCCCAAGGGAACGCTCAGAGAGCGATTTCGACGAGGCCCTGCGGAGCCCGGACTGGCTCCGCAAAGACAGCCACGGGGCCGGCCGGAGTTTCGATCACGGAGAGCAGGGCAAGGCCCGAGTGCCGCAGCTCCATCGCTAAGAGCTCCTCACTCACGTTCGGCGCGAGCGCAGCTCGAGTCACGAACGTCATGTGATGATCGAGGGTGAGCCCGAGGACGTTGTCGCGATCGGCGACCGACGTCATGCTCTCGAGCACCTGGGCGACGATGCGCGGCGTCGTGATGAGCTCAAAATGGGGAAGGGGGATGGCGTGGTTGTCTTGGAGCAGCTCGAGCACGCCGTAGGCGCCTGGTTTGCACGACGAGAAGCGTTGCTCCAGAGCCATCGCGATGGCCAAACTGCGCACATCGGCCGTTTCCGGATTCCCGGAGCGATCGGCGAGGATCAGAAACCTATCGTAGCTGGCGAGCTCCCGCTCGGGCATGAACTCGACGGAGAGCGGGTCGGCCTCGCGATGGGTGACTTGCACCCGACCGGGCCAAGCGTGGCTGAGCACCGCTTGTTCCCGAATCGCGGCCGGGGCCCGCGAGATCACATCCACTTCGTAACGTCCGCTCGGCTCGTGGGAGAACGCGCCGATCACATCGGCCCCAGCCTCGTTCCAGCCGAGCACCAAGATCCTGCGCTTTTTCGCCTCGAAGCGGCGACTGCGCGGCACCATCGGCATCGACATGGGAGGCGCGTCCAGGTCCTCTGGCTGCTCGATGCGCACCGTCCCGTCGTGGAAGACCATCACCTTCTCCCCCGCGCAAAGGACCCGATCTCGCATCATATCGAGCGACGTCCAAGCGTTGCCTTCTTTGGATAAGACGCCCAGCACTCGTCCGCCTGTCACCTGGCGCCTGAGTGATCCGAGGGGCAATCCGGTCAGCTCCGGGAACGAGCAAGCTTCGATGCGCAGACCCGAGTGAGGCGTCAAAAGGTCGATCGCAAAGGCGACCAAACCTCGCTGTTGAAGGACGAGACGAAGCACCCTCGCCACGATCCGATCGCTCGCCAGGACGCGAGCCCTTGGAAGCACGCTCTGCACCAGGGGTAAGAGGCTGCGCTCAACAATTTCGAGGGCCACGATCGGGCGCTCATCGTTTTGATCTCGGAGCAGCTCACTGAGCGCGTAGGTGGTCCGGACAATGCGAGGATCTTCCTCGGCATCCCCCGCGATCGCCCGGGCGGAGGCGGCCATGATGACGACCTCGGCCCGGGCGCAGCCGGCCCGACTGAGCTCGTGGGGCCGGTAGGGAAAGCCAGCCCTGAGGATCACGCGATCGAGCTCTACCGGACTCAGACCGAGGCTCGCGAGGCGCGAGCGCGCGTGCACGATGTCCTCGACGAGGAGCACGATCGGGCGCGAGTCGCTCGCCAGAAAAAGCGAGAGGAGCTGCGGCGTGCGGTCGTTCCACCCGATGAGCACCGTATGTCGCGAGAAGGGCACCGGCGTCGTTCCCGAGGCCAGCGCCCCGAGAAAACGATGCATCTGTTGGCTGACGACGGCCACAATACCACCGACCGTGACCGCCATGCCGACGATGCTGAGCGCCATCGAGAGGCCGCGGATCTCGAGGGAGTCGATCTCGTCAGAGAGATACCCTGTGTCACTCAAACGCAGCACCGCCCACCAAACAGCGCTTTGGTAGGTCGTAAAATGCTCCGGATGCGCGAGCCTCGCCAATAGACCGCCGAGCAGGGCCACCCCGCACAGGGTCCCGCACATGACGACCACCAGCCCGAGGGACCTGCGGCCCACGAGTCGTTCGAGGTGGTAACGAAACCAGACCAGCACTCAAACCCTCGCCCGCTTTCGCGATCCTCTCACGAACTCACCCTGCCGGCTTCCGTCCTAGGATTCCAGCAGCCAAACTCTCGCCGAGCTCCTCGACGAGCAGCCTCTCGACCCTGGCCTCCGTCGCCTTGCGCTCTTCTTCGCTCGCATATTGGAACTCGATGCCCATCCCGGCCGGGTTCGCCTTCGTGGAGGTCTCGCGGCTGGTCGTCCAGATGACCTTGCCCTTGAGCTTGAGGGGTTCGCCCAGCCGCGGCACATCCAGGGCGAAAACAAACTCAGTCCCGACCGCAAGCGGCCGGTCCGTCTCGATGAAAGTGCCTCCCCGCGAGATGTTCCGTGCGTAATCGGCGAAGAACGAATTGGTCCTTTTGTAGCTGACCCGGAGTTCGATGGGCGCGCGCGTCTGGTCGCGACGTTCGGACTTCTCTACCACCTGACAAGGGTAGCCCCAGAGCGTCACGCTGCGAAAGGCCCTCCGAGAGCGAGTTCATTTCTCAAAAAGGGCCGGGTCCAGTAGGCTCCAACCAAGAAACATGGACCTGGGACGACTAGAGGGGCGCGTCGGCTTCATCGGCGCTGGCAATATGGCAAGTGCGCTTCTGAAGGGTTTTCTGCGCGCCGGACTCACCCCGGACCGCGTGAGCTTTTTTGATCCGGATGCGCTCCGCTCGCGCGGATTCTCAGATCTGGGGTGTCGCTCGGAGTCGAGCGGCCCGGCCGTTGTTCGCTCGAGCGACATCGTCATCCTGGCCGTCAAGCCAGGCGCCGTGCGCGCTGTCGTCGAAGCGGCGCGCGGCGAAGGAAATCCGCTCTGGTTGAGTGTCGCCGCCGGGATCCCCTGCGCGGCCATCGAGAGCGCCGCGGGCGGAGAGGCTCGGGTGGTGCGCGCCATGCCCAACACGGGAGCTTTGGTCGGCGCCAGCGCGACCGCCTTATGTAAGGGCTGCGCCGCGTCCGACGAGGACCTGGCTCAAGCCGAGCTCTTGATCGGCACGGTGGGCTCGGTCTCGATCGTCCCCGAGTCGCTCATGAACGCTGTGACGGGGCTATCGGGCAGCGGTCCCGCCTACGTCATGATGTTTATCGAAGCGCTGGCGGACGGCGGCGTCAAAGCCGGTCTCCCGCGCGACGTGGCGCTCCGCTTGGCCACGGAAACGGTGCGCGGAGCTGCGTCCCTGGTGGCCGAGACGGGACAACATCCCGCCATTATCAAAGACCAGGTCACAAGTCCCGGCGGGACGACCATCGCCGGTATCGCAGCTCTCGAGGCGCACGGTTTCCGCGCTGCCGCGATGGGGGCGGTCGCAGCGGCAACGGCGCGCGCCGATGAGATGAGCCGTTCGTGACTCTTCGTTGGGGCCTGTTTTCGCTCAGGCGCAGGCCCACTTCTCAGCGGCACTCGAGCGTTCCGAGCGGACGCCCGGTAGAACCAAACACCGAGAGCGGGAGAGAAGACCCGCCATTCGAACGCGCCTTGGCTCGAGAGTCCTTGAGCGAACTGCGCGCCCGCGCGCTGAGCGCATCGAGGCAAAGCCCACGAGAGCTCGCGCGGAATCGGGCGCGCACCGCGAGCAGCGGCAGGGCACCCCCTGGACCCTCGATGAGCGGGCTCACCGAAAAATCTCGGACGAACGTGTAACCGCTCTGATCCTCACAGGTGGGAGCACGTTTGCCTTGGTGTTCGAAGAAGAGGGGGTTTCCTTCGAGCTCTCCGCGCTCGGACAGCGGGTACACAAAGAGACCGGTGTCTCCGTCCATCACGATAGCGAGGTTTTCCCGTTCGCCCTCGGCGAGCCCCACGTAACGATTGCCGATGTCCTCGAGAGGAAAGGCCGAAAAGGGTTCGAAGGCGAAGCCGCGCTCTCGCAGCAGAGTGAGCCGACCGCCTTGAATGTACGCGAGATAATGGGCCCCGCTGCGGCGAGCCACGCCGATGAGTCCAGAGGTGGGGAGCCGACCCGAATGCTCGATCTCATAGACAGGCTCTCCTTGTCCAAAAGCGAAAAGACGGGTCGCTTCACGACTTCGGAGGAACATGATCCCGCCTTTACCGGTCGGACTCAGGTAGCCGGTGGCGTAGCTGACCGAGGCATCGAAGAGCCCCAGAGCCTCTTCCGCTTCGGTGCGGCTCGAGAAGAGCCCTCGCGTCGCCAGCGAACGCTTCTCGGAGGTGGTGAATGGATCGTGATACCTGACCGAGACCCGGCTCTCGCGGCCAAACTGAGGACCGGCCGCGCCCACGAGCTCAACCTGAGCATCGAGTCCCCCCATGCTGAACGAGAGGACTCCGCTGTCCTTCGGTTCCCGCCGAACCGGCGCTTCCTCTTCTCGAAGAGGAGCCCCCGGCGGCACCTCACAGCTGAACTGGTTGCGCCCTCCGCCGAGCGGAGGCAGGGGAATTTCCTTGAGCTCTTCGGGAGCAACCGTCAGCGCGGGCGCCCCCCAGCCGATCCGTACGCGGTCGCCCAAAACAGCTCCCACACGGCTTGCCCCCACCCGCGTGAGCGCCGAAGGCTCCGCGGGCTCGTCCGCTGTCTCGCTATCGGGCAGCAGCAGATCGTTCCAGGTGATACCGCCGTCGATCGTCTCTCGGCCGAACCCGAGCGCACCCCAAATGAGCGCCCGCGGCCCGGCAAACGTAGTGCGCCGGAGCTGAGACTGGACCGGGCCGTAGCTGATCCCCGAAGCTGTGATCGTCACACCCACAAAGTTCTCACCTGACGTCAGCCAGAAGCCGAACCCATTTGTAAAGTGCAAGCGCTGATGGACGCTCCCGCGTCCGAGAGCACGCATCTGCTTGGCATCCGGCAAGTGGCCGCTCACGGTCGCGCCGCTGCGCAGGTCGACGAGACGGAACTTTGCCTCTTGCTCCGAAAGATCCCGGTAAAGTCCGACCACTTGGCCGCCGCGGACGCCCCACGCGAGGGGCGGCTCCTTGGGGGGAGGAACTTCCTCGGCGCCTCCCTCCGAGAGCAAGCAAGCGCCCGCCGAATCGGCCTTTTCACACCCTCCTTCGAGGAGCACAGCCGTCTCGTCCACAGCGAGCGTGCGGCGCAGGCCGAGAGCGGACCGAGCGGCCACCAACTTGCCCTGCTCGATGCGAGCAAGATGAGTCCGAGGCGGATCTTCGTCAGCTCTTCGGCACAGCCAATACCCCCGAAGCTCTCCTTCGGCGCTGCACGCGCCGAGAGCGTCCTTTCGGTCCTGACTCTTGAGCTTTACCTGGGTGCCCGAGAGGATGAGCTCACGGTGCTTGTGCCCTTCGAAGAAAACAAACGTTCCCTCGGAGGTCGGCGTAGCGCTCCGGACCGCGGCGACGAGACCTTCGTACATGGTTCGCCCTCGCCTCTTCGGGGAAGGGCCCAGGGCTCCTTGGGCTAGCTCGGGGAGATGCGAGACCGCCCGGAAAGAGCGTCCCCGATCCTCTGTCATGAGCCACCCCACAAGCGGAGCGCGAAGCGCAGCAGCGTCTTCCCCCCAAAACCGTAAGTCGGTGACCGTCGGCACAGCCGGGAAAGGAGTCGGCGGGACAGCGCGCTCCGCTCCGGGCAAAAGGGCAAAAGTGCGCCCTCGAGCGAGCACGTACAGCCGGTCCCACCCCGGCACCACACGTTCGATGGCCACGGGAAGCGTGCCCCAGGGTTCGAGGGGCGCCGTCCAAGTCCTCGCCCGATAGAGCCGCGTCGAAGCGCCGCCGACGCGCTGAAAGCGTTGGTGAAAAAGATAGCCGCCGCCCAGGGTCTCCGGCAGCTCGACCCCAACCGCAGGAGCGCCATCGGGAAACACGTCGAAAGACAGCTCGAGGGTCTCCTGGTCTTCGAGATCCACCCGCTCGCGACCGTGCATCGAGGGACCACCCTTGGATAAGGCGGACCGAGACACCACCCAGCTCACCTTCGGACTCGGACTGTCAGCGACTGGCTCATGAGCGGCAGGCTCAGCGGAGAGGGCCGGAGAGGCGCCTGCGAGGGTCAGAAGCGCAATCGATGCGACGCACCGGCGCCGGTCAGAACCGGTCGCTCGGCGACGTTTCGGCGCCCTCGGAGCGAAGGAGCGTACGCTCACCACAGATCTTCGCTTTACACCCTCACTCTCCGACGAGGAAGACGTGCCAGCAGCCTTTTCTGGCCTGGCGCCGTCCAGAAAATCCGGCATGGTCCCTGGCAGAGGTAACCTCATGCAACTCACCCCCCTTCCTCAGTTCCAGGGGAGCGGTCTCGACCTGGATGCCGAAATCGCGCGACTGAAAAAGGAGCGCAACGCCGTCCTCTTGGCTCACTACTACCAAGACAGTGAGATCCAAGACATGGCCGATTTCATCGGCGACTCACTCCAGCTCGCCCAGGCAGCCAAAAAGAGCGACGCCGACGTGATCCTCTTCGCCGGGGTCCATTTCATGGCCGAGGTCGCCAAGATCGTCAATCCGTCCCGGACCGTCCTGGTGCCGGACATGAAGGCCGGCTGTTCGCTGGCAGACGGCTGCCCCGCCCCTCAGGTTCGGGCTTGGAAAGCCAGGTACGAGCGCCCCTTTCTCATCAGCTACATCAACTGCTCTGCCGAGGTGAAGGCGGAGAGCGACCTGATCTGCACATCGTCGAACGCTGAGAAGATGGTGATGAGTGTGCCGAGCGATCGGACGTTGCTCTTCGCGCCTGATAAAAACCTCGGTCGTTACCTGATCAAGAAGACGGGCCGGTCCATGGAGCTTTGGCCCGGGAGCTGTATCGTGCACGAGACGTTCAGCTTGAAGCGGGTCGTCGAGCTCAAGCGGAAGCACCCGGACGCCAAGGTCGTCGCGCACCCCGAGTGTGAGGAGCCGGTGCTCGACGAATCCGATTTCATCGGCTCTACGGCGGCGCTCTTGAACTTCGTTCAAAGAGACGACGCTCAGACGTACATCGTCGCGACCGAGAGCGGCATCATTCATCAGATGAAGAAGGCGTGTCCGGACAAGACATTCATCGCCGGCCCGCCCGAGTCTGAGAGTTGCTCCTGCAACGAGTGCCCCTTCATGCGCCTGAACACTCCGGAGAAGATCTACCTGGCGCTCCGGGACCTCACCCCGGAGCTGACCATGGATGAGGAGCTCAGGCAGCGCGCCAGCCTGCCCATCGAGCGTATGCTCGAACTCAGCCAGAAGCCCTGAGAGCCCGAGCTCGAGGCTCCCCCTTTGGACCTCGAGCTGCTCGCGCGCCTCAAGCGACTCAAGGCGTCGTTTCGACGAAGGGCAGCTCCTCGCCCCGCGGCAGCGGGGACCTCTGCACCTTCATCTCCACGTCGACGATCGCAATCTGTCCTTTTTGCACCTCGATCAAGCGCTCTTCCGGGGGCGCGTTCGGATGCTCGAGACGGACCAGATGTTGACCAGGAGAGACCGTGAGCAGCGCAGCAAAGGGAGTCGTGTCCTCGTAGTCTCCGTCGACAAACACCCGCGCCCAAGGGCGCGCCACGACGCGAATGCGCGCCTTCTGAGAATCGGAAGCCTCGACGGGCACGCGGCTGAGCCGAATCGTCTCCGATGGGCGCGAGCGCACCACGAGCCCGACCGCAAAGACAAAACACATGGCGAGCAAAGCGCCCGCTGCCCCGAAAAAGATGCGCCGTGAGCGCCGACGCGGAGCGGCAATTTCCCTGGCCTGATCCTGCTCGATCCGCTCGAGTTCCTCCTTCACGGCCAGCATGCTCTCGGGACGGTCGGCGGGGATCGGCTCGAGACAACGCCGCACGAGGTCCAACAGACCGTTCGGCAAGAGGAATCGCGTCGCCACTTCGCGGGCGGAGATCTGGGGAGTTCCCGCGCCCCCGCTCAGGGGTTTACCTGTGAGGATGTGATAGGCGAGGGCCCCGAACAGGTAGACGTCCGAGAGCGCCGAAAAAAGGCCGCCTCGGCTCACCTCGGGGCAGAGGAGCGCGACGCCGGTCGCCAGATCGCCGGAGACAATGGCGCGAGAGCTGTCGACAATGAAGCGAAAGCCTCGGATCTTCACCGAGCCATCGACGACACTGACGCGTTCCGCATCGAGCCCACCGTGCAAGACTCCTTGCGCGTGAGCGTAGCTGAGCGCAGAGGCGAGCTCGCGAAGCAGGGTCAGGAGCTCGCCAGGGTGCTGGCTCGAGTATTCGACAATGTCCTCGCCGCTCGTGAGCTCCATCACGACGGCGATCTCCGTCGCGCTCTCCGAAAATGAGTAAACCTGAGCGATGTTCGGGTGCTTCAGGCGGGCGTGGGCCCGGGACTCGTCCATGAGCGCTCGAGCGCGCGGCGACGAGGGAAGGAGGCCTTCCTCGAGGCGGACGAAAGCCACTCGGCGACCTAAGGGCTTCTGGATCGCCTCCCAGACGGTCCGACCGTCCCCTCGATGAAGCTCGCGGGCGAGCTCGAGTTCGAGCTGCTCAGGATTCATGAAGCGCGCCCCATATCACGGACCATCGTCGCCCCTACCATAGGATCCTCTGGAGGCATCTAGTTCCGGGTCATGAGCTGGTAGAGCGCGGCTCCCGCAATGCTCGTCAGTCCCAGGGCGCAGAGCGAAATGACCCAGTCGAAGGGGCGGGGGTCGCGCAGCACGACATCCCGCGCCAGAAGTTCCGCCCGCGCCCTTTGAGCCAGCTCCGCGTCGAAGGCGGGGCGCACAATCCGTTCTTCCGGGGCCTCAAGCAGAGAGTCCACCGCTTGCTTGAGCTCTTCGTCGGACACCGAGAGCGAGAGCGACTCCATCGCAGCCCGCACCGCGCGCTCGGGGATCAAGGCCGGATCCGGGAGCAGCTCGACCTCCCCTTCTGCGAAAAACGGAGGCTGGGTCCGGAGTTCGATGACGACATGGCCGAGGTGAATCTGATCGCGATCCTGAATGACACGGGGTGCGCTCGGGCCGAGCAGGACCGGCTCCTCAGAGCCCGCCGCAAGCACCAGGGTTCCGTTTTGGCTCCCCTCGTCGGTCATGACGTAAACCTGCCCCCGCTTGCGGAGCGTCAGGTGCCGAGAGCTGACAGTCGGTTCTGCCAGGCGGACGGCACAGTCAGGATGGCGCCCAAGCTCGAGGGCACGGCCTTTAAGCACCACAGCGAGAGGCGGCTGCACGGGAGGCGTCAGGAACACGAGGGCTACGGACACGCCCCCTGCTCTTAACAGAGAGAAAGGAACTTGGCCCAAGTTCCGCAGATTTCGTAGCGGAAAAGAGGTTCACCCTCCGGGCCTCCCCCTGGAGCGGTCCCTCACCTCGTCAAGGACACGACTTCCCATGAATGCAGCCGAAGATCGCAGGAATCCAAAGGTACAGCGCGTCGAGCTCACCACCCTCGTCGACATCTGCGAATCGGGTTCGAAGCTCCCCCCGTTCCAAGGGGAATGCTCGAACGTGAGCGGGCGCGGGATGCATCTCCGCACCAGCCACCTGCCGGAAATCGGCCAACCGTTGGTCTGTCGCTTCGAGCACGAAGGGCACGAAATCCTTGTCGAGGGACGCGTGGCTTGGCGCTCCGAAGGCACGGACGGTGGCGAGTTTGGCGTACAGTTTACGGCCGTCGACGCCGGGAGCGCCGAGGTGTTGCGGCGCCTCAGGAACGTACCGTCCAAGAGTGTCCCTTCCCTTCTCCGCAAGCCCGAAGTGCGACTTGCAGACGAGGCCGACGATCCGGAAGACGACGATAGGGCCGTGCCGCCCCTCGCTGTGGGGGACCGCGTCAAACTGCACATCGAAGGGCTCTCGGCTCCGATGAAGGCGAGTGTCCAGGAGTCGTTCGCCCACAAGGTTCGCGTTGGCTCGAACCTCGAGTTCTTGAAGATGGGACGGGCCGTCGAAATCGAGGAGCTCGAGGACGGTGAGCGCCGAGGCGCGCGGGTCGACTCGATCAACGTCGTCGTCAACCCGACCACCTCCGTCCCGGAGCTCGTCGTGATGCTCCGCTACGATACGGACGGAGACATCGCCTCCCCCGCCCCCGGCTACACGCAGGATCTCGACGCTGATGGCCCGGAGGAAGAAGACGAATCCGGCGACGCGCCGTGGCACCCCGCGGCTGTCGCCTTCGAAAGCCGACTCACCCATGCCCTCGGCTCAGCCTCGGAGTCCCTGAAACGCGCCGGCTCTGTCCTCTCCCACGCCAGCGCAGGCGCGCTCCGCGCAGCGCAGGGGACCGTGAACAAGCTGCGGCAAGAGCGCGCAGCGAAACCCGCAAAGCCCCGCGTCCAAAAATCTGCGCCCCCTCGGCGCACCGCTCTGCGAGTGCGCCCGAGCAACGTGAGCGGCATCGGCGTCCGGCGGAGCCGTCCGAGCACCTCGCCGAGCTCTGATGCGCCGAGCTCAAACGCAAAATCTCGCCGCCTCGCACCTCGGAGCTCTCTCGCTCTCGTGCTCTCGGCGGCAGCAGCCGCCTCGCTTTTCTTTCTCTGGCCGAAGAACAAAGACGTTCCGCCCGCCGCCAAGGTAGCAGCCGCGACTCCTGCGGAACCCGCCGCCGCAGCTCCCGCGCCCGCACCCGCCGCCCCGGAGACCGTGGCGGCGCCCGCTCCGAAGGTTTCCCCTGAGGGCATCGTCGCCGAGGTGCCACTGTTTGGACCGCGCGCGATCACCACAACAGAGCCCGCACGACCGGCGCCGAAAGATGAGGCACTTGCGGAGAAGCGAGCGGCCGCAGCGGAGGTGCCCGACGAGGTCTTCTCCAAAGAAGAGCCGGCGAAACCCGTGACCTTCGGGCGCGGAAAGCTGAACCTCCCGACGGTCCATCGCATTCGCCTCGACGGTCCCGGCTCAGAGCTCGTCGGCACGGTCGAGGGCAAAGGTTTCTCCGTCGTGATCCCGGGGCGCAAGGCCATGGAAACAGGCCGCGCCATTGAAAAGCGCGACCGCCGCATCCTGCACGTCAAATCAAGTAATACGGCCGAAGGGGCGAGGATCTTCTTCGAGTTCCGCGGACCGGTCCCCGCCTACAAGGTGCGCCTGAAGAATGACTTCGTGGAGTTTTTGATCAGCGCGCCGGAAGGAACCTAAGGGCCTTCCGGGCGGGGCCCCGCGCCCTTGCGCGTCACAGTGACGAGCCGCGTGCGCGGCGACATCGTGAGGTTTCCTCGATCGTCGCGCCCCGCCGCGAGCGAAAAAGAGCCAGCGTAGGCGATCATCGCCGCGTTGTCGGTGGCAGCGCGGCGACTCGGAAGCACGAGCTCATAGTCGGGCGCTGGGAAAAACTCCGCCGCACGGCGCCGAAGCTCACTGTTGGCCGCCACACCACCGGCGAGCACCACACGAGAGATCCCGCGCAACTCGGCGGCCGCTCGCGTCTTCTTCAAGAGCGACTCGACGACACGCCTTTGAAAGGCAGCGCACAGATCGCGCAGGGTCTGGTCATTTTGGGGTCGGCCATTTTCGCTCACCCAGCGCATCACGTTCGTCTTCAAGCCAGAGAAGCTCAGGTCGAGCTGGGCTTTGTCGGCCATTGGAGCCGCGAGGAAGATCCGATCTGGATCGCCTTGCTGCGCTAGGCGATCGATAACAGGACCCCCCGGATAGCCGAGTCCGAGCAGCTTCGCGACCTTATCGTAGGCCTCGCCTGCCGCGTCGTCCCGCGTCCCGCCGTGCTGATGCATCTGTTCCGGCTCGGGACCGAGCACCTCGTAGACACCCGTGTGTCCGCCGCTCGCGAGCAATCCGATGAAAGGAAACGAAAGCGGGGGCGGGGGCGCCTCGGTGGGAAATGCCAGAAATCCAGCGAGCAGGTGACCGGCGAGATGATCCACGCCGACGAGAGGTCGATCGAGCGCAAAGGCGAGCGAACTTCCGAAGTTCATGCCCATGAGCAGCGCGCCAGAGAGCCCCGGCTGGCATGTCACCGCAAAGGCGTCGATGTCGTGCAGCGTGACGTTTGCTTGGGCCAGCGCGGCTTCCACGACCGGACGCAGGTGGACGAGATGGTCCCGCGCCGCGAGCTCCGGAACTACACCGCCATACTCCGCGTGCACCGCGATCTGGCTGTGGACGACATCGGAGAGAACCTGATTTCCCCGAACGACCGCGGCCGCAGTCTCGTCACAGGAGGATTCAATACCCAGGACCAGCACCGGGCGCTGTCTAGCGCGGGCCCACCCCTCGTGCCCAGCTGACGCACCCGGAGCGCGTTTTTCGGGCTCCCTCTTTCCGTTCGCAGGGTAACCCTGGGGGCGCCGCGCGCCGAGACTTTTTTGAGTTCCTAGGCAGCGACGTGAAAAGCCGGCTACTATATCTTGCTCCTCTCTCCCCCCATTTTCGCCAAATGCCGCCCAAGATCGCGCTCGTCCAACCCTCCACGAAATCCATCGCCGCCGACCTGCTCATCGTGCCGGTCCAGCCGAAAGGAAAGGGAGGGCCTCTCGCGTTCCCCCAAGCCCTCGCCGAGCTCGACGACACATTTGGCGGCGAACTCCTCAAGTATCTCGAGAAGCAACGCTTCACCGGGGAGCGCAATAACACTCTGCTTATTCCGAGCCTCGGTCGCTCCGTTTACTCGTCCGTGCTCGTCACGGGGCTCGGCGGAGAAGCTGAGCTCACCGGCGCTCAGATCGCCGAGAGCATCGCCATCGCCGTTCGCCAAGCGCTCTCCGTTCGCCCACAGCATGTGCTGGTCGATGCGCGCGCTCTCGCAGATCTCGACGCACAGAGCGGCGTATATGGCTCTGGCGCGCTCGGCGCGGTAGCTCTCGGAGCCCGACTCGGCTCCTACCAATTCACCAAGTACTACGGCGAGAAGCAAAAGAAGAACGTCACCCTGGAGCGCGTGAGCGTGCTCGGACCGAAGTCGGCAAGCGCTGACTTCGAGCGCGGCCTCTCGATCGCCGAAGGTGTCTGTCTGGCGCGGGATTTGGTCAACGAGCCGCCCAATGAACTGTATCCGGAGACCTTCGCCGAGCGCGCCCGCCAGATCGCAAAGTCGAAGGGCCTCAAAGCGACCATCCTCGACGAAAAAGCGATGAAGGCCGCGGGCATGAACCTCCATTTGGCGGTCGGCCGGGGCAGCCGCAAGAGCCCGCGCTTCGTTCACCTCACCTTCACGCCCAAGAACCCGAAGGGCAGCGTCGCCTTCGTCGGCAAAGGCATCACGTTTGACTCAGGCGGCCTCTGCATCAAGCCCATGCAGGGCATGGCTGACATGAAGAGCGACATGGCCGGCGGCGCCGCGGTTCTCGGTATGATGAGTGTGATCGCCGATCTCGCTCCGTCCTTGACGGTGCACGGCATCATCGGCCTCGCTGAGAACATGCCCGACGGCGACGCCTATCGCCCGGCGGATGTGATCTTTTCCCTCTCCGGCAAGGGAGTTGAAATCATCAACACCGACGCGGAGGGACGTTTGGTCCTCGCCGACGCGCTCACCTACGCAGCCCGTTTGAACCCTGACTTCATGGTGGACGCCGCCACGCTCACCGGCGCTACGCTGATCTCGCTCGGCCCCCCCTACTCGGCCTTCTTCACGGGCAACGAAGCGCTCGCCCAGGCTATGACCGAAAGCGCGAAGCGCGCTGGCGAGAGTTTCTGGCGCATGCCGCTCATCGAAGAGCTCGCCGCGGAGCTGAAGAGCGACATCACCGATCTTCAGCACACCGGACAGCGTTACGGCGGCGCGATCAGCGCAGCCCTGTTCCTGAGGGAGTTCACCGAAGGCCGCCCCTGGATCCACGCGGACGTGCCTGGCCCGACCTTCCGCGACCGCGCGAGCGGGCTCCACCCCAAGGGTGGAACGGGCCATGCCGTCCTGACCTTCCTCGAGCTCATCCACAAGCACGCTTCTGAGCCTATCGTCGCTCCCAGCACGGCGTCCTCCGAACCCCACAAGAGCGCCCCCAAGAAGCGCGGAGCTCCTGCCGCAAAAAGCGGGAAGGCCGGCCAGCGCCGCCCTCGAGCCTGAAACAACCTGAAGCCGCACCGACAGCGCCCCTGCCTAACGGCTCGGGCGCAAGCTCGACTCCATTTCCTCGACGCGCTTCTGAAAAGCCCAGGAGCGGCGCTCGGAGAGAGCGCGGCGAAGCCACATGCGGCTCTCTGCGTCTCCCTCCTCGACAATACGCTGCGCGGCCAAGGTCGCGAGTTCAAGCGATGGCCCGAAGAGCATTTCATGAAGGGCCTTGCGCGCGACCGGAAGCTCCGCGGTCGGAAACGGAAGGGCATCAAGAGCGGCTCCGCGAAGAGAGGCTTCGGGGCTCATCGTGAGCGGCTCAAGTTCCCCCTTGAGCTCCTCAACGAGCGCCCTCTTGAGCCCCCGAGGCCACGGAGGCAGCCCTTTGAAGCGCCGCGAGAGTCGGCGCAGAGCGACTTCGCGGAGCGGTGTATCCTCGGAGAGACGCGCTCGAAGCACCGTCTTCAGCTCCGCGCGCACAAGCTCGTAGGCGTCCTCCGGGGTCTCCGTCCGTTTCGAGACAAGCTCCTCGAGCCAGGCCTCGAGGTCCGGGGAGCCATCACAGAGAGACTCGGGCAGCCAAAGGCCAAAGTCAGCCCCGAGCGCGACACCGAGAGCTCTGTGGGCTGCTCTTTGAAGCAAAGGCTCGGGATCAAGCGCAGCCACGGCGATCGCCTTCCGAAGCTCGGGGCGCAGCCCGTCCCCTTGTCCTCCCCGAGACGCGCTCAGCCGCTCCCGAGCCTCAGAAAGCCCAAGCCCAACGAGATGAGCCGCGCGGACAACAGGGACTTCGTTTTTCTCTGCGAATCGTCCTGGCGCTCCCAGGGCAAGGAATTGACTGGCGCGGCTCGTAGGGGCAAGCGGGAGGGGATCATCGCTCGAAGGAGTCGCTTCACCCCGGGCGCCAAGCGCCAGCCAAGCGATTGTCTCGAGAGCCGGCACCTTGGAGGAGCGAAGTGCCCCAAGCGCGCGGGTTGTCCTCGGATCGGAGACCTTCGCGAGCCCGAGCGCGAGGCTGATGCGAATGCGCGGCGCGTAGCTGTCGCTGTCTCGTGAGACATCGAGGAGCGCTAAGAGTGCCTCTTCGTCTCCTGACGACCCGACGCGTTCGATCAGGGGGCAGGTCACCTCATGAGGCGCCCCCGAGAGCGCATAGTCGAGCAGAGCGCGCACGGACTCGGTCCCCCCGACGCGTGATAGAATTCTGGCCGCGCGAGCGCGTTCTTCCTCCGTGCCGCGGGCCAAGATCGTCAAGAGAGGCATACGCGCACGCCCTCGGGCTGCCTGCGTTTCCACCATGCGGTGCTCTCGAACCAGAGCTTCAGGAGGAAAAAGAGATTCGTAGAGCGCGAGGATGAGCGCCCGATAGCCTGGATGATCCGGACGCGCTGAGAACGCACGCACAGTCTGCTCCTCGACCGACAAAAGAATCTGCGTGGCATCGGAGCCAGCTTTGCTCCGGAGTAAGAGGAGCGCGTCCGAGGCCGCCGCGAACTCTTCGGGGGACTTCGAGACCGTTAACACGTTCAAATAGAGCTGAGCAGCTTCGCGAACGCGCCCTTCCTGAAGCAAGAGCGCGGCCTTTTTCAAAAGGACCGCCGAGCGGCGCGGCTCCAGGCGAAATGCCGTCTCGACGCTCTCGAGCGCCTCCTTCGCTCGACCGAGACCCTCGAGCGCCTCAGCTCGAAGCAACAGGGCGCTCACATCCCGCGGCGCGGCTCGGAGAAGCGCTTCGCTCGCCTCCAGCGCCTCGGCCATCTGGCCGCGCAAGAGGCTATTCTTCGCGACCTCTCGCAGCCTCAGGGTAGCGGCCTCGCTCTCCGCGGGCAGCGAAGAGGCGAGCGCTGCTCCACCATCCCGTCGCCCCGCCCGCGTCTTGCGCGCCTGGAGGCCCTGGTCGAAGGGAGATTTCTGAATGAGCGCCGTAAGGATTTGATCGGCCTCCTCCGCGCGACCGAGAGCCTCCAGCGCCTCCAGCAGGAGCTCGGCGTGGGCGCGATCCACACGCCCGCTCTCGTATTGCTCTCGGAGGCGCTCCGTTTCCCCTTCGAGGACCTGGGCTCGACTCCAAAGGCGCACCACATGCCGCGCCGCTTCCGCCCGCTCATTGCCCTTGAGCTTGCTATCCAAGGCCAGCTCGAGCCAAGCGCCGATGGCGAGCGCACGTCGCTGTGCCTCGTGCGACCTCTCGAGGGTCATGGTCCGCGAAAGAGCGAGGGCCCGCGCGCGCAGCACCTTCGGGTCGCTGGGGGCTCGCGCACGTGCCTTGTCATGCGCAAGCAGGCCTTCCTCGATCAGCTCGTGGTCGATGAGCACGTCGGCGTAGCGACTGAGCGCGGGACCGTCGGGATTCGGACCACGCGCCTTGAGCCAGGCCTCTTTAGCCAAAGCTTGATCGCCCGCTAGGTATCTCCGACTGCCGAGCTCATAAAGCAGCCCGCGGTCCTGTGTCTTTTGGAGCAGAGACTTCTCGAGGCGTTCACAGGCAGGCCCATCCAAGGAGCTCAGACAGAGATCGACAATGGTCAGCTTCTCGTCAGCAGTGCTGAGGCGCATGAGGGCGCGCTGAAACTCTTGTTCGAGCCGCTCCCGCTCGCCCAGAGCTCCCATGAGCTCCAAAACTCGGACGGAGGCCCCTAGGTCCCCGGGGTTCAGCCGCAAGAGCGCCTGGTACGCGTCCCGCGCTCCGCGCAGGTCCCCTGCCCGCTCGAGAAACTCCGCGAAGCCTCGCGCCAGCTCGACGTCTGCGGGGGCGAGCGCCATCGCCCGCCTGTGACAAGTGAGGGCTAAAGCCGAGAGACCCTCTGTTTCCAGAGCTCGCGCGAGGTAACTGAGAGTCTGGTTGTCGGACTTCTCTCTGCAAGCGGCCTGCGCGAGAGCCTCGAGACGTCGCTCCGAGCGGGCTCGCTCGATCTCCAGGCGAAAGAGCTCGCGCTCGATCTCAGGGTCAAAGCGGCCCAAGGCCCGCGCTCGCTCGAGCTCCTCGCGCGCTCGCTGATCATCGCCCAACTCAAGCAAGACTGCCGCCAAGCGAAGCCGGAGGGGTGCGACGATCTCGGCCTCCTGCGCTTCTGAGAGCGCGACCTCGTAGGCTGTGCGCGCCTGCTCCAGCGCGCCGCGATCCCGATAGGTGTCGCCGAGGCTCCAAGCTTCTCTCGGTTCGATGCGGGTGAGCTCGCTCTGGTACCCGGCAGCACCCGCGTCATCGCCGTGGGCAAGAGCGAGCTCTCTGAGCCTCCTGAGCAGCTCGCCTCGCTCCACGGGGCGCACCGTCCCCCGGGCCCCATCGAGAACAGAGCGAGCGGCGACCGGGTCGAGCTCGGCGAGAAGTACGTGAGCGTCCAGGCGCTCCGGTGCGCTCGCTTTCGCCTTTTCGAACCAACTTCGCGCGCTCTCCTTGTCACCTTTCATCCACTCGAGACGACCGAAAAGGATCTCCGCCCCGTATCTCCGATCGAGATCGGTCCCTCGGAGATCGCGCTCAAGGCGTTCTGTGAGGCCTTTGAGGTTCGGGTCGTGGTCTCGCAGCGTCTCGACGAGCTTCTTGAGCACGACGCTGTCCTGGGGCGTCCGAAGCAAGGACGCGTAAAGTCCCTCCGGAAACGCACCCCGAACCTCATTCGCCGAGGCCGCCGGGCGCGCTCTCGTTGCGCTCGCCTGTGGGGGCGCTTCGCTTGTGGTAGCCGGGGCACGCGAACCTCGAGGCGGGCTGCTCGGAGCGGGTTTCCCCGCAGCCGGAGCGGGCCGCTTGCGACCGGAGGGGGAGAATTGCGCGTACGCTTCACCCGAAAGAGCGCCCCCACTCAGCACCAGGACAAACAGTGCCGTCGGGAAGAGAAAGGGAGCAAGCCGCGCTCGGCGCACCTGTCCATCTTAGCGCGTGCCCAGAAAAGGCCGAGCCGAAAACCCGGGTTCATGCACGGCCCCTTCTTGACTATAGCGTTCGCACCCCAATGAGCCGCGCCTGCGAGAAACAAGCCCCATGAAACGCCCTGCGCTCGGCCGCGTGCTGCGGGGCATCCTGTTTGTCGCTGCGCTCGCCTTCGTACTCAAGACGGCAAGTGACCTCTCCAGAGCTTGGGACTCCCACGCGGTCCAGGTCAAAGGAGTCTGGCTGACCGTCGCGCTTGGCCTGAATTTGGCGGCTCTCTACGTCCAAGGCCTGGCCTATTTGGCGATCCTTTCGAGCTGGCTCGGCCAGCCCCTCGATCGGAGGCCAGCGCTCTCCGTCTTTTTCGGGTCCCAGCTCGCCCGCTACACTCCCGGGAAGGTCGGCCTCCCGGGAGCCCGCATCGCCGGAGTCGCGGCCCTCGGCGGTTCGAAACAGCAGGTGCTCGTCAGCACCATTGTGGAAGTGCTCGTTTGGTTGTCCGTCGGAGGAGTGACCGGTATCCTCTTCTTTGCCGCCTCTCCGTTTGTTTGGATCACGTCGGGCTCCGCGCTGCAGTTTGCCCTGCTCGGTCTCTCGATCCTGCTCTCCGCCCTCGGCTTCAAACTGGCGGCGCTCAACTGGGCCCAAGTGCGCAGGCTCGTCGCTCGCCTCGTCCCGCCGCTCGTCTCACGACTCGACGGTCCGAAAGATACAAGCCCCCTCGCTCCTCCTTCCAGCGTAGGCTGGTTCATCGCTCACTGGGTGCTCACGATTCTCACCGGCGGCGCGCTCTGCCTTGCGATCGGCGGCGCAATGTCCGCCGCGATCCCCGCAGGGACCACCCTCGTCCTCGCGATCGTCCTCGCTTTCCTTTCCTTCTTTGCGCCGGGCGGCGTGGGGATCCGTGAAGCAGTCCTCGCTGCCTGCGCCGCTCCCCTCGTCGGCGCCAAGGAGGCCACCGTGCTCGGGATCTTGGCCCGGATCATCTCGCTCGTTGCCGAGGTCCTTCTTTGGGTGGGGAGCCGCCTTCTCGCCCGAAGGGCTGAAAGCTCTTGAAGCGTCGATCCCGAAGCGCTCAGCCCCTTTTCTCGGGTGCTCCGCGCCGATAGACGGTTTGAACCAAGACCACGAAAAGGACGAGGAGCCCGCCGGTCACCCCGCCCACCAGGAGCGGATAGAGGCTGCCAAGGACCCAATGTAACTCCATCGCCGCTTCGCCAAGCCGAGCGAGGAAGGGGACGCCGTGGGCCACGATCCCTCCTCCCACGAGGAACATGGCGATCGTGCCGGCAACGCCGAGCAGCTTCATGAGCGGAGCCGCCGCGCGCACCAAAATCCGACCGAGCGCCTGGCTCAGGGCAGACGGTCTTTTGAGCAAGAGAAGACCCAGGTCGTCGAGTTTGACGATCGCGAGCACGAGCCCATACACCCCTACGGTCATAACGAGGGCAATCGTGACGAGAGCCGCGATTTGTGAGCCGAGAGGATGACCCGTCATGGTGCCGAGAGCGATCACGATGATCTCGGCGGACAGGATGAAATCCGTACGGATCGCGCCCTTTACGCGCGCCTTCTCGAACGCTTCGGGATCGCTCAGAGCCAGCTCTTCCGCCCTGTCGCTCTCCGGCGAGTGGTGAAAGATTTTCTCAGCGACCTTCTCGGCGCCTTCGAAGCAGAGGTAGGCGCCACCGAGCATGAGCAAGATCACGACCAATGGCGGATAGACCGCCGTGATCAAGATCGCTGCCGGGACCAAGATGGCCTTGTTGATCAAGGACCCCCGCGCCACTCTGAGCACCACGGGGAGCTCCCGATTGGCGGGGGCTCCCGAAACTTGCTCTGCGTTCAAGGCGAGGTCATCGCCCAGAACCCCTGCGGTCTTCTTGGCGGCGACCTTGGTCATGAGCGAGACATCGTCGAGCAGGCTCGCGATGTCATCGATGAGAGAGAGTAAGCTCGTCCCGGCCACGAGCTAGACTAGAACACCTCGTGAGATTTGAAGACGCCGCCTCTGTTCGCCGAGAAAATCAGCCACGGCGCGCGAGAGGAGAGCCCAAGGGGCTCAGGTAAATCCGAACTTACACTCAGGCGATCGGGCGAAGAGTGGACTGCGCCCTCAGAGGCTCAAGTTGTTCGGTCGCCGCGCTACTGCCGATCACTGTGCGCACGTAGTACGGCGGCTTGTTCTGGGACTCGTGGTAGGTGCGCGATACGACGTCCGCCACGAGCCCGAGCGAAAGCAGCTGCACGCCGACGACAATCAGGAGAATTCCTAGGAGGAGCAGCGGACGATTGCCGATATCCTCGGCAAAAAACAGCTTCTCGAAGACCAAAAAGAGGCAGACAAGAAACCCAAGGGTCCCGCTCGCGATCCCCGCCAGGCCAAACACCTGCATGGGCCGGACGAGATAGGTCTGCATGAAGCGCACTGTGATCAGATCGAGGACCACACGAATCGTGCGGCCAATGCCGTACTTGGTCGTGCCGAATTGCCGGGCCCGATGGTTCACAGGAAGCTCCACGATGCGCACCCCCACCCAATTGGCGACGGCGGGGATAAAACGGTGCATCTCTCCGTACAGTCGAAGCTCCTTGGCGACCTCCCGAGTCATCGCCTTCAGGGTGCAGCCGTAGTCGTGCAGCGAGACCTTTGTGGTCATGCTGATCAAACGGTTCGCGATCATCGAAGGCAATCGCCGGTTGATGAACGCGTCTTTCCGATCCTTGCGCCAGCCAGCGACGAGATCAAAGCCCTCGTCGAGCTTCTGGAGCATGCGCGGAATGTCCGCCGGATCATTTTGCAGGTCCGCGTCCATCAAGACGACCCTCTGCCCCCTCGAGTAATCAAGCCCGGCCTGCAGAGCGGCTGTCTGGCCGAAGTTCCTCCGGAACGAAACCACGACGAGCTCCGGAACACGACTTGCGAGATCGGTCATCACAGCCAGGCTGCGATCCTTCGAACCATCGTCGACCAAGATGATCTCGTAAGGGATCCCGAGGGGAGCAATGGCTTCCGTGATCTCCCGAACGAAGTGCGGGAGGCTCTCCTCCTCGTTGTATACAGGGGCGATGACGGAGAGGGCGATGGGCGCGCCTGCGGCGGTCGACATTGGAGGCCTTTTTCCCGGGAAGTTCAGGCGTCGTCAAGCACGCCGCCCCGAGGCGCGAGGGACTCACCTCGCGCCGCTCGTCATTCAGCCAGGGGTTTGTCCTCTGATTCCGCCTCTGCTGCTTCTGACTCTTCCGCCTCCGCCGAATCCGCGTCCGGATCTGCGCTCCGGCGCTTGGGCTTGGACTTCGTCTTGCCGCGCAACTTCCACTCACTGATGACGTCTTCATTGTCGTCCGTGTCGTGGCCTCGTTTGAAGACGATGAAGGGACCCTGCCGCGCGAACACGCCGTAATCTCCGCTCTCGAGCGCATCAAGGATGGACTGTTTGGTGCGGTCGAGGCGAAGCCCGCTCTTCTCGGCGACGATGTAGTCGACGTTATGGTGCCCGCGGCGCAGCGTATAGAAACCGAGTCGCGAGGACAGGTGAGCTCCAATACGCTCCGTGGTGGCCACGCTCGCCGATTTCGGAATCATGCTCTCGACCACGCTAAGGTCCGAGAGCTTCTGGCGATCCTCCGGCGTCATGTGAAACCGGATCTTGTGATAACCCGCCGCCAGCGACCCGTCCCGTTGGGGGAAAGCGCCGTAGTTGTAGGTCAGGGCAATGGAAACGAAGCCCACCGCGAGCGCCACTGCCGCTTGTCGCGCGTGACCTTTTCCAGAGATGCGCTCCGCGTCGCGCCCAATGGCCGAGATGGCGACCGCCGCCGCCAGGAACAAGTACGGCCCCCAGTGCATGACGTACTGGAAGGAGAACATGAGCGGGGGATCATAACTGGTGACCAGCAGAGTGATGATCGCCCCCGGGATGAAAGCGGCCCAAAGGTACCAACGCCGCGCCGGAAGGAACAAAAGCGGCGTCATCAGGTGCAAGATGTACCAAAGCTTCTTCTCGACGAAGATGTGCTTGAGGACGAAGGTCGGGTTCGTGAGCAGGGTGTGGATGACGCCGCCGAACCCCTTGTACGGCAGGGCCCACAGGTCCTCGTACATGTTCGGGAACCACCAGGATCCCGCGTCCGTCATGATCTTGAACCTAAGGATGATGAACCAAGAGGCCGCGATGCTGAAAATGGCCATCCCGAAGCGGGGCCGATATCCGCTCAAGACGAAGAAGAAGCCCAAGATCGCGAGCGGCAGCGGGATGTCCTCCCGCATGATCAAACACACGAAGAAGAGAACCCACGCCGTCTTGAAGCGCTCGGTATCGACCGCCCAGACCAAGCCCATGATGAAGGGCGCCGCCAGCGGGACGAGGTTCATCTCGGTGAAGTTCGCCCCGTGCATCGGGTAATAGCAGAGGTACGCGATGGCGAGGACACACGCGATCCACTCCGGGACCCTCCGCCGTGCGAACAGGAATAGCGGAATCGCCCCGAGTCCTAAGATGATCGACTGGATGATGAGTAAGGTCTCGGGCCGCGGGAACACCGCGTAGATGGGCAAGAACAGGTACAGGCCCAGCTTGACGTGGTTCGCGATGTACTTCGCCGGGTCGTCCGGGAAGATGACGGTGCTCTGGTTGAACTTTCCGTGGAGCCCGCCGTAGATGAGGTTGTTGTTGATCCCGAGATCGAAGGTCGCCGTCCCCATCATGTGGTGCCAGCGCACCGTGCACATGCTCATGAAAATCCCATAAGCAACGCCCAGGGCGACAACGAGACCGAGAAACCCGTGGCGACGAATGACCGGCGGGATCTCTTCGATGAGCGGAGGATCGCCCGCGAAGAACTTCTTCACCGGACGCGGCACCCGACTCAGAGACTGGAACAAAAGCACTTCAGCGATCAGGCCGAAGAACAGCACGATCGGCAGGAGCGTCTTGTGCTCGTTGAACCAGATCTTGTGCTGACCGAAGACGATCACCGCGGGCAAGAGCATGAGCGGCGACAGGAACCAGGCCCACTCTTCGATGCGAGCGGCTCGATCCAAGAGCGCCTCGGCGGAGCCAGGCCGCTTGAAAGAGAGCAGGCCGTATCCGATCCCCGCCGAGAGCACGCCGCTGCCGATCAGCAGCACCAAAAAAGTGACGCGCACCGGGCCCTCGAGCTCGTTCGACCCGAGCAGCGCCTCGCGCAATCCAGCGTGGAAGGAAAGCCACGCCCACGTGCACAGCCCCATGCCGAGGAGCCCGAGGACAACCAAAGCGCGAGTGGTGCGCGCGAGGAAGATCCCTTTCTGCTCCGCCGTGAGAGGAGGCTCGCTCCCTCCGGACCTCTTCGTGCCCCGAGCCTCGCCCTCAGCGTGCCCCGCTCCTGCCGTCTCGACGGACGCGCTCGCCGCCTCCGCCGAACTCAGGGCTCCGCCCTCGGACCCCGCCGAAAGTCCTTCCGCATGGGATTCTCCTCCCACTGCCGGAGGGGAAGCGGCTTCGGCCCCTTCCGGGCCAACGCCGACCTCCGAAGCTTCCGCGGGCGTCTCGGGCGAGCTCGAACCCTCGGCCAGAGCATTGCTCTCTTGGGGTTCACGGTCGGATGACGGGACACTCATGACCCGGGGCGTCTACCACGAGGCCCTTTCGGAAGTGTAGGGAGGAGGTCCCTCCGGGCGCGAATTTGTCGCACAAGTGGCCCTTTCGAACCTCAGAAGACCGCGTTAGAGCGTCGCCATGACCGAGCGCCCTTCCTCCCGGCCCGTTCGTGTCGGCCTCGTCCAAGCGCGAGTCCGTCCGAGCTACGACGAGACGATCGAAAACACCCGAGAAAAAGTGCGGGAGGCGAGCGAGCGCGGCGCGAAGCTCGTCGTCTTGGGTGAGCTGTTTGCGTCTTACTATTTCTGTCAAACCGAAGATCCAGAGGTCTTCGCGACGGCTGAGACGCTCGACGGACCGACGGTCACCACGATGAGCGCGCTGGCCGGTGAGCTCGGCATCTCCCTCGTCATCCCCTTCTTCGAGCGCCGCGCACCGGGGCTCTTCCATAACACTTTGGTCATCGCGGGCCCCGACGGACGATCGCTCGGCGTCTACCGAAAGATGCACATCCCGGACGACCCGCAGTTCATGGAGAAGTACTACTTCACTCCCGGCGACAGCCCCCGGCCCGGTGATGCTCCTGGCCAAGCGGGCTTCTCCGCGTTCCAGACGCCGCAGCTCAAGGTGGGCCCGCTCATCTGCTGGGACCAGTGGTATCCCGAAGCCGCGCGCCTGACCGCCATGAAAGGCGCAGACATCCTCATCTACCCGACCGCTATCGGGTGGCTCCCGAGCGAGAAGCCCACGGAAGGTGCAGCTCAGCTCTCGGCTTGGCAGACCATGCAGCGCTCCCACGCGATCGCCAACGGAACCTTCGTGGCCGCCGTGAACCGTGTCGGCCAAGAGGGGTCGAAAGAGACCGGGATCGAGTTCTGGGGCCACTCGTTCATCTGCGATCCGATGGGCCGCGTGCTCGCGGAAGCAGGTGAAGACGAGGAAGTCCTGATCGCCGACTTGGACCTCAGCGAGATCGAAAACACACGAAAGTGGTGGCCCTTCTTCCGGGATCGGCGCGTCGACGCCTACGGCGCCATCACGAAGCGATGGGACGAAGATCGATGAGCCGTAGTTCGAACCGGACCAGCGCGCCCGCTGAGCTCGGATACAGGATGCCGCCCGAGTGGGCGCCGCACCGCGCCACCTGGCTCGCCTTCCCGCACCATCGCACGGACTTCCCCGGAAAACTCAGCGCCGTCGCCTGGACCTTCGCCGAGATGGCGCGCGTCTTGACCGAGGGCGAAGCTGTCGCTCTCCTGGTCAAAGATCGGGCCGAAGAAGAGCGCGCCCTGCGCATGTTCGAAGACAATCACGTGAACATGGCGCGCCTCGAGCTGGTCCGAGCCGATACGAACCGCTCCTGGACCCGGGATTCGATGCCTCTCTGGGTCACCCGGGGTCGAGGGAAGAATCGCGACAAGATGGCCGTAAATTTCAGATTTGATGGCTGGTCTCGCTACCGCGATCACCAAAAAGACGACGCTGCTGGGAAGGCTGTGGCGAGCCGCAGCGTGAAACTTGGCCACGCGAGCGCGGTGCGCGCGCCGCTTCTGCCGGACGGGACACGAGCGGTGCTCGAAGGCGGCTCCATCGATGTCGACGAGTTCGGCACGCTGCTCACGACGCGCGAGTGCCTCTTGACCTCGAAGCGGGCCCGCTTCGGTCGCTACGGGAAAGAAGTCTGTGAGTCGATCCTCAAAGACGAGCTCGGGGTCAAAAAGATCCTTTGGCTCGGTACGGGCATCGCCGGTGATGACACGAGCGGCCACGTCGACGATTTCGCGCGTTTCGCTCCGGGCGGGAAGGTCCTGATCTCAAAGGAGACCCGCAAGAGCGACCCGAACTACGAGCCCCTTGTCGCTGCTCACAAGGAGCTCCTCAAGGCTACGAACGCCGCCGGCAAGAAGCTCGAAGTGATCCCGCTCCCGATGCCCCAGGCCGTCGTCTATCGCGGCGACCGCCTGCCCGCGAGCTACGCAAATTTCTACGTCGGAAACTCCGCGGTTCTGGTCCCCGTCTTCAACGATCCAAACGACCGAGAGGCCCTCGGTGTCATCGCCGAAGCCTTCCCCGATCGACCCACGGTCGGCATTTACGCGCGGGATTTGGTGGTCGGACTCGGCACTTTGCACTGCTCTTCGATGCAGGAGCCCCTCTGATGTTGCTCTCTGGTCCCCTCGCTCCGACCGCCTTCGACGCGATCATCTTCGATCTCGGCGGCGTCATCTTGCCCCTCTCTTACGGACGCACGATTGACGGTCTATCCGCTTTGCTCGGCCGCGACGCCCGCGAAATCTACCAAGAGACGAGCCAAGAGAGCCTCTTCGATCGCTTCGAACGGGGCGAGATCGGACAAGAAGTGTTCCGCGACAGCCTGCGCGCCCTCGCCCGCGGCAGTCGCCCGCCGACGGACGAAGAGCTGAACCAGGCCTGGAACGCGATCCTCGAAGAGATCCCGGAAGAGAACGTGGCGCTGCTCCGCGGCCTCAGCCGAGCCAAACGCACCTTCCTCCTCAGCAACACAAACGAGATCCACCTCGCGAAGTTCGAAGCGGACTACGAAGCCCGGCACGGGGGCCTCCACGGGCCTTTTTGGACTCTGTTCGAGAAGGACTACTACTCCCACCGCATCGGCCTTCGAAAGCCCGACCGCGCCGCGTTTCTGCACATCATCGACGGCCACGGCCTGCGCCCCGAACGCACCCTCTTCATCGACGACAACCACCACAACGTCGACGCCGCCCTCGCCCTCGGCATGAGCGCCATCTTGCACCCGCGCAACGAGAAGATCGGCCCCTATTTCGAGGGCTGGCTCGATAGCTCAGAGCTCGCCTTCTGAAACCCGAGCAAAACTCCGAGCTCTCTTTTTGAGGGCCCCGGTCCATCACATCTCAATGAGCCCGACCGAGCCTTCTCTCTGAGCCCGACGCCTCAGCTCCACGCGTCCGGACGCGCGGGACGCGCTCTCCCGCGCGCCGCCGCGCGCGCCCTCAGAGCCCAAGCGACTCGCGCAAGGCGTCGAACTCAGCAAAATCACTCTCTTTCGCGCGCGCTGTGTTGCCCTGCCAGGTGAACATCGCCTCTCCCCACTCTCCCGACTGCGTCGGCTCCCAGAAGAACGTCCCGATGCCCCGCCCACCTGGCAGGTCCCGCATGATCTCGTTGGCGCGCGTCCGCTCGGGGTTGTACTCAGCGATCACAAACTTCAAGTTGGGATGCTCATTCGCCAGCGTGGTGAAGGTGTTCTGCCAAACGCTCGGCTGCCCCTGGAACTTCGTATAACAAGAGAGCCCGAACACGTCGAAGTCGACCCCCTGAGCGATCGCTTGATTCAACCACCAGCGCACTCCCTCGAGCTCGTCGGTGTTCTCGACGTGGAGCATGATCAAAATCGTCGGATCGACCTCACGCACCGCACTCGCCCCCGCGCTGAGCAGCTTGCCGAGGTTCGTCCAGTTGCTCGTGGAACCGCCGAAAGGCGCCGAAGCCGGCTGATTCCCCCAACAATCGGTGTTCGCTCCCGGAACGTGCATCAGCATGCCGGGGGTAATTTCGTTGCCGATCTGGACCATGTCCGGCCGCGCCCCCTCGGCGATCGCGTCCTCGATGAAGTCCTTCGTGTACTCTTTCACGAGCTCCGCGAGGGCGTCGATGTTGGCCGCGTTTCGCCAGGCCTGAGGGATGATCTGATTGCCCGGGTCAGCCCAGACGTCGCTATAATGAAAATCTACCAAAAGGCCCATGCCGTGGTCTTTGGCTTGTTTTCCGTAGGCGATGACGTGCGCTTTGTCGCCGTAAGCTTCGGACTTCCCCGTGCAACCGTTCGCGCTCGAGGCGTAACCGTAAGGCGCCATCGGATCGACGAAGGTGCGCAGACGCACCGAGTTGAACCCGTGATTTCGGAGGAGCGCGAAGATGCTCTTCTGCTGACCGTCCGTGTCGATGAAGGTCGAGTTCGACTCCTGGACGCTCGAGATGTCCGCCCCCAGAAAGAACGCGGGCGTCGCCGGAGCTCCTCCGCTGCCCTCGGCCCCGGCTCCCTGAGCACCGCCGCTCCCCGCGCTGCCACCTGCGGACGCGCCCCCAGCGGGGTCCGCGCCTCCTCCGCCTGATCCGGAGCCCGCGCTGCCACCGACCGATGGCGCCCCGCCCGCAGAGCTCCCGCCACTCGTGGGCGCCCCGCCCGAACCGGTCCCGCCATCGCCGAGCGGTCCCCCACCGCTCGCCCCGCCGCCGACTGCAGAGATCCCTCCGCTGCCTGCGCCGCCGGCCCCTGTGGGTTCAGAGTCCGAGGATGAACAGCCGAGCGCCCACGCGACGAAAGACAGGGAGAGGAGGGACGGAAGAAGCCGGAGGGACATGGGACGACGGGAAGGATGGCTCATCTGTCGAAAATGTCGCGGCCTCGCCGAAAGCCCGCACATCTGTCGGCTCTATGCGAATCTCAGCCGATCCGATCGAAGAAAAGGCGCTCGCTACCGGACGAAGGCCTCAGAGCTCACCCGCGAGCGTCGGCGGCTCCCAGTCGATGTGTGTCGTGTGATTGGGCGGATTAGGAAGGTCCGTCTTGAAGGTACCGGTCGTCGTGCCGCTCTTCTCCAACAGGAACTTGTCGATCATCGCGTTGAGTGAAGGAGTGTATTGTTCTCGCCAGCTGCAGTGGGAGCCGGAGGCTCCTTCGTAGGCCATGTGATCGCCGACCCCGAGGGCTTCGAAGATCATCTGGCCCACCTTCGCCGTCACCCAGGCCGAGTTGCGATCGAGGCCATTATACATCGTGCTCGGATTGTCGACGATGTAGAGGCCTCGCGGCGCAATCAGACCCATCATTTCGTGCATGTCGACGGGCAACTTATCCGTATTGTCGGCTCCGGCGCTGTTGCCCGTTGTGAATTGACCGAGCGCTTTCTCGGAGAGCCAGCGCACATAACTGATCGCGTGATAAGGCCACTCGCTGCCGCTATAGCTGTCGAGCACCTCGACGAGCCGCAGCCCCACGGTGCCCCCGAGGCCCGACTCAACAGGGATCGTGAGCGCGATGCGATTGTCGAGCGCGCCGGCGACGAAGGCGCCTTTGCCATACCGAGAACACCCCGTCACAGCGACATGTTTCGGATCGATGACGTCAGGTTTCGCCTCGAGCAGATCTAAGAGACGGCTGATTTGCCAGGCCTGCGCCGTGAGGTACCCGGCCTCGTGGTTCGCGCCATAGGCCGTATAAAACGGGCCATTTTTCGCGCCGCTGCCGCCCGTCGACTCCACCGGAGAAAAATTCAGGGTCGCCACGCCCGCCGGAACCTTCATGCCTCCGACGCCGCCGTAACCGATGATGGCCGGCGCGGGCGCCGTAGCGCCGTTCATGTTCACGGTGACGTTGAAGGAGGTCATCTTGCCCCCATCGTTGACCTCAACGGTGATCATGGTCGAGCTCACATCACCGGAGACGGCGCTCTTCGGAGTCTCGGGCTTCTCTCCGTAGATGAACGCGAGAGCTTGCTTGCGGATCTCTTCCCTCCGACAGCGCCACTCGCTCTTGCTCGTGATCCGCGTCCCATCCATCTTCTTGAAAGGATCGGGGAGTTTCGCGCTGGCCGTGAGCGAACCGACGCTCGGCAGCGGTCCGACCTCACAATCCGCGCTCGGGTTCTCCACTTCACCCCACGCGCTCACATCGTTCCCGGAGCCCCCTGTGGTCGGCGCTCCACCACCAGCCCCCGGTTCTGCTCCGCCGCTGCCCCCGCCAGCGCTACTGCCGCCATTGCCTCCCACGTTCGGCGCTCCGCCCGCAGGACTCGGGTCCATGCCACCTCCGACGCCATCACTTGCGCCCCCTGAAGCGACCCCGCCTACCCCAAAGGCCCCGCCGCTCCCGGTCGCGCCGCCAGAAACGTCTCCCCCGACGCCGCTTACATTTCCCCCCACGCCGTCGTCGCCCTCACTCGGCACATGTCCGCCGGAACAGGCGACAATGCCCAAGGCGCTCGCAGCCAAAAGAGAGAGGGACGAACTCAAACGAACAGACATGATCGGCTCCAGGCTAAAGTGAAAGAAGGAGGAGGAGGGCAACTCTCCCCCGCTTCTGTTGCGACGGTGTCACTGCCGAATCGCTCGAGCCAAGCTCTTTGAGCCACTTCGCCTGAGTTCCGTGCTTCTCTCAGCGGCCCACCTGCGAAGTTTCGACGAAATAGAAAGTTGACCCTTTTCCCCGAGATCGTGAATC
Source organism: Sorangiineae bacterium NIC37A_2 (assembly GCA_002085155.1). Taxonomy (GTDB): domain Bacteria; phylum Myxococcota_A; class Polyangia; order Polyangiales; family Polyangiaceae; genus NIC37A-2. The sequence goes on from NASX01000005.1 coordinate 128,505, forward strand.
ACGGTCCTCGGGACCGCTCGCCTTCTCCCTCAGCTCAGCTACCTTCCGGCCGCGTGGCTCGCCCGGGACTCTTTGGACACCAGCCCTTCTGGGCGAAGCGACTCGGCGTGGCGCCGTTTCTCCCGCGCTCGCGCGCCGAGATGGACGCGCTCGGCTGGGAGGCCTGTGACGTGATCTTGGTGACCGGCGACGCCTACGTCGACCATCCGAGCTTCGGTATGGCGCTGGTGGGTCGTCTCCTCGAAGACCAGGGCTTTCGCGTCGGCATCTTGGATCAGCCCGACACCTCGAGCGCCGCTGCGTTTCAAGAGCTCGGTGAACCGACGCTCTTTTTCGGCGTCACGGGCGGCAACATGGATTCGCTCGTGAACAACTACACGAGCGACAAGAAACCCCGCTCGGACGACGCCTATACGCCCGGAGGCGTCGCCGGCAAGAGACCAGACCGAGCGACCATCATCTACACGCAGCGCTGTCGCGAAGCCTACCCGAAGGCGCCTGTCATTTTGGGCGGCATCGAAGCGAGCCTCCGCCGCTTAGCCCATTATGACTATTGGAGCGGGAAGGTGCGCCGCTCGCTGCTCGTCGACTCCGGAGCCGATCTGCTCATTTACGGCAACGCCGAGCGAGCCCTCTGTGAGGTCGCCCATCGGGTAGCGCGCGGCGAGCACCCGCGAAACATCCTCGACGTGCGCGGCACTGCGGTGCGCCGTCCCGTGGGGCCAGGCGGCCCTCTCGACGCGCCGCCCGGGACTTTCGTCGTCGAACCTTCCGACAGCGTCGATGTGCCTGGCCCTGTCACCGACGTGCCAAGTCCTTATCTCATGGAGGCCGAGATCCGCGCCTCCCAGGGCCCTTCAGAGGGGCCGACCAAAGCCGAGCTTGTCCAGCTCCGCAAAGCACGCCTTCGGCACCCGCGAGACAAAGTCATCCTCCGGCTGCCGAGCGCCGAAGTCGTGAAAGAGGACAAGGTCCTCTACGCCCACGCCTCCCGCGTCTTTCATCTCGAGTCGAATCCTCACAACGCTCGCTGTCTCGTGCAGAGAAACGGCGACGTGGATGTGTTCGTGAATCCGCCTCCGCTGCCGATCTCGACGGCGGAGATGGATCACATCTACGAGCTCCCCTACCAGAAGGTGCCCCATCCGGCGCACCAAGGGCAGAGGCTGCCGGCCTATGAGATGATCCGTTTCTCGGTGACGATCATGCGCGGCTGCTTCGGCGGCTGTTCCTTCTGTTCCATCACCGAACACGAAGGCCGCATCATCCAAAACCGCTCAGAAGCTTCGATCTTACGCGAGCTCTCGGCCATGACGAGCCTGCCCGGCTTCACCGGTCACGTGAGCGACCTCGGGGGACCCACCGCGAACATGTATCGGCTCGCCTGTAAGAGCCGCGAGATCGAGGCCAAGTGCCGCTTGCCCTCCTGCGTCTATCCGGACGTCTGTGACAACCTGAACACCGACCATACGCCGCTGATTCAGGTTTACCGAAAAGCCCGCGCCATCCCGGGTATCAAGAAGATCTCGATCGCCTCCGGCCTTCGCTACGACCTCGCCATCAAGAGCCCCGAGTACATCAAGGAGCTCGCGACGCACCACGTCGGCGGCTACTTGAAGATCGCTCCCGAGCACATCGCCGAGGGACCACTGTCGAAGATGATGAAGCCGGGGGTCGGAACCTACTATCGCTTCAAGCGTCTGTTCGAGGACTACTCAAAGGCCGCCGGCAAAAAACAGTACCTGATCCCTTACTTCATCGCGGCTCACCCGGGCACAACCGACGAGGACATGCTCGAGCTCGCTCTCTGGCTCAAGAAGAACGGCTACCGCGCCGACCAGGTCCAGGCGTTTTTGCCCGGACCGATGTCCTACGCCGCCGCGATGTATCACACGGAGCGAAACCCGCTCCGTCCGGTGGATCGCTCGTCGGAAACGGTCGCCGTTGTGAAGAGCCCCGAGCAGAGGCGTCTGCACAAGGCCTTCCTCCGCTACCACGACCCAAAGAATTGGCCGCTGCTCAGAAAGGCGCTCGTCCGTATGGGTCGCCATGATCTGATCGGCCCTGGAGAGCATCAGCTCATCCCCCGCTACGATCCGCTCTCCCCCGAAAGGCCTCCGCGCGAGGCAAAAGAGAATCGAAGCTCCGGGCGCCCCTCGTCTTCGGACTCATCGCCCTCGCGCAAGGAAAAGCCCCTTTTGACCCAGCACACGGGTCTGCCCCGCGTGCCTCGAGGACGCCGCTGAACAGCCAGCGGCATCCTTCGAGAGTCACGAGGGCAAACGCCCGGCGCACCCGATGGTCGAGATGCGCCGGGGGGGCGTTTCAGTTCACGACCTGCCAGGCGGCCCAGCTGAGGCCAGCTTTGACATAGACATAATAGCCGCCGTCTTTGCGCGCCGGGTAAGCCCAGTTTCCGACCCACTGATTGGTCACATCCTGCCCGTTCAAGTTGACCTGGATCATGCTGTAGTTGTTCAAGCTATACCCGAGGTCTGGGAGGAAGTAGCAGCTGTCGTCGACGCCCTGCTTGAAGAGCGGAGCGCTCACTGTCTTGACCGCGTTGCATCCGGAAGGACACGTGCAGTTCGTGTTCGCTGAGCCGCCCACGGTGTCGACGTTCAGACTCTGAAGCCAACTGCCCACGCCGTGCAGCGAATCGAGGGACGTCCTCGTGTGCAGGTCGGTCCAAGAGACTCCGCCGAGATCTTCGGGACCGCTCCGCGGCATGAACGTGTAGTCGGAGTTCACTCCCACGATGCGCGGCTCCGCGCTCGACTTCAGGTAGACCGGGCCCCCAGAGTCTCCCATACAAAGGCTCGCGTTGTCCGGGTTCTGCGCGTGACCGGCCGTAATGAGGTAGGTATCCCCGATCAGAGCGGCCTGACTGCTCGTCACGGCCGGGCGATGCATCACCTCGTGGGGGTGGACGATCGAGCTCGCCGGGATCGTCGTCCCTTCGGCGGACTTGTAGCGCCCGAGACCGTCGAGCTCTTCGACGGGAATGTTCGTGCGAACTTCGCAACCATAGCCCACCTTGATGATTTCTGTTCCGACCGGGACCGGATCGAGATCGACGCGAGCCGAGGGGATCTGCGGCGTGTCTTCGGCGATCTCGATCACCGCAATGTCAGCCGCGGTCCCCTCTTGGTAGACCGGCTCATAACAAGTCGGGCACGACCACCAGGACGGGTGGATGTGAGTCTGAACGATAGTGACTGTGATGTCCTCGGGAGTTCCGGTGTTTACGCCCGAGTGAATGACGAGCAGGTTCCCCGGGAGGAAGTTCCCAGCGATCCCGTTGTTCTCCGGGTAGTCCTCCGGAAGCGGGAAGGGGTACCGCGGCGGAACTCGCCACCCGGCCACGCAATGGGCCGCCGTGAGGAACAGCCTTGGCCCCACCTTGGCTGCCGTGCACACATCCCCAATGCCCACCGTCGAGCGGTAGAAGTCGAGCGGCACCGGCAAGCCGCCGATGAGCTCCTGCTCACTGTCGCGCACCTCGCTCTCACCCATGTCCAAAGGCTCGACGGCACAAGCCCCGAGGCCCAAGGAAATCCCGGAAAGGACTGCGAAAATTCCGGTGCGAGCGAGCGATGAGTGCTTCTGATACTTCATGAATACTTCCCCTTTTTCTCTGAAAACCAACAAAACCACCTATACTCCCGCTGCATTTTTCCGTTGTCAGACGAGAGGGCGGCAACCTACCTCAGCCCACGTCGCTTTTGAACCCCTCCAAGAACCGACCGCGGCGCCCCTCGTCGGTCGGACGAGGAAAGATTCGTAAAATCCGCGGCTTACCGTGTAGGTTCGTTCGGGGCGTGGCGCCGGCCCCCGCTTGACCTATGCTTATAGGAACAGATGAGCTTTCTGGGTGCCCAAAGCCGCTCTTGGAGGGTGCGCTCGCTCGTAGGAGCGGGAGCGATCGCAGGCGTCATCGCCCTCGCCGTCCCGCTTGCTCACGCTGACATCTACCAGTCCGTCGACGCCGACGGCGTGATCGTCTTCACCTCGAAACCCCGCCCTGGCGCAAAAAAGGTCGCTGTCGATACGCCCGTCGCGATGCCCAAAGATCGCAGTCCCGAGCGGCTCACCCGTTACGACGCCTACATTCGCGAGGCTGCTTCCCTCTATCAAATCCCTGAGGAGCTCGTCCGCGCCGTCATCCTCGTCGAGAGCAACTACGATCCCCGCGCCGTCTCTCGAGCTGGCGCCATTGGGCTCATGCAGCTGATGCCCGCGACCGCCGCGACCATGCTCGTCGAGGACATCTACGATCCGCGGCAGAATATCCTCGGCGGAACCCGCTATTTGCGCGTCCTCGCCAACATGTTCAACGGCGATCTCATGCTCACCATCGCCGGCTACAACGCTGGTGAAAACGCCGTCCTTCGTTACGGGGGCATTCCGCCATACCCCGAGACGCAAGGCTATGTGACCAAAGTCATCGAGAACTACCAGCGCTACCGGGAAGCCTCCCAAAAGCGCGCCGCCGAGTAGTCTCTCCCGAGAGCTCGTCTTCGGGTCCGCCGACCGCGGTCTCCCCCGGGGCGGGAACAGCGCGCCCAATGTTTCTCGTCGTCGTCTGCGACGCTTTGGACCTCATAGGAGCCCCGATAGGGCCGCGCCGGCCCATCTAGGTGCTGAGCCTCTCGCCCCTTGAAAGGGCGGTGGTCGCGGGCGCGCGGCCCCTCAGGAACGACACCCCCCTCGTCCTCCTTGCCCACAAACTCGTGTCCTTCCGCGAGGAAACATCGCTTTTGCGCCGTCTGCCGATCAGGTGCTCGGGCGGCAACAGAAAACGAGAGCGCGCGGCCGTCCCCCCCGGTCCAGCGGCGATCAGGAGAAATATGCCTAGCGTCCGAAAAAAGAACAAAGCCCCTCACAGCTCGCAAATCTCTGAATTTGAAGCGCTTCTCCTGCAGGAGAGGACGCCAGAGCGCGCTCCGATCTTGATTGCAAATATTTCGACACAAAGAAGAAACCTCGACCAGGGAACTTAGAGCCCGAGGAGATGGCTCCATGAGAAATAATTCACTGAAGACCTTAATCGCGCTGGGGCTCTTTTTAGCCCCGAACCTCGCCCTGGCTGACGAAGGCCCTTCCATCAATGATTTGAAGGTTGCCACCGATACGCTCTGGGTCGTTTTTGCAGGCCTCATGGTGTTCTTCATGAACGCCGGATTCGGTCTGGTGGAGTCGGGATTTTGCCGGAAAAAGAACACCGTCAACATCCTTGCGAAGAACGTCGTCGTCTTCGCCCTCACCACACTCATCTATTACGCCGTCGGCTTCGGCATTCAGTACGGCAACGGCAACCCCTACTTCGGAACGAGCGGCTGGTTCGTCCCCTATGACGAGGAGACCTTCTCCGCCCTTTCCTGGGCCACGGTTCCGATCCCGGTCAAGTTCTTCTTCCAGCTCGTGTTCGCTGGTACCGCCGCGACGATCGTGTCCGGCGCGGTCGCCGAGCGCATCCACTACGGAGCATTCCTTGTCTTCAGCATCGTGATGGGCGCCGTCATCTACCCCGTCGGCGGTCACTGGATCTGGGGCGGCGGCTTCCTCGGCGAGGAAGGTATGGTCGACTTCGCTGGCTCGACCGTGGTGCACTCGGTCGGCGGCTGGGCGGCCCTCGCTGGCTGCATTTTCCTCGGACCGCGTCTCGGCAAGTACACCAAAGACGGCAAGGTCAAGGCGATCCCTGGCCACAACATGACGAGCGCCATGCTCGGCACGCTCATCCTCTGGCTCGGCTGGTTCGGGTTCAACCCGGGGTCGACCATGGGCGCGAGCTCTGACGCCATCGGTCACATCCTGCTCACCACGAACATGGCCGCTGCGGCCGGTGCTGTCGTCGGTACGGTCTACACCTGGGCCCGCGTTGGCAAGCCGGATCTCGGCCTGACCCTCAACGGCTGCCTCGCCGGCCTCGTGGCCATCACCGCTCCCTGCGCCTTCGTGACCGGCCCGATGTCGATCCTGATCGGCGCCATCGGCGGCGTCATCGTCGTGGAAGGCGTCATCATGTTCGACAAGATCAAGATCGACGATCCCGTCGGCGCGACCAGCGTCCACCTCCTGAACGGTATCTTCGGCACCTTGGCCATCGGGCTCTTCGGTGACGTCGGTGTCGCTAAGGCCATCGCGGACGTCGACCTGGCTTCCGGCGGCCTCTTGGTCGGCGGCGGCGCGGCTCAGCTGATGATTCAGCTCAAAGGTGTGGTCGTCGTCGGCATCTATGCCTTCGCGGTCTCCTCGCTCGTCTGGTTCGTCATCAAGAAGACGATGGGTCTCCGCGTCTCGGCAGAGGACGAAGAGATGGGCCTCGACGCAGCCGAGATGGGCATGGAAGCCTATCCGGACGACTTCCCCCGCACCGGCATTGCGGTCTCCTCGGCTCTCGAAAGCGAGACGATGGTGAGCGCTCCGAAGGAAGTTCCCGCGGAGTAAGAGCGGCAGGTTCGCCTGCAAAGTAGCGGGAGGAAGCGTTCGCTTCCTCCCGTTTCTCTTTTTGTGGCCAGGCTCGCGTTTGTGAAAGGATTTGAGACGAACGCGGCCGAGGCTTGTGGCTTCCCCCTCCGGAGAGCCAGGCGAAGAGCGCCCTCTCTATTTGATCCCGAAGAAGCCCTTGATCGTCTTCATGCGGCGCCGGAGAAGCACCGGGAGCTTGAGGGCGCCACCTGGACGATTCAGCTGCAGGTCCGAGAGTGTCTCACCGAGCTCGGTCAGGTTATCGTCGAAAGGAACCCAGAACGGTTCAGGTCCTCGATTCCGATCGATCGCGATCGCCTTGGGCCGGGCGAAGGTGAGCAGTGACCAGGCGCTATTGGCGATGCCGCGCCCGGACGAGCGCCGGCCGCTCCAGGGAAGATCCGGGATGGCGCCGGTGAAGGCGTGATTGTTGATGGTCACAACGCCGACATCGAGCTCGTCGGCGAGGTTCTCTGCCCGACGAATGTCGCGCGTCCAAAGCGAAGCCGTAAGTCCATAGAGGCCGCGGTTGACGCGGCGGATCGCGTCGGCCGGACCGTCGACGGCGACGACCGGGATCACGGGCCCAAAAGTCTCCTCTCGCACCACCCGCATCTCTTCGGTGCAGTCTGCGAGCACAGTGGGCGGCATGTATTGCCCCTCGGCCGTGCCTCCCGTGAGCAGGCGCGCGCCTCTCTCGACAGCGTCGCGAATATGCTCTTCGACGAGCGTGAGCTGTTTCTTGAGAGCGATCGGCGCGAGAGAGCCCGGTCCTCCGACGATGACCGGGGGCCGGAGGCGCTCACAAGCGTCGGCCAGCCGAGCGGCGAGATCCGCCGCGACGCGACTATCCGCGTAGACAACCTCGATCGCTCCGCAGGCCTGCCCGGCGTTTTGGAGCGCCCAGTGCACAATGCCTGCCACGGTCCGCTCCATGTCGGCGTCCTCGAGCACGATCGCCGCATCGTTGCCGCCCATCTCTGCGCTGCACGGGATGCCGAGCTCGAAAGCGCGCGCTTCTACCCGAGCGCCGACCGCCGAAGAGCCCGTGAACACGCAGGCGTCGATCCCCGATTCGAGGAGCGCCGCGCCCACCTCGGGTCCGCCATAGGCGATCTTCAGCACGTTCTCAGGGAGCTCCGCCGCCAGCGTCTCGAGGAACCAACGACTCGAGCGTGGCGAATATTCGCTCGGCTTCACGACCAGGGCGTTACCGGTCAAAAGAGCCGGAATGACGCTCCGATAGAGGCCGGAGATGGGGAAGTTCCAAGGAGAGAGGACGCCGACGACCCCTCGAGGCAGAAGCTCGATGCGCGCAGACTTTCGGGGGAACGCCAGAGGATTCAGCGAGACGGTGCCAGCCGGGGCTCCTTCAATGACTCGAACCCAGCCGCGCACGGCGTCGAGCGGTCCGAGCGCTTCGGTGAAGAGCGCGTCGGCATGAACCTTCCCAATTTCGGCTTCAACGATCGCCATGCCTTCGGCGCGCCTCTCGAGCAGGCGCCGCGCGGCGCGCTCGAGCCTACGTCGCCTCTCGGCGAACCCTTCTCTTTGGAAGGCCTTCTGGGCGGCGCGCGCCTTCTCCACCAATTGACTCACAGAAGACGCGTCAGTGGTCGGAACGAGAGGAAGAGCCTCGCCTGTGCGGGGATCTTGAGCTTCGAGAGCGCTAGCCATCGCTCCGCCTCGTAACATGGGCGCCGGTCGACACAAGAACCGAAGTGGGCGGAGCGTCGCCTCTCGAAAGTGCGCGCTCTGCTCCTCATGAACCCATCATCAAATCGAACGCGCGCGTCTCTGCTCAGCGCGCCCCGAGTGGCCCTACCAGTCGAGGAAGGCCTGTGCGCGGTCCGGAGCCCTGCTGGGGGCAGGTGCGCACTCATTTACGCGCCTCCGCGGGTCCCCATTTGGCCTGTAAAGACCTTTTCGCGCTCCGATGGGCCGAGAAGATTTGCCGGGTCCTTTCGAAGATTTACTGGACAAACCTTTCCAATCGGTCACGAATGGTAAAACCAATTCCGGTTGAGGCTAGACGCCCCGCCGAACTCACGTTAGGGGCGTCTCGCCCGTCCCGGTTCTGGTCCCCCGAACCGAGACAACTTCCCCCCCGGCAAAGGCGCCTTCGATAACCACCCCAAGAGCCCTGGCTCAACAGTCCGCAACAAACATCAAACGGTTATCGTCGGGAATTCGGGAAGTCCAACGAAGGTCAAAACGCAAGCCAATCGGCGCCAAACAAGAGGAACATATGGGACGCGTAGGTGTAGTCATCATTGGAATTAACGGGGCAGTTGCCTCTACGTTGGTCGCGGGCGTCGCCCTCATGAAGCGAGGCCTCGCTCCGCGTCGCGCAATGCTCACGGAGCCGGACGACACGGTCACCTCGGACAAGCTCACGGACATTCTCGAGTTCGCGAAGCTCGAAGACCTCGTCTTCGCCGGCTGGGACCTGAACGACAAGAGCCTCTACGAGGCAGCCCTCGGGCACGGCGTCTTCCGCGCCGATGAGCTCGAGCCGGTTCGTGAAGAGCTCGAAGCCCAGCGCCCCTGGCCAGCAGTGTTCTCTCGCGAGTACGCCCAGAACCTCCAGGGCCGTCACGTCGTCGGAACCGACGGCGGGCACCGTGGCCAGATCGAGGCCATCAAGAAGGACATCGAGAAGTTCAAGCAGGCGAACAACCTGCGTCGCGTTGTTCTCGTGAACCTCGCTTCCACGGAGAAGTGGATGGATCGGACCGAGGTCCACCAGACGCTCGCTGCCTTCGAGAAGGCGATCGACGAGAACAATCCGGCGATCTCCCCGACGATGCGTTACATGTACGCAGCGAACTCGCTGGGCGTGCCCCACGCGAACTTCGCTCCGAGCCTCGCAAACGTCCCGGCTCTCGAGGAGCACGCGATCAAGAACGGCGTGCCCTACTGCGGTATGGACGGCAAGACGGGCCAGACCCTCGTGAAGACCGCGATGGCTTCGATGCTCCGCCTGCGCCGCCTCCGCGTCGACGGCTGGTACTCGGTGAACTTCCTCGGCAACAATGACGGGCTCGTGCTCGACGATCCGAAGAGCAACGAGACCAAGGTTCGTTCGAAGGCCAGCGTGCTCGACAGCGTTGTCGGTCACAAGGTCGAGAACCACCAGGTTCACATCCACTACTACAAGCCCCGCGGCGACGCGAAAGAAGCTTGGGACAATATCGACGTCCAGGGCTTCTGTGGTCAGCCGATGCAGATGAAGATCAACTTCCTCTGCAAGGACTCGATCCTCGCAGCTCCTCTCTGCATCGACATGGTGCGCATCCTCGACGTTGCTCAGGAAGTCGGCGAAAAGGGCATCCAGACCCAGATGAGCATGTACTTCAAGTCTCCGTACACGAGCCCCGGTCAGGAGCCGGTCCACGATCTCTTCCAGCAGGAGCGCATGCTCTATGACTGGGCGCGCTCGGTGGCCGCTCGCAAGCAGAAGGCCCAGGGTCGCCCCGCCGCCACGAACGGTGGAGCAGCTGTCTTCGGCGCCGCTCAGCAGCGCAAGGACGACTGATAGAGGCCCGTCTCTCAGAACAAACCCATAGAACAAGGGCCGCGCCTCCTGGCGCGGCCCTTTTCACGTCAGACAAGAGAACAATCCCCGTGACAGCACATCTTCCCTCCGCATTGCTCAAGGACGACGCCCCCGTAAAACTCATCGACCCCGCGCGCCATCGCCTCTGGCCGATCCTCGAAACTGAGGAGAAGCAGGCCGTCGAACGCGTCCTGTCGCGAGGAGTCCTCTCCGGTAACTTCGCGCCCGAAGCGCTCGCTCTCCAGGAAGAGTTCAGCGAGTACGTCGGAGCGAAGTACGCCCTCCTCACACACTCGGGAACCAGCGCCCTGATCTTGGCTCTGGCCGCCGCTGGCATTGGTCCCGGAGATGAGGTGATCGTCCCCGCGTACACATTCGTCGCTACGGCTCAGGCGGTGCTCTCTGTGGGGGCTACGCCCGTCTTTGCTGACGTCGATCCCCGAACCGGTCTCATCGACGAACAAGAAGTCGTCCGCTGGCTCTCGCCGCGGACCAAGGCGATCATGCCGGTCCACGTTCACGGTTGCCCCTTCGACATCGATGCGCTCAAAAAGCTCGCCGACGCTCGCGGCCTGATCTTGCTGGAAGACGCAGCTCAAGCTCACGGCGCAACCTACCGGGGCAAACCTGTTGGTGCCCTCGCCGCTGGTGGCGGTTTCTCATTCCAATCGAGCAAGAACCTTGGCGCTGGCGAAGGCGGAATCTACGTCACCGGGGAGCTCGAGCGCGCTGAGCTCGCGAACCAGGTCCGGAACTTCGGCCACGATCTGAGTCTCGCCGAAGGGCGCCTGAACGACCTCCGTCGGCCCCTCGACGGCTGGCGCAGCCTGAACAGCCAGAGGCTCGGCTCGATGTACCGTGGCAACGAGATGATGGCGGCGCTCGCGCGCTCCCTGCTCAAGAAACTCCCCGCGCGCACGCGTGCCGCTCAAGAAAACGCCGCGCGCTTGAGCGCCCGTCTCGCGAAGCTCCCCGGTGTCCTACCTCCGCATGTTCCCGAGGACCGGACCACTGTGCACCACAAGTATCGGGTGCGCATCGACCGGAAGGCCGCAGGCCTCGAGGAGTTCTCGGCCACCGTCGTGCGCGATGCGCTCCTCTCCGCCCTCAAGGCCACGGGCTTCGAAGCCACGCTCTGGGAGCGCGCACCCCAAACGCATCACAAGATCTTCTCCGAAGCCAAGAACCTGCCGGAGAGCGTCCTTGAAAACTACAAGGCGCGCTTCCCGAAGACCGAAGAGCTGCTCGACGGCTCCTTCCTCCTGTTCACCCAATCGTGCCCGCTGATCGCTCAGGACGCCGAGACCGTCGACGCCTACGCCTCGGCGTTCGAGAGGTTCTGGGAGCACCGCCGAGCGATCGTCTTGAGCGCGGCGAAAGCCGGCTAAGGCCTCTTCGCGGGCGGCTCGAGGACCAAGCTCCCGTCTTTCAGGGAGCTTACGACTTTCTGGTTCAGCTTCGCGTCGAGGTCGACACACTTCTTCGACACTTCACCGCTGAAGGCGCCTTTGCATTCCTTCTTCCGGGCCACATAGGCCTCGAAGATCGGGCGATGCGCCTTCAGCTGCTGTTCGGTGTCGTCTCCGAGATACCTCCAAGCGATCGTCGCGTATTTCGCCTTCGGCGGCACATTCAGGGTGACCTCGTTCGAGTCAAGCGTGACGCAGGAGCCGTCCAGCCGGATCGCGTCGTAGCCACCTTCCGCACCGCTGACCTGAATTCCATTCGCGTTCGGCGCGCGGTGATAAAGAAGAACAACCTCTTCGTCGAAAGCGAGCCACTCGTCGCCGCTCGTCACACCGCCTGAGGCGTTCACTGCCTTCGTCTTGCGTGTGATGTAACCGTGGGTGAACGGCGAAGACTTCTGGAAGAGGTAGAGCGCCACGTCCGGATAAAGATCGGCGCACAGCTTCTTGACCCACTTCGGGTCCGCCGTGCACACCGGCCCGTCCCGATGACAGCTGGTCGGAATCGCGCCAGGTCCGCTCGCTTCCTCTACCTTCTCTGGTTCTTCGCTTGTCTCGGCGCTTTCGGGCTCAACGCTCTCCGGTTCGGCGGCGGGAGCCTCAGGAGCTTTCGAAGAACCGCCACAGGCGGAGAGGGAGAGAGCTAAGATGGTCAGGGAAAGAGCCCGCATATCCTCTGCATCGTCTCGACGCGGCGGGCCCTGTCAAGCCCGGCTCACTCGACGGTCACTGTCTTCGCCAAATTCCTTGGCTGATCGACGTCGGTGCCTCGCAAATCAGCGACGTAGTAGGCGAGGAGCTGGAGCGGAATCGTGGTGATGAGAGGTGCGATGGCTTCGTGGACCTTCGGAATATAGAGCACATCGTCTGCGACGCCTTTCACGCGCTCGTCGCCTTCCGTCGCAACAGCGATCACCCGACCATCCCTCGCCCTCACTTCTTCGAGGTTGCTAAAGGTCTTCTCATAGGTGCGATCATCCGGGATGAGCACGATCACCGGCATCTTCTCGTCGATGAGGGCGATCGGTCCGTGTTTCATCTCACCCGCCGCGTACCCCTCGGCGTGGGCGTAGGAGATTTCCTTGAGCTTGAGCGCACCCTCAAGCGCGATAGGAAACTCGAGTCCTCGTCCGAGGAACAGGAAGTTCTGGCTCTGGTGCCATTTGCGAGCGACGCTGAGCACCGCCTCGTGCGCCTCCAGAGTCGTCCTTAGGGAGCCCGGCGCTTCCAGCAATGCGTGCAGGAGCGCGAGCAGCTCGGGCGCAGGGAGCGTCCCGCGCAAGCGACCAAGCTCAAGGGAGAGCATGAGCATGGCGACCAGCTGCGTCGTAAAAGCCTTCGTCGATGCCACGCCGATCTCCGGTCCGGCGTGGGTATAGAGGGCAGAGTCCGCGGCCCTCGCGATCGCGCTCTCCAGCACGTTGGTCAGCGCGATCGTGCGCGCGCCATGCCGCTTGGCCTCCTCGAGCGCCGCTAAGGTATCGAGCGTTTCGCCCGACTGGCTCACCGCGATCACGAGGTCACCCTTTGTGAACACCGGATCGCGATAGCGTACCTCACTGCCGAGCTCCGTCTGCGCCGGGATGCGCGCGTATTTTTCGACGTAATGACGCCCGAGCAAACTTGCGTGATAGCTAGTTCCGCAAGCAATGAAGCAAATGCGCGAAATCCCCCGCGCCGTCTCCGCATCAAGCCCGAGTTCATTCAGCACCAAGGAGCCCGACTCGAGATCGAGTCGCCCGCGCAGCGTATCTTCGATGGCTCTCGGCTGCTCAAAGATCTCCTTGAGCATGAAGTGTTTGTAGCCGCCCTTTTCGGCCTGCACCGGACTCCAGTCGATGCGGCGGCTTCTCCGCTGCACCAAAGTCCCGTCCAAGGTCTCGATGTGTACCCCAGAAGGTCGAAGCTCGGCCAGCTCACCGTCCTCGAGAAAGACGACGTCGCGGGTGTAGCTGAGGAGCGCAGGAATATCTGATGTCGCGAGGGTCTCGCCGCGGCCAATGCCGAGCACGAGCGGGGAGGAGTTCTTCGCCAAAAGCACGAAATCCGGCGCCTGTTCGCAGACAACCGCGAGCGCGTAGGCGCCGCGGATTTCCCGCAGGGTGCGGCGCAGAGCCTCGCGAAGCGCGTCCTCCCTCGGACCATGGGGGCTCAAATGTTTGTGCAGCAAATGCGCGACGATCTCGGTGTCGGTGTCGCTCTGAAACTCCACGCCTTCGGCGCGGAGCGCCTGCTTGAGCTCGAGATGATTCTCGATGATCCCGTTGTGAACGATGGCGAGGGGCCCCGAGCGGTGAGGATGGGCGTTTGCCTCCGAGGGGCGGCCGTGGGTAGCCCAGCGGGTGTGCCCGATGCCCGTCTGACCCGGCAAATCGCTCGCCGAAATCGCCTGGGCGAGGTTGTCGAGCTTTCCGACCGCTCGCACGATGGTGAGGCTCGGCGCACTCTCCTCCGTCTGGAGTACCGCGAGTCCAGCCGAATCGTAGCCCCGGTACTCGAGTCGACGGAGCGCGTCGAGCAAGACGGGAGCGACGTCACGGGGCCCTGTATAAGCGACGATCCCACACATAAGTTCACCTCGAGAGGAGACCTCGATAAAGGGCGATCGTTTCCTCAGCGATCGCCGGCCAACTGAAGCGTTCGATAGCCCGGGCGCGCCCCGCCTCACCCATGCGCTGGGCGAGCGCTCGGTCCGAGGCGACTTCGTTCACAGCCGCCGCAAAATCGCGAGCAAACTTGTCCGGGTCCGATGGGTCACCACGCTCGTCCGAAGCAAACAGCACGAGCTTACCCGTCTCCCCTTCGACCACGATCTCCGGGATCCCGCCGACGTGTGAGGCGACGACCGCCGTGCCCGTACTCATGGCCTCGACGTTGACAATCCCAAACGGCTCATAAATGCTCGGACAGACGAAGACGGTCGACGCCGAAAGCAGCGGGATGATCTCGCTGCGCTCCAGCATCCGACTGACCCAAACCACCCCCGAGCGAACCTTCTCGAGCTCTCGCACCGAAGCTTCGACCTCCCCGGCGATCTCCGGGGTATCCGGGGCGCCAGCGCAGAGTAAGAGCTGCACCTCCGGGGCGAAATGGCGCGCCGCCTCGAGCAGGTAGAGAACGCCTTTTTGGCGCGTGATGCGCCCGACGAAGATCGCCACGGGCCGCTTCGGGTCGAGTCCCAAGGCCTCGAGGGCGCGCCCGCCCTCGGTCGGGCGGTACTCATCGGTATCGATGCCGTTATAGATGACCTGGACCTTGTCCGGAGACACCTCAGGATAGGCGCGGAGAATATCAGCGCGCATGCCGGCGCTCACCGCGATGATCCGATCGCAGGTGAGCGCGGCGGTCTGCTCGACGTAACGGGAAATCCGGTAACCACCGCCGAGCTGCTCTTCCTTCCAGGGGCGAAGAGGCTCGAGGCTGTGTGAGGTCATCACGTGTGGAACGCCGTAGGTCAGCTTCGCCAGGTGCCCCGCGAAGTTTGCGTACCAAGTGTGCGTATGGACGAGATCGACTCCGCCCAAGTCTGCCGTCATCTGCAGGTTGACCGCTAAGGTCCGGAGCGCCGCCCGATGGGGCTCAGGACCGGCCAGCGCGTCCCAGAAGGCGTAGCTTCCTTTGACCTCCGCCTCGCTCCGGTGAGCCCCGAAGCAAAACACGGACAAATCGAGCCTCTTTTTGAGCTCGCGGCCTAGGTATTCGACGTGGACTCCCGCGCCGCCGTAAATTTCAGGCGGGTACTCGCGAGTGATCAGACCGATCCTCATGTTTTCTTATACAGGGGCCCCGCTCAGACGGCGAGATTTTGCCGAGCGCTCCGAAGAGCCCAAAAACAGCGGCGACCTCCCGAAGCTCCGCGCCTCGGGGATCGCTCAGAAGACCGAGGACGCGCACGCCGCGCGCCCTCCCTTTACTCCGGGATCGTGTCCCCTTTTCCGATCACGACGACGCCGCCCTCGGAGATCGTAAAGCCTCGGGCCCGATCGTGCTCGAGATCGACGCCGATGCGCGCGTTCGGCGGGACCCGCACGTTCTTGTCGATGATAGCGCGCCGCACGATCGCCCCGCGTCCAATGTCGACGCCGGCCATCAGGACCGACGACTCGACCTGCGCCCCCGCGTGCACGTGGACGCCGGAGGAGAGGATCGACCCCTTTACGCTGCCGCCCGAGAGGATCACGCCAGCGCACACCATCGAGTCGATCGCCGTTCCTCGCCGCCCATCCTCATCGAACACAAATTTCGCAGGAGGCAGCATGCTGAGGCCTGAGTGGATCGGCCACTCGAGGTTATAGAGATTGAAGATCGGGTGGACGCTGATGAGGTCCATGTTCGACTCATAGTAGGAGTCGAGTGTACCGACGTCGCGCCAATACCCAGCGTCCCGTGGGGTCGCGCCGGGCACCTTATTGCGCGAGAAGTCGTAGACCCAAGCCTGGCCTGAGCGCACCAGGTTGGTCACGATGTTCCCGCCCATGTCGTGCTCGCTGTCCTTATCGAGCGCATCTTGCTGTACCGCGCTCACCAGGGTCTTGGTCGAGAACACATAGTTGCCCATCGAGGCCAGGACCTCGTCAGGACTATCGGCGAGACCGTGAATATCCCGAGGCTTTTCGTGGAACTCACGAATGCGCCCCTGCGAATCGGCATCTACGACACCGAATCGGCTCGCCTCCGCGCGAGGCACTCGAATCGCGGCCACGGTAACGCCAGCACCCGACTCGATGTGCTGCTCGACCATCTGGCTCGGATCCATTCGATAGATATGGTCAGAACCGAAGACGCAGATGTAGTCGGGACCTTCGTCTTGGATGAGGTTCAGGTTCTGAAAAATCGCGTCAGCGGAACCTTCGAACCAACGTTTGCCGTGCCGCATCTGCGCCGGCACGCTCATCACGTAGTTGTTAAAGATCGGAGAGAGGCGCCAGGTCTGCGCGATGTGTCGATCGAGCGAGTGACTCTTGTACTGGGTCAGAACAGCGATGCGCCGATAGCCGCCGTTGACCAAGTTCGAGAGCGCGAAATCGACGAGCCGATAGTTCCCCCCGAATGGCACGGCGGGCTTCGCGCGATCCCGCGTCAAAGGCCAGAGCCGCTTTCCTTCTCCGCCCGCCAGAACCACACCGAGAACATGAGGCTGTTTCGCCATGGCAGAGATCCTCGCAGGAACTTCCGGAACGCCGCAAGAAAGGAGCGATCAAAAGTTCGAGGAAGGTCCAAAATAGAGGAATGCACCGGGGGCGAATCGCCCCCTGGGTGCAAATCCTTTCGCTCGCCTGAGCGCTTTCTCCGACACTTACGCGTTCAGGGCCTCGGAGCCGCCGATGATTTCCATCAGCTCCGTGGTGATCGCCGCCTGACGCGCGCGGTTATACTTGAGCGTCAGGTCGCTGATCATGTCGCTCGCGTTCTTCGTCGCTGAGTCCATCGCCGTCATGCGCGCTCCCAGCTCGGAGGCCATGGACTCGTAGAGGCAGCGAAGGATGGTCGTCTCGATGTACACGGGGACGAGGACGCTGAGCAGCGTGTCGCGATCCGGCTCGTAGAGGAAGTCCTCGCCCGAGTCCCCTTGAGTTTCGCTCAGGTTCTCGCCTGCCGCCACCGGCAAGAGGCGCTGCAGAACCACAGCCTGGGTCATGGCCGACTTGAACTCATTGTAGACGAGGTAGATCGAGTCGACTTCACCGCGGTAGAACGGCCCAAGAATAGTCCGGGCGACGCGGCGTGCCGTCTCGACGTCCAGGTTGTCCCACACGTTCGGGAACTGCTCGTCGATCTTGATCCGGCGACGCTGGAAGAAGTCGCGCGCCTTGCGGCCGATGGTGTGAAGGACGACCGTCTTGCCTGCTGCCTCGAACTCAGTCCGAGCCTGTTCCGCCCGACGCAGGATGTTCGAGTTGAACGCGCCGCAGAGGCCGCGGTCGCTCGTCACGACGAGGAGAAGAACCCGCTTCTCCTCGCGCTCGGCCAAGAAGGGATGCTTCTCGGTGTCTTGGTCGTCCTTTTGGGCCGAGTGCACGACCTTGTCGAGGACCTTGGCCGTCTCTTGCGCGAAAGGCCTGAGCGCGGCGATCCGGGCCTGAGCTCTGTGAAGACGCGCCCCCGCTACCATCTTCATGGCACGCGTGATCTTTTGCGTGCTCTTGACGGTGCTGATGCGCTTACGAATTTCCTTCTGATTGGCCATGCTGGAGAACCTTTGCGGCGCGCCCCCTCGCCGAGAGGGGGCTCATCCTTGTCAGGCCTTCGCTTCCTCGAAGCCCTTGGCAAACTCGCGGAGGACCGTGTCGAGCTTCCCTGCGAGGTCCTTCGAGATCTCCTTCTTCTCGGCGATCTCTTTCAGGATCTCGGGGTGCTTGGCCTCGAGGTGAGCGTGGAGGTCGAGCTCGAACTGACGCAGCGAGCTGACCGGGATCTTGTCCACGAAGCCCTGGGTACCGGCGTAGATCGTAACGACCTGCTTCTCGACGCTGAGCGGGACGTACTGGCCCTGCTTCAGGAGCTCAACGAGACGAGCGCCTCGCTCGAGCTGAGCGCGAGTCGCGGCGTCGAGGTCGCTCGCGAACTGCGAGAAGGCAGCCTTTTCGCGGTACTGAGCGAGGTCGAGGCGGAGCGTACCGGAGAGCTTCTTCATCGCCTTGATCTGCGCGTTACCACCGACGCGGGACACGGAGATACCGACGTTGATGGCCGGGCGGACGCCCGAGTAGAAGAGATCGCTCTCGAGGAAGATCTGACCGTCGGTGATCGAAATCACGTTGGTCGGAATGTAAGCGGAGACGTCACCAGCCTGCGTCTCGATGATCGGCAGAGCCGTGAGCGAACCGCCGGAGTGGGGATCCTTCTTCACCGCGAGACCGCTCCGATTCAGAGCCTTGAGCGACTCCTCAGCGTGGTGCTTGCCCTCTTCGCCGAGGTGGACCTTGCCATCGACACCCACGAACTGTGGGTCACCGGCCGGAACCTCGTCTCCCTCGCCCACTACGTACCAACGCTCCGCCATCTTGGCGGCACGCTCGAGAAGGCGCGAGTGGATGTAGAAGACGTCACCCGGGTACGCCTCACGACCCGGAGGACGACGGAGCAGGAGCGACATCTGGCGATAAGCCACCGCCTGCTTCGAGAGATCGTCGTAAACACAGAGCGCGTGCTTGCCGGTGTCGCGGAAGTATTCGCCGATCGTGACGCCGGTGTACGGAGCGAGGAACTGCAGAGGCGCGGTTTCGGTGGCGGTCGCCACGACGACGGTCGTGTACTCGAGGGCGCCGTACTGGCGGAGCTTCTCGACGACCTGCGCGACCGTCGACGACTTCTGACCGACGGCGACATAGATGCAGTAAACGCCCTTGCCCTTCTGGTTGATGATCGTGTCGAGGGCGACGGCGGTCTTGCCCGTCTGACGGTCACCAATGATGAGCTCACGCTGTCCACGGCCGACCGGAATCATCGAGTCGATCGCCTTCAGACCGGTCTGGAGCGGCTCCTTGACCGGCTGACGCGCGATGATGCCGGGAGCCTTGAGCTCGACGCGGCGCGTCGCGGTCGTCTGCAGCGGGCCCTTGCCGTCGATCGGCTGACCCAGCGCGTTCACAACGCGTCCTGCCATGCCTTCGCCAACGGGAACGTCAGCGATACGACCCGTACGCTTCACCGAGTCACCCTCGCGGACGCTGGTCGCGTCACCAAGAACCGCGACGCCGACGTTGTCCTGCTCGAGGTTCAGAACCAAGCCGTAGACGTCCCCCTGGAACTGGACGAGCTCGCCGGCCATGACGCCATCGAGCCCGTAGACGCGGGCGATACCGTCACCGGAGGTGAGCACGGTTCCTGATTGAGAGACGGCGACTTGGGTGTCGAAGTTCTCGATCTGTTTCTTGATGATGGAGGCGATCTCATCGACGCGGAGCTGCATGACTCTATTACTCGTGGTTTATCGTTCGTGATCGAAACTCGAGCCCAAGGCTCAGTCAGAAAAGAATTAGGCCTTCGCCGCGAGCGCCTGGGTCAGGAGCTCGTGCTCGAGGCGCTTCAAGTGGCTGTGGACGCTATGGTCCATCGTGCGACCGCCCACGCGGAGCACCGCGCCGCCGATCAGGCTCTTGTCGGTCCGACGCCGAAGAATGACGCGCTTGCCGCGCGAACGGCTGAGCCCAGCCTCGAGGCCACTATAAAATGCCTCATCCATGTCGGCGGCCGTGGTGACCTCGGCGCGCTCAATGCCGAGCACCGAATCAGCCATCTGCTCGAGGCTCCGAGCGACCTCAGGCAAAGCGCCAATGCGGCCGCGTTGGCTCATCACGAGCGCCGAGCGCAAAACGAGCTCATCCGCAGCAAGCCGCCCGCACACCTCGCGGAGGATCGCCTCCTTTTGGGGGGCGAGGACGACGGGATTCTCGAGCGCATTTTCGAGTGCCTTCGAGGCGCTGAAGGTCTCGGCGAGTCGAGCCAGATCAGAGGTCACCTTCTCGAGACGGCCGCTGTCCCGAGCGAGCTCGAAGATCGCCTGGGCGTAACGTTCTGCGGCTGCTTCATCACCCTTCATGACCGGGCCTCCTTCTGAGTGTTGCTCCCTTCGAAGCTCGCGAGCAGCTGGCGCGCGAGGGCGTCGCTCCCGAGCACGCGCGCATCACGCGCGAGGGCTTCTTCTGCCAAGCGCACAGCGTCCGAGATCGCGTCGCGAATCATCTGTTCCCGGTGGGCGCGGAGCTCGTGACCGAGCCGCTCTTCTGCGTCGCGCACCATGGCGTCCCGCTGCGCTTCCGCCTCGGCCAGGAGCTGCTTCCTCTCGAGGGCAGCCTGCTCCGCCATCGAGCGCTGGATCTCCTGGGTCTCGGCCGTCAAGCGCGCGAGCCGGGTCTCGTACTCTTCGAGCTGAGCCTCCGCCTCACGCTTCATCGCGGCCGCGGCGTCCACGTCGGAGAGGATCTGGCGCTGGCGAGCCACAAGACCGTTTTTCACGGCCGGACCGCCGAAGCGCACGATCAGGTACGCGAGCACTGCCGTGTTCAACAGCAGAGCAGCGAGCGGGATCGGGGTCCCCTCTTCGCGGGAGAAGATCCCGTCGATCCAGTTCACCTCGGAGATGTGAGGAACGTGATCGTGCCCGTGGCCGCCGTGCTCAGAAGCGGCATGCTCACCCTCGCCGTGTTCGGCGTGGGGAGCGCTAGCGAAAGCAGAGAGCGGAACGCTGAGCGCCCCGAGGACCAAAACGGACCGAATGAACTTCTTCATGAAGAGAGCCCCTTTGCGTCGAGGATGCGGCTCTGAATGGACTGTGCGACGGCGGGCTTCAGCTGCTCGAGCTCCTTGGCCAGAGCCTCGAGCTCGCGCGCGATCTTCTCGCGTCCTTGGGTCGTGATCTGATCGGCAGCCCGGCGTCCCTCTGCGAGGATCTTGGCCTCGAGCTGAGCCGTCTCTTGTCGGCTCTCATCGCGCGCCTTCAGCGCTGCGGCGCGAGCGGTGGCCACCTCATTCTCATAGCGACGCAGAATGTCGGCGGCCTTCTCCTGCATCTCGCGCGCCTCGTCCTTCACCCCCACGGTGCCCTCTTCGCGAGCCGCGAAGAGCGCGAGCATGGGATCGATGAGAAGCGGCTTCAGCAGAATGATGAATCCTGCGAAGAGGACCATCTGCAAAAAGGCGCTCTTATCAAAATCAACGGAGATGCTGAGAATGAGGGACCGCATGGGTGTGGCTCAATAAGAGTGCAGCGAGAGGTGTCGGGGACCGCGCGCCGTTGCCGAGGGGCGAGACCGGAGCCTCACCGAATCGTCGCGCCAAGCGCGGAAAATCGGCTCGGACAGCGGCGAACCCAGAGGCGGGCGGCTCCTACCATTCGCGCATCGAGGTGTCCACTCATGAGGGAAACTTCCGCGCAGGATCCGCACGGTCCCAGCCCGGCCCAGCGACGCATTCGATCCGCTGTCCATGGAATGAAAGGGGGGACGAGGTTTCCCGAAGCTCCGGCACCAGCTCGAGCAACGGAACCCACGCGAAAGCGCGCCGTAAGAGCTCCGGATGTGGAACCACGAGGCGCGGATGATCGAACGTAAAATCAGCCCATAAGAGGTCAATGTCGAGGGGCCGCGGCCCGTACCGGACCTCGCGAACGCGCCCCGCCGCGGCCTCGAGGCGGTGGACGAGCGCGAGGATCTCGAGGGGATCCTTGTCCGTGTGGACGAGGAGCGCTGCGTTCAAGAAGTCGGGCTGCGCGGGACCGATCGGCGCCGTCCGGAACAAGCTCGAGACCGCCCCCTTCTGATCCAGCTCAGAGCGAAGCGCCGTGACCGCGCGGCGGAGCTCGACGAGCGGCTCTCCGATGTTCGCACCGAGACCAAAAACGACGCGGGGAACATGACCACCTTTCGTCACCACGCGGACTGTTAGCAGGCGATCCCCGCTGAAAAAAGCCCGCTCGGGCTCGCCTTCTCGGAGCCGCGAACCGTGGTACGATGATCTCGGCATGGTCGCGATGACTGTTGGCGAGTGGGCTTTCGTCTTGACGATCACGGCGTTGATCGTGCTCGCGACTTGGCTTCGCGCGAGTTAGCGAAGGCGCGTAAGAAGGATTTTGGCTTGGACGAGCACCAGGAGGAAGAGCCAGCCGAAGGCGTGCGGAGCAGCAGCCCTCTGCTCCATGAGGTGTTCCTCTGTGACGCTTCGGCCGAGGCCGACCGGCTCCAGGCGGCCCTTCGCGCCCGAAACTATCCCGTCGTCGATGTGCCGCCCGGCTTGATCGGGATGCGCATTCGCTACGAGCGTCCGCTCTCGGTCATCCTCGACGCGGACCTCAAGGACGCCGAGCGCATCCTCACGGAGATCCGTGAAGCGAGCGGCGGCGCGACGCGGGTGATCCTGCTCGGCGAACGCGGCCAGGCCCTCGATAGTCCCGCTTTCCCCGCACACCTCGCTCGGCTTCGCTACTACCGGCCGATCGATGTTGAGCAAGTTCTCACAGAGCTGGTGGAAGTACTTGGTCCGCCTCAACAGCGCGACGCTCGCTCGCGCGCTCCGCGCGCTCCCGTGCTCATGGCCGCCACCCGGCGCCCTGTTCGAGCTGACTCTCTCGGCACGATCCATCCCCCTCAAACCAGAATCCCCGAGAGCGACGGCCCGAACCGTTATGTCCCGAGCCTCCCGCCCCTGCCGAGCGACCCGGGCGAGATTCTCGGGGCGATGCGCGCTCGCACCTCCCCCTCCGCGCGCCCGCGTTCCGACAGCGCCGGCGCCTCCGGGCTGAGCCCCGAGACTCGCGCCGTCCTCGAGCAAGGGCGGCGGAGAGTGCGCATGGGACAGGGCAGCTCCTCCCCTCTCGCGCGCCTCGGGCCCACCGCGGACGCAGAGCTCCCGTCCGATTCCCCATTGCTCGCCGCTCTCGCGAGGCCTCTCGACGAGCTGAGCGAGGTCGACACGGGGAGCGAGAGCGAAGACTCATCGCCGGACGCCACGGGACAAACTCCGCTCGAAGAGGAAGCAACCCGCGCCGGGGGCGGCCCGCTCGACGCACGCTGGGACGTCTCGACGCACGTATTCAAAGACCTCCCGAAAGATCTCCCCCGCGATCTCAAGGCCGACTTCGAAGATCCGACGAATCCCGGCCGCCGCCTCGGCGCCCTCTCGGACTCCGCGAGCTCGAAGGAGATCGACTCCCTCCTCGTGGACGCACCTCCGCCGGAGATTCCCCTCGAAGACTCGGAGCTGACCGGTCCAAGCACTATCCCGGGCATGGCCCGAGCAAAGCCGATCGAAATCAAGACGCCGGAGGTGAGTCTGCCTGAGCCGCCGACCTTGGCGCTGGCGCGCGCGGTGCGCGAGCGCTTTACCGGCTCTCTGGCGCAGCAGACCAAAGATGGGCTTCGGCGCATTTTCCTCCGGGAGGGCGATATCCATTCCTTCTCCTCGAGCCGCGACCTCGACGCGTTGGTGCCCTTTTTGGAGCGCCAAGGTCGCTTCACCCCGGAGATGGCGCAAAAACTTCGGCCCCTTCCGCGCGCAGTCCGGAGCGCCGGAGCGAGCCTGGTCGCCAGCGGTCATTTGAGTCGCGATGAGCTGCTCCCGACCTTGCGCGCCCACGGCGAGTGGCTCTTGAGCCAGATCCTCACCTCGAAGAACGAGCTACTGCGCGAGCAGGTTCCGACCGATCGGGTCCCCGACGAAGGATCTATTTTCGGCGCAACCACGGGAGCTGAGGTGTTTGTGAATGCGATCCGACGCATTCGTTCGCCCGAAGAGGCGCTCGCGCGCTTCGGCGATCCCGAAAACTGGGTCGCGCTCGGGGCCTACTCGGACCTCTTCTTCGAGGCGCACCTCGAACAGGAGCTGGAGAGCTTCGAAAAGGCCCAGCCGACGACCTTTTTGACCGAGCTCGCACGCAAGGACCCCGCGCGCCTGGTCGCTCTCTCCGGACTCCTCGATCTCGGGGCGATCACCGTGGGCCCCGCCGACGATCTGCGTCAGGCGGACGCCCGAGGCCCGGGCTCGACCGACAGGCCCGGCCGGCGCGATTCTCTCTCCCCAAGGAGCGCTCCCATTGAAGCGAGGCTCGAGGCGCGCCTCCGCCTCGCGCAGGAGAGCGACTATTTCACGTTCCTTGGGGTCGACCGCGGCGCGACGGAGTTCGAGATCGAACGAGCCTATGAGCGGCTCAAGAGCGAGTTCAGTCCTGACCGCCTGTCACCGGAGCTCCGCCACCGGGACGGAGAGCTCTCCGTCATCCGCAAAGTCATCGAAGAGGCACACCTCATCCTCGGCGACAGCGAGAGGCGGAACCGTTACCTCCGCGCTCTCACCCGGAACGAAAAACGAAGAGAAGCGTGATCTCCCGCTCATTCGGCGGCGCGCGACCCCGGCGTCACTTTCGGCCGAAGTTCCCCACCGGCGAGGGTGACCTCATAGGCGTCACCGGCGGCGACCCGTCCCTCGAGGATGGCCTCTGCCAAAGGCGCTTCGATCAGACGCGCCAGCTGTCTGCGGAGCGGTCGAGCGCCGAGCTCAGGGTCGTAGCCTCCCTGATCTAAAATCCACTCGAGGGCGGGCTCATCGACGCCGAGCTCAATGCCGCGCGACTCGAAGACCTCCTTCGCGAGCTCCTGGATCATGAGGCGCGCGATCTTCATCACCGATTCGCGCTCGAGGCTCGTGAAGACCAAGACCTCGTCGATGCGGTTATAGAGCTCGGGAGGGAGCGCCCGTCGAGCGGCCTGGATCACGGCTTCGCGCCGCTCGTCCTTGTCGCTCCCGTTCGCGGCGCGGAAGCCTACCTTTCGCTGCACTTGAGCGGCCGCCTGCGCGCCGAGATTCGACGTCAGAACCAGCACCGTATTCGTAAAGTCGCAGACGCGGCCGCGACTGTCCGTCATCCGGCCTTCATCGAACACGGCCAAAAACGCCATCAAGACCTCCGGATGCGCCTTCTCGATCTCGTCGAGCAAGATGACCTGGTAGGGGCGCTTTTGGACGGCTTCGGTGAGCTGTCCACCTGCGTCGTGCCCAACGTAGCCGGGCGGCGCGCCGATCAACTTAGCGACCGCGTGCGCTTCGCTCAGCTCCGCCATGTCGATGCGCGTCATCGCGCTCTCACTATGGAACATCACACTCGCGATCGCCTTCGCCGTCTCTGTCTTTCCGACGCCCGTGGGACCGAGCAAGAGGAAGGTCCCGATCGGCCGCCGCGAGCCGAGCCCCGCCGCGTTCCTCCGCAAGATGCGCGCGATACGGCTGAGCTCCGCCTCGTGCCCAATTACACGCTCCGCGAAGATCGCCTCCAGCCGAAGCATGCGCGCCGCGTCGCTCTCGAGCAGTCGTTCGATCGGCATCTTGGCCTGGGAAGCGACCACCTGAGCAACAGCCTCTGAATCCACGAGAGCTTGACCTCGACGGCTCGCTCGAGCTCCTGCGAGGTCTAAGATGCTGAGCGCCTTGTCGGGCAGCGCGCGCCCGGAGAGATATCGGATCGACCAGGCAATCGCGAGCGCAACCGCCTCCTCGTCGTAGGCCGTCTTGTGATGTCGTTCGAGTCGCGGCAGCGCGGACAAGAGCATCGGATAGGCCTCTTCGCGCGTTGGTTCGTCGACGCGAATCGGGGTCAGCCGCCGCTCGAGCGCCGCATCCCGGTCGACCATCTTTCGATACTCCTCGGGAGAGGTCGCCCCAATACAGGGAAGCTCCCCGCGCGCGAGGGAAAGCTTGAGGTCGGCCGCGATTTCGTCGGCGACCTCCGCCGAAAAGAGACGATGAATTTCGTCAAAACAGAGAACAACCCGGCCCTCCGCTGCCTCGACCTCTTTCTTCAGGAGCGAGAGGCGACTGGCGAGCGCACCGCGCACACCAGTGCCCGCGATGAGCTCGGAGAGCGGGATTTCAATGAGAATCCGCTCATCGGTCGAGGAGCCATCTTCTGCCCCCGCGATCCGGAGCGCGACGCCGTGCAGGATGCTCGTTTTCCCGACTCCGGGGGGGCCGAGCACGATCGGACAATTGGCCTGGCGCTTCGCGAGCACATCGAGCACCTGATCGATCTCTTCGTCGCGCCCGTAGACAGGGTCGAGACGCCCCGCTTCCGCGAGCTCCGTGAGGTTCGTGCCGATCGTCGTGAGGATCGGGAAGCGGTTCTTCGGCAGAGCGAACTTGGAAGTCTGAGCTTTGGCGTCAGGCTGGAAGGGCACCGCGGACGCCGGGCTCGAAGCAGGATTCTGCGCGGGCGCCGCAGGCGCGGACGGGTGTGGTTCAGAAGGAGCGCTGGGCGAGCTCGACACCGGCGAGGCGAGTTTTCTTCGCGGAACAGGCGTCTGTCCGACCCCCGCCAGAAGCGACACCGCTTCGCCTGTTTTCCCGCGTCGCAGTGGACTCGCCAAAGGCTCGGCCAGCTTCGTGGGAAGCCTGAGCTCGTCATGCATCGCTCGCGCCGGGCGGCGCATAGGAAGACCCTGGACAGCCTGGACAGCGGCGCCTCGAGCCGAGGCGATGTTCACGCCGAGCTCGACGAGGACCCGGTGGGCGGAGAGCGACGTGTCGTTCAAGATCACGAGCAGACAATGGGCAGCGCGCGGCGTCCCGGCTCCGAACCGTCGGGCGTACTCGCGTACGCGAGACGCAAAGAGCGGCAGATGGTCGACGGGCCCCGGCACGAGCCGTTCGGCGACATCGAGAACTTTTCGAGGGCGCGCTCCCCGTTCAGCGAGGACCTCAGCCGTCGGGCCGCTCGGCGAGCCGAGCATGGCCAAGACATGGACGGTCGAGGTCTCCTCACCCCGGCTCCGCGCGAGGGCCTCAGCCTGGGCGAGGATCGTGGTCAGGGCGGGCTCTAGGTCAGTGGCCATCATCCTCGCCCTGCCAGACTCGGGGCACTCGGGCCAAGTTTCGTCCCCCCTCCTTCCGCCCGCTCCGCGCCGGGTTTTGCGGCGCTGCAAACTTTCTGGGACGCTCCGCCCGGCTTCATGAAAGGTCTGCCCAATGTCGCCCTCGCGGGGCTCCTCTTGGTCCCCGGCTGTCTCAATGTCGAAAGGGCGAGCGCCTGCCGCGAGCTCAGCGCCTCCCTCAAAGAATCCTTCGGGACCGAGCGGACGCTCGAGACCGCCGAGGACGTGAAGGGCTTCGTTGCAGAGCTCGAAGCGCTCGAGGCGCGCATCGAGCCCTGGCTCACCTCCCCCACCTGGCAAGGCAGCGACCTCACCGTCTTCTCGGTCGAACTTGGGGTGCTGAAAAAGGCCCTGTCCGCAGTTCCGCCGCGCCCCCCCACGACCGAAGGGCCCTTCGGCCGACGCATCAGCGATTCGGTTCGACGGCTCGAGGAAAGCGCTGGGCGCCTACGGATTTTTTGTTCCGCTCCGTGACCGCTTCTTGGCGTCGCGTGCCTGTTCCCAGCCCCAAACCAGATCGCCCACCGCCACGTCGCCATACTTATAGATGAGCGACCGCTTGAAGCTGCCCCGCTCGTCGCCACCGAGCAGCATCAAATGGGTCAGAGGGCCTGGCTTGTGCAAGTCCGCGACCCATTTGCCGCTCGAGATCCAAGCGAGCGTCTTGACCGTACCCGGAGCTACGCGCACGACGGAGAGGCCGCAGGCGGGTCCGGCGTTATGCGCTGGGGCCCGAGCGCAGACGGCCATGAGATGAAGTTCTTCGTTCGCGATCGGCCGCCATAACCAGACCCTTTGACGCTTGGCGGGGCCGATCTTGGCCAGCGACGCCTTCACCTCGTCTGGCAGCGCCGCGAGCATTTGTTCCTCGAGGTCGGCGTCGAACTTCACCCGCGGCAACAGGCCCGGGGCAAAGCGCGCCTCGAGCGTGATAGGGTCACTTGTGACGTCGCCGAGACAACAGCGAAATCCGATCTGACCGCTCCGCTTCTCCGGCTTTTCTGGTTCGAGGTTCGCGCAGCGCCCGTGCACTTCAGCGGGCGAACCGCTGCCGCCTTTGAGGACAACCTCACCGCGCTCATAACCGCGTCCGTATCCGCTCTCCGTCCATTCAAAGGGTCCACCGTGAAGATCGTGGACCCCAAAATCGCTCTGGCAGGTCGAGTAGTATCCGGAAGGACGCAGTGCCGCGCGCGACCCCAGGCGACAGGCTTCCGCTTGAAACGTGTCGCCATATTCATAGACGCGGTTGTCCGGACCCTTGCACGCCCGTTCCCACTCGAGCTCAGTGCAGAGCCTCTTGCCCTGTTCAGCGCAGAGGGCCCGCGCCTCCGCCTGTGTGACGTTGGTGACCGGGATCGCTCCTTCTTCGTTCGGGTAGGAATAGATATCGATATAGTATCCCTGCAGCATGACCTGCTCGCCCGAGACCTCTCGATCGGCGCGCCTAGGCCGTCGATCGGGGGGCGTACCGACAACGAGGGCGCCCGGCGGGATGTAGGACATCCCGACGCGCGGCGGCGCCCGATCGACGGGCGGCCCAAGTGGAGGACTCATCGCCGACGCCTCGAGAGTGGCCGCGGGGCTACCCCCGGTCGCCTCCGAGGGCCCACTTGGCTGCTCACGAGAGCAGCCGAGCAGCACAAGGAGCATTGTGCTGGCCCCCGCGCGCCGCAACTGACTCCCGTCCCCTCTCATCCTTCGAGCAGCTCGTCGTCGTCCTTGAGGTTCTGTTTCATCGCGTCGCGGAGACCGAGCTCCTTCATCTTCAGCTGGAGCCCCTTGCGGGAGAGCTTGAGGAGACGCGCCGTGTGGGTCACATTCCCGCCCGTTTGTTCGAGCGCCTTGTGAATGAGCTGACGCTCCAGCTGACTCATCGCCGCTCTCACCTGCTCCTTCAGGCCGACCTCTTGAGAGGTCGCGTCGGAACCGGGACGCCCTTTGTTCGCGATTTCCGCGGGCAAATGCTCGACCTGGACCTTGGGTCCATCGGTGAATAAGACGGCCCGCTCGATCACGTTCTCGAGCTCCCGGACGTTACCCGGCCATGAGTAACTCGTGAGCAGCGACAGCGCTTCAGGCGTGATGCCCTGGACCGACTTGTTGAGCCGGGCATTGTACTTCGAGATGAAGTGGTCGACGAGCAGCGGAATGTCGAAGGCGCGGTCCCGAAGGGCGGGCAGCTTCACCTCGACGACGTTGAGCCGATAGAAGAGATCTTCGCGGAAGGTCCCTTCTTCGATCTGCTTGCGCAAGTCGGCGTTCGTCGCCGCCACCAAGCGCACGTCAACCTGAATGGTCCTGACGCCGCCAACGCGTTCAAACTCGCCTTCTTGCAGCGCACGCAAGAGCTTGACCTGAGTCTCGAGAGGGATCGCGCCGATCTCGTCGAGGAAGAGAGTTCCGCCGCTTGCGAGCTCAAAGCGCCCAGGTTTGGCGTTGATGGCGCCAGTGAACGCGCCCCGTTCGTGCCCGAAGAACTCGCTCTCGATGAGCTCGCGCGGAATCGCGGCACAGTTGACCTTGATGAAGGGACGATTCTTCCGAGCCGACGACTCGTGGAGCGCCCGTGCCACGAGCTCCTTGCCCGTTCCGCTCTCTCCTGTCACGAGCACTGTGGTGGGCGAGTCGACCACGCGGTCAATCAAGCTGTAGACCTCGAGCACGGCCGGGCTTTGACCGATGATTCCGTAACGGGAGTGAGGAGCCGAGTCGGCCCGCGTCGCGTCCCGCGCCGCCAGATCGCGCGTCATCAGCGCTTTTTTGACGATGGTGCGGAGCTCTTCCTGGTCAAAGGGTTTGGTGACGTAGTCGAAAGCGCCCGTCTTCAGAGCTTCGACGGCGTTGTCCACCGTGCCGTGCGCCGTGATCATGACCACGGGCAGGTTCGCGTCCATCTCGAGCGCCTTGCGCAGAAGCCCCATGCCGTCGAGCCCCGGCATCTTGAGGTCCGTGATCACGAGATCGATATGGTTTTCGGTAAGGCACTTGAGCGCAGCAAGCCCATCTTCGACGAGGTGAACTTCATGCCCGTCGCGGGTGAGTTGTGCGCCGAGCACGCGGCGCAGGTTCGGCTCGTCGTCGGCGACGAGGATTTGTTTCTTTCCGGGAATCATGAGCGTTCTGGAAACGTGGCTCGCCTCGATCTTCCGTTTGTCTCGCGAGCCAACCTCCCACCAAAGTTTGTGGACCAGGCCAGGCGCCGGGTATGCTACGCACGTGCGACCCTGTCGAGCCTACCTACCCCAGGCAGCCGCCCTGGCATTCACTTTGGCGAGCCCGGCCTGGGCTTCGGCTTATCCCGAGTGCACGAAGACCCCGACGGAGTCGGAAGTCTCAGCAGCAAAAGGCGCCTTTGAGGCGGGCCAGGTCTCCTTCCACGAGGGAGACTACGACCGAGCGGTCCTCTATTGGGAGGACGCATTCCAGCGCGACTGTACAGCTATTGCGCTCCTTCTGAACCTCGCCCGCGCCTACGAGCTCGCGCACCACTACGATCGCTCAGTTTCGGCCCTCGAAGCGTACTTGGAGAGGAATCCGCGCACCGAAGACCGCGTATCCATTGAGAAGAGGATCGCACGTCTGTCGGGCCTGAAGTCGAATCCTCCTGCCCCTCAGGCGGAGAAACAGACCACAGCCGAGGCGAAGGAAGAGCCAGTCGCTCCGCCGCCTCCTGCCGAAGCCGTTCCCCCGAGCCGCCCCATCTGGCCCGTCATCCTCACTGGTGGCGGCGTCGTCGCGACGGGCGTCGGTATCGGACTGACCTGGGCAGGCCAATCAGCGGTGAACGGATACACAAATGGGCTCTGCGCGCAAAAGAACGCGGCTGGTGCCTTCCAGTGTGGACCTGAAATCGTCACTGACCCGGACACGGGCGAGTCGACCACGCTGCGCAGCGCATCCGAGGTCGAACGAGACGCTCAGAACGCCGCTTCCCAGCGCAACATCGGCATCGTGGTGACGAGCGTCGGCGCCGCTGCCGCGGTCGGTGGTGCGGTGGCTTGGTGGCTGCTTTGGCGCGACGCCCCCGAAGAGACAGCCCTCACGCCGATCGTGAGCCCGGAGCGCTTCGGGATCGTGCTGTCGGGTCGCTTCTAGGAGCATCACTCGCCGGGCTGCCTCCGCTCCCTGTCTCCTCGGCTTCCTCGAGTTTCTGGCGAGGAGCAGGCTCGCGCGGATACGGGGTTTCACTCGAAGTGCCCCCGCAGGCGCTCGTCACGATGAGCGCGAGCGCGCCGCTGCCCAAGACCAATCGAGCCTTGAGCCCGCTCTTTGACGTTCCTCTTTTCCTCATCGCCGAGAGACGATATCCGAAGCCTCCATGAGTCCAAGCGCCGTGAGCTCGAAGGCCGGAGCGGCTCTTCTCCAGAGGAGGCTCCGGTGATCGGGCGCCTCGTCGGGAAGATCGTCGCGGACGATCCCCCCCATATCGTCTTGGAGGTGGGAGGAGTCGGCTACGAACTGACCTGCCCCCTTGGAACTCCGGGGCGCGCCGAGCGCTCCGCCTCCGGCGAGGTCATCCTCTCGGTGCACACCGCTCTGCGCCAAGATGCTCTGGAGCTCTTCGGATTCGCGAGCTCCCTCGAAAGGCTCGCCTTCCGCAGGCTCATCAATATCCCCGGCGTCGGTCCCCGCCTCGCTGTCGCGGTGCTCTCCGTCCTTCCCCCCGACGAGCTCGCGGAGGTCATCGGCCAGGAAGACGCCGCAAAGCTGACAAAAGTCCCAGGCGTGGGAAAGAAAACCGCGGAAAGGATCCTCCTCGAGCTCCGCGGCAAGGTCGATTTCGCCGTGAGCGGAGCCCCGGGAACTCCAGCCGCGAGCGTCCCCAACCCGAAGGCGATCGGCGAAAAACTCGCCTCGGCGCTCACGGGTCTGGGCTACAAAACCGCCGAAGCGGAGCGAGCTGTGACGCAGGTCCTCGCCGAAGAGCCCGAGTCTCTCGACCTCTCGACCTTGCTCAGAAAGGCCCTTCATGTCCTCGGCTCTTGAGGTGTGAGAAGGAACCGCTTCGCGCTTCTGGGAGCGCGCCAAACTAAGGGAAAAAGCGCGCCCGCGCCGGTCGATTCATTGACCGGGGCCCACCTAACGAGATAATGCAGGAGTTGCGCAAGCTTGGCGCTCTCGCCGAGTCGCGTATTGAGGGATACCTGTCGTGATCAAATGCGCCAAATGCGGAAAAGAGAATCAGGATCACTATAAGTTCTGCTTGGGCTGCGGCGCGGACTTGCCCAAGAACGCGCCCAAGGAGTTCCAGCCCGATCGCGATCGTGGTCCCTCCGGTGCGCCGCCCGCCGCCACTTCAGTCGCTCCTCCCCCTGAGAAGATTCAGATGCCCGGAGGCTGTCCGCAGTGTGGACATCAGAACTCTCCGGGGAACCGCTTCTGCGCGGCCTGCGGCTACAAGCTCCAGGGCGCCGCGCCTCAGATGAGCGTCGGTCCGTCGATCCCGGTCCAGGCTGCCTCCCCTACCAAATCAGTCACGCTCACCGCGCTCCGCGCCGATGGCAGCGAGGCGGGCCGTTATACGCTCCCCGCTCAGGATCAGGTCACGGTCGGCCGCGACACCGGCACCATCTTCGCCGGCGACAGCTATCTCTCGCCGCGACACGCCACGTTCTCCCTGAAAAACGGGCTCACCGTGCGCGACGAGGGCAGCCTGAACGGCGTTTATATCAAGCTGAAACCGCAGCAGCCGTTCCTTTTGGATCCCGGGAGCGTCTTCCGCATCGGCCAGGAGATCATCCGCTTCGAGAAACTCGAGACGCAGCCTCCGCAAAATGGCGTCGAACGTTTTGGAAGCCCGGCCGAGGGAATTGTCGGTCGACTCGCTCTCGTGATCGGCCGCGACACCACGGGCAACGCCTTCCCGATTCCGGCGCGCGGGCTGCACCTCGGGCGTGAACGAGGCGACGTCCTGTTCTCCGAGGACGGTTACGTCTCGGGACTCCATTGTCGCGTGGCGCCCGGTCCCGATGGCCGCGTCTATCTGACCGACGTGGGCAGCTCGAACGGAACCTTCGTGCGCGTGCGGGACAATCACCCGCTCGAGAACGGCGATATCCTGCTCATGGGCCAACAGGTGTTCCGCGTCGACGCCTAACTATCGCCTCATGTCCTCCCCACAGACCATTCGCGTCGTCGCCGCGGTCATTGCGCGGGACGGCCGCTATTTGATCACCCAGCGCCGAAAAAGCGCGGTGCTCCCCCTGCTCTGGGAGTTTCCGGGCGGTCGGGTCGAGCCGGGGGAGACAGATGCGGCCGCTCTGAGCCGGGAGATCGAGCACCGGCTCGGCGTCTCGATTCAGGTGGGGACCTTGGTCAGCTTCGTGAACCACCCCTACGAGCGCTACTCGGTGGATCTTTTCCTTTACGAGTGCTCGATCGACCAGGGCGAACCCACCGAGCGCAACGTGAACGCCTTCCGCTGGGTCCGGAGCGACGAATTCGAGGCCTTCGAGTTCACGCCCGCCGACGAGGCGTCCATGAACCAGCTGCTCGGGATTCCAGGCTGATCGGGCTGATCCGGGTTGATCCGGGCGGCGCCCCGCGCGCCCCTTTCAGACCTTTGTCCGCAACCTGCGTGCCCGTCGGCCGAGAGGGGCGCCATGAGATGGCTGTGTCCCCTGTGCCGGCGCCTGCCTTGGACCTGCGCCTGCCCGCCTGGCTCCCCGGTCACGAAGACGACCAGCGGAGGCCTCTGGGCGGCGGCCCTCGCTTGGCATGAGCCCCCCTGGTCGCTCTTCGTGCAGCGCCTGAAGTACGGCGAGGAGACCTTTCTCGCGGAGTGGCTCGGGGCCTGGTTGTCCTCAGCCCTCGAGGTGTTTCCCCGTGAGGTCGCGCTCGTGCCCGTCCCTCTCCACGAACGAAAGCTCGCGGACCGCGGCTACAACCAGGCAGCCCTCATCGCGCGCGCCTCAGCGAAGAAGCGAGGCACAAAGGTCCTCTTCGATGGGCTCGTTCGCGTCAAGGAGACCGACGCCCAAGCTCAGCTGAGCGCTGAAGAGCGAACCAAAAACCTCGCGTCGGGCTTCGCTGCGACGCGCTCCTTCGCGGGGCTCCCGCTCATCATCGTCGACGACGTCGTGACGACGGGCGCGACCAGCGACGCTCTCTGTGATGCGATTGTGAAAGCTGGAGGGACTGTGCTCGGCGTGGTCTCGGTTACGCTGGCCCGACCCATAGGACTGTGAAAGCGTCACCGCCTTCGTCCCGCTCCGCTGGACGGGAGAAGGAAACCGCTGGGTGAGACTGCAAGTGGCGTCGGACCGCCTCTTTCATCGCCCCGGTCCCGTGGCCGTGAAGCACATAGCCTCCTGCCTCGCGGCGCCGCAGCAGCATGTCGACGAAGGAGTCGAGGTCCGAAAGAGCTGGTTCGACCCTCTGCCCTCGAAGATCCAGGATCACATCTTCCGTGCGCGGCGGCGGAGCGGCTTCCCGGCGCGGCGCGGCCGTGACCTGAGTGGTCTTCTTTGGCTTCTCTGGGGCCGGTTTGGGCCCCCGCGCCTCTCGCAAGTCAGCTCGAGCCACCGTGAGCTTCATGGCGCCGAGCTGCACGCGAACCGATCCGGAAGCCCCGATCTCAACGATCTCTCCGTCGAGACCAAGGCTCGCCACGTGGACCCGCATGCCCACGCTCAGCTTGCGCGCCTCGGCGGCGCTCCTCTCACGCACCGCGCGATCGACCGCCCCTCCAACCGCGACAGTCTCGGCCACCTGCGACAACTTTCGAGAAAGCTCCGAGAGCTGAGCTTTGTCCGTGATCTGCCCGAACTCTGTCTGCACCTTCTCCAGCGTGCGGCGAGCTTCCCGGAGCATCGCGCGGAGGGCATCACTCTCATCCTCGAGCACCTTGCGCTTCGCCTCGCGCAGGCGTTCTCGCTCTTTCTCGAGAGACTCAGTGAGGAGGCGCTGTCTTTCGAACTCGACGCGCAGATCTTTTTGTTCTCGGCTGAGTTCAACAGCTATGCTCTCCGCCTTTTTCCGTTCGTTCTCGAGGTCGAGCAGAACCTTTGGCAACCTCTGCTTCGCCTCGCTGATCACGGGCGCGGGTAAACCGTAGCGCTCCGCGACGATGAGGGCGCTCGACGCGCCGGAGCGCCCTTGATGCAGACGGAACGTCGGCTCCATCCGCTCGAAATCGTACCCCACCGCAGCCGTGCGCACGCGCTGGTCTTCGGCACTGACGAGCTTGAGTGCTTCGTAGTGTGTCGTGAGCGCTACGGTCGCGCCCATGTCGAGAAACGCTCGCAGAAGCGCGGTGGCGAGCGCCGCTCCTTCACTCGGGTCCGTCCCCGCCATGAGCTCATCAAACATGAGGAGCACGCCGGGCCCCGCACGACCAAGCATCTCGCGCACCCGCTGCACGTGGCCACTAAAGGTCGAGAGGGACTGGGCCAGAGACTGATCGTCGCCGATGTCTGCGAGCACCTCCGAGAAGAAGCCCACCTTGGAGGGAAGGTCCGTCGGCAGAGGTAACCCCGCCGCCTGCATCATCGCGAACAAGCCGAGTGTCTTCAGCGCAACGGTCTTTCCACCCGCGTTCGGGCCGGAAATGACGAGCCCTTCGCCGCCCCGAAGGCTCAACTCGAAGGGCACCACCGCCGTGCCGCGATCGGAGAGCAGCGGATGTCGCGCGCCCACGAGCTCGAAGCCCGGCTGCTCCAAGAACTCACAGAGCACCGCCCGGTTCTTCTCGGCAAAGAGCAAATTGGCGAGCAAAAAGTCCGCGAACGCCGTGGACTGCTCCGCCATGAGCACACTCTCAGCGAGGGGCTGCACCTTCGCGGAAAGAGCGCGCCTGACCGCCTCCTCTTCCCTCAGCACCGCGTTCTCGAGGAGCCGTAACCGGGACGTCAGGCGCGAAAGCTCTGCTGGTTCGACATACAGGGTCGCGCCGCTCGCACTCGAGCCGAGGATCGACCCTTCGAAGCGGTCGTGAGCGTCCGAGCGCACAGGCAACACCGTGCGCCCGTCTCGTTCCGCCGAGTAACCATCCTGAAGGATATCCCGATAGCGACCGATGAGATCAGCGACTTTCGACTGGATCTCGCGGGAGACGGACGCGACTTCTCTGCGCGCCTTGTGGAGCGCGGGCGAGGCACGATCGTTGATGATGCCGCCGGGCAAGAGCGCCGCGCCGAGCTCGGAGGCGAGCGGAGCCAAGGCTGGGTCGACGGCGAGCGCCTCGAACAGCGTCGGAACCTCGGCCTTCTTGGCGGTGACGATGCGGCTGATGTCGAGGGCGACGTCGAGGGTCTGCGCGATCGAATAAAGCTCGGGACCGGAGAGGGTCGCTCCCTTTTCACAGAGCAGGACACAATCCTCGATCGGCTCGAGATCTTTGACCGAAAACAGCGCCTCGAGGGCCCGAAGTTGGAACACCTCGCCCATCGTCTTCTGACGTTGACGGGCCACGGCCTCGGTCTCCGCAGGCCGCAAGCTGAGCACCAGCTTCCGGCCACCCGGGCTCTTCGCGTGGGACGCGATCCGTTCGAGCAACTCGGGCCATCCGAGCTCCTCTTCTGAGCGTTCACTGCCGGTCAGGTTCTCCAAGGCGGGCGAGATATGCCATCCGAGGAGGCATCTCGCCAAGCGACAGGGGCTTTTTCGCCCCCTCGGGCGCGCCTTTTTTCTGGAGGAATCGCGCCTTTATCCAGCTCGGCGCTCTTCAGCGACGACCTGATCAGCGAGCGGCTTCGGGGACCGGTAGACGGAGTCTCCGATCCGGAGGCTCAAGATAACGTCGGAGCCGCGCCTGGAGCGCTCGAGGGTCGCCGCAAGGGAAAGGAGCCTAGAAGCGGCGCGCTCCCCCTGCTTGGCGTCGACGGTCATGAGCAGTTCACCGGTGTTGTTCGCTTTCAGGCGCGCCAGGAGCCCTCGGGCCAAGACCGAGCGCGACGCGATCGAGTCCGCATCACACCGACCGTTGGTCACGAGCACGATCCTGCCGAGCTTCCAGCCAACGGCTTCGAGCTTCGTGGTGCGCATCGCGACCTGTGTCACGAGTGAGCTCGGATGTCCCTCGTAGTGCTGAGCCACAATGGCCATGTCACCGTGGGCCGAAGGCGACAGCCACTCTGGCCATGCCGCGGAAAACTCGATGACAACGAGCGTCGCAAAGCGCGGGGCTCGATAGTCCTTGGTGACCGACCGGGGAGGAATCGTCATGTAACCGCGCATAGAGGGACTCGCTTTCGGTGCAGACACCTTCAACAAGCGCGTACCTGGAGGGCGCGATCCGGGCCAACTTTTTGACCCCGGCAAAGCGACTTGACCCTGGCAAAGGCGAATTGACCCCCGGCAAAGGCCCCGGGCTGCTTGGCTCACTTCTCGTCGGGCACGAAGTGTTCGACGGGCCCTCGGGAGACGTGCGCAATCGCGCCTGCGGGCAAGTTTCTCCCGCCTGCGCGTCCCCGTTCCAGCTGCCGCTCCCGCTCCGCCGCTTGAAGCTCCTCGAGCAATTTCCGGTTCACCGCGAGCAGGTCCGCGATGAAGGCGAGCGAGACGGTCTGGAAGCCGATCATCAAGAGCACCGCCGCCAAGATGAGTGACTGGATCATGCCCTGGCCACTGCTCGTCAGGTACCGGTACAGGAATCGGAGCCCCACGAGCACACCGGCGGAGAAGATGATCGTGCCGACCACTACAAAGAAGCGAAATGGCCGGTAAACCACGAACATCCGCACGATGGTCGTGAAAGACTTGCGCACGTAAGACGGAATGCTGCGGACGAGCCGAGAAGGGCGCGTCTCCGGGTTCACTCGGATCGGGACCGAAACGACCGAGAGGTTCTTCTGGCCCGCCTGGATGATGGTCTCGAGCGTGTAGGTGTAGCGGGAAAAGACGTTCAAGCTGAGCGCGGCGTGCCGCGAAAAGGCGCGAAAACCACTGGGCGCGTCTTGCACCTCGGTACCGCTCAAGAGCTTCACGACGAAGCTCCCGATGTGCTGCAGGATCTTCTTGAAGAAGGAGAAGTGTTCGATGGTGGCGATCGGACGAGCACCGATCACCATCTCGGCGCGCTTCGACAAGATCGGCTCGACGAGCTGCGCGATGTCGTCGGCTACGTACTGGTTGTCAGCGTCGGTGTTGACGATGATGTCCGCGCCATGGGCCAGGCTCGCGTGGATCCCGAGCATGAAAGCGCGAGCTAGGCCTTTGTTGGTTGGGAAACCCACGACATGATGCACCCCATGCGCGTGAGCGACTTCCACGGTTCGGTCCGTGCTCCCGTCATCGACAACCAGGTATTCGATAATATCGACGCCGGGGATCTGTTTCGGGAGCGCAGCAAGCGTCAGCGGCAGAGTTCCCTCTTCATTGAAGCAGGGGATCTGGATGATCAGCTTGATGGGCATCGGGCGAGGTCTATCATGAGAGCCACGGGCCCGGACAAGTCGTGAGCGATCAGCACTTCCGCAAGCAAATCCGAGCCGGAATCGTGATGCTTCTGCCGATTGGGCTGGCCTTGGCCTTGGTGCTCTGGGTAACGGTGCGGGCCTACCGGGCCGAGGCTCGTTCCCTCGAAGGCGCGCAGTTCCCGATGCCCCAAGACGCGCTTTCGGACCTGCCGGAGGTGAAAGATGTCGCGTTCCGCGCGGGGGACCACGAAATCAAAGGCTGGTTTTTCCCGGGGACACGCCCCGGCGCAGTCCTGCTCGTCCACGGCTCGGGGAGCAGTCGCCTCGCCACCAAAGACGAGCTGAAGCTCCTCGGCCGAGCCGGCTTCTCGGTCCTGACCTACGACCAGCCCGGACACGGCGAGAGCGAGGGGCGACCAAGTTACGGTCCCTCCCGCCGCGAAGCGCTCCTCCGGGCCATCGACTTCCTCGCGGCGCAGCCCGGGGTCGAACGAGTCGGCGCGCTCGGACTCTCCTATGGCGGCTATGACCTCATCCATGTCGCCGCGACCACAGACCGAGTTCACGCTATCGCCGTCGCCGGAACGCCGGGCGACCTCGAGCGCCACGGTCGCTACGAATATTCCGGAGCGTTCGGCCTGCGCTTCTTCGGCGCCAAGCTCGCGATGCGCGCCTACGACATTCCCCTCGAAGAGCCGACGGCGGAGAGCGTGATCGCCCGGCTGAGCCCCCGGCCGATCCTCTTCCTCCAAGGGGAAAAGGATCACACCGTGCCGAAAGAGCTCGTCTTTCGCCTCTATGATGCGGCTCTCCCGCCGAAAACCTGGGTCGACCTGCCCGAGTCAGGGCATTGTGACTACGCGGAGCGCAACCCCGAGCTCTACGCCCGGACCCTCGAGAGCTTCTTCTCGGACGCCCTCGCGGCGCCTCGTGACCCCCACTGACCCCCCCGGCTCAGCGCCGTCTAGCCGAAAGGCCAGCTCGGGGAAGCACAAAAGCTGAGGCATTTCGGTGAGAATGAGAATGGGACGGTAGTTTTCGAAAGGTGAGAGGGGCAGGAGCGATGTGGGATAGGAGCGAATCCGTAGCTCGCTCTCCATCAGCTGACTCTCATCCCAGATGAATCATCACCGTTTCGTGAGTTTCTTGCCGAATCGGCGGAGCCCCCATACAAAACAATCAGTCGCCGGGGACCGGGTGAGGGGTTCGGCGCGTTCACGGAGACCATTTAATGCTGCAATCGACTCCCGATGCTGCCTCCAGCGCAGCGCATCATATTCAGAGTGAGTTCGACCTAGCCCTACCGAGCCTCGACAGCGTTCGGATGCTCGGTCAAAGCGGAGACACCCTGCTGCTCGGCGGGGTGTTCGTTTGTCTCGCCGGCCTCTTCTTTGGTCATTTTACCTATCGGCAGCTCAAGCACATGCCGGTGCATGACTCGATGCGCAGCGTCTCCGAGCTCATCTACGAGACCTGCAAGACCTACCTCAAGACACAGCTCAAGTTCATCGGAGTGCTCTGGGCCTTCATCGGCGCGGTCATCGTCGCCTACTTCGGGCCCATCCTCGGAAAGTCCGCCGGCGAGATCTTGCTCGTGCTCGCCTTCAGCCTGGTCGGCATCGCGGGCAGCGTGCTCGTGGCCGCCTTCGGCATCCGCGTGAACACCTTCGCGAACTCCCGCACGGCCTTCGCGGCGCTCCGCGGGAAGCCTTATCCCGTCTATCAGATCCCTCTGCACGCCGGGATGAGCATCGGCATGCTGCTCATCTCGACGGAGCTCTTGCTCATGCTGATCGTGCTCCTCTTCATCCCCGAGCACGCCGCGTACAAGTGCTTCTTGGGGTTCGCGATCGGGGAATCCCTCGGCGCGAGCGCCCTCCGCATCGCAGGCGGAATCTTCACGAAGATCGCGGACATCGGCTCCGATTTGATGAAGATTGTCTTCAACATCAAAGAGGACGACGCGCGAAATCCGGGCGTGATCGCCGATTGCACCGGGGATAACGCGGGCGACTCGGTCGGCCCGACCGCGGACGGCTTCGAGACTTACGGCGTCACGGGCGTCGCGCTCATCAGCTTCATCCTGCTCGCCGTCAAAGACCCGAGCGCCCAGGTCTCTTTGATCATCTGGCTTTTCGTGATGCGCGTGCTCATGGTGGTCGCCTCCGGCGTCTCCTACCAGCTCAACGAGTTCATCCAGAAGCCCCGTTATAAGGACGCGGTCACGATGGACTTCGAGGCCCCGCTCACCTTCCTCGTCTGGCTGACCTCGATCATCTCTGTCGTCATCACCTTCGCCGCCTCCTACCTGCTGATCCCCGACCTCCACGGGGACACCACCCTCTGGTGGAAGCTCTCGATCATCATCACCTGCGGCACCCTGGCGGGCGCGATCATCCCGGAGCTGATCAAGGCCTTCACCTCGCCTAAATCGGCCCACGTCCAGGAATGCGTCGAGGCGAGCAAGGAAGGTGGCGCTTCGCTCAACGTACTAGCGGGGTTAACCGCCGGAAACTTCAGTAGCTACTGGATGGGTGTGGTCCTGGCGGTGCTCATGGGCACCGCGGCCGCGGTCGCCGGGACGTTCCCTGTGGATCTGATGCTGGCGCCGGCGGTGTTCGCCTTCGGTCTCGTGGCCTTCGGGTTCCTCGGCATGGGTCCGGTCACGATCGCTGTCGACTCCTACGGTCCCGTCACCGATAACGCACAGTCGGTCTACGAGCTCTCTTTGATCGAGGAGATCCCGAACATCTCCGAGGACATCGAAAAGAAGTTCGGCTTCCGCCCGGACTTCGAGAAAGCCAAGCACTTCCTCGAGGAAAATGACGGTGCCGGAAATACCTTCAAAGCTACGGCCAAGCCCGTGCTCATCGGCACCGCGGTAGTCGGCGCGACCACGATGATCTTCGCGACCATCATGGCGCTCACCAAAGGCCTGAGCGACCAGGCCGCGATAGCCAAGAT
>NASX01000089.1 GCA_002085155.1 Sorangiineae bacterium NIC37A_2
CGGGGGCGGCGAGCGGAGCGAGCCGCAGGCGGGGGAGGCCGAGGAGGTGAGAGGAGGCGAGGGCTCGGTTGGGCGCTCCGGGTGTGATGGACCGGGGCCCAAAACAGAAGAGATCTTAGAGACTTATTGAGTCCGAGCGAGGTCTTGGGGAGCGCATCTCGGAGGGCAAAAAAGCGGGCTTCCGGAGGCGATCGGGCTGGTGAGGCGCCGCGCGAGGGCGCCCTGCTCAGGGGGAGACCAGTCGGAGCGGGGATGCGGCCGGTTTCGGGGAAAGGAAGGTGCGGCGGGGAGGGTGACGGGCGCCGCACGAGGGCGTCCTGCTCAGGGGGAGACCAGTCGGAGCGGGGATGCGGCCGGTTTCGGGGGAAGGAAGGTGCGGCGGGGTGATGGGGCGACGCGCGGTGGCGCCCCCTGGTGGGGGAAAAAAACGCGGTGGGGCGCCGCTGGGGAGCCGGCGCACCCAAGAAGGGCGGGCGGAGGGGGAGCGGGCGGCCGGCCGGCCACCGTGGGGTTGTACGAGGCTCGAAGCGTCGGGCGTTGCCAAGGGAAGAGTCGAAGCGTCGGGCGGTTGCCCAAGGGAAAAGGGAGGCTCTCGCGGAGCGGCGGTTCGACAGGGCGTGCCCGAGCGGTCCCGACAGGGGCCTATGAATGCCTGGGCGGAATCGGGGCGAGCCACGCCGCCGGGGACGCCCTTGGATTCGGTCAGCTTCACCGCGGAAACTCCAGGGAGCACGCCGCGCGGGAGGGAGTGGCACCGGGGCGGCGAGACCATCAGAGGAACGATCGGGCAGGCGCGGGCGGATTCATGGCGCCTGGGTGATCTGCTGGGGTTCGCGGCGGGCCGCGGTTGGGGTACGGTGGAGGGATGCCTGGACTCGCGGACTTGCCCGAGCTGCTGGAGGACCTGAGGAGTCACGGACTGCTCAGGGATGCCTGGGCGGACCAGGACGCCGAGGGGCTCGTCGACTTCACTTTGAACGACACGCTCGGGTTTCGGCGGCCCCGCTCCGGCACTGTTTCACGTGAAACATCGCGGGGTTGGGAACAGGAGCGACCGGGAGCCGGGGCATCGCGCCTGCTCGGCGGAACCCATGAGAGCCACCTCCAGGTCGAACGTTTGCTGACCGAGTGGCTCGAGGCGGAGTCGGCGCTCCTCTTCTCCTCCGGGTACGCGGCGAACGTCGGGGCCCTCGGAGCTCTGCTCGGACCCGACGACCTGGTCCTGTCCGACGCCCTCAATCACGCTTCGCTCATCGATGGCATTCGCCTGAGCCGGGCGCGCACGATTATCTTCCCTCACCTCGACCTGAGCGCCGCCGCTCGCATGTACAAGGCGAGCATCTCCGAAGGTCATCCGCCGAGCACCCGGATCCGCCGGGCGACTTGGCTCGTGCTCGAGTCCTACTACAGCATGGACGGGGACAGTCCGGACCTGAAGAAGGCGCGCGAGCTCTGTGATGAGCTCGGGTGGAATCTCTACGTCGACGAGGCGCACGCCTTTGGTTTGTTTGGACCTGAAGGCCGCGGCCTCTCGGCCGCGGCCGGGGTGCGGCCCGATGTGCTCATGCTCGGATTTGGGAAGGCCGCGGGGGGCGCGGGAGGAGCGGTGCTCGGAGTGCGCGCGCTCCGGGAGTGGCTCTGGAATCGAGCGCGCAGCTTCGTGTTCTCGACGGCGCCGAGTCCGGTCGGAACCTGGGCCCTGCTCGACACTCTCCGCCGCACCCGTACGGCCGATCGCGAGCGGGCTCGCTCCGTCGCGCTCTCTTCGTTCTTTCGGGAGGCGCTCGAACGCGAGGGGGTCTCCCTCGGCACCGGCACCCATGGGCCCATCGTCTCCGTCGTGCTCGGCGAAGAGAAGAAGGCGCTCGAAGCGGCGTCACGCCTAAAAAATCAGGGATTTCGCGTGCTTCCGGTGCGGCCCCCCACCGTGCCCAAGGGGACGAGCCGCCTCCGCATCACCGTCAGCGCCGCTCACGAGGAGGTGGACCTCGAACGGCTCGCCGAAGAGATCGGCGCGATCGTGAGGGAATGGTGAGCGATTTGTGA
This sequence comes from Sorangiineae bacterium NIC37A_2, assembly GCA_002085155.1. Taxonomy (GTDB): domain Bacteria; phylum Myxococcota_A; class Polyangia; order Polyangiales; family Polyangiaceae; genus NIC37A-2. Next base: position 2,047 of record NASX01000089.1, read on the forward strand.
GAGGTCGCGCGCGCCTGTCATTCGCCCGCCGCGGCGGCGAGCTCATCGAGCGAGGCCACGATGGGCTCCCAGCGAATGACGATGCCAGGCAGAACGTCGACGCTCGTTTCGCCAGCGAAGGGCAAGATCTCTGGCCCGACGAAACCCGCCCCGTCCCGCCGATAAATCGTGGCGAGGTGATCGGTCGGATGGACGAGCCAATACTCGCGGACGCCCGCCCGCTCGTAGACTCTCCTCTTTTCGAGGTGGTCCCGGGCGGCGGTCTTCGAGGAGAGAACTTCGATCACGAAATCAGGGCCACCACGGACGCCACGAGCATCGAGCTTCTTCGGATCGCAAACGACGAAGACGTCGGGCTGTACGACTGTGTCCGTGTGGTCGTCGTCCTGTCCTTCTTTTGGCAGGCGCACGTCGACGGGTGCAATGAAGGCACGACAGGGTTTTCCCTCAAGCTGCCCGCGGAGCTGGTGGTAAAGTTCTCCGACAAGACTCTGGTGATTCAGGAGCGGCGCCGGTGACATCGCATAAACGACGCCGTCGATGAGCTCACACCTCTCTTCGTCGGGCCAGGACAGATAGTCCCGGTACGTGAAGTGCCTTTCTTCGTGGAGCGCCGGTGAACCCATGAAGAACACTCTAACCCCGCCGTCCCGAATGGGCGAGGAAGCGAGAGCGGCTCCCGGGACCGCGAGAATTTTCGCGAGAGCCTGCTCTCTGGGGGCGAAAAAAAGGGTCGCGGGCGGGGAGCGTCTTCTCTTTGTTTTTCAAGGCGCCGTACGGTGGCCCGATGGTGTCCTTTGCGAAAGTGCCGGACAGCGGGAGCTCGCCGCTCTGGCTCGTGGGGCTCTTGTTCGCTGGGTTTTTGGCCGAGTCTTGCGCAGGGGGCGCGGGGGAAGATGCGATGGGGCCCGGGTCCGGGGGAGCGGCGCCGGGAGTCGGCGGAATTGTCGAGGGTTCAGGGGGAGTCGGAGCGAGCTCGGGCGGCGGAAGCTCGAGTGGCGGAACGTCGAGCTCAACCGGAGGAACCGGGGGAGCTACGGGCGAGGGCTCAGGCGGCGCATCGACGGGGGGCACTTCGACGGGGAGCGCGGCATCGGGCGGGGGTTCGTCCGGCGGAAGCGGCGGCGGGACTTCGGGATCCTGCAAGCGCGGGGTCGCTTACGGGCACCACTCAGTGGCGGATCTGACAGCGCTCTCTCCGGGTATCAGCTTCTGGTACAATTGGGATTTTCGGCCGGACGCGGCGCTCCGCGGCGGCGCTTATCGAGAGCTCGGCATCGAGTACATCCCCATGATCTGGGGCGGGGGGACCGACGTCAGCGCTGCGCGCCGGGACATTCCGGAGCAAGCCCAGGTCCTGCTTGGCTACAACGAGCCCAATTTCGGCTCCCAAGCGAACATGTCCGCGGCGGAGGCCGCTCTGCGCTGGCCTGAGCTCGAAGAGCTCGCCGAGGCCCGCGGGCTCAAACTCGTCTCCCCGGCGGTCAATTTCTGCGGCGGGGATTGTCAGGATACGGACCCGTTCCACTATCTCGATGAGTTCTTTGAGAGGTGTGAAGGCTGCCGCGTCGACGCCATCGCGATCCATATTTACGTTGGCTGCTCCCCTCCAGGAGACAACAAGGCCGAGTGGCTGATCGGCCATGTGGAGAACTACAAGTCTCGCTATTCGTTGCCGCTTTGGCTGACCGAGTTCGCCTGCGACAATGCAACGAGCCTCGACGAGCAAGAGGCTTTTCTTCGGGACGCGGTCCAATATCTCGAGGCGGAGCCCCGCATCGAACGTTACGCCTGGTTCGCGGGGCGCGCGGACAATGTCCCCTTCGTCGATCTACTTGGGGCGGATGGAGAGCTCACGAGCCTCGGCGAGGCCTACGTGAACGCCCCGAAGAACCCGGAGTGTGATAGGTAAGATCCGAGGGGGGGGAGACGCTCGAGGGTGCGGCGCGATGAGCGAGATGAGGGTGACTTGCGTCGGGCCATTTCCTGCTCCTTGCGACAAGGCGCGTTCTTCTTGTCGGAAGGCGCGGCGACGGGCCAGCGGCCATCGGAGAGTGAACGCAAACATCGCATCGGATGATGAGATAAGGGGTTCGGATGCGCTGCGTCTGAGTACAATGGCGCGACCGGAGGGCGGCGGCGCTTGTGATTCCATGCGCGGACCGTGTTTCCGTTCTATGGATGCGGGCAGCTTCGCTGGGAAGGAGTCGGAGCTGATTTTCGTTGCGACGTTATCTGCTTCGGAGTTCTCACGTGTTTAGGAAGTCGACAGCCCTCACGCTCATCTCTCTTCTCGTTGCGCTTGGCTGTGGTGAAAGCGGCTCAGGGTCCGATCAAGGCGCCGGCGGAGCTCCGATCGCCACGGGCGGCGCGGCTCCGGGCAGCGGTGGAACCGTACAAGGCGCGGGCGGGGCCTCAGGTGGCGCGGTGAGTCCGAGCGGGGGCGCGGCCGCGGGGGGCGGAGCTGCTGGTGGGGCCGGGGGCGGGCCGACGACGGGAGGGAGCGCGAGCGGGGGCGACAGCGCAGGAGGCAGTGGCGGAACCGGGGGCGATCCGAGCAACACGGGGGGCGCGGATGGCTCGGGTGGCTCGGGAGTCGACGTGGACAAGTACTTCGGAGATTGGCCGAACGGGGCCGATCCTCTCGCCGTCGGAAAGAAGGCGGCGGAGGTCTTCCGCGATCAAAATCTCGCGACAGGCTCCGGCAACGATCCGAACGACTCCTACAAGCACTACAAAGACGCCTGCGCTTGGTACGGGGCGCTCTGGATCGCGGGGCTCGCAGGCGACACCGCGCTCACCGACGTGCTCGTCGCGAAGTACACGCCCTACAAGGGGACCTGGAGCTATTTCGACCCTCCGACGGCCCAGAACCCGAACCGCGGGCATGTCGACGACAACGTCTTCGGGATCGTCCCTCTCGAGATCGCAAAGTATCGAGACGACGCGTTCTACGTCGAGGAGGGTGATCTCGCCGCGGATCATCAAGTCACCTTCATCGAGGACCAGATCCGCTTTGCGATCGATGACATGTTTATGATCACCTCGCTCCAGGTGCAGGCGTATCGCGTGCTCACCGACGAGGCGCACCGCAAGCGACACTTGGACACGGCCGCGGCCACGATGGTCCGTTATCTCGAGACCATGCAGGAACCGGACGGGCTCTTCCCGCACCACAGGGACAACGCCGCCTTCCGTATCAGCTGGGGTCGGGGCAACGGTTGGTACGCCGCGGGCATGGCGGAAATGATCCGGGAGCTTCCGGATGCCCATGAAAACGCTACGAAAATTCGTGATGGCTACCTGAAGATGATGAACGGCCTGCTCGAATATCAGATCGCCGAAGGCCAGCCGGGGGCCGGGCTCTGGAAGCAGGTGGTCGACTCGAATGACAACCGAAACTGGGCGGAGTCCTCGGGCAGCGCCATGTTCGCCTACGCCCTCATTACGGGCGTTCGGCGCGGCTGGCTCGACGTCGAGAAATTCGGGCCCGCGGCGCGCCGCGCCTGGATCGGACTCGTCGCGAAGGTGAACGGCTCCGGCCAGGTCCAGGACATCAGCGACTGGGCGTACCTGCCGTCCTCGCACCAGGGCGGTCCGACCTACGCCGGGGACGAGGAGAACTACTATTTCCAGCGCCCGAAGCTCACCGGGGACAACCACGGCCAGGCGCCGCTCATGTGGGCGGCGGCGGCGCTCGTGCGCCCCCTCGACTGACGCGCTCAGCGCTTCGTTCGGGGACGCGCCCGCCCTATTCCTCGCGCTCGAGGATACCGACGACCTCGGCGCTGTATTTCTGCGCGGTCTGGTAATTGCCACGGAACCACAAGAGCGCGCTGTTCTTCGCGTCCCACTTGGGGACATGGGGCCGCAGGTTCTCGTTTTGGGAGTTCATGGTGATGGGCGTCCAGGTGAAGCTGGAGCCGTCGTCACAGGTGACACCTTTCCAGATCTCGTTGACCGGGTATTCGGTCATATCGTCGCGCGGATCGATGTTGGTTGAGATGTAGATGACGTGAGGATCATCGGGGTCGAGCGCGCCACCACCGAGGTAATCCTCTTCCCACCAATCGGACTTGTCGCGGTAGAGGGTGCGTCCGCCGCGCACGAGGCGCGTCGACTTCCAGCTCGTCCCATCGAAACGCGAATAGGCCATGTGATGGCCGGGATTGCAGTTGTTCTTGTCAGCGCACTCATTCTCGCGTCCCTGCCAGAGGACTCCGATCGTCCCGTCCTCGTAGCGGGCAATGTCGAAGTTCCAGAGGCGACGCAGGGTCTTGCCTCCGAGCATGCTGCCCGCGGCGAAGACGCGAGTGAACTCGGTGATTTGGGGAGCGCTTGTGTCGAAGATGTTCCCGTCGACCTCTTTGCCCGATGAGTCGTAGGATTTCCCGCCTTGAATATAGCCGTGGTAGAGGCTCGTGTTCGAGTCGCGGGGGTGAGATTCGGTGGCGAAAAAGTCGATGCGATCGACGCCATTGCCCCAGAATTTGTAGTAGCCGGCGTTGTAGCCGACCTGAGGGCTCGCGGTGAGTCGGCCTTCGAGGGACCAGGTCGCTCCGCCGTCTTCGGAGAGAAGGAAGCTCGGGCTTGTGCCGATCGAGCGGACGAAGTTGTAGATGCGTCCTTCCTCAGCGCTGAGCTTCCAGAGGTTATTGTACGTGACCGTGTCCTTCTTTGGGCTCGTCGTGCAGCCGTGCATGCCCCAGTTGTAGGTCTTCGTCTGGCTCCAGGCGTTGTCCTTATAGGTTGCCCAGTAGGTGTTGCAGTCGACGTTGTGGTGCGCGTAGGCGACGACGTACTCGCCGGGGGCGTTGGCCACGATCCCGGGGTTATTGTGGTCGTCGGAGTAGCTCAGCGTCCCGAGGGACTTCTTCTGGTTTATCCCTGTCTCGAGGTCGTGGATCACGATCTCGATGTTGGTGTTCGCGGACTGGTTCGAGGCGCTCGAAGCGGCGCTGCCGACGACGATCTTGCCCGCTTCCGCGTCGACGATAACCCGCTCGTCGTTGTACCAGGTCCAGCCGCCGTTGTTTGTGAACTGGATGACGGGCGCCGCGGTCCAACCCTGGGGGAAAGTCTCGGGGTCGGTCGGCGGCGTGTACGGACAGATGGAGGAGGTCATATCTCCCCCGGTTCCCTCAGGCATTCCACCGGTCCCGCCAGAAGCCCCGCCCGAGCTCGTCGGGGCTCCACCTGTGGTCGGTGCGGCCCCTCCGCTCGGACTCGAGCCGGCGCTGCCGCCGCTCGGCGCTCCTCCCGCCATAAGAGGTCCTCCTCCGCTCGCCATGGCGCCACCGGAGCTCGTTCCGCCTGCTCCCTGCTGGTCCCCGCCGCTGCCAGGTGTTCCACCGGCTCCGGTGGTTCCTCCGCTCCCCGCGTCGGTGCCCGAACTTTCCCCACAAGCGAGCAGAGCCACAAGCGGCGCAGCGCTTACGGCGACGATACGAAACTTCCCCAGCCTCATGGCACAAGCCGTAGCAAGTTTCTCGAGCGGTCGCATATCAGTTTTCCATCGATCACCTTCCTACAAACCGCGATTCGGTCGATTCGCGTGCGTGCCATGAGTTTGTGAGCGTTCTCTCAAAAGAGGCGGGGCTCTTCCGGGGAAGCGAACCGACCCGACGGCCGCTCGGGAACCGCAGCGAGGGGGAGGGAAGGGCCGCGTCGCGACCGGCGATGGGGGCGGGCGTTAAAGCGCTTCGCTTTGGAGCCTCATCCTACCGTCGGCGCCGTGCTTTCGATAAACGATCCCGACCGCTGGCTTGCCGCCGAGAATCATCGTTGTGATGTGCACGAGCTTGCCGTCGGGCCACGTCCAACGTGCCTTCCAGGAGGCTCGCTCCTCCAGCACACAACCCAGGAAGTTCCCCCTACATTCAGCCGGCGCCCTCAGGTTGTTCATGGAGGGTTTTCCGTATTTTGCTTGCAGCCTGTCGAAGAGCTGTTTGAGGCTCCTCTCGCCGGACTCGCCCAACTCGAGAACGGAGAATGCCTGAACTCTGCAGAGGCGGTCGTCGCAAAAGTGAAGCTTCGAGAAGGCTTGGATGCCTATGTCGGTGGCGAGACCGCTGCAGCGAAATCCGTCTTTGCGTGCTTCCCACTCATGTCCGGCATCTTCGCAGCTCGAAGCGACTTCCTCCGGCGATGCATCGAAGGAAAAACCGATACTGGGAACTCTCCGGACCAGTTGAAGCCGCCGAGCAAATAGAAGGTTCGACCTCGGCAGGTCGCGGTCCACGTTCTGGTGTTCGCCTTGCGCGAGTCGTTGGAGATCTCGATCTCTTCTGGCGGACAACCTATTTGGCCAGAGCTTGCGCGGCGGAGGTTCACGCAGCCGGATAGCAGGGTCGACCCGAGCAACAGGGGAAGGAGACGGGCGCTAGGGAAACCGCGAGTGAGGATGAATCCTCCCTCGCTATCAATCGTCCCCCCAGCGCGCAAGCCAAGAGGGCTCTTTCAGCACTCGCCACTCCCCGAAGCCAACGAGCGAGCGCTTCCGGAGAGCGGGAGACGGAAGGCTGGAGAGTGCGCCGCTCGGGGAATGCGGGTCGGAGCGGAGCGCGGACAAACAATGACAGGCTAGCCGAGACGGGCGAGCTCGATGGAGCTAAAGGACGAGCCTATGGCAGCTCCCCAGTTTTCAGTGTTCATCGCGACGAGCCTCGACGGGTTCATCGCCGGGCCCGGAGACGACCTCGACTTCCTGAAAGCCGTGGAGAGTCCTCCCGAGGATTACGGGTACGCAAAGTTCGCGGCGTCGGTCGATGCGCTGCTGATGGGGCGGCGGACCTACGACAAGGTCGTCGCGATGGGCGAGTGGTTCTATGGGGACAAGCCGGTGTACGTAGTGACGAACCGGCCGGGCACTTCCACACATGGCGAGAAGTTTGTGAGCGGTACTCCGAAGGAGCTCGCCGGGCAGCTCGAGGGAGCGGGACATCGTCGCGTCTATCTCGACGGTGGGAATCTGATCCGCCAGTTCCTCGCGGAAGGTCTCGTCACCGACCTGACCGTCTCGCTGATCCCTGTTTTGCTCGGGTCAGGGATCCCTCTTTTCGGCGGAACCGGCGCCCCCTGCGAGCTCAGCTTCGACAGCGCAGACAGCTACCCGACGGGACTCGTGCAGTTGCGCTACCGCGTGAAACATTGAGTGTTTCACGGCGCGGTAGCTAACGCAGCATGAAATAGCTGAAGCGGTCATTCGCCTGAGCCGTGAAACAATGAATGTTTCACGGCACGGTGCGCCACCCTAGGGCTGAATCTCCAAGACGCGTCCGCTGAAGAGGACGAAGCGCGTCTCTGTGTCGAAGACGAAGAACATAAAGGGTCGATCGACGAAGAATTGCCTCGAGGGCGGCACGAAAATACTCCCGTCGTC
>NASX01000090.1 GCA_002085155.1 Sorangiineae bacterium NIC37A_2
GGCCTCCCCTTAGATGACCTTCACGGACCGGCGATGGGGGAAGAAAGAGCAGCAATTTCTGCTACTTATTCCGGTCGGCCAATCCTTGCGGCAACATAATCACCCAAGCCTCTCGGTCAACCCGCGCTCGCCGTTTTCCCCTGCAACTTTCCGAGAAGAGGCCATTTCAAAGCACACTTTGGCTGAAAAGTCGCGAGCTCGATCGCGCTGCCCCTGGTTGACAGGCCCTGCCGACCCATTACCCTCCGGCGCCTCTCGGGGTCGTAGCTCAGCTGGGAGAGCGCCGCGTTCGCAATGCGGAGGTCAGGGGTTCGATCCCCCTCGGCTCCACCCGAAAATCCAAAGAATGGACTGACGAGCTCGCCGCTGCTCAGCGCTTCGCCCTGCGCGCGTGCGGCTCTTCGGCTCTTCACACTCCATGGTGGGTCCTCCGAAAAGGCTAGCCTCCGCAGGCGTTTAGGAGTCTGAGTCGATAGTTGCGGAAGGAGATATAGCCGTAGGCTCGCCGTTTGACGAGCTTGGCCTTGTTGTTGAAGCCCTCGACGCGGGCGTTGGTCTGTCGGCTCGTCCAGTAGTTGACTCGCGTGCCCTGCGGGCACCCGCCTTCGGCGGGCTCGTCGACCTCCGCGGACTCCGTCCAGTACACTGGACTCCGTCCGCTCCGGTTGAGGATGGCAGAGCGCCACTTTTTGAGCGTGGTGCGGAGCGTGCGGAGCTCAGGGACAGGGCTGAGACAGAGCGAGTCGGTGAGCCGGGTGAGCTCCTTGGCGGCCTGGGTGACGCTCCGGATGCGGTAGAAACGGCTCAGACGCTCCTTGGCCCAGTAGACTTCTTCGAGCACCGGGTGCTGCTTGAGCCAATCCCGGAGGCGCGGCTTCCAGTAGTCGAGCACTTGATAGCCGGGTTTGTGCAGGAGGTTTCTGAGATAGGCAGTGTTCCTTCCGCGCTCCGCCTGCTTTCGATACTTCATGAGAGCTGCGCTCGGAAGACGCAGCACGTGAAACTTGTCGGCGACGATGCTGGCGTTCGGGAAGTAGTCTTGGACGAAACGCTTGTACGGGTCACACAGGTCGATGCTGACCCAACGCACGTTCTCCGGATTCGTCAGACGACGCACAGCGTGCTCCACGTCACTGCCCGTGCGCCCCTCAGCGACTTCTAACAGACGCCCACCAGTCTGGTCGACGACCATGGTCACGAATTGGCGCTTTTCAAAGCCCTTGCCGCGCTTGAAGAAGTGCTCATCGAGCCCCACGCGCTCCGGCCAGCCCTTGCGCATCGCGCGCTGCTTGAGCTCCAGATGTCGATAGAGCACGCTGTACAGGTAGCCGCCGGAGCAGCGAAATCTCTGGCGCACCGTCTTGAGGTCGACGTACTCCTCACAAGCCTGCTGGACAGCCCTCGCATAGCGCTCGGTCGTCCGTTTGCCCTTGATGATACCGCTCACGGGCTCGGTGAAGGGACGCCCGCAAGGGCCGCAGGAGAAGCGACGCTTCAGAATCCGAAGTCGCACCTCACCCCGGCGGATGGGCTCGTCCCGAATAGTCACCCAGCGCCGGTCGTACACGCTACTGCTCCGCGTCGCGCAGCGCGGACACACCTCGTACTTGCTCGTCATTTCCACGACGAACTCCAAGCCACCGCTCCCCGCACGTCGCGTCTCGAGCAGTTTCATTTCCGGCAGCAAGTGATGCTGCGCTACGATGTCCTCGGGCATCCTCGGTCCTTTCGGTTTGGTCTAGACACCCAAAGCCTACGGGAACCGGGCGATGCCCTTACTTATTGAAATGACCCACCCTGGGGCGACAAGAGCCGGTCTCTCTCCGATCGTCGGCGACCTCCGCTCGCGCTCTTCCCTGCGCTCCTCTCTTCACGAGGCGTCGCTTTTTTCACAAAGCTCTGCGCCCGCGAGCGTCCTCGAAAAGTGCCCTTTGGGCCCGCGCGTTTTCATAGAGTACTCACGAGAAAAGCTCGCCAGCTCGAAGGTTCCTCGCGTCCCTCCGAGCCTGCCCGCCTCTCCTTTCCGCCTTTCGATAGCACTTTCCGCGCCGCCTCGGAAAATCAGAGAACCAGGATAGACTTTCGGCCGTGGCTGAAGTTGGTATCGACGTACGTCTGGCTTGGGTGGGGCCTGACTTCGGACGAGGTTCTCTCGGCCGGCATCGTCTGCTTCTGGTCGCACCTCGTCAGCCCCTTGAGCGGAGTGCGATCCCGCGCGTCGGGCGCACCTTCGATGCAGACCTCACTCCTCAATACATCGACGGTTCGATGAAACATCAAACCTTCACCGACGTCGCTCGGCTCATCCTCGGTGGACCCGTTCCGAGGAACGAGTGTGAAGACTTCTGGCGCAGCGTCGCTTTTTCGAACTTGAAAGACCCCACGGGCGGCTCTCGCCTCGCGCCCGAGCTCACCGACGCCGATGCCGAAGAAGCGAAGAGCTTCGTCGAAGCGCGGCTCAAGGAGCTCAAACCGAAGACTCTCATCCTCTTCGATCTGACGTACGCCCAGGCCCTCGAAGAGAGAAACCTCGCGCGCGATCTCTCCTGGTCCGGCGTCCGTCTCGCCTTGCCTCATCCCGGCGCCCCCGGCTTCAACTTCCGAGAGCACACAGCCGCAACTCGAAAGGCCCTCAAACTCGGAGAGACCTCATGACATCCCCCGAGCCCGAAGAGAAAAAGCGCTGGCCCCTCGCGCTCGGCCTCGGTGTGGCAGCCGTCGCCGCATCTGTTTGGCTCACCCTTGCGCCGCCCGAGGTCCCCGACAGCGGCCTCGATTTCGTGCCGAGCGCCGAAGAGTCGGTCCGCATTGACCAGCTCCGAGCCCAAATCAACGCGAAGAATACGGCTTTCCGCGACGCCGACGTGCGCGATCCGGACAACGCCAAGCTCTTCACCTACATGGCGGCCACAAGCGACAATCCCCTGGTCGTGCACGCGGCGCTCGCTGCGATCGGCTCCGCCTACTCCTCGCGCTCAGAGACGAAAGCCGCGCCGGACGACGACCTGCAGCGGGTGCTCGTGCGACACATGAGCTCCCCCGACCCCAAGAGCGCTGAGCTGGCCTTCGCCGCCGCTCGCATTCCGCTCATGACCGAGGCTCCCCCCCCAGAGCTCATCGCTGCACTTGCCAGCCTGATCAACTCCGACTTGGAGCTCGTGCGCCGCTATCGAGCGCTCGAAACCCTGAACTTACTCCGACCCTCCCTTCGCAATGAGACGGCCCGCGCAGCCTTCTCGAAGAGCCTCGAGCGAAGTGAACCAGCCGTCGTCTCCCTGGCGCTTTTCGCGCTCTCCGAGAGCAAAGAGCCCCTCAGCGAAGCCCGAGACACGGAGCTGCTCGAGCTCGGTCAGAGAGTGAAGCCCCTCTTGTCCCATGAAAATCCGGGCGTCCGCGGCCGGGCGCTTCAGCTGCTCACCGAGATCCCGAGCCTCATGGAGCGGAGCGAGCTCGAATCCCGGGCCATCACAGCCCTCAGCGACCCTCACCCTTACGTCCGCGGCCAGGCCCTCGACACTCTCGCCGCGTCGACAAACCCAAACCTTGTCCGCTCCTTCCTTCCGCTCACGCGTGACATGGCCGAAGCTCGCTACGACATCGAAGCGGGCACGAACCTGAAAGGCGAGCCCCTCCTCCTGCCTCACGACATCCCCGGGCGCCGCCGCGTCGCCGAAGCGGCGCTCTTTGCATTGCGCTCCGTGCGCGCGAAAGCTGTTCAGAACGGAACCCTTCCGGAAGAGCCGGAGCTCGTGCTCGCCTTAGGAGCCGAGATGCCCTCAGAGGCCGCTCTCAAAACAGCAGCCGACGCAGCGGCCGCTTGGGCCGAAAAGGTCTTTCCTGGAGAAGGGGCCCCGGTCCATCACACCCAAAAGAGCCCAGCCGAGCCTTCACCCGTCCTCACCCCCTAAGCTGAGCTCCATCGCAGCCTCGCGTGCCCTCAACTGCGCTCCCGCTCCCCCTCCCCCGGACGCCCCCGCGCCTCGAGTGCACGCTGCGCCCACCCGCGCCAACCTGCTCTCAGCTGGCCCACCCGCGCCAACCTGCATTTTACCGCCTCCGGCTGCGCCCACCCGCGCCAACCTGCTCTCAGCTGAGCCCACCCGCGCCCGGCCTTCACTCACTCGAACACCGAACAAGTCTCACTGGTCGCCATGAGCCCAAATGGGCCGTGAACGAGCGTATTGCCCCAAGCTGTGAGGGAAGCGACATTGAACTCCTGGGTGATATCGAGGCTCCCGAGCCCGTCGCCGTTCCCCGACCAAGACCAGCCCATGTAACCGATGCCGAGGGACTCCGCGAACATCATGATGGTCCCTTCGTCGACCTCTTTGCCCGGTCCATGATCCGCTGCGAACTCTCCGACGACGAGGGGAGCCTCGTTGTTCTCGAGGAAGCGATTGAAATAGGAGGTCACGGTCTGAGCCGAGCCGTACACATCATACATATGGACCGAAAAGATCAGGTTCTTGTCCGGATCGGCGTCCCAGATGCGCTTTCCGCCGCCCTCGCGCATCACATTGCGCCAATCTTGGCCCCAGTGGGGGCCGTCGATCATGAGCGTGTGGTGAAGCCCCGCGCTCCTTAGCGCTTGCACCGCGGCCGCGTGACTCGGGGCCCAGATGTCGGGGCCGCTCGAGAGATCGTCGGGGCTCGTGTCGTTGCCGTTCGGTTCGTTGGCGATGTTGATGATCGCGTAGGCTTCTTGGCCCAAAAGAGCGCTCACGATTTCGCTCGCGGTCCAGTAGCTCGTGGCCTCCGCGAGGGGTACCGAACCCGCTTGTTCCGCGTAGCCCGTCATGTCGTGAACCTCGAGGACGACGATCAGCTTGTTCGCCTTCGCTGCAGCGAGAATCGAAGTGAGCTCGGCGCCGCTCGTCCGGGTCCAACGAGCGCCTGTCGCCATGACGACGCGCACTGAGTTCGCGCCCACTTTCGCAATCGCGGCCAGGTCCGCACTCAGGCTACGCGAAGAAAACCAAGTGTACGGATAGTTCACCCCACGCAACACGAACTCCCGGCAGTTTTTGTCATAGAGCTTCCCGTTTCTCACAGAGAAGCCTTCTTTCCCTTCGCAGTCAGAGCCAAAGGCTCCTCCGCTCCCGGGCGCTCCTCCCGCGCTCGCTCCGCCGCTCACGCTCCCTCCCACACTTGCGCCCGACCCTCCCGCGCCGCTCTGGCCCCCCGCGGCAGGCGCTCCCCCTGAGCTCAGCGCACCGCCGCCGGCCCCCGGAGCTCCGCCCGCGCCCGGGGAAATCGAGACGCACTCTCCCTCGGCGCAAACGGATCCTTCACCACAGGCTCGACCACACTCGCCGCAGTGGAGAAGGTCCATCGTCAGGTCCGTACAGCCCGCACCACAGTCGACCCGTCCGCCGGAACAGGCGCATTGTCCGCTCGCGCAAAGCTGACCCGGCTCACAGACGACTCCACATTCCCCGCAGTGACTCGGATCGGTCGCGACCTCGACGCACGACGCGCCGCACCGGGTCAAACCCTGGTCGCAGGAAGCCTTGCAGGCGCTCCGTGAACAGACGAGCCCCCCGCCGCAGGTCACGTCGCAGCCCCCGCAGTGCGAGGGGTCGCTCTCGAGGTCCACGCAGCTTCCGCCACACTCGTGCCCGCGCAGACAGACGCAGGCCCCCTCGCGGCACTCTGCGCCCGCGTCACAAATGCTCCCGCAGCTCCCGCAGTTCCACACGTCCGTCTGAACGTCGATGCACTCTCCGCAGCTCCGCCGTCCCTCGGGACACGGCGCATCACCGGGACTACTCGCGCAACCGTCGAGCGCCACCGTCAGACAGAGTCCGAGACGCAGGGCTCGCATCCGGGAGGACAGAGACGACTCTACGAAGCGCTCAAACATCGAAGCGCAGCCTAAGAGAAACCGCTCGCTTTGCCGCGCGAAAGGTGATCAGGGCCCGCTTTTTCGATGCGCTTTTCCCATCAAGAGGGCGAAAGTTTCATCCGCGTCCGATGTGAACGATCACAAAAGCGCCGTGTTTTCGTCACCTGTCAGCTTCGCCGCTCGACGCCACTGAACCTGCCTCACCTGCCGTCCTGCCCTTCGGCGGTCGGCTCGTTCACCTTCGCCACGAGGCTCAAATACGCTCCGGCGTCGATCGCGGCGAGGGGTTTGCTGAAGTAGTACCCCTGGGCGAGCCTGCAGCCGATACTCCGGAGATAGTCCACCTGCGCTTGCGTTTCGACGCCTTCGACGACGCTGACGATGCCGAGTCTCTCCGCCATTTCGACCATGCTCTTACAGATGGCCGAGTCCGTCGGATCCGACGGGACTCGTTCGACGAGACTGCGATCGAGCTTGAGAGCTGTGATGGGGAGACGCGAGAGATAGGCGAGCGACGAATAGCCGGTTCCGAAGTCGTCGATCGAGATGCCGACGCCTTTTTCGTGGAGGCGGTTGAGGGTGTCGGTGACCTCCTGGTTCAATTCGAGGATGCTCGACTCGACGATTTCGAGGGTGAGGCTCGAGGGATCGAGCTCGTGACGCTTGAGTTCGTTCAAGATGTTGTCGGCGAGGCCGTGTCCGTGGAGGAGCGCGGGCGCGATATTGATCGAGACTTTGACGGGAAAACCGAGCTGGAGCTGCCAGGCGCGCGCTTGACGGCAGGCTTCCCCGAGCACCCAGTCGCTGATGGGCGCGATGAGCCCACAGGCCTCCGCTCGCGCAATGAACTGACCCGGTCCGACCAACCCCCGCATCGGATCTTGCCAGCGGATGAGCGCTTCGACGCCCGCGGCGCGCCCCGTCTTGAGGTCAACGAGAGGCTGGTAGTGCAAGACGAACTGAGACTCGCGGAGCGCGCGCCGGAGCGCCCCTTCGATGTTCAGTCGATCTTGGTGTTCGAGGCCGAGCTCACTCGTGAACACCGAGACGCGCCCTCCGCCGCGCGCCTTGGCGTCTTCGAGCGCCAGGTACGCGTCCGCGAGGAAGGTCTCTGCCGTCTCCTTCTGGGGCTCGGTGATCTTCACGCCAAAGCTCAGCGAGATCGCCTGGCTCGTGTGGCCGAAGGACGCGGGCATCAAGAGCCCTTCGCGGATCCGATCGACGATGCCCTTGGCCGCCGCTTCGTCGGGCACGTCCGTCAAAAGGAGCGCGAACTCGTCGCTGCCGAGCCGAGCTAAGGTGTCCGTATCCCGGAGCACTTCCGCCGCCCGCTGCGCGACCGTCTGGAGCACGAAATCACCGACTCCGAGCCCTCGCGTCTCATTGATCGCTTTCAGGCGATCGACGTTGATCAGGATGATCGTGAGTTTTCCTTGTTCTCGGCGGAGAGCCTGTTCGAGGCGGTCGACGAACAGAGAACGGTTCGGCAGACCCGTGAGCGGATCATGGGTGACGCGCTTGAGGAGCTCATTTTCGTTTGCCTTGCGCTCGGTGATGTCTGTCTGGGACCCTGCGGCGCGGATCGGACCCCGAGGCCCGCTCACGACAACTCCGCGACACTGGACCCAGACGATCTGATCGTCGCGATTCAGCATTCGGTATTCACAGCGAATGTTGCCGCCCTTCTCGCCCGCGCTGACGAGCACTGCGCGCAGCATCGCGCGGTCATCGGGATGCGTCCGAGAGAGCCAAGCGTCGATCGTCGAAGGGAAGCTGTCGTCGTAACCGAGCATCTGCTTCCAGCGGAGCGAGAGGTAAAGGACACCGGCGGCGATATCCCAGTCCCAGATGCCGTCTTCAGCGCCCGAGACAGCGAGCTCATAACGCTCTTCGCTGCGACGGAGGGCGCGGTTGGCGATCTCGAGCTCAGCGGTGCGGGCCCGAACGTGCCGATCGAGGTCATTCGCGAGCTCTCGCAGCTCCGCTTCGACGCGCCGGTTCTCTTCAATCTGAGCCGCGAGCTCTCGGGTGCGCGCGCGCACGCCTGCTTCGAGCTCCCGCCGGTATTTTCGATTCCGATAGCGGAAAATACCGAAGCCGGACAGGCCGAGCGCCAAGGGTAAGAGCGCCCCGAGCACGCGAGCGAGCGTCGTCTCGTACCAGGCGGGCTCGACCACAAGGGCCGTACGCGCAACATGACTCGACCACTCTTGTCCCTGATAACGGGCGCGCACCTCAAAGGTGAACTGCCCCGCGGGCAGATTCGTATAGGTCACCGAACGGGCGCGCGTGACAGGAGACCAGCCATCGAAGCCCGCGAGGCGCGTCTGGAACTCGAGGAGCTCCGGATCGGAGAGCTCAACGGCGGAGTAGTTGAGCTGGACGGGAGCTCGACGGTCCTCGGCGCGCACCCTGCGCCCGCTCCCCTCGCGAGCTCGACCTCCAATACGCACGTGTTCGATGCGTGGCAGGGGCGCGCCCTTCGGGCCGTATTCCTCCTTCGGCTTCGTGCAGGAAAGTCCCGCTTCTGTCGCAAAACACAGGGTCCCATCGGAGAGCTCCGCGAGTCCCCCCGGACGCCAGGACACCACGAGACTCCTGAGGCCATCCCGCCGCATGAAGGCGCGCCCCGTGCAGGAGAGCGACCCTTCGCGCAGCGCTCGGAGGAGCTCCTGGCGCGGGATGCGATAGATGCCGTCGTCAGCGGAGACCCAGAGCGCGTCGTAGCGATCGAAAGCGAGGTGAACAGGAGAGCGACGCGGCGTGCAGCTTAAGTGCGCGAGGCTCTGGGCTCGGTCGTCCTCAATGAATCCGAGCCCTTCCCGCGTCCCGACCCAGATCCTTCCCTCCGCGTCTTCCGCGATGCCGTAAACCGTATCGCTCGGAAGCCCCTGTTCCCGTCGAAAGCGCCGGACCTCTTTTTTCTTCTCAACGCGCAAGAGCCCGCCACCGCCGCTCGAGATCCAAAGCCTTCCCCGTTTGTCGCGAAAGACGCGCTGGATGTGTTCGACAGGTTCCGGCAAATCAAAGGGAGAAAGGGCGCCTTTTTGGTAGGTGAAGAGGCGACTCTTTCCGTCCGGATCGGTCTGAGCGACGAGCGTCGAAGAGCGATCCGCAAAAGCCAAAGAGAAGGGGCCCGGCGCCCGCGCCGTCGCTGCTCGGCCGCTCTTCGGGATCTCCAGGAGCGAATCCGCCGCGAGCAGGAGGCCGCCTCCACGAGGCTCGGTCATGGACAGCATTCCTTGACCGCTCACAGTGTCCGGCGGCTCGAACCGTTCAAAAGCGCCCGGTCGCCCCCGATGGATGGCTCCTTCGACGTCGACCATCCACAGCGTTCCGTCCTCAGAGGGCTCAAGAGCGAGGATGTTTTGAGGGGTGAGCCCTTCCGCCTCGCCCCAAGTCACAAACGTTCCGTCGCGATATCTCTCGAGCCCCGCCCCCGTCCCGACCCAAATCGCCCCCCGTTCATCCTCGAGCAGCGCGCGAACGCCCGTCGAGATGCGCTGGACGAGCTCGAGGCGCCCGTTTTGCGCTCGGTAGAGGCCCGATTCGGT
>NASX01000037.1 GCA_002085155.1 Sorangiineae bacterium NIC37A_2
GGCCGCGCCCTGCGCGGCCGAGGGTCCCAGGGCTCACCTGCTCCCGCCTGCGGCAGCGGACGCACTGCAAGCGCTCCTGCACGCTGTCGGCGCCTCAGCGCTCACCTGCTCCCGCCTGCGGCAGCGGACGCACCGCAAGCGCTCCTGCACGCTGTCGGCGCCTCAGCGCCTCTCAAAGGGGCGAAACCGCCCTTCTGGAGGGGCTCACCCCGCGCGCCTCGGCGCACATCGACCGTCCCCGCGCCTCGCTCACGCGGTCTCCCTCGGAGTCGGTCCGGTCTGTGAGTCGGTCCGGTCACGGCTCCACAAAAAGCTCGGAGTCGGTCCGGTCTGTGAGTCGGTCCGGTCACGGCTCCACAAAAAGCTCGGGCCGCGCTCTTGTGAGCGCGGCCCTCCTCTCCGTCTCGCGGCCACCGACGGGCCCGCCCCAGGAGCGCTCAGAGGCGCTCGAAGAGCCCCGCCGCGCCCATACCGCCCCCGACGCACATCGACACGAGGCCGTAACGTCCACCGGTCCGCTTGAGCGTGGAGAGAGCGGTGGCCGTGAGCTTTGCGCCCGTACAGCCGAGGGGATGTCCGAGGGCGATGGCTCCACCGTTGGGGTTGGTCTTTTGGGGATCGAGGCCGAGCTTACGGATGACGGCGAGGGACTGAGCTGCAAACGCCTCGTTCAGCTCGATGGTGTCGATCTGGTCGAGGGTCACGCCGGTCTTCTTGAGCAGCTTCGGGATCGCTTCGACGGGGCCGATGCCCATGATCTCGGGAGCGACGCCAGCGACGGCATAGCCCACGAAACGAGCGATCGGCTGAAGCCCGAGCTCGCGGGCTTTGGCTTCGCTCATGAGGACGACAAAGGCTGCGCCGTCGCTCATCTGAGACGAGTTTCCCGCGGTGACGGAGCCGCCCTGACGGAAGACAGCGGGCAGCTTGCCGAGCGCTTCCAAGGAAGTGTCGGCGCGGGGGCCTTCATCAGCGGTCACCGTGACCCCTTCGTGGGAGCGAACGGGCACGATTTCTTCGGCAAAATGGCCGCTTCTCTGGGCCTCGAGGGCGCGCCTGTGGCTCTCGAGGGAGAAGGCGTCTTGATCCGCCCGGCTCACCTCGAAGCGGCTCGCGACGTTCTCCGCCGTGAGACCCATGTTCATGTAGATCTCCGGGCGTTGCTCGACGATCGCCGGGTTCAGGCGCGTGACGTGCCCGCCCATTGGGATCAGGCTCATCGACTCGACGCCGCCTGCGACTCCGACGTCAATCGCGCCGACCTGGATCCGCTCAGCGATCATCGCGATCGTCTGGAGCCCGGAGGCACAGTAGCGGTTCACCGTTGCCGCCGGCACCGAGTCCGGGAGTCCCGCGTGCAGGACGATATTGCGCGCGACGTTCATGCCCTGTTCCGCTTCGGGCATGGCGCAGCCGACGAGTACGTCCTCGATCAGCTCCAAGGGGAACGGGGCAGACGCGAGCGTCGCCTTGAGCACCTCTACGCCGATGTCGTCGGGACGCGTCGTGCGAAACACCCCTCGGGGGGCTTTCCCCACGGCGCTTCGCTTCGCGGCTACGATCACGGCTGTATTCTGACCCTGCATCATTGATCCTTTCAAAAAGAGAGCTCGTTTTCGGGGAAGTTGCCTCGTCCTTAGTTCCGGAGCGGCTTCTTGTTCTCGAGCATGAAGCGAATTCGATCGAAGGTTTTTGGCTCACCCGTGAGCGAGACGAAGGCCTCGCGCTCGAGATCGAGCAACTGCTGGGCAGTCTTGGTTGCCCCGGCCGGCGCCTTACCGCCGGTCAGCACGTGCACGACCTTTTGTCCGATGAGCTTGTCGTGAGCGCTGGCGAAACCACCCCAGACGAAGGTCTCGAGACCGAGGGAGAGGTTAGCGGCTCCGACCTCACCGATGACCGGGATCGGCTCGTTCGGATCAGGAGGCGTGTAACCGGCCTCCGCGAGGGCGATCGCGTGTTTCTTCGCGTCGGCGATCAGGCGGCGCTTATTGAAGGTGACGCCATCGCTGCGGCTCAAGAAGCCATTTTCCCGCGCCTCGAAGGCCGAACCGGAGACCTTGCCCATCATGACCGCCTCAAAGCCGCGGCGCACGAAGGGATAAGGATCCTGACCCGGAAGCTCCGAAGCCCACTCGGCCGCCCGACGAACGATCTCCTTGAGTCCGCCGCCTGCCGGGAGCACACCAACGCCCGCCTCGACCAAACCGAGGAACAGGTCCGCGCCCGCCTGGACGTGGGCGGAGTGGAGACAGAGCTCGGTTCCGCCGCCGAGGGTTTGCCCGATGGGCGCGGCGACGACCGGAATCGGCCCGTGGCGGAGGCGCATGAAGGCGTTCTGGAGCTCGAAGACCGCCTTCTCGATCGCGTCGAAGTTCTTCTGGGCGATGAGCCCGGCGATATAGAAGAGGTTCGCCCCGCGGCAGAAGTGGTCCGCTTGGTTGCCGACCACGAGGCCCCGAAAACCCTTGCTGGCGAGGATGTCCGGAGCTTCTCCGATCATGCGCACGACTCCGTCGTCGAGCACGTTGGCCTTGGAGCGGAACTCCACGCAGCCGATCCCATCGCCGATGTCCCAAAGGCGCGCCGTCGGATTTTCGGCGATGAGCGCGGAAGGCGGCAGCTGGCCGAGCTCGATGATCCCTTCCGGACGCCGCACGGGGCGATACCCCGCCTTCGGAATGAAAACGGCGTCTTCTTCCGGACGGTAGAAGGTGCTCGTGACTTCTTTCAGAGCAGGCGCGACAGGGAGACCCATCACTTCCACCTTTTCGCGCACCCAGGCGGGCCCGGCTGCATCGAGCAGCTCGATGGGCCCGAGCTGCCAGCCGTAACCCCAGCGCATCGCCTCGTCGATCTCCTGCGGCGTGTCGCAGATCTGGCCGATCAGCGCGGCGCTGTAGTTCATGAGCGGAATGACAACGGCGCGCAGGAAGTCGCCCCCCTTCCCCGGCGTCTCGAGGATCTTACGCACCTTCTGGCGCAGCTCGAGCCCACCCTTCATTAAGTTGAACTCAGGGAAATTCGGCTCGATGCGCGGGCGATACTCGAGGGTCTGGAGATCGAGGGAGAGGATCTCACTCTTGCCTCCCGCGCCCTTCACTTTCTTATAGAAACCGGCGCCTGTTTTGTCGCCGAGACGCTTCTCGCTCACGAGCTTCTGGATCGTGTCCGGCACGCGGATGCGCTCGTACAGAGGATCGTAGTTCGGCGCTTGAGGATCAGCGGACAGGGTTCGCTCGAGGTTCTGCACGACGTGGGCGAGCACGTCGATGCCCACCAGGTCACCGAGTCGGAAGCTGCCCGTTTTCGGCCTTCCGAGCAGAGGACCATTGAGGAAGTCGACTTCTTCGACCGTCAGCCCCGCTTCGCGTGCGGCATTGAAGGTCAGGAGCATCTCGACAATGCCGATGCGGTTGCCGACGAAATTCGGGGTGTCCTTGCAGGGAACGATGCCCTTACCCAGTTGGCGTTCACAGAACTCGGAGGCCTCCGCCACGATCTCGGGCCGTGTGAACTCGGACGGGATGACCTCGAGCAGGTACATCCAGCGCGGCGGATTGAAGAAATGGAGCCCGAGCAGGCGACCTCGCGCTTCTTCGGGGAGTTCCTTCGCAATGCTCGCGATCGGAATGCCCGAGGTGTTCGTGGCGAGGATACAGTCGGGCCGGCTCGCCTTGCCGAGCCGCGCGAAGAGCGCCGCCTTGACGTCGAGCCGCTCGACGACCGCTTCGATGATCAAGTCGCTTTCGGCGGCGACGCGTTCGAGATCGTCTTCGATGTTCCCGGGGGTGATCCGCCCGAGCACGCTCGCGCTCATGAGAGCGGGCGGCTTGCTCTTCGGGAGCGCTTTGAGCGCGCCCATGGCGAGCGCGTTGCGCTGCGGCTTCTTCGCATCGGCCGGGACCCCGCTCGGAACGATATCGAGGAGGAAGGTCCGACAGCCGGCGGCTGCTAGGTGAGCCGCAATTCCGGCGCCCATGGTCCCGGCACCCAGAACCGTCGCGGTGACTTGGTGAGATGGTTTTCGAAGGGTCACCCTAGATAGATAACAGCCGAGAAGGCCACGCGGGAGGGCTCCCTTCCAAAAAGAAACACAAAGTTACGCCGCGCAGCAAAACAGCCGCCCGTTTGCGTCCAGCTGCCGCTGACTGGATGATTATGTGGATGTGGTAGAGCTACCGGAGCTCGGTGCGGATGTAGTTGATGATGAGCTACTGCTCGAAGAGCTGTCGGACGACGAGCCAGGCTTCGTGCTCGAGTAGAGATCCGAGTACCAACCCCCGCCTTTCAGGATGAACCCGCCGCTCTTCGAAATCTGACGCTGGGCCGCGGCAGCGTGACACTTCGGGCAGTCGGTGAGCGGGGCTGCGCTGATCGACTGTTGAGCTTCCCATTCATGGCCGCAAGCTTTGCAGATGTATTCGTAGGTCATGGCTGTAAGGGTCCGGATGGGCCGCTGACTCGAGCGAGCGCGGACCTTTCGTTTCACTCCTCGGGAGATGCGTCGCGCGCCCGGCCTTGTCAACTTTGCGCCAACGGACCACAGAGACACACACTCGAAATGTCAAAAAATATCGTAGCGTTACCGTTCATCTTGCATTTCATGCTTGTAGGATTGGCTCGAGCCGGCGTATGACTCGGAAGTGAATCACGTGACCATACATGACGTTTGGTGACGTTATTTGCTTTGTAGGTTCCTGACTTTCTCCAAGGCCGCTTTTGTGGTTGGCTTGTTCCCGCGGTCGCCGGACGACGGCTCTCGGGGAATGGCTCGGCCCGGTGAACTTTCACTCCTCCTCCCTTCAAGCGGGGGAGACTCGAAGGCCGGGACGTGAGAAGGTGAAGAGGAGGGGTTCTAGATGCACATCAAGAAGCTCGAGATTGCTGGATTCAAGTCTTTCGTCGAAAAGACCGTGATTCATTTCGACCACGACGTCATCGGCATCGTGGGTCCGAACGGCTGCGGCAAGTCCAACATCGTCGACGCGATCCGGTGGTGCATGGGTGAGCAGAGCGCGAAGCACCTGCGTGGGCGCGCCATGGAAGATGTCATCTTCAACGGCTCCGACTCCCGGGCCCCCGCTGGTCTCGCCGAGGTCACGCTGACCTTCGATAACACCGACCCCCACTACGCGGCCACCCTGCCCCTCGAGTACCAAGGTTATCCGGAGATCGCGGTCACACGGCGGCTCTTCCGCGATGGCACCAGCGAGTACCTCGTCAACAAGACGCAGGTCCGCCTCCGCGACATCACCGAGCTCTTCCTCGGCACCGGTGTCGGCACCAAGGCTTACTCCATCGTCGAGCAGGGCCGCATCGGCCAGATTGTCTCGGCGCGTCCCGAAGATCGGCGCCTGTTTATCGAAGAAGCCGCGGGCATCACGAAGTACAAACAGCGCCGCAAGCAGGCTGAGCGCAAGATGGAGCAGACGCGGCAGAACCTCGCGCGCGTCTCCGACATCATCCGCGAGATCGAGCGCACGAGCTCGAGCCTCCAGCGTCAGGTCCAAAAGGCCGAGCGTTACCGCGCTTATCGAACTGAGCTCGAAGATCTCGTGCTCCACGACGCGTCCCACCAGTGGCTCGAGCACACGGTGATGGGCCGGGTCCATGCGGATCAGTTCATTGAAGCGGGGCAGAAGCTCGAAGCTCTCCGGGCCCAGATGGAGGAGTCCGAGGAGTCTCTGCGCGTCGCTCGGAGTCAGGCCGCGGAGATCGAGGAGCGCACCGAGCTCGCATCGAAGGCCGCCTTCGCTGCCGACAACGAGGTGAGCTCGCTGGCCGCCGAGATTGAACGCACCCGCGACCGCATCGCCCATCTCGAGGAGCGTTTGGCCGCTGCCGAGCGGGGCCAAGCAGAGGCCCGCGCCCAGGCCGAGAGCCTCGATCAGGAGCGCGACGAGCTCGAGGCTCGCCTCGCCTCCCTCGAGAGCGACGAAGCGTCGCGGCGCGAAGAAAGCGAAAACGAAGACCTCGCCCTCGAACACCTGCGCGCCGAGGAGAGCCACGTCCAGGCGGAGGTCGATGAGCTGCGCCAGAACGCGAGCGCTGCTCAGGCGGAAGCCGCGGGGCTCGAGGCTCGTCTCGACGGCGTCATCGTGCGCCGGGCGGACGCGGAGCGCCGCGTCGAGCAGATCGAAGCCGAGCGCGAGAACATCGCAAACGAAATCGAGGTCCTGCGCGTGAAGTGCGCGACCCTCGAACAGAGCGCCGCTGAAGCCCTCGCCGGCAAGGAAATGACCCAAGCCGAGCGCGCTGAGCTCGAGGCTGAGCTGAACAATCTGCGCACCACGCGTCGCGAGCTCGAGCGCGAGGTGGACGGCGCCAAGAGTGAAGTGAACTTCAAGAAGAACCGCCTCAAGGTTCTCCAGGATCTGCACCGTCGCCTCGAAGGTGTTGGTCAGGGTGCCCGCGCGCTCATCGGCAGCGGCGATGCGGCGATCTTGGGCCTGGTCGCGGATCGCATCGAAGCTCCCGCTGAGCTTACGATTGCCTTCGCGAGCTGGCTCGGTGAGCGACTTCAGTATGTGGTCGTGGAGAGCCCCGAAGAGGGCCTGCGCCTGCTCGATGACCTGAAGAAGAGCGGTCGCGGCCGCGGGCACATCATTGCGAAGAACCCGCCCTTCACGGCGGGGGCCCGCGCTGTCGAGAGTCGCCCGGGCATCCTCGGCCGGCTGCGGGATTCGCTGCGTTACGCGCCGGAAGACGCGGGTCTAGTGGCATCCCTTGTCGGCGACGCCATTGTGGCCGAGACGGCTGAGGCAGCCCTCGCCTTCGCTCGGGAATTCCCGGGCAGCTCCCTCGTCGCTCTCGACGGGACCGTGATGCGTCCCGAGGGAACGGTGAGCGGCGGCGCTGGCGACGACGTGGCCGCGGCCATGGTCGAGCAAAAGCGCGAGATGCACGAGCTCACGATCGAGACGACCCGTCTTCAGGCAGAGCTCGATGAGAAGGTGCGTGCCCTGTCGGCGCTTGTTTCCCGCGTCACTGAGCTCGAGACCAGCCTGGAACAAGCCAAGCAGCGCGCCCACGCCGGCGAGCTGGCTCATGTCACCCTGGAGCGCGACCTCAAGGCGAGCCGCGCCGACCTCGAGCGTTTGGAGCGCCGTCAGGAGGTCCTCCTGATCGACGCGGCCGAGCTCCGCACCGTCCTCGAAGAGTCGACGGAGACCGAGCGCGTCTGCATGGAACAGCTCGACGGACTCCGCGTCCGGGTGGCCGAGGCCCGGGCCCAGGCCGGGGACGCCGAGATGCGCCTCGCTGAGTGGCGTGAGCGGGTCGCGGGCCAGTCAGCCCTCGTCACTGAGCGCAAGGTGCGTCTGGCCCAGGTCAAAGAACAGACGGAAGCTGTTCGAAGGACTCTCGAGCGCATGATCGGCCAGAAGGTCGACCTGATGACGCGCTCGGAGCGCCTGGCTCTCGAGGCTGTCGAGGTCGCGAAATCGATCGGAGAGGCCGCGGCTAAGGTCTTGCTCGCCCGCGAGGCTCGCCTCGTTGCGGTCGAGCGCTCCCGCCAGACCCACGAAGAGCTCCAGACCGTACGCGCAGAGCTCGAGACGGTGCGCAGTGCTCTCCAGCAGCGCGAGGGCGAAATGCGGGAGTTCCGCGTGATCCACGCGGAGCTCGACGACGCGGCCCGCGAGGCTCAGATGGCCCTGCAAAGGGTCGAAATGAACCTCGAGCACATCCTGACCTCCGTGCGCGAGAAGTTCCGCGGCCTGGATCTGCGCAAAGTGGTCGGCGATTACCACAAGCGCCCGGCTCCGGACGCGGACCTCAAGAAGCGCATCGAAGAGCTCCACCAAGCCATCGATCGCATCGGTCCGGTGAACCTCGACGCAGAGCGCGAGTACCAAGAGGCCGAGACCCGCTACCGCGACCTGAACAACCAGAAGGTCGACATCGAGCAGGCCCTCGACGAGCTCGACAAGGCGATCAAGCACATGGATCGCGAGAGCAAGACCCGTTTCAAGGAGACCTTCGAGGCGGTCAACGAGCTCTTCAAGAAGACCTTCGTGCGGAATTTCCGTGGCGGTCGCGCAGAGCTTCGCCTCACGGATCCGGACGATCTGCTCGCGAGCGGCGTCGACATCATGGCACAGCCGCCGGGCAAGAAGCTCGGCAATATCGAGCTCATGAGCGGTGGTGAAAAGGCGCTGACGGCCGTCAGCCTCATCTTCGCCATCTTCCAGCACCGTCCCTCGCCCTTCTGTGTGCTCGATGAGGTCGACGCGCCGCTCGATGAAGCGAACGTGTCTCGTTACAACGAGGCCATTCGCAGCATGACCGCGAACTCTCAGTTCATCCTGATCACGCACATCCGTAAGACGATGCAGAGCGTCGACGTCCTCTACGGTGTCACGATGGGCGAGCCGGGCGTGTCGCGTCTCGTCAGCGTGAAGGTCAACGACGGCGCCACCAGCCGCAGCGAAGCGCTCCAGGCGTCGCGCGGTGACGTCATCGGCGCGGACGGCGCGGGCGCTCAGGTCGCTTGAGGCCTTCGAACGGGTCGGGCTCTTCAGGTCCCCGGGGAGCCCTTCAGCCTTCTCTGTCTCGGGTCTTGTCGTCCCCGAGGGACTCAGAAGCTGAGCGCGCCGCCGAGGCCGAGGGCTGAGCAGGCCCGCGCGATCTCGGCGTTCGGCGCTTCGAACTCCAGAGCAGCCCAGGAGCCGCTCAAGAGCACTTCGTCCGAAGGATCTGTGTCCCGCTCTCGGCCGCAGCGCACAAGGCTCGCATCCCAGGTGCGTAAACTCCCGTCCGCCCACCCTTTTCCAGGATCTTCCCCGACGCGGCCCAGGCTGTCTTGGATCTCATCGCCACAGGAAACGACGATAGCGTCATTCCCGTTGAACGAAGAGCTTCCGAGGCTGAGCAAGCAGAGCGGATCTGGGCTTTGCGTGGTGCAGAGGCGAACGCTCGCGCCCGCGGGCAGCGTCTCAATGGCGTGGGTTCGGTAGGGCTTTGTGTTGCCGTTGGAGTAGACGCGAACGACGCAGCCATCCGCCGCGTCCACGTCTCGACCGAGGTTATAGATCTCGAGGCGCTTTTGGCTTGTGGTGGACTCCTCATATCGGACGAGCAAGAGCTCGAGGGCCGCGGGCGGACCACTCGGAAGCTCCTCCAGCTCGCCCATCTGACCGCCGCTCGCCGGGGAATCGTTGGCTCCAGCGCCTGCTGCGGAATTCGCTCCCCCTGAGCCTGCTCCTTGGCCCCCAGAGCCGCCAGGGCTCTCGGTCCCGCCGCCGGAAGACGGATCCGGGTTCGGGTCGAGCCAAGGATTCGGCCCAGAGCCGCCCGATGCGTCGGGAGTCGAAGGCTTCGGCCAGAGAGCTTGATCGCTGCCTGGTTCGTCCGAGGGAGACTCGGAGGACGGAGGCAGCAGCTGGTCAGAGGTGCTCTGACCACAAGCAGCGGAAAGGAGGAGAGCGAACGAACCGATCCAGGTTTTCATGGCCGGGGTTCGGACAAGGGAGCGCGGCGTTTCGCCTCGGTAGCGAAATGTTCGGGCGTTTCTCCTCAAGGTTCGGGCGCTCGAGCCGTGATCAGTCAGAGGCTGTTGGGTTCATTCATGGTAGCGGGAGGTTCTTCGTCCTTCTCCGTGCGTCTCGGGGTTTTGCTCGGAAGCACGGTGCTCGTCACGATCGTGGCGCCGCGCTGGGTCGCGGACCCCACGCAGGGGAAAGTCTGGGGTCTGGGGCTCGCGGGAGTGGCGCTCGGGGCGAGCGCTCTTTTGAGCTTGCTTCGAGAGGGGCGTCGCCGGCTGGAGGGCGGGCCCTCTGAATTTTCAGCGCCGCCTCCGCTCGAAGAGGCCCCAGAGCCCTCTTTGGAAGCCCCTTCCCGCGCTCCCCTGTCCTTGGTGGAGCCGAGCCCACAAGAGCCGGGAGCGGACGATGAGAGCTCCGAATCTGCTCCGCTGAGCCGCCCCAGCGGGACCCAGCTCCGCGGCCCCCTCGAACTTGATCTCGCTCAGGCCTACCGGGCGAGCGCTCGGGACCGGGTCGGTTTCCTCGAGTTCTGCAGGGAGACCGGCGCTCGGGTGCGCGAGATCCTCGCGGGCGATCTCTCCGAGCTGCGTCTGCGCGCCGCTCTCCGGACCATCACGGCGCGCGCGTCTCTTTATGGACTCGAGGGACTCGCGGAGCTCACGAATCGTATCGAGGGGAGCGCCCTCGAGGGGCGCAGGCTTCCGACCGGTGAGGAGATCGAAGAGCTCGCCGACTACTTCGGTCAGCTTTGGGAGGAGCTCAGAGTAGCCCTTGATGAGACTCGAGACGACACTGTCGAGGTCGACTTCGTGGTGCTGGACGGGCTGCTCGACCGGCTCCGCTCAGGACAAGACGTGGCGCAGGTCACAAGTGAGCTTGCGGCGCTCCGAAATGAACCCGTCGAGGGGCGCTTTCGGCTTCTGCGCGGGGACATCGAGCGCTTAGCGAAGCGTTACGGGCACTCGGATCTGAACATTGAGCTTGTGGCGGGTGATGTGCGCGTCGCGCGGGAGCGTTTCTCGGGTATCTGGGGAGCGCTCGTCCACGCTATCGAAAACGCCCTCGAACACGGTATCGAATCTCCCGAAGAACGCCTCGCCCAAGGGAAGCCGAGCGCTGGGAAGCTGTGCATTCGGGCGCGCGTCGAGACGAACGCTTGTATCCTCGAGATCGCCGACGACGGCCGCGGCATCGACTGGAAGAAGGTCACCGAGCGGGCGCGCGCCGAACGCATGCCCCATGTGACACGCGAAGATCTCGTAGAGGTCTTGTTCGCGCCCGGAGTTTCCACACGTTCGCGCTCGCTTCCGGGCGCTGGGCACGGCTTTGGCCTGCTCGCCTTACGCCAAGCTTGCCAGGAGCTTCACGGGAACGTCCTCTTCATCTCCCATCCCGGGCGCGGCACCACTGTCCGCNTCTCGATCCCCATGCGAGGCGGAGAGATCCCTTNTGTGCTCTCCATGGCTCCGGGGCCGAGCTCCCTGCGCAACCCGAATCTCACGCGCCTCGAACCCAAGCGCGTGCTCGTCACCTGACTCGAACCAAAGGCGCGTGCTCGT
Source organism: Sorangiineae bacterium NIC37A_2 (assembly GCA_002085155.1). Classification (GTDB taxonomy): domain Bacteria; phylum Myxococcota_A; class Polyangia; order Polyangiales; family Polyangiaceae; genus NIC37A-2. Next base: position 11,048 of record NASX01000037.1, read on the forward strand.
CACCTGAGCCGAGAGATCTCAGGCTGGGCCGAGCGAGCCCCCTTTTTCGCTCAATGGAAGTTTCGGGCCAAGCGCTGCAGCGCTTTTGAGCCTTTGAGAGTTTCTCGACGAGCGCGCCCGATGCGCTGTCTCAGATCTTCGAGATGGCTCACAACGACGTGGATCACAGCCGTCCGCCCCTGGTCCCCCGGAGGGATATCTCTCTCGATCTTCCCTTCGACGAAGAGCAGATCGCTCTGACGCGCCACTTTTTCATACTTCTCGAAGACCCGCGTCCACAGGATCAAATTGCAGAATCCTGTCTCGTCTTCGAGCGTCATGAACACGACCCCTGTCGCCGTGCCCGGGCGCTGTCGATTCAGGACGAGTCCTGCAACGCAAACGGAGCTTCCCTGCTTCAAATAGGCCAGATCGAAGGCCGTCCGGGCGCCGAGCTTCTTTAAGTTTCTTCGATAGTAGCGCAGTGGATGATCGGAGACGGAGAGACCTTTGTGCTCGTAATCGAGGACGAGCTGCTCTGCGGAAGTGAGCCCGGGGAGACTCACAGGAGGCTCCTCGGAAGGGACGTACTCGAAGAGTCCCTGGGTTCTCGGGGCACGAGCGCGAAAGAGAGCTCGCCGCCGCTCTGGCTCCAGAGCCTGGAAAGCGCCGGCGGAAATGAGCGCTTCGAGCTCGTTTTGCTTGAGGCGCGCCCGGAGCACGAGCTCCTCGAAGGAGGAAGAAAATCCAGAGTTTCTCGCGGCGATCAGGCGAGCTGCGCCGGCTTCCGAGAGACCTTTGACCAGCCGCAGACCGAGCCTGACTGTCCTCTTCGAGGTCCATTTCGAGTCCCAGTCGCTCTCGAGCACACACACATCCTCGACTGTTACGCCGTGTTTCTGGGCATCGCGCACTAAGGTCGTAGGCGCGTAGAAGCCGAGGGGCTGGGAGTTCAGGAGCGCACAGGCAAAGGGACCCGGGAAGTGGGTCTTGAGCCAGGCGGAGGAATACACAAGGAGCGCGAAGGAGGATGCGTGAGACTCGGGAAACCCATATTCACCGAACCCTTTGATCTGTTCGAAGAGCGCCAGCGCGAACTTCTCACTCATGCCTCGTCGCAGAAATCCTTCGATCAGACGGGCTCGATGTTCGAAGATCCTGCCGTGTTTTTTCCAGGCGGCCATGTCCCGGCGCAGTTGGTCTGCCTGGCCTCCCGTATACCCCGCGCCTAAGATCGCGAGCTGCATCACCTGCTCCTGAAAGAGAGGAACCCCTAAAGTCCTCTCAAGAACGCCGATGAGCGCGTCATGAGGATACGTCACCGGCTCTTCACCGCTGCGCCGTTTCAGGTACGGATGCACCATCCCTCCTTGGATCGGCCCCGGGCGCACCAAAGCGACCTCGATCACCAGATCGTAAAATTCTCGCGGCCGAAGTCGCGGCAACATGCTCATCTGCGCCCGGCTCTCGATCTGAAAGACTCCGATCGTGTCGGCTCGACAGATCGCGTCGTAAGTCGCTGGATCTTCAGGAGGAATCATCGCGAGCGCCTCAATCGGATCGAAGGGCTGAGCTGACTTTTCAGCAAAAAGCGGCGCGGCGCTCTCCTGATGCAGGATCTCGAGACATTTCCTGAGCGCGGTGAGCATGCCCAAACCGAGCACGTCGACCTTAAAGAAGCCGAGCTCGTCGATGTCGTCTTTGTCCCAGGGGATCACGGTACGCCCAGGCATGCGCGCCGGTTCTACGGGAGCAACCTCGCTGAGCGGACGCGAAGAGAGCACAAAGCCTCCGACGTGGATCGATAAGTGGCGAGGGAAACCTCGGAGCTGTTCGGCAAGAGCGAGGATCTGCATGAGCCCCGGATCGCGGGGATCAAAACCCTCTGCGGCGAGACGAGCTTCAGTTCCCTCGTCCTCGGCGCTCGCGTGGCTCCGGACGAGATGTTCGAGCTGATCGAGGCTCAACCCGAACACTTTGCCGACTTCGCGAAGCGCGCTCTTCCTTCGATAGCTGATCACTTCGCTCACCATGGCCGCCCTGTCTCGGCCATAACGCTCGTAGATGTCTTGGATCACCTCCTCGCGTCGTTCATGCTCGAAGTCGATATCGATATCCGGAGGTTCTTTCCGCTCCTCGCTCAAGAAGCGCTCAAAGAGCAGATGGGATCGAGAAGGGTCGACTGCTGTGATGCCGAGCCCATAACAGACGACGCTATTGGCGGCGCTGCCGCGCCCCTGACACAAGATCTTGCGTGTCCGGGCCATCTCGACGACCTCGAGGATGGAGAGGAAATACGGAGCGACCTCGATCTTGCGGATCAACTCGAGCTCCTTTTCAACTTGAGAAAGGATCGCCTCCGTACAGCGCCCTGAGAGCCTTTTTTCGAGCCCCTGCCAGGTCAGCTCCCGAAGACGTTCATCGGCGCTCTTCCCCTCCGGCAGCTCACAGGGGAATGAATAACGAAGTTCGCTGAGGGAGAACTGGAGACCGTCGAAGATCTCTCCACTCCGATGGACCCAGTCGGGATGATCGGAGAAGAGCCGGAGCATCTCCTCCTCGCTCCTGAGGCGCGCTTCGCTGTTCGGAAGCAGCTCACTCTTGGCCGCGTCCAGCGTCAGTCCGCGACGGATACAGTGGAGCACGTCCGTGAGCGGCTTTCTCTCTGGGGCGTGGAACAGGGGGCGCGCCGTGGCCACGATCGGAACCTCGAACTTCTTTGAGCGTCGCCGGACCCAGCTTTCGCGGCTTTTGTCGAAGCCGTCATGGTGTCGGTACATCGCGAGGAAAAGCCGCTCAGCGAAGGCCGCTTGCAGCTCCTCGAGCAGTCTCTCGACAGCTGACTCGGAAGAGACCCGCCGGACGTCCGAGGGCGGCACCAAGAGCGCGAATAACCCCTCTGAGCGATCCGCGAGCCAAGCCGGTTCACAGATCGAGTGCCCTTTTTCTTGATCCTTGTGGCCGAGGGTCAAAAGCTCACAAAGGTTTCTGTAACCGAGGGCGGAGCCAGCGAGCAGAACGAGGCTGAGCGTGTCCTCTTCGGAAAATCCCGCCAGGGTGAGCTCGGCGCCGATCCCGTAGCGGAGAGAGCTTCCTGTTTCGATGAGCGCTTTGTGTTTGGTGAAGCCGCGCACGACCCCGTAGAGCCCGTCCCGATCACAGAGAGCCAGCCCCGAGAGCCCGAGCTCACTCGCGCGAGCGACCATCTCCTCGGGGTGGGATCCGCCGCGCAGGAAGGAGAAACAGGACCGGCCGAGAAGCTCAGCGAACACCCTGAATACTGAGCACCCGTTCAGTCTCAGATCCAGATTTTCTTCTAATGTCTTAAAAAGACCCAGCTATTGGCCGTAGCCGACCCCGCACAGAAAAAGCACCCTTCTGACAAAAATTGTCGATTATAGAAGGAGAGGGCCTCAAGGTTCATCAGAACGCGTCGTTCTGCCGATCGTGACCCTGGCTCAACACAGCCCCCGACCTCGTTTTGGGCCGCGCCCCGAAACGCCCGAGGACGACGATTCGGCGGTCCGCGAGTTCGACTTCTCGAGTGAGGCCCCGACTCGGCCCGTCCAGATGCCCGAGCTCGATCTCCAGCTGATGGTGGACAGTGGTGAGTATCCGCTCGGCTGGTCCAAAAATCCCACGATCCCGAGCCCCCCGACTCTGGACGACCTGGCCTTGTGTGGAGGCGAACGTCCGACGCCCATTTTGCCCATCGACGAGCGCTCTGCCCCGGCTTTCCTGCCGAAGAGCTTCCCCGCCGTCGCTCTCCACGACCCAGGGCCTTCCGATTGGGGCTTGGAGAGCTTCCCTCCCAACGAACACCCCACGGCCCCCGCGCGTCCCGCCCTGAGCCAGAGGCCCACGGCGATCCCGCCCCATACGCATACTCCCCTCTCACCTCGCTTCTCCGTGGAGGACTTCGAGGCTCCCGTTTGGCCCGAAGAGGGCACGAGCCGCCCTGTCCTGCGCTCGCCCGAGCTCCCACCCCGCGCGAAGCGGCCGAGCGACCCGTTCCGTCCCCCCCAGGCGGCTCCACCGGCCGGCGCCATGCCGCTCCGAAAGGCGAGTCCTCCCCCCACGAAGCAGCTCGGGATGCGGCGCGCTGTCGAGGAGACCGTCCCGAGTCCAAGGGCAGCCCGCGAGATCTCTCAGAGACCCTCCGGGTCCCGTGAGGTGCGCTCGCGCTCGGAGCGGGTGGGCAACGGACGCATCAAGGTCCTCATGAGCACCGAGGAGCTTCTCTCGCTCCCCCTCGATCACAAGGCCGGCTTCATTCTCTCCATGCTGGGCACGGTGAGCACTTTGGACGAGCTGCTCGACATCTCGGGCATGCCCAAGAACGACGCGATGCGCCTGCTCTGCGACTTGGCAGATCTCGGGGCCATCGATCTCGGATAACCGGCCCCTCGGCTGCCGCGCGCCTTCATCAAAGCGCAAAGGGGTCTTTGACAGAGGGGTTAGTCCGCCTGCTCGGCGATCGACTTTTTGCCTTCGAAGAATTCGCTCAAATAGCGCGCGCGCCTCGCTTGATCTCGCGACAGGAGGTCCCGCACGATGTTCGTCAGGGCAGCGGGCGTGAACGGCTTGGCCAGGAAGGTCACGCGGCCCGAGGCGATGCCCGAGTGGGCGAGCTCTTCTTCCACGTAGCCCGAACAAACGATCACGGGCGCTCCGAGCGTGCGCGTCCGGAACTCTTCCACGAGCTCCCCGACCCCACCGTCGGGGACGATCCCGTCGGTGAGCAGCATCGAATAGTCATGCTCGGCGAGGGCTTTGCGCGCCTCAGCGACCCTCATCACACACGTCACCTCGTATTCTTCCGCGGTCAAGATGCGGTGGATGGCCCGCTGCACCGCAGGTTCGTCCTCGAGCACCAGGATCCGTTCGCGCCCCGAAGGGACCTTCAAGTCCGCGACCTGCAGGCGCATCGAGGTCGAAGAAGAGGGTTCCGCGTAGGGGATCGTGAGGGTGACTCGAGTCCCCTTGCCTGGTTCCGAGTGCAGACTCACCGAGCCACCAACGCGATTCATCGTTCCCCAGACCATGGCGAGGCCGAGGCCCGTCCCCGAGTCTCCCTTGGTGGTGAAAAAGGGCTCAAAAGCCCGCTCACGGATCTCCGGGCTCATCCCGTGACCGTTGTCTTCAATCTCGAGGGTCGCCGCCTCCCCGATCCCCTGATCCCGGAGCCGAAGAGTGATCTTTCCGCCTACCGGGAGCGCGTCCCGCGCGTTCAAGATCAGGTTCAAGAGGATCTGCTCGAGGCTCGAGGCAGCGATTGCTACTTCGCCCACCGCCTCCAGCTCATGCTCGATGTGGATGTGGGCGGGTAAGATGCGCAGGGCGTCACGGATGAGCCCTTCGACGATGGGCTTCGGATCGCAGAGCCCGACCTCTTCGGCGTTCCGCCTTGCAAACGAAAGGAGCTGACGCGCGGTCGATGCGGCTCGTTCGATGCCCCGGTCGAGCTCATCGAGCACCTCGCGTGTCGAAGGATCTTTGAGCGTGAGCCGGAGCTCAGAGACGCCACATTGGATCACCACAAGCGCGTTGTTGAAGTCATGGGCGACGCCCCCCGCCAGCCGCCCGAGGCTCTCGAGCCTCTGCGCCGCGGCGGCGCTATTTAAGACCTCCTGGCGCTCACGCTCGACTTGTCTCTCCCGCACGCGCATCGCGGTCTCATAGGTGAGCGAGCGCCAGAGCTCAGAGACCAAGTAAGAGAACACATAAGCAAGAGCAAATAGGGTAATGGCCGCCGTGACCGTGATCCGCTCCCAGAGATTGGGCGGGAAATCGAGCTCACTCTCGACGAATTGAGGGATGACGCCGTAGGCCTCGAGCGTAAATCCAACGAGCACCAAGAGCAGGGTCGTAGTGGTGATCGCGGCCGCGCCTGGCCCGAGGAAAATCGCGGCTGACAGCGTGGCCGTCGCGAAGATCAAGCCGGTTCCGAGGTTCGCGCCATTGCCGAAAAGCGCCATGACGGAGCAGAGCGTCACGCCAAATACGACGAGGAGGCGCCGGATCCGGAGCGGGATTTTGTCCACACTCGCGCCAATCGTCAGGATAGCGAACCCGATCCCGGTTGCGATCGTAACGAAGTCGAGATCGCCCTCGCGCGTCGCGCGCCACAAATCCCAGATAAAATAGGGTAAACCGGCGCAGAACAGGATCCAGGTGGCGAACTTGAGGATCTGGCCGTGCAGCACGATCTTCCGCTGTTCGACGCTGAGAGCCGCTGCGCGTTGGATCTGCTCAGCGCTTTCGTCGCGGGAAGTCTGGCCAGCTTCCATCATCTGACCGCATTCGACCAAGGAAAGCCACTCGGTTCAAGTTTTCCGTCGGCTTCGCCCCACAAGGACTTCCCAGAGTTCTTGTGAGGCTCGAAGACGACGGAGGACGCGGTCGCTTTCAGCCGGTTCATTTCTGCCGAGCTTCGCGAGCGTCTCAGCAAGGGTTCCGAGCCGTGGACGGGGCGGAAGCGAGTCAGAAGGGCCCGCCTGGCTGCGGCCCAGGTATGCCAAATAGTCAGCGGCAACGCCGCGCAGCGAGAGCACCTCCCGCTCGCCGAGCTCCTTCAGGGCCCGAGCGAGCTCGCTCTGCCAAGTCACGAGCACCTCGTCGTCTCTGAGTCTGAGTAAAAGATCTTTGAGGTGGGTCGTCTCGAGGTATGTGGGATTCCAAGGATTCTCGGCGGACACCCGGACAGCGACGACTTGGCGCGCCTCTCCGCTCGGCCAGAGCCCCTCGGCGGCGACAATGACGGCTGCCCGGGCACTCTTGTCGAGGAGCTCGGGAAACTTGTGGGGGCGGAGAGCCCGCCTCTTGAACCTCGGACCGCTTTCGGAGGGAGCTCGCGCGGCGATGTTGAGATCGATCATCTTCTCGAAGAGCAGAGCGAGAGGAGACAGATCGAGCTCGGGCTCGAGCTCTGAGAGGAGTAGGCTAATCGATTCGAGGGTCGAGAGAGCTTCGAACTTCGGTGGACGGCGGATCCGGTAGCGGCTCGGCGCGGTTGGGGTGAGCCGAACGTGTGGCAGGCGCGAGAGCTCAGGGATCTCTCGGAGTAAAGAGCGCGCCATGGGCCAGGTCCCGTCGAGCACCATGACGCTCTCCGGGAGCTCTTCGAGCTCGCACACGTCCCGCGCTTTTGGGCTCGGAAACAAGATGAACCTCCGGGGATTGGGCGGGAGGGAAAGCACCTGTTTCCGGAGCGCCGAGAGATCGCCGCGGTAGACGATCGAGTTTGTGAGAGAGCGCTCGACCAAACGAGCCGTGTTCAGCGGATGGAAGGCTTCGCGCGGGTGCTGTAAGATCTCGATCTTGGTGCGCGTCGAGATTTTCTTCACGTAAGCGCAGTAACAAAGCGCCTCGGGACGAAAACATTCAAAGCAGGTCGGCCGACCCTGGTCTGAGGTCTGCATGCTCAACTCGGGAGGCTCGGCCGGGACAAGAGAGAGAAGACTTCGGCCTTGAGCCTCTGCTTCGCCTGTTCAGGGGACTCTTCGGGGGCCTGGGTGAGCGGGGGATGAATCCGGACGCTCACGCGCACCCCCTGGCGGATGCGAAACGCCCCCTTGTTCAAGATGTCGCGGGTGCCGTCGATGCGGATCGGGAGAATCGGCAAACCGAGGGCGATGGCGAGCTCGAAACCACCACTTCTGAAGGGGAGCAGTTCACCTGTGGCGCTGCGAGTCCCTTCGGGCGCAATCCAAAGGGAGAGTCCTTGCTCCTTCAGAGAGCGCCCCTTCTCCGCCAAGATCGCCCGCGCCTCCTGGCCCTTGGATCGATCAATTTTGACGAAGCCCGCCCGATCCATGGCCGTGCCCCAAATGGGCACCCGGAAGAGCTCTGCCTTTGCCACCATGCGAAGGTCGAGCGGGAGCGCCTGGAACAACACCACGATGTCGTAGAGCGACTGGTGGTTGCTCATGATGACGTAACTCTGGCCGCTCTCGATGGCTTCGGTCCCTGAGACGTCGAGCTGGATTTGAGCTTGCAGGAGGATGCGACGGGACCAGTCCGAAAGCCGCTTTGAACAGGTCTCCTGCTTCAGAGAGCCGAGGAAGGACTCGAGGACGGTCGGTACGCTAATGCGCGCCGTCTCGAAGAAAGCTCGGGGAACCAGAAGAAGACTCATGTCGCGAGCCTGAGGATGCTCGGTTCGTCCCCACTTCTCAAGGCGCGCCCGAGGCCGCGAGACGAGCGGCAAAAAAGCTCTAGGATCAACCTTGTCACCTCTAGTCGCAGAGCCCCTGAAGGAAACGCTCCCCGGTGCGCCTGTCCACGTAGACCAAGGTCTCGAGAACGGCCTCGGGCCCCTGAAACAGCGCCCACAGATAGTCTCGATGCACGCCTGACTTCTCCCACCAGGAGACTCCATCCAGCCGCTCGATGAACTTGAGGCGCTTCAACGTATAGAGCTCCTTGGCGAGCAGGACGCTCGACCCGACCCGAAGTGGTATCGACAGCGGGATCGGCTCGGGGAGCAAACGGGTCACTCGATCGAGCTCCCGGGTCCGCAAAAGCTCGGCTTTCCACTGCTCTGAGGGGACGGCACGGCGTGGTCCTCGGGTCTTTTGTTTGGGACCGAAAAGCGGCTTGAGACGACTGCGTTCTTCGGGTTTGTGGCTCTCTTCTACGGAGAGAACTCCGACGCGGCCCGCTCCGAGATCTTGACCGAGCTCTCCTAGAAGCAGCGAGAGCTCGAGGGCTTCGTGAGGGCTTTGCGCCTTTTTGCCCAGGGAAAGCTGCAGAGCGGGAGTTTCTTCGAACCGATCCGCGACGAGGCGAAGTCCCTGGATCGCCTGCTCCAGCTGAATTCGCTCGAGGCGAGTTTTTATGACGCGAAAGAGATCTCCCTCCTTCGAGAGCGGCAAGCTCAGCTCGAAGGAAAGTCGCAGGGAGCGCGCGGGACGTTTCGCAGTGAACCCAGCCGCAAGCTCAAGCCCAAGCTCGAAATGGGACACGGCGCGTCCCCGTCCGAGGAGACGAGCGCACAGTCGAGCGAGGAGTCCTCGCAGAGCAAACAGAACAGGCGAGAGATCCGTCGTCTCGCCCTCGAACTCCATCTTCTCTTCCAGAGTCTCCGAAAGAGCACAGGGAGTGAGCGGCGTGTCGTCTCGCCCTTCGAGCCAATCGAGGATCGAGCGGGCGCGCAGTCCTAGTCGACTCGCAAGGCTCGCCTTCGGTAAGCGCGCGAGCTCACTTACCTCAAAGATCCCGAGCTTTGCGAAGTACTGTAGCTCAGAGGCGGCGAGCGGAAGCGCCGCGAGCGGGAGCATCTGCACCATCTCTCGCGTCTTTTCGCGGGGGACGATGAGCAGGCCCCCTTCCCGCTCAGGTCCATAGAGCGCGATCGCTCGAGCGAGTTCGGGCCCCGGGGCGATCGCGACCCGCACAGTATGTCCGAGAAGCCGCACCCTCTCTCGGATCTCCAGAGCGAGCGCCCGTTCTCCGTCCCAGAGATGAGCGATGCCGCTCACGTCGATCCAAACGCAGGGGGCGAGCTTTCGGGGCTCAAAGAGATCTTCTTGGACCGCGCCGGGCGAAAAAGACGCCCCCGCCGAGTGGTTCATGCTCACGCTCGTTCCGAAGCTCTGCACGACGTCCACCACCGTCAGCAAGAGCTTTGAGACGGTCTCGCTCGAGACGAGCTTGAGCTCAAAATCCGCAGAAACAGCGCGCGCTTCGCTCAGAGACTGTCCGGGGCGCACTCCGAGCTTTTCAGCTCGAAGACTCACCGCTTCGAGCCGCGGCTCTTTGCGCCCCGGGGCCGAGAGAAGACTCTCCCGGCTCTCCCAAAGCGCAGCCGGGATCGAGATCACTCCAAAAGAGGTCTTTCGCTTTTGAAGAAGGGACTCCTCATCGAGACCTAAACCAAGCGCTGCTTCGACCAGCAGATCAGGAAAGACGATCGCTGCGATCCGTCGTTCGGAAGAAGAGGACTCAGACGTCATGGGGCCACTCCGTTAGCTCGCGAGCAGCTCCTCCCCGCGGGGGCTCGGGAGCTCGAGGCGAAGGCTCGCCCCGATCACTCCCCGTCGACTGCGCGTGCGCCGGGCCAGGATCTCGCGACTCCCGACGCGGCTGAGTTCGAGGCGTTCGTGGGTCGGGAGCGGAACAGCCGCGCGCGTCGAGCTGTCGGTGAGCAGCAAGATGAGCGTGTTTGAGCCCTCGATCGTGTGGGCGAGGCGGCGGACGAGCCGAACCCAGGAGTTCTGGTAGAGCTCGAGGGGCTCCTTGAGGCTGCCGACAATGTCGATGACGAGCACGGAGAAGATCCGCGCCTCGGCCATGCGCAGCGCGGTCTTGGCGAGCGCCTCCGGACGCGGGCGAGCGACGAGGAGCCGATCGAGGCGCACCTCATGGCCCAAAACTCCCGGAGCGTAGAGGGAACCCTCCGTGTCGACGAATCCACACAGACTCGGCTCCCGGCTGAAAGCGAGACTCTCCTTCTGCGCCTCGGCGCAGGCTCGCAGGGCCAGGCTGGTCCCGAGAGCTCGCCCTCCCTTCTGGGCGAGCTCGACAATCCCCCCTTGGCCGAGGAGCTCCCCGAGCAGGGAATCCAGGGGGAAACGGGCTTCGACAGCGCGCTCGAGGCTATCCGCCGTCCGGAGCAGCGCGTTCTTCCGGAGTTCAGGGGGAAAACGATCGAGGAGGTGAGCGGGGAGCGCCATGTACTGAACAAACTAGCAGCCACCCCAAGCTGGGCTAGCGCAGAAATTGCGCTAGGTCATTGACTGTCTCACCAGTCGCTCCCTGACCCGCGAACTGCTCGGATCTTTTCCTGTTGTCGGCGAACCCCCTTCCGAGCCGCCCTTCCGAGCCGGAGCTACAGAGCACGCTCCAGCGGGAGACCCCGGCGACGGAGCTCCTCCGCCCAGTCCGCCGCCAGGCGAGCGCCCCCGGAGAAGCCCTCGCCCAACATCCCGGCCTCAATGGGCCGCGATCCACTCCTTCATGAGCCGCTCTCCGTCCGGATCAACGACCTCGGTCCCGAGCGGCGGCATGGCAAAGTCTGCCTCCTTGTTCACGAAACGCTGATAGATCGCGCTATTTTCGAAATCGCCCGGAGCGACCCGCTTCTCGGCGGGCGGCGCATCGTCGAGCCACTGAATGTTCACGTTGTACAGGTTCTTGTAGACAGACGACTCCGTCACCGGCGCGCTCAAGTCAGCGATCTTGAGCCACATGTCGAGGCCGGTCTGGCTGTTCGCAGAACCTTTCGGGTTATGACAGGTTCCACAGTTGGCGTGGAGATAACCGAACATGTCTCGATCGAGCTCGTCCCAGGAAAAGCTCGGCGGAGCCGCGGGAGGTTCGGTCAGAAGGTCCAAAGTGATGAGGCGCTCGAGGGTCCATTCGAGGGGATCGTCCGTGGCCGGAGCATGAGAAAGCTGAATCGCCGAGAAGCCAAGCACCTTGTCCGGCTGCTGGCTATGGCAGGTCAGACACGCGTCCGCGTCCGGTACGTCGTGAGGCGTTCCAGACGCATTTTCGAGCCCATCCGGCACGGCGATGGCCTCCTTCAGGTCCTCCTGCCAATGGTAGGCGACGGTGTACCAACTCCCTGACTTCTGCTTCTCGATCAGGCGCGTCTCCACCCGCACCCCGTCTCGCGAAAACTCCTTCCAGACCTTCGTTCCGACCGGGAACGACCAATAATCCATGTCGGACGTATCGATCTTCGTATTGGGAGGCAGCTGAATCCAGCGTCGCTTCTCCGCGCTGTCCGTCCAGAGCTTGAACTGGGGCTCGAAGGGGTGCACCCCTTCTCCCAAAGTCACCATATCCGCTTCGAAGAGCCCGGTTTCCGAGAGCAAACACGGAAGGCGCGTGGTCAGCTTCGTCCCTTCGTTGCAGGCCTTGGAGCCGCCGCCGCCACTCCCTCCCCCGGTCCCGCTCGGGTCCGAGCCTCCCGAGGCGGCTCCGCCGGTCGTCGCTCCTCCGCTCTCATTCCCCGCGCCCCCGCTCGGAGCTCCTCCGCTCGAGGCTGCCCCTCCGGCGCTCGTGCTGTCCCCTCCGGACGAAGCTCCCCCGGAGCCCCCAGGGCCCCCATCGCTCGTCCCACAGCCCCAGCTGAGGACCAACCCCAGGGACACGCCCGAAAGCACTTTGAACGAATCGAAATGGCGCGGCTTCGACCAACTCATGGGCGCTGGAGCATAGATCCGTTTCACCCTCACCGCACGTCGATTCGCTGTGCACATAGGCTTTCGAACGGACATCGCTATGCTCACCTGCATGCGTTCTCCCTCCTTACTGCTCGGCCTTCTCTCACCATTTGCTCTCTTCCTTGCCGCTCCTGGTTGCGCAGGAGACTCAGAAAACTCTCCTCTCCCCGGATCCGGTGGCCAGCAGTCGACCAGCGGCGGCACCAGCGGAAATGGCGGCGGATCCGCTGCTGCCGGCGGCCAAATCGGAGCTCCCATGGGAGGAAGTTCGGCAGCAGGAGGCGACGACGCAATGGGCGATGGTGGAGCCCCTGAGACGGGGGGCAGCGGTGGGTTGCCCAGTCGGATCCCGGGGAGCGACGGATACAATTGTGATCCGCCGAGCGGTGAAGAGCCCGTGTTAACGCTCACACCGGTCGCCACGGACCTCAACTACCCCGTACTGGTGACCCACGCGCCGAATGACGACCGCCTCTTCATCGTGCAGCTCGACGGCAAGGTGAAGATTCTGCAGGGCGAGACCGTAAAAACTGAGCCGTTTCTCGATCTCGGTGACAAGGTGCAAATCGGCGGGGGCGGCGGCGATGAGCGAGGTCTCCTCGGCCTCGCCTTCGCTCCCGACTACGCGGAAAGTGGTCTCCTCTATGTTCACTATAGCGCCGGCGGCGCTCTCGAACCGGACCACGAACGCGGCGATACGATCATCGAAGAATATCGCGTCTCCGCCGATCCGGACCGCGTCGATCCCGCGAGCGCCCGCGTCGTCTTCAGCTATCCCCAGCCTGCCAATAACCACAATGGCGGCAGCATCAACTTCGGCCTCGACGGCTACCTCTATATCGGCCTCGGCGACGGCGGCGGGGGCGGCGATCCCAACGGAAACGGCCAAAACGTAGAGACTCCGCTGGGCGCGATCCTGCGCATCGACCCCCGACAAGACGGCGACTCTCCCTATAGGATCCCCGCCGGAAACCTGTTCGATGAGGTCGACAACGCGGCGCCGGAGATCTGGGACATGGGCCTTCGAAACCCGTTCCGCTGGAACTTCGATGCGTGTACCGGCGATATGTACATCGGCGACGTCGGACAAGGCGCCTTTGAGGAGATCGATATCGAGCTCGCCCTCGACGGCAGGCGCAACTACGGCTGGAACGTGATGGAGGGCTTTTCTTGCTACGGCGCCGAAGAGTGCGACAAGACGGGGCTGACGCTGCCCGTCCTCGATTACCCGAGTGAAGGCTCCGGCGCTTCGGTGACGGGCGGCGCTGTGTACCGCGGCTCGAAGATCCCTGCGCTCCGCGGCGCTTACTTCTACGCTGACTACGTCAAGAATCGCGTCTGGTCGGTGATTTTCGATCGCACCGAACAAAAAGTCACAAATCCTGTGAGTTACACACAAGATTTGAACCTTTCTTCGCCGGTCGCGATCCAGAACGGCCCCGACGGGGAGCTTTACTTCGTCTCCATCAGCGCGGGGACCGTGTATCGGCTCGATCCCGCGTAACCGATCGCCCACATATCTGTCAGCAAAAACTGTGCGAAATTCAGCCTTTGTAGCGCGCTCTTTGCGCGCTACTTTAGGCGCTCATGACGTCCTCCTTGACCAAGAGCTTCGTTCGTCTCTCACCGATCGCTACCATTTTAGCACTCTCCTTCGCTTGTGGCTCAGAGAGCGAAGGACCCATCGGCGGCTCCGGCGGCCAAGGGGACACAGGGGGAGCCGCGGCCGGAGGCGACCCGAGCGCGTCGGGCGGCGCGGCGCCGGGGGGTGGCTCCGGAAACGCGGACAGCGGTGGCTCCTCCGCGGGCGGCCAAGCTCCGGGAAGCGGCGGAGACGGCACGGACACGGGCGGCGCGGCGAGTGGCGGCGACGGCAATGGAAGTGGCGGGAGCTCTGGCTCCGGCAATGATTCCGGAGCCGATTGTTCGCCGAACGAAGGTGAGGTCCCTCCCCTCAAGCTGACTCAGGTCGCAGGTAACCTCGACGGCCCTGTCTTCACGACCCATCCGCCCGGAGATGATCGCCTGTTCGTGATCACACTGACAGGCTCCGTTCGTGTGATCAAAGACGGAGCGCTTCTTCCAACGCCGTTCCTCGACATCTCCTCGAAGGTCGCCGTGGGCGGCGCAGGCGGCGACGAACGAGGCCTGCTCGGCATCGCGTTCCATCCCGACTACGCAGAAAACGGCCTCTTCTATCTGCACTACAGCGACGCCAATGATCCGAACAACAGCGGCGACAGCATCATCGAGGAGTACAAGGTGAGCTCGGATCCGGACGTCGCGGATCCCGGAAGCGGTCGCCTCATCCTCAAGGTCGAGCAGCCCGACAACGGCATTTTCCGTAACCATAAAGGAGGCGCGATCGGCTTCGGCGCCGACAAGATGCTCTACATCGGCCTCGGCGACGGCGGCGGTTCGAACGATCCCGAGGGCAACGGCCAAAAACTGACCACGCTGCTCGGCAAGATCCTCCGCATCAACCCGCTCGCCGATGGCGACAAGGCCTACACGATTCCCGAGGGGAACTTGAAGGACAAGGTCTCCGAAGCGCTCCCGGAGATCTGGGATTACGGTCTCCGCAACCCCTTCCGCTTCACCTTCGATCCCTGCACGGGGGACCTCTACATCGGCGACGTCGGTCAGAACAAATATGAGGAGATCGATATCGAGCTCGCAGGCGACGGCGGCCACAACTACGGCTGGAACCGGACCGAAGGCTTCCATTGCTTCTCCCCGATGACCGGTTGTGACGAAACAGGCATCACGCCTCCCTATATCGAGCTCGAGCGCTCGGACGGTTCTTCCATCACCGGCGGCGCGGTCTATCGCGGCAGCTCGATCCCGAGCCTCCGCGGGGCCTACTTCTACGCGGATTATGTGAGTAAAAAAAAAAAAAGTCAGCGTGACCCAGGAGCTCTCCGCGACCTCCATCGTCGCGATCACGACCGGTAACGACGGCGAGCTCTACTTCACCTCCCTCGGGCCCATCTCGGGCAACAGCATCGGCCCCGGCGCTATCTATAAGCTCGAAGCGGACGAGTGAGGTTTTTGGCCCCGGCCGGCGGACCCCCGAGGAGAGCCCCAAAGAGCCCTCTCCTCGGGCCCGGCTGCTCGTCTGACGCGGCGTTTCGTCTCCCGGGCGCGCGCCCCAAAGCCCCGCGAGCTGTGCTAGACCAAAAGCGATGAGCGTCGCTCCGAAACAGGCTCGCCTCGCCGAAGTCATCCGTGGCTACGGCTCCGCTCTCGTCTGTTACTCGGGAGGCATCGACAGCCTGCTCGTGCTCAAGGTCGCGACCGATGTGCTCGGCCCGCGGGCGATCGGCATGACAGCCGTGACCCCCAGCCTTCCTCGGAGCGAGCGCGAAGCGGCCCGCCGCTTCGCGCTCGCGATCGGCGCCGACCATCGAGAAGTCGACTCCCACGAGCTCGAGCGCCCCGGCTATGTCAGTAACGGCCCCGATCGCTGCTTCCACTGCAAGAGCGAGCTCTACACCATCGCTCACGAGATGGCCGCGCGCTGGGGCGTCTCAGTGATCTGTAACGGGACGAATCTCGATGATCTCGGCGACTATCGCCCTGGGCTCATCGCAGCCAAAGAAGCGCGCGTCCGTTCGCCGCTCCTTGAAGCCGAGCTCACGAAAGCGGACGTGCGTGAGGTCGCCGAGGCGCTCGGGCTCGAGGCTTTCGATAAACCGGCCTCCGCGTGCCTCTCGAGCCGCATTCCTTACGGAACCCGCGTCACTCCCGAGCGCCTCAGCCAGATCGAGCAGGTCGAGACGGTGCTTCACAGTCTCGGCTTTCCCCAGGTGCGCGTCCGCGCTCACGGCGACATCGCACGCATCGAGGTGACCTTGGATGCGCTCTCACGGCTCGCTCAGCCCGAGTTCCGTGAGCCCGTCCTCGCCGCGGGTCTCGCCGCCGGATTCCGTGCAGTGACCCTCGATCTCGCCGGCTACCGCTCCGGCAACCTCAACGAGGCCCTCGGCCAGCGTCGACTCCCGGTCGTCGACGTCTCCCGGAACTGACCGAAACAGCACCGCTTTTGGCCCGGCGCTCAGGCGGCCTCTGCCCACATTTTTCTGTTATCAGGAAAATTTGACGGGCAAGGAGGGAGAAAAATCGTCCCCCGTTACCGTGGCAGCGGACTCCAGCGTGATATGGAGCCGGCCATGCGCTTTCTCGGAATTCCACTCTTAGCATTCTTCACCTTGAGCGTCTTCGCAGGCTGCGAAGAGACGAGCAACCGACCGATCGGCGGTGTGGGCACGGGCGGTACCGCCGCGAGCGGCGGCTCTGCCGCCGGCGTCTGCGCTCCCGCCTGCCAAACGGGCTTCGTCTGTGACGCGGCCTCATCCACCTGCGTCGAATGCACACAGAACTCTCATTGTTCTGGCGATCAGACCTGCAACACGACCACCAAGAAATGCGTCGACGGGGAATCGAGCGGAAGCGGCGGTCAGGGTGGCGCTGGGTCCGAGACCGGGGGCCAAGGTGGAGAGCCGCCGGCGAGCGGCGGAAGCGAGACCGGGAGCGGTGGCAGTGGCGGAAGCGGTTCCGGCTGTGAGCCGAAGGTGAGCCTTCTGATCCAGCGCTCCGGAGCCATGTTCAACTTCCCGAATGCACAGGACAACTGGTGGAAGGCGCTCACCGCCGCTCTCGCCTCCGACGACGACGAGGACCTGCTCGAAGAATACGCCGGTCTCGATCTCTCCGTGCGCACCTTCTTCATGACCGAGCAAGGCGAAGAATGCCTCGAGGGCGAGACGAAGTCGGGCCCCGTCCAGAAAGACGGTCTCAAGAAGTTCTTGGACGACGAACGCGCGGCCCACGAAGACCTTCTCGAAAGCGACGCTAAGGTCGACGCTCCCCTGGTCGAGGCCATGAGCGCTGCCGCCGAAGATCTCGGCCCAGGCGGCGGCAACTCTCGCCGGTACCTTGTGCTCGTCATCTCGGGCAACCCAGACGCCTGCGGCGAGATCGACACCGAATGTGTGACTGACGACGCGGTGAAAAAGGTCCAGGAGCTCCGCGAGGCGGGCATCCGCGTGCGCGTCCTGTACCTGGAGAGCGAGGGTCGTTTCGCCGGTTACCCCCAGGCCCTGGCCAACGCAGGCCGCGGCTATGGGATCCCGAACTTCCTCGGCGGCGCCTGCGGCAGCGACCTCGAGTTTGGGGACAATCCGATGCTGGCCCCTTATGGAGCGCCGGAGAGCGCCGCTGATGTGAAGAGCGAGCTCGGAGCCATCTTCGAGAAAATCGCTGTCTGCGACTGAAAGTGTGGCTTTTTCACTCCGAGCGGGCCCTCTTCTGAGGGTCCGCTCGGAGATCCTCGGAGAGCCGCGCGCCGGGCGAAACCATCACGCTCCTCCGCGCTCCTGCAGAAGGCAATCCGCGCCTCTTCGGGGCGCTTTGCGGCGCGCGACCGGCGACGAAGAGCCCCCCGAGTCACCCCCACAAAACGCTCGAGCCTCCGCGAGCTCGATGAGCTCAGACGAAGGCTCGGCTGGACCTACCCGGGGGTGCCGGGCCGGGGCCTCAAAAACCCCTTAGCGATCCCGACGTTCGCGGCGAGGACGGTCGCCTCGATCGCCGCCACGGTCCCGATCCCCGCGGCCACCTTCACGGCTCTCGCGGCGAGGAGGACGCTCCCCTTCCGGACGGGGCTCGTACCCTTCGGGTACGGGCAAAAGCGCCTTGCGGCTGAGGCGCACCTTGCCGTCGCGCTCGACTGAGATGCACTTGACCTCCACCGTGTCCCCTTCCTGAAAGACATCGGAGGGGTGCCCGATGCGCTTGTAGTCGATCTCCGAGACGTGGAGCAGCGCCTCGTTGTTCGGCAGGATCTCGATGAACGCGCCGAAGTCGACGATGCGCTTGATGACGCCCTTGTACACCTTGCCCACCTCGGGCTCCGCGACCAGGCCCTCGATGATGCTGAGGGCGCGCTTCACGGCCTCCGGATCGGAGCCAGCGACGTTTACGGTGCCGTCATCGTTGATGTCGACGCTGCATCCGGTCTGTTCGGTGATGCCTTTGATGGTCTTGCCGCCGGGGCCGATGATGATGCGGATCTGGTCGGGCTTGACCTGAATGCTCGTGATGCGCGGAGCCCACCTGCTGATCTCCGGGCGCGCCGCCTGCATCGTCTCAAGCATCTTGCCGAGGATGTGGAGGCGGCCGTCGCGGGCCTGAGCCAGCGCGCGCTCGAGGACGCTGCGGGAGAGGCCAGCGATCTTGATGTCCATCTGGATCGCGGTGATGCCCTTGTCGGTACCGCAGACCTTGAAGTCCATGTCGCCGAGGTGATCTTCGTCACCCAGGATGTCGCTCAGAATCGCGACGCGCTCGTCCTCGGTGATGAGGCCCATGGCGATACCGGCAACCGGCTTGCGGATCGGCACGCCGGCGTCCATGAGCGCGAGGGTTCCGCCGCAGACCGACGCCATCGAGCTCGAGCCGTTCGACTCAAGGATCTCGCTCACGACGCGGATCGTGTAGGGGAACTTGTCGTGGCTCGGGATCATGCGCACCAGGGCGCGCTCAGCGAGAGCGCCGTGACCGATCTCACGACGGCCCGGACCACGCATCGGCTTCGTCTCACCGGTGGAGAAGGGCGGGAAGTTGTAGTGGAGCATGAACTGCTTCCACGACTCACCCGTCAGCGCATCGATCTTCTGCTCGTCGCCGCTCGTTCCGAGCGTCGCGGTCACGATCGACTGGGTCTCGCCGCGCTGGAAGAGCGCCGAACCGTGGGTCCGAGCCAGGAGCCCGACCTCACAGGAGATCGGCCGGATATCGGCGGTCGCGCGGCCGTCGATGCGCTTGCCGGTGTCGAGCACCATGTTGCGCACGACGACAGCCTTGCGCTCCTCGATCTCTTCCTTGACGAGCTTCTCGACTGCGAGGAACGCCTCGGCGCCGAGCTCCGCGGTGAGCGTCTCGATGACGTTCTTCTTCACCGCCGCGTAAGCGTCATAACGAGCGTGCTTGGCGCGAATCACACAAGCCTCACGGAGCGGCGCGTCAGCGATGGCCGCGATGCGCTGCTTGATCGACTCGTCGAGCTTCGGGATCGAGAAGGGACGCTTCTCCTTGCCGACCGCCTGGCGCAGCTTCTCGATCATGTCGATGATCGGCTGGCACTCAGCGTGCGCGAACATGAGCGCGTCGATGATCTCTTCTTCGGTCGCCTCGTTGGCGCCGCCTTCAACCATCACGATCGCGTCGCGGCTGGCCGCAACGACGAGCTCGATGTCCGCCCGCTCGATCTGCTCGAAGGTCGGGTAAGAAACCAAAGCTCCGTCGACGCGCGCCACGCGGATGCCCGCGATCGGGCCGTTCCAGGGGATGTCGGAGATGGACAGAGCCGCGCTCGCCGCTGTCAGCGCGAGCACGTCGGTCGGGTTCACGCGGTCGGCAGAGAGGACCGTCGCGATGATCTGGGTGTCGAGCTTGTAGCCTTCGGGGAACAGCGGGCGCAGCGGACGATCCATGATGCGCGAGGCGAGGATCTCGTAATCGCGCAGGCGCCCTTCACGCTTGAAGAAGCCACCCGGGATCTTGCCGGCCGCGTAGGTCTTCTCGACGTACTCACAAGTGAGGGGGAAGAAGTCGAGGCCCGGACGCTCAGAGGTCGACACGGCGGTCACCAGACACTGGCTCTCACCGAATGAAATCAAGATGGCCCCGTGGGCCTGCTTGGCGAGACGACCCGTCTCGAAGGTCAGCGGACGGCCGCCGACGAGGACTGATTCACGAACAAACATTGAAATGGCGCTCCTTCGCGCAAACGGACTGAGAGCGGACCCCCTCTGTGGCCGGGGAGCCCATACGGCAAGCTGTCCGAACCGCCCAAGATCCCCTCGAGTGCCTGCGCTCCCGACAAAACGCGGGACGCGGCACAAATCGAGGAAATGGCGGCACGAATGGTCGATGGAGCTCAAGGCCCAAGGGCCCAAGGAGCGCTCATCGAACTCGATGCGCCGATAAACCAACTCCCGGACCCTCCCGCCCGAGAGAAGTCGGTCATCGGCGCCTCTGGCTCAGCGGCGGATGCCGTGAGCAGCGAGCACGTTGCGGTAACGCTCGACGTCTTTGCGCTTCAGGTAATCGAGCAGGCGACGACGCTGACCCACGAGCTTGAGCAGGCCGCGACGGGAATGATGATCCTTAGCGTGAACCTGGAAGTGCTCGGTCAGGTGGTTGATTCGCTGCGTCATGAGACCGATCTGCACCTCGGGGGAGCCGGTATCCGTCGCATGAATTCGGGACTGTTCGATGACGCTCTGCTTTGCGCCGGGGAGAAGAGGCATTTTTTCCTTGGATTCACCCGTTAACCGACGGGACTCGGGGACAGGACGAACGACCTGTCCGAACGTTCTGGGCCTTGGATTCGCGCGAAGTATACGCAGGAGCTGGAATCGGTCAATCGACAGCTTTGCCTGAAAGGACGATCAGAAGACGATCCCGGACGGACGCCCGATTGTCCCTGATTTCGCGGGCCTGGGAAGCGCCCCTTTGAGGCGCTCCGTCCCCTCCGCGTGCCCGATCCTGAGCTCTCCCGTTTTCACTCCAGCAGGAAAATCGGCTCCCCGGGGAGCAGACCAGCCTCCCAGCAGACCCGAGGGGAAGATGCTCCGATTCGCCGCCGTACATTTCAGTTTGGATCGAGGAGGTCCCCGATGAGCGGCGCGAAGCGCTCGGCGATCGACTGCTCGAGCTCGTGGGCGGTCGTGCATTCGAAGGCGGTCCCCGCTGCGTCCTCGACCTCCGCCAAGGTGACCCGACCGAGCGCCGCCTTCACCTCCGGGATCGCCGAGGCCTCCATACTCAAGCTCCGAAGGCCCATGCCCACGAGAAGAAGCGCCGCCAGAGGATCGCTCGCCATGGCGCCGCACACCGAAACCGAACGCTTCCTGAAGTTCGCGGCCTGGATCACGCCTTTGATCAGCCGAACGACGGAAGGATCGAAGTAACTCGCCAGGCGCGCCAGCTCGCGACTGCTCCGATCTACCGCGAGCGAATATTGAACTAAGTCGTTGGTGCCGATGCTCAAGAAGTCGACCTCCCGCGCGAACTCGTCCGCCATGATCGCTGCTGAGGGCACCTCGATCATGCAACCGAGCGGGATGTGATCGTCGTGGGCGTGCCCTCTCGCTTCCACTTCGCGCACCGACTCGCTGAGCAGCGCCTTGACCGCGCGCACCTCGTTCAAGGAGGCCACCATCGGAACCATGATGCGCACGCGCCCGTGGGCCGAGGCGCGCACCATCGCGCGGAGCTGTGTCTTCAGGAGCTCGGGGCGTTCGAGGCCGAGCCGAACCGCGCGCAGACCGAGCGCCGGGTTCATTTCGTGCGGCATGCGGATCGAAGTCACGAACTTGTCCCCGCCGATGTCGAAGGTGCGCAAGGTGACCGGGAGCGGCGCCATGATCTCCACGACCTTCTTGTAGGCTTCGTACTGTTCGTCCTCGGTCGGGGGCGTCGAGCGTTCGATATATAAGAACTCTGTGCGATAGAGACCGACGCCGCGCGCGCCGTGGGAGAGCGCGATCTCCGCCTCGACGGCGAGCTCAATGTTCGCCTGCACGTCGACGGGCACGCCACAAGCCGTCTGGGCCGGCTCATCTTTGAGCTCCCGGAGACCGCGCGCGATCTCATAGTAGCGCTCCGCCCGCGGCTGGAGCTCGTCGAGACGCGCTTCATCCGGAGAAACGACGACGCGCCCATGGACTCCATCGACCACCAACATGTCGCCGCTCGCGATGTGCTGGAGCGCGGAGCGCACGCCCACAACCGCCGGGATCTCGAGGGCGCGCGCGAGGATCGAGGTGTGACTGGTGCGGGTCCCGACTTCGGTCACGATCGCGAGCACGTTGTCGCGCGTCAGAGTCGCCGTCTCGGCGGGCGAGAGATCATGAGCCACCAAGATCACGGGCTCGTGATCCGTCGCGATCAGCCGTCGCTCTTGGCCCGTGAGCGCGCCCAAGATCCGATCGCGCACGAAGGCCACGTCATGGCTCCGCTCGGCCAAATACGGATCTTCGTGAGCGAGCAGCTGATCGCTGATCCCCCCCGAGACGATCTCCAGGGCCCACTCGGCGCACAGGTGATTCTTTTGGATCTCATCGTGAACCCCACTTAAGAGCATCGGATCCTCCACCATGAGCGCGTAGGCTTCGAGGATGGATACTTCGGCGCCCGACGCTGGCGAGCCGCGACCCTTGACGCGATCGATGGCTTCCCGGAGCTCTCGTCTGGCTGCGGTCACCGCCGCGTCGAAGCGCGCGATTTCGGCCTCCACTTGGCCGGTCTTGATGCGCCGGTGCACGACGCCGAGGCGCCCCGGATCGAGCACATACGCAGGCCCAATCGCAAAGCCGGCGCTTCCCCCGATCCCCTCGAGCTCCGTCGAAGGATGAGAAGAGCCGCTGGATGGTGGTCCTTCGCTCCCCGCCGCCATCTCCGTTAATCTTCCTCCCCGAAGCGCTCCGCAATGAGCTGACCGATAGCGCGAACCGCCTCGTTCGCCTGCTGCCCATGGGCCTCGACCGTGACCTTGGCGCCCTTGGCTCCGCACAAGAGCAGAACCCCCATCACGCTCTTCGCGTTCGCGCGCTGATCATCCCGCCTGACGCTGACCTCACAGGGAAACTTCGACGCCAACTGGACCAGGCGGCTCGCCGCCCGCGCATGGAGTCCTAAGCGGTTGACGATCTCAAAGGTGTCTTCTGCGTGCTCGACGTCCATGTCCTTACTTCGCTGCTCGTCCAGGGGGATCTGAAAAGTGTTCGGGGCGGTGCAGGTCACGGTGACTCGCCTCGAGCTCGATCCCGTGGGAAACACTCCCGGAGCTCAAGAGATTCTCAGCAAGTTCCTGGGCGAGCGCTACGGAGCGGTGCCGGCCCCCCGTACACCCCAGGGCGATCGTCGCGTAGGACTTCCCCTCCTGCAAGAACCTAGGGATGCAAAATTCGACGAGGGCGCGGGCGAGCCGGAGGAACTGGGCAGCGTCCGTTTGTCCCAGCACGAAATCTCGCACATCGGCGTCCAGGCCCGACAGGGGGCGCAGGCGGTCATCAAAATGCGGGTTCGGCAAAAATCGCACATCGAGCACGATGTCTGCGTCGCGCGGTGCTCCATATTTGAAGCCAAAAGAGACGATGCGAACGATGAGGTTGCCGGTCTCGGCTCCCCGAAACAGTTCCATCACCTCGCGGCGGAGCTCGTGGACCGTCAGGTTCGTCGTATCGACGATGGCCGTGGCGCGACCCCGGAGCGGCGCCATGAGCTCGCGCTCCTTGCGGATGCCGTCGAAGAGCGCTCGCGCTCCCCTCGCCCCACGGGCCGTGAGCGGATGAGGTCTCCGGGTCGCGCTGAAGCGGCGCGAGAGGAGCTCGTCGGACGCGTCCAGGTACAGGACAAACAGGCGAAAGTCTTCGCGCGCGGAGAGCGCGTCGATCATCGGCGAGGCAAGCTCCAGGTAATCGCGCACTCGGACGTCGATGCCGAAGGCGATCCGCGTCTCCCCCGCTTGGTGCAGCGCACTGATGGTCGCTTCGACGACCGGCGGTGGAAGATTGTCGACGCAAAAGAACCCGAGGTCTTCGAGCGCATTGACGGCCACCGTCTTTCCGGCGCCGCTCATGCCGGTCACGATCAGGACACTCTTTCCCCCAGGTTCCATCATGAACGCCGTCTCGTGCTCGACGGCGACGAGAAATCCGAAGGCCAAACCTTAGGTGTATGGTGCACGGGCGACGGACTCGAGCTCTCGTTCAGCGCGCGGCGATACGCCTCATGCACGCCGTGCGGGGCCGGAGCCTCAAAGCGCGTCGACTCAATGCTATCAATAAACTCACGCGCAGGATTGTGCCCCGCGCGACGGAGCAGCTCAGCGCGCGCGGCGATCTCGATGATCGAGCTCATGTTGCGTCCCGGCTGGACCGGGAGGCGCACGGTGCGGATCGGAACGCCGAGGATATCCCGGTGTTGATCTTCTGCGCCGATGCGATCGAACTCGGCCCCTTCTTTCCAAAGTTCGAGCTCGACCACGAGATCGATCCGCTTTCTGTCCCGGACCGCAGTCACCCCGTAGAGATCTTTGATGTTCAAAATGCCAAGGCCTCGCACCTCCATGTAATGGCGCAGCTTCTCGGCGGGCTCGCCGAACACCATCCCGGGCGGACGGTAGTCGCACTCGACGATATCGTCCGCGACGAGCCGGTGTCCGCGCATCACGAGCTCGAGAGCGCATTCGCTCTTGCCGACGCCGCTCGCTCCCGAGAGCAGCACTCCGACCTCGAAGATGTCCACGAGGACCCCGTGCAGACGACAGCGCGGCGCCAAGTGTTCGTCGAGGGCGGTATGCAGCGCGGCGATGGCCGCCGAAGACCGCTCTTCGACAACGGCGAGCACACATCCGCGACGGTTCGCTTCTTCGAGCAGAGGAGCCGGCGGGCACACTCCGCGGGTCGAGATCACCGCGCAGGGGGATTGGTTGAAGAGGTGAGCCGCGGCTTCCTGCTGGAGCTCGAGACTCAGCTTCTCCAGGTAACTGACCTCGGTTTCCCCGAGCATCTGGATCCGGTCGGGGACGAGCCCGTGTACGTGCCCCACGAGCGCGAGGCCTGACTTCTGAATGCGCGGGTGCACGACGCGCCGCCCCATGCCGCTTTGACCCGCTACGATCTGATAACGAAGCCCCAGGTTCGGATCGGTGAGCAATGCGCCGATCGTCACTCCCCCGACCGAGGGAGAAGCTGGAGGATCGTAGACTTTCATATCGCCGTGCTTCGTTCGTCGTGTTCCAAGATCAGAGAATACGCCTGTTCGCTGGTGGTGGCTTCGAGAAGTCGCCGCCGCGTCTCCGGACTGCGCAGCAGGCGCGAAACCTTGGCGAGAATTTTCAGGTGGTCGCTCGCGCAGCGCTTCGGGCTCACGACCGCAAACAGGATTTGGGCGGGAGCGTTGTCGATCGACTCAAACTCGATCCCGTGGGCCGATAGTAAAAGCGCCGCCATTTGGTCGTGGAGAGCGGGGGTCTGGAGAGAACAGTGGGGAATCGCCACTCCTTCCCCGATGCCGGTGCTCTGGAGCTTTTCGCGCTCGAGCAGCGGTCCTTCGACCTCCTCCACCGAGACCCCGAGATCGGTCGCGATCACCTCAGCGAGAACATGTAGCGCGAGCTCTTTCGTCCCGGCTCTCGCGCCTGTGGGGTCAATAACAATCCGCGATTCTTTAAGGATATCGGTGAGTAGCATGAAGAGCCCAGGAAGCGAGAGAGGCCCGCCAAGCGGCGAGCCTCAGACGCAATCGAGGGAATACCCCGAGTCCACTGAAACGGCCACTAGGGCCTGTTTCTAACGGCCTCCGGCGGCCACCGCAACCGGCGACCAGTCCGCATGTCTCAGGTCCGTTTCCTTGCGCCGGCGGGTGCTTTCGACGCCGTGGGCAGTACGGATCTGCTGAAGAAGTTTGTCAGTGACGCGATCGATCGAGGCGTAGGCGTCGTCCGACGCGTCCTTGGCCTCGTAATGTTCGCTGCCGCTTTGAATCTGAAGCTCGACCTCGTGCAGATGCCTATCGAGGGCCAGGGTCGCTCGAGCTGCCATCGGCTGCCTCAAGAACTTCTGGAGCCGTTCGACCTTCTTTTGGACGTACGCCTTGAGCGAGTCCGTGGAATCCATGTGCCGGAAGGTGATCGAAACGTTCATTCTTACACTCCTTTTCAACGCCCCCGGGAACCACCCCGGGCAGCACCTAGGCGGACGAGCCTGGACGCGCGCCCGCCAAGTACCCGATTCGGAACCGCCCGAATCGGCCACATCGCTCCCTCCGGAACCCAGCGCCCCTGACGCCCTCTCCAAGAGGTCCGAATCTTAGTTCCCCGCGCCTAACCGCCTGCTTGGCGGTCGGGGCACCCACCCGTTCAGGTAGGCGCGCTCCGGGGAGACTCCTGCCAGTCAACAAAGGCATCCTAACGCCACCACATCCATCTGGGAAGAGGGATTTTCCGTTTCAAAAGCTTTTGTCCTTGGATCCGAGAGTCGTCGCCGCATGTCCCTAGGACTCACACACGCGCCGACAGAGCCCCTCTGCGCCCCCTTGGCACGGCGACCCCTTCGCCCGGGAGCCCGTCTGCACAGAGGCCCGTTACACCGCACGGGAGCTGCACAGAGCCCTTTACACACAGGCCCCCTTCGCACGACGGGACCCCTTCACACTGAGAGCTCGGGCGGAAAGCAACAGCCCCTTTCGCGCGTGATTCTTGAAGTCTCAAAAACTTCCGCGCGACGTGCTCGAGCTTGTGCGCCATCGAGGCGCGCTAGAAGTGTTTCTTGCGTTTCGAAGAGGCGAGGATGTTGAGCATCTCGCGATACTTCGCGACCGTACGGCGAGCGATCTTGATCCCTTGCTCCGCGCTCAGGCGCTCGACGAGGGTTTGATCGCTGAGGGGATTTTTCTTGTCCTCTTCGTCGATCATTTTCTTGATCGCCTGCTTCACGCTCTCGCTCGCGATATCTTCGTCGGCGACGCGTCGGATGCTCGAGTTGAAGAAATACTTCAGCTCAAAGAGCCCCTGCGGCGTGTGCATGTACTTATTGGTTGTGACGCGCGAGATCGTCGACTCGTGCATTCCGACAGCGTCAGCGACATCCCGAAGGATCATCGGCTTCAGATAAGCGACGCCTTTCTCGAAGAACTCGCGCTGCTTTTCGACGATGCAATCGGAGACGCGCAGGATCGTCTTTCGACGCTGTTCGATGGCGCGGATCAGCCACTGAGCGTTCTTGAGCTTTTCGCTCACGAACTCCTTCGCCTGGGGATCGGCGAGCAATCGCTTCGTGAGCTCTTCGTTGATGTGAAGCCGCTGGATGCCGCGGTCATTGTCGACGACCTTAAACTCGTTGCCGTCTTTGATCACGTAGACGTCCGGAGTGATGCCGATGCTTCGCTCGTCGTAGTCCGAGAAGTTTCGCCCTGGGCGGCTCTCGAACGACTGGATCTCTGTGGCGATCTCGTAGACTTCCTCGAGTGATAGTTTGAGAGAGCGAGCGATGGCCTGGTAGTTGCGCCGCTCGAGATCTCCGAGGTGTTGATTGATGACCTCGTAGGTCGAATCGCCCGCCGAATAGCCGGCGGCCTCCGCCTGAATGAGGAGACATTCTCTGAGATCTCGCGACGCGACCCCGATCGGATCGAAGCGCTGAATCAAGGCCAGCACGTACGGCGCGTCCTCCCGGTCGAGCCCCGCCTCGTCTGCGAGGTCGTCAATCGTGAGATCCGGGGTGCGCGTACCGTCGGGGCGATCGATGCCTTCGAGATCCAGGTAGCCGCGCTCGTCGAGGTTGCCGATCACGAGTCCCGCGAACCGTCGCTCCTCCTCCGTGAAGTTGCTCATTTGGAGCTGCCACAGCAGGTGCTCTTGGAGGGAGCGGGGCCGCGTCAGGCTCTGCTCGATCGGAGGGAGCTCATCCATGCCCCCGCCGGAACCGGGCAGCGGGCTCTGTTGGCTTCGATTCTCCAGGAACTTTTCCCAGTCGACTTCACGGGTGGCCTTGTCGGTGGCCTTCCCTTCTTCCGTCCGGAGCTCCCGCTCGAAGTCTTGATCCGCCAGGCGCGCGCGGTCCGTCTCGCGCTCTGCGGCGGGCCCGCCTGACACGTCCTCGTCAGAGAGAACGGGGTTATTGTCGAGTTCTTTTCGAACTTCGTCCACCAGCTCCAGGCGCGAGAGTTGCAGCAGCTTGATCGCCTGCTGCAGCTGAGGCGTCATGACGAGCTGCTGGCTCAAACGAAGCTGTTGTTTGATCTCCATGTCGGTGGGCTGAATTTGAAGGTAACAGACGTAGCCCCCCGGAAACAGTCTTGATTGACGATTTGGCCCGATAGTTGCTTTGACGCCCTTCGGGGGGCATCGGGGACTCCGGGGCTGCCGCCCGCGGGCCCTCCCCGACGAATTGGACTGGAAAACTCGCTTTGCGCCTCCGGCATTTGACGCGGCCCCCCTGGGGGGAGAAAGCTGCTACGGACGTGAGTATCCGGGCGGACAAGTCGACGGCCGCGTTTCGACTCAAGGTGCTCCACCTCTATCTGAGGGAGCGCCGGGGAAGTCGAACGGCTGAAGCTTTCGCCGACTCCCTAGGGGGCCCCGCTCTCTTCAAAGACGAAACAGCCCCCGTGAGCGGGTCGCTGTGGGCGCGGGGCATTGAACAGTTCGTCAGGCGGGCGGGCGAAACTGCCTTTCGAGATCTCGATACTTTCTTTCTCCACGCCGAGATCGCGGCGGCCTGGGCGCGCCTTCCGAGCGCCTCGGAGCCGAATGAGATCTTTCGGGTGCTCGCCGAAGGGGACCGGCTGCCCGGGGACAATCCCTTCACCTTAGCGACTTTCGAAGGGGGAACCTGGAAGATCTCGGCCGAACTGCCCCTCGGCGCCCCGGCTCCGACTCGCCGCTGGATCCTCGAAGCGCTCGCGAGCGAACTCCGGGCCCTCGCCCTGCTCGTCGGTTATCAAGCTTCGGTCTCCGTCGAAGACGAAAAGCCCCTCGCCACATTTCTGGTCAAGGTTCGCCCGCTCATCCAATCGAGGCTCGCCTCTTGGTCAGCGTTTTCCATCGCCGCCCTCCTCGCCCATGTCGCGCTCCCCTCGACCGCCCTGGCCGAGCGAGTCTCGCCGAGGCTCGAACTCGGCTCCCTCGCCGTCGCCACCCTCTTGTTTGGTCTCGGCTATGAGCTCCTGCGCCGAGAGCGACGCGTCCGCGCCCAGGCCCGGGCCCAAGGCCTTCGTATCGCCGCGCTCGAGAGAGAGGCCTTGCTCCGCTCCGAGCGCTCTCAGACTGCGCTGGTTCCTCACGAAGAGCCCATGATCGCAGGCAAATATCGCCTCGGTCAGGCGCTCGGCTCAGGTGCAGCCGGCGCCGTTTGGTCGGCGATCCGCGCCGCCGATGGAAAAGAGGTCGCCCTGAAATTGATCCGTACGGCCGTGGCTCACGACGTGCGCGCCACCGATCGGCTCCGGCGCGAAGCGGAGGCCCTGGAGCTCGTCTGGCATCCTCACGTCGTCGAGGTCTACGAGTCGGGTCTGCTCCAGAGTGGAACGGCGTTTTTGGCGATGGCTCGTCTCTACGGAGAGTCCCTCGCGGATCGGCTCGCGCGGGAAGGTCCCCTGGATCCCGTCGAAGTCCGCACGCTCGCTCTCCAGCTCACTGACGCGCTGGTCGCGGTGCACAGCGCCGGAGTGATCCATCGCGACATCAAACCGACCAACCTCTTTTTGCACCACACCGAGGATGGCCAGGTCACCCTCAAGCTGATCGACTTCGGCGTGGCCCACATTGCCTGGGCCGAAACGCGCATCACTCGCTCCGGCATGCGCATCGGGACCGCTGGTTATGCGGCGCCCGAGCAAGAAGAAGGCGCCCCCGTCACGGCCCAAGCGGACCTCTATTCCGTCGGCATCACCCTCCTCGAGTGTCTCACGGGCTCGCCACGTCTTCCCGAGGATCTCGCGGATTGTCCGAACATCCCGGCGCCCTTGCGGGACATCATTCGGCGCTTGACTCGGCCGACTCCGAACGAACGTTTCGCCTCGGCGCGGGAGCTCAAAGAAAGTCTGCTCGCCCTCAAGGTCGAGCCGAGCGATCGCATCTCCCTGCCCATCGTGCTGCCCTCCCGCTCCGAGTCGCCCTCGTACCCGGAGCTCGATTCACCGACCCTCAACGTCACGGTCGGATCGCGCCATTGATCGCTCCGCCCGTAAGCTCGCGCTGGAGGATGACATAAGAGGAGCCAGTCCGGGGGATCGGTACACTTCCTACCGCACGAAAGCCGAGCTCTTCCGCGTCCCGCAGCAGACGCCCATCCACCGCGTAGACGGCCCGTGAGGGCACGGGCAGCTTGTCCCTCTCGCCCTCCGCGCCCCCCTCGCCCTCCGCGTCCCACACCCGCACCACCCAGGTGTCGACGCCCGCGTCGTCCAAGTAGGCGCTCGGCACGAGGTGGGACGTGTGCCCGCCCGGCAGACGAGCCACCCGCGGATTGGCCACCCCCGACAAGTCGACGACCTTGCCGGGCGTAGCATGGGAAAGCCAGCCGATGTCCACCGCCGCGACGCGCTCCGCCGAAGCGACGAGCGGGCGGGCCTTTTCGATGAGCTCCTTTCTCGTCTCGACGACCGCCACCGAGTCGGTCCGGTAGTAGATCGTGAGCAGGAGCGGACCTGCCAGCATCAAGACGAGCGAAGCGATCGACCAACGTCCTTTGGCCGCACGCGCCCCGAGAACACAGACCCAGGGCAAGAGCGGACAGGAGAGCCGGTACAGAGGCATCCAGTCACCGCCTGCAAAGACAAGGGACACGCCGTGCACGAGGATCAAGATCCAGAGGCGCCGAGCGAGCGGTCCCCGAGCCCCGAGGGCCCAGAAGAACGGTCCTGAGAGGAGGAGTGAGCCCAGGGCGTAACGGACCCCGGAGCCAAAATCGGGCGGCTTGGCGCGGAACGCGAGGGGCAAAAAATCCCCAAAAATCCGGAACCTGACGGCCATCAAAAGGACGATGGGGATCAAAGTCAGGCCCAAGGTCCAGGCTCGCCGCCGGAGCCGCATCTGGTCGAGCTGTCCAGCGGCGAGGGCGAGCGGAATCAGATCGGGGCGAAGCGCCGCTGCTGAGCCGAGGAGCAGGGGCCCGAGAGAACGTGAGTTTTCTGTGAGCACAAAACCGAGCGTCAGAAGGAGCGCAATGTACGGCGTCTCAAGGCCCGCCCCTGACCAAGCCGCTCCTGTCACACTGACGAGTGCCGAGAGGGCGACTGCGGCGATACGAAACGGCTCACGCTTGTCCTGAGCCACTGCGCGCCCCGCGACATAAAAGGAGAGCACCCAGGAAGCTGCACCCAGGCCCCGCGCAACCAGAGGCGGATCGGCCTGGAGCGCGAAGCTCAAGAGGGCGATGAACTGGGCAAAGCCGAGCGGCGTCACAACGTCGACCGGCGGCTCCCCCGGATGCAGCGAAAATGTGTGAGTGGTTCTCGCTACTTCGATAACTCGCGTGACGATCCAGGCATCGTCGACGGAAAATCCCCAAAAGAGCGCGATCGGGACCAGAGCGGCGAGAGCACAGAGCGTCCCCGACAGGGCCAAGTACCCGGCTTTGCGCGTTCTGTCCAACAAACGGCAAATGGGGTCAAAAGTTGGGGCTTCTGATGGAGAATCCATAGAATCGAGAGCGGATGTCCCTGGTTCAAGTTGTCCTCCGTCCTAACACCGTCGTTCGCGAGTCGGGCGCCGCCGCATCAGCGCTCCTCGACATTTTGATCGATGGAGTGAGCATCACGGCGCGAGCAGGAGAAGCTCAAGGGCTCACCCTTTTAGCGGAGCTGCGGGGGCGGTTCAAACCTTACGTAAGGGACGGGCCTCGCGGGCGTCGGCGCAGCTTTGCGCAGGCGGGGACACTTGGGAGCTGGGACTGGAGTCGGACGGTGATGACGTCCTCTTGTCCGTGTTTCGCGGGGGGCCTTGCCCGGAAGTCAGCGTTTTTGAGCGCCGCGTGCCGCTCAGCGAGCTCGAAGGAGCCGTTCGCTCGGCCCTCACCACCGCCCTCGGATCTCATCTCCCCGCCGGCCACCGCAGCGTCCTCGAGGCAGCTGTGCGCGGCCTCGACGGGCGTGCCCTCAGCGCAAAGCCGCTGCCGCGCAGCCTGGTCCAGGATCGAGTGCTCGTGAAGACCGTGGGCGGTCTCGAGATCCAAGCAGACGCCTCGTTCCGCGTCGTGAAATACCCGACGACCCAAACCGGCGAGCAGGTGGAGCGCACCGATCTCCACGCGCTGCTTGTGCCCGGGCGCTTCCGCATCGCCATCGGGCGCAAGACCCTCACGCTGACCCACGCGCACCTCTTCCTCCTCGCCGAGCGTTTGCTTTGGCTCGCGGAGGACGGCCTCTCTTCGTTTCAAGCCGCCCGTCCCCTGTTCCGTCGCCTGGACGTCGAAGGCGTCCGGATCGGGATCCGTCGCGGCCCGGGAGACGCTCCGCTCGGGCTGACTTGGACCGTGCCCGGTCCGGATGGCACCTCAAAGACGCTCACGCTGTCCGACGTGGAGGTGAGCGATTTCGTAGAGGCCACCGCGCGCTTCGCTGAAGCCCTCTCCGCCCGCTACGTCCAGCATGATCCCCGCCAGGAGCAAAACCTCCGCCTCAAGGCGATCCGTGACGCGGCCGACCGCCTCATGAGCCAATACGTCGGGCTCAAGCAGGAAGACGCCATCACGAACCCCGAGCCCGAGGCCTTCAAGTCCTACGGGATCCCGAGCGTCCGCCCCCGCGCGATGGGCCGCTATTCGGAGAGCGGCACGCTCCGCTTCGTGCCTCGCTGGGTCGCGACCATTCCGGGCGTCGATCTGCGTTCCACCTTCCTGGTCGGGAACCATCTGCTCGTGAGCGGCGCGCGCGAGATCGCTGCCATCAACGCCACCACCGGCGAAGTCACCTGGCGCGTGCCGAGCGAGCGAGCGGCCACTGTGGTGACTCCGCTCGGTATCATCCGTATCCACGATGGCGGACGGATCCGCATGCACGATCTCGACACCGGCGCCGTGAAGTACGTCACCAAGATCGCCCCGCGCACCGGCGGCGGTTCCGCCGGCGCGCTCGTGAACACGGTCGGTCTCCCGCGCCTGCTCCTGGTCGCCGAGGGCCAGTCCTCGGTCACCGCGCTCGACCTCGCCACAGGTGACGTTCGCTGGCGCTACAGCGCCGCCCGTGGCGAGAATTTCCGCATTCGCCGCGCCGGACGTCTCGCGATCCTCTCCGGCGGCAGCTCCGCCCTCACGGCGATCGACGTCACCACCGGCGAAGTCGTCTGGCGCGTGAGGGATCGGCTCCCCTTCACCGGCGACATCGCGATCGCTCCGGACAGCGCCTTCGCCCTCTCGGCGAGCTCCGTGGGGACCGCTCGCCTACACCACATCGATCTTTGGACCGGAGAACTCCGCTTCACGCGGGCTCTCGACGAACAGCCCATCCTCGGCACGGCACCTTTGCTCTGTGATGAGTCTGTCTGTGATCATCCCGACTCGTGATCATCGCGGCGTCGGCGCCACCGCCTTCCGTCGCGAGAGCGGCGAGCTCGCCTGGGAACAGGCGCCGGGACTCGCGAGCGGCACGTCCGCCTGGCTGGAGCTCGGTGACTCCGTCGTCGTCAACAGCGCTTCAGGGACTCTCGCTTGCCTCGATGAGAAGACCCCCCCCCCCCCCCCCCCGATCTGGCCCGGCGGCTCGAGCCTGTGCTCGAAGGAGGCGC
Source organism: Sorangiineae bacterium NIC37A_2 (assembly GCA_002085155.1). Lineage (GTDB taxonomy): Bacteria > Myxococcota_A > Polyangia > Polyangiales > Polyangiaceae > NIC37A-2. The sequence continues at coordinate 44,498 of NASX01000037.1, forward strand.
CCTGTTTGTGCCCCAGCACGACGTGCAGGTGCTCCGCCCGAAGACGGGCGAGATGATCGGACGAGTTCCTTGTGACTTGATCCCTGATCTCTTGCGCGTCGATCAGAACTGTAACGTCTTCATCGCAGAAGAGAGTGGCCACCTCGCGGCCTACTCCTCGGCCCCCGCGCTGCGGCTCGTCCGCTGATTTCAAGGCGACAGAGCCGCTCCCTCGCGCGCGGCCTGTTGCCGCGCGGCGTGCCCGCGGATCAGCTGAACCAAGCGCACGATCGGCACGTTCTCCGGGCAGGCGGCCTCGGCGCGCTGGATCGCCTCGTCGGGGACCTCGACCAGCGTCGCTCGCACGGCCTCAGCGTCCACCAAAGAGCGAGTTCCGCCGAGCACCGTCGCCATCATGCCCCGATACCCGACTCGGCTTTGAGCGATCCTCTCCTGCTCCTCCCGATCACAGGCGCCGCAGGCCGTGCAGCGATAGCGCAGCGTGAGGATCTCGTGCTCTTCCGGGGACACGGGCAAGAGCCCCTCGCGCCCGTAGACGTTCACGAACTCCGACAGCCGATCCCGCCCGAAGAAGAGCCGACGAAAGACGGTCAGGAGAAATGCTGTCCCGAGGAGCCAGAGAGCGAGAAGGCGAGCCTTCATGAGCGGGCCTCAGGTCCTTCCCTCAAACCACCGAAAGGAGGGGCAAGCGCTCCGGGAGCGGCTTCGGCTTTTCGCGGAGGGATCCGGAGAAGACGCGCATCCGCGAGTCGACGCCGAGCACCTCGTCCTCTTCGAGTGGCGACCACACGTTCTCCCCGGAGAGCTGCTCGCTCGAGATGATCAGATGGTTCACGAAGCCGGTGCTGGTGGGCGCCTCACATTCGGCCGAGAGACTCGCGCAACGTCCGCGATCAGCACAAAGCTTCTTGTACGTCGAATAATAGAGCCCCTTCCCTCCCTGGACCGCGGCGAGCGTCTGCCCGTCGGTGACCATGAACGTCAGAAGCGAGCGCGCCTCTCCCTCATCGCAGATCTCTCGAGCAATTTCGACGGTCTCGACGAGGGCGCAGGTGACCTCTTCGATGGAAGCTTGTCGCGAGAGGGGCCCGAATTTCGAGAGCCGCGACAGGAATATAAAAAACAGCACCTCGCTGTCGGTGTCCCCGAGAATGAAGCGGGCGAGGGATGGCGTGACGGCGCTGCGAAGCTCCTCGCGCTTGGCAGCGAAATTCGGAATATCCCCATTGTGCGCGCCGACCCAGCGGCCATACTGAAACGGGTGGCAGTTCAGGACGCTGTTCGAGCCCTGCGTCGCTTGGCGGACGTGCGCAAGGACCGTATTCGAAGCCACGACGCCGCTCAGGCGATGAAAAAGGGCGTCACCGAGGGCCGTGAGCGGACTGCGCGTCACGTGAGGAGCGCCGTCGACGTAATAGGCCACGCCCCAGCCATCCGGATGCTTGTTACTTTGGATTCCCAGGGCGTTCTCGTAGGCGAGCAGAGAACGGTGGACCTGACTCGGAATCACGCTCCGGAAGCCAAAAAGCCGACACACGCCCTATATCTCCCATATTTGTCCCCCCCGTGAAAGGCTGCACCCTGGCCTTTTCGATGGGAAACTCCCGAGAGCCCGAGAGGATGTCCCCCATGAACGAAAAATCCCCCGCCGTTCGATCTCTTTTGGACCGACGCGAGTTCATCCGGAGCGCCGCCACCGGAGCGACCATCGCTGTGCTCGGCGGCGGCATCTATCGCTTCGCCGACGAGGTCCTGAATCAGGAAGCTCAAGCGGCCCCCCGAGCAGACGGACGTCCCCGGCTCCCTCCCGGCCAGCGCCTGCTCCAAGCGCTCAAGCCCATGGGCGGCGAGCCCGGCCATCCATCCGTCTCCGCCTATCGCCTGAAGGTGCACGGCCTCGTCAAAGAACCCTTTGAGCTCGACTTCCGCACGCTGCTCGCGGCAGGCGCCGTCGACCTGGCCCTCGACGTCCATTGCGTGACGGGCTGGAGCGTTTTTGATGCACAGTTTCGCGGCGTGCGCATCGCAGATCTCGCCTCCCGTGCTCAGGTCCTGCCCACAGCGAAACACGTCATCTTGGAGGCGGCCCACGGCTACACGGCCAACGTCCCGCTCGACGTTGCTCTCGCTCCCCAGAACCTCGTCGCTTGGCAGCTCGGAGGGAAGCGACTGCCCGAGGCCCACGGCGCCCCGGTGCGCGCGGTCATCCCAGACCGTTACTTCTGGAAGAGCGCCAAATGGCTCACAGGCATTCGCTTCGTCGCCGTCGACGAGCCTGGCTATTGGGAGACGCGGGGGTACCATAATCGGGCCGATCCCTGGCGAGAAGAGCGCTACGGATGAACCTCACTCCCAAGCTGCGCGGGCTCCACCGCGACGTTGGCTATCTATTAGTGGGCCTGACGTTCGTTTACGCCCTCAGCGGCCTCGCCGTAAATCATATCGCGGACTGGGATCCGAGCTTCGTCCAAACCGAAACGACCTACTCCCTGCCGCCCTCCGTCGAGAAGAACCCGATCGATCCAGCGGACGATACAAGGGCCCGAGCCCTCGCCGAGCACATCGCCCGCGAGCTCGAGCTCGGTCCCGTCAAAGAAGTCTACGCGAGCAGCCCGACAGAGCTCGATCTGACGCTCGAAACAGGCCAGCTCACCGTCGATCTCGACCGGGGCGCCGCAGACTACTCCGGCCAGAGGCCTCGCCCCTTCCTTCGCCTCGCGAACTGGCTCCACACCAACCGAGGCAAAAAAGCCTGGACGGTCGTCGCGGACGCCTACGCCATCTTGCTCCTCGGCCTCGCCACAAGCGGGCTCTTCCTCGTGCGCGAGCGGGGTCTGTTTGGACGCAAGACGGTGCTCGTCGCGGTAGGCGTGCTCACGCCGATCCTCTACGTGGCGCTTTCCGGCGGACCAGCCGCACATCCCTGAGCGGCGCGCTCTTGCCGCATAGAAAGCGGCCGCTCTGAGCCCTGGGGCCGAAGCAAAGGTCACCTCTGTTTCGCGGCAAGAGCCAACTGGGGAGAGTCGCGCAAGAGCGTCGCCCATGTTTCGCTGAAAATGTCCAACGGAAGATTGGGTTACTGCAACGGCCGTCGTCCAATCATCCCGCCCCTTGAACCCCGAACAGCGAGGTGAAGGTGCGCTTCGTTCGCTTGGGCCACCCCGAGCCCCAGCGAGCGCCCCGCGTCGCGGATTTTTGGCTGTTTTTTGGCCCCGGTCCATCACCTCCGCCTGCGCCCAGCCGAGCCTTCACTGATTCGGAAGCTCATCCAAATCCTCACCCCGAATATCACAGCCACTTCACTCTTCTGGTCGCGCCATCATCTGCCATCAATTCACACACGTGAAGCGCTTTCAGACATCTTCCCCCTTTCTTCTCACAACTCGAAAATGATACTGACCGGACGAACACCGAGATCCTCATGCGCCCTCTAAAACTTCGCTCTTAGCTACTACCCTCGTCGCTTTCCCTGGGGCCGCCTTTGCGCAAGGTTTTGAAGATGAGCCGCTGAGCGGCGAAACGGGCGCTGGCTTCCAGGCCGAAGCCGCCGACGAAGAGAGCGAAGCCGCCGACGCTTCCGCCAGTGCAGCGCCTGTTCCGGCGCACACCCCGCAGCCCGCACCGACGGCCACTCTCAACACTCCTCCTCCGCCCACGCCGAGCG
>NASX01000038.1 GCA_002085155.1 Sorangiineae bacterium NIC37A_2
GGGCATCCGCTCTTTCTGGTCGTCCGGCGGCGGACAGGCGAAGGCGACTCGCGTTGAGGGCATCGCGGTGGTTGTGCTCCTGGCGGGGACTTTTGGCCTCGCTTTTGGGGCCGAACCGGTGCTCCGCTACACGACGGCCGCCGCGTCCGGTCTGCACGGGCCGAAATTCTATATCGATACGGTCTTGTCGGCGAACCCGGTTCTTCGCGGCGGCGGTTCGACCGAAACGGAAGGAGAGCCCTGAGTTATGCGCCAGCGCTTGCTTCCCTCTCCGCTCATGTCGGCCGCGCTGCTCGCGCTGTGGCTCGCGCTCGCGCGCTCGACGAGCATGGGCCAGATCTTGCTCGGGCTCATCTTGGCGCTCGTGGCGCCTTGGCTGACCTCGAGACTCCGTCCGACGCGGGTCCGAGTGCGCCATCCGCTCGTGATCGCCCGCTTCATCCTCAGGGTCGGCCACGATGTGCTGGTCTCGAATTTCGAGGTGGCCTTGGGGGTTGTGTTCTGGCGTTTCCGCCGTCCCCAATCGAAGTTCGTCGTCTTACCGCTCGAGCTCAAAGATCCGCTCGGTCTCGCCGCGCTGTCCATGGTGACGACGGTGGTCCCTGGGACCGTCTGGTCGGAGCTCGCGCTCGATCGGAGCGCCCTCTTGCTCCATGTCTGGGATGTCTCCGATGAACAGGAGTTCATCACTCGCTTCAAGGCCCGCTACGAAGCGCCCCTTCGGGAGATCTTCGAATGAGTCCCTTTTTGTATTGGTCGATCCGGTTTGCTCTCGGCTGTTACGCGCTCGCGTCCGTCCTCGTCTTGCATAGGCTCATTCGAGGACCACGGGCACAAGATCGAGTGTTCGCTCTCGACCTTCTCTATTTCCACGCGATGCTGGTCATGCTCGTGCTCGGGATTCGCAATCAGAGCGACGTCTATTTCGAGGGAGCTCTCCTCATCGCATTGTTCGGTTTCGTGAGCTCGCTCGCCATGGCGAAGTTCATTCTGCGCGGGGAGGTGATTGAGTGAGCGAGGTGCCCTTTTGGGTTGAAGTGGTTGTGGCTGCCCTTCTCGTCTTGAGTGGCCTCTTCGTGTTGATCTCGGCGCTCGGCTTCCTCCGCTTGCAGGACTTCTTCCTGCGCATGCATCCGCCGGCGCTCGCCTACACCTTTGGGAGCTGGTGTGTGACGCTGGCTGGAATCTTGTACTTCTCGATGCTGAGCGAGCGCCTGACGCTGCACCCCTGGCTCATCATCATCATGCTGTCGATGACAGTACCGGTGACGACGGTGCTCTTAGCCCGAGTGGCGCTGTTTCGCCGCCGCGTCGCCGGCGAGCCGAATACGCCGCCGGTGCTCACGCGTCCGGACGACTCCTGAGCCTCGGGCGCCTCAGGTGCGGAAGACAATGAGCGCGGTCATGTAGGCGAGGTATATCAAAAAGAACACGATGCCTTCGCGGCGAGAAACCTGCTGATCGCTCCGGAACACCGGATAACAGGCGATCGCGACCGCGGCGGCGAGCGGCAGGTCGATCCTCAGCACGTCCTCGCTGACGTCGATGCCGCGGGGAGCCGCGATGCAGGTCAACCCGAGGATGACCAGGATGTTCGAGATGCTGCTGCCGATCAGGTTGCCGACGGCGACGTCCCGCTCATCCTTCAAGGTGGCCACGACCGTGGTCGCGAGTTCCGGTGCAGAAGTGCCAACGGCCACAATGGTCAGGCCAATGATGGCGTCGGAGACGCCGAACATCTGAGCGATGCTGACGGCGCCTCCCACCATGAGGTCCGCTCCGAGGACGGTCAGACCCATGCCGGAAACCAAGAGGAGGGTGTTCCAAGCTCCGTGAGCAAAGCCTCGTTTTGCTCCCAGGGCCTCCGGGCTGAACTCTTCGGCGAACTCCTGCTTCGTCTCGGCGTTCTCTCGCTTGCTCCAGCGAATGAGCGTCGCCGTGTACGCGATCGCCGCGGCCACAAGAATGGTCCCTTCGAGTCTATTGAGAACCCCGTCGAGGGCCATCAAGTAGAGGCCGACGGCTGAGGCGATCATTACGGGGACGTCGAGCTTGATCGCTTGGAGCTGGAGAGGGAGGGGACGAATCGCAGCGCTCAAGCCGAGGATGAAGAGGATGTTGAAGATGTTCGTGCCGGCGATGTTCCCGACCGCGAGCCCGCCCTTGTCTTCGAGCACGGCTGCGATGCCGACTGCGAGCTCGGGGGCGCTGGTTCCGACGGCGACGACGGTCAGTCCAATCATGATCGGCTTGATGCCGAGCATGGCCGCGAGGCGGGTCGCCCCTCGGAGCAGAACATCGGCTCCGACCACGATGACGACGAGGCCGCCGATGAAAATAAGCGCAGGATGGATCGTCATAAGGAGCGCTCAGAGAGCCTCTGCTCGTTCACTTCTTGCTGCCGCGCGGCGCTGGCGGAACGACCAGCACGTCACAGCGGGCGGCGCGCAGGAGATCGCCGGCGACCGTCCCGAGGAACATGTACGCGGCGCCGGAGTGTCCGTGGGTGCCGAGGACGAGCAGGTCACTGTCGAGCCTCCTGATGGTCTTTTCGACGACGAGGCGAGCGGAGCCGTATTGGACGTGAGGTTTGAAGGCGGGGGCTGCCTCGGGACGAATGTTCGCTTTGGCGAGGGCCGCGAGGAGGAGTTTGGTGAGCTCAGCGCCCGCGCTCCTGCGGTGTTCGTCTTTCCGCTCCTGGGCGAGGTCTTCGGACAGACTTGGATACACGAGCCCCTTGTAAGGAATGTCGAAGGCGTGGATGACGTCGATCTTGGGTCGGGGGGCTGGAAGGACGCGGAACAGCACTCGGATCACCTCGCTCGCGACCGGATCGAGATCGAGGGCCACTGCGGGTCGACTGTAGAGGTCCCGAGGCGGCTGCCGCACCACGAGGACAGGGCGCTTGGCTTGCCGGACGACGCGTTCCGCCGTCGATCCGACGAAGGCTTCCCGGAGCGTCCGCCCGCTGCCTCGTCCCATGACGATCAGGTCCGCTTTGAGGGCCGCCGCTGTCTGCGAGATTTCTTTGGCAGCACTGCCCAGGCTGACACGCGTCTCAACTTGGATCCCCTTGGGGAGCTTGGTTCTGAGGTGTTTCGCTTCGTCGGCGAGGGCCTTCTGAGCGTCTTTGGCGGCTTTGCGCTCCTCGAGCAGGAGCAGACCTGCTGGCAGAACGTGCAGGAGAGTCACCTTGGCCCCATCGGCGAGGGGGAGACGCGTGAGTCGGCCAAGGACTCGATCGGAGGCTGGCGTGAGATCGATCGGAACGAGCACCGAGCGCAGGCCCGGCGCTGGGGTGCTCCTGAGGTAAGTCACGTTCTGCCTGGGGCTTTTGCTCATGTATCTCCGCTCCTCGGGCGCGAGTCTGGCATAGGGCCCGGCGAGGGTCGATGCCCGCCTGTTTGCTGCGAAACCGGCGGCTCATGGAGCGTTCAAGCCCTCGCCCGGAAGATCCGGGGGAGGGCTTGAACTGGATGGTCAGATGCGGCGAGGCACAGCTGCGCTCGCCGCGATTGGCTTAGAGCGAGGAGATGAACTCCCAGGCGATCGGCGGAGTGAAGGCTTTCAGCCCATCTTCGCCGCCTGACATGCCGTCGTTGATCGTGGAAGGAGTGTGCCCGCCGTCGAAGGTGCAGACCTTGACCGGATAACCTTCCTCACATCCCTCGTACTCATAACAAACGTGGTTTTTGCTCCCGTTCTGGGCGGTCGGGATGTTCTGAGGAATGGTGCATCCGTTGTCGCCAGCGTGCGTGAGGGAACAGAACTTTCCGCCCGTCTTTTGGCCTTCGTTGTTGACCCAAGGACAGGTGCCGTCGCTCATGCCGGTGAAGCTCAGGTAAGCGACCTTGGCGGGTTCGTTCATCGGTTGAGTGAAGTTGTAGTTGGCGGGAGCCATTGTGACGACGCCCCGGAGCTTCGAAGCGCGGCCGAGCGAGAGCGCGTGGCTCATCATGGCCCCGAAGCTGAAGCCCGTGGAGAAAACGCGGCTTTCATCGATGCAGAGGTTCGTCGTCACGAGCTCGAGGACCTCGTCGAAGAGCTCGACGTCGCGATTGTAGTCCCAGGGGAAGTTCCCGATGCCTTGAGGGGCGACGAAAATGGCAGGGTCGTTCTGCTTCATGGCCTCGCGGTGCAGCCCAAAGTAGGCGTAGTTCTGGGCATTGAAGTTCGGTCCGTCGCCCGCCGGGTATTGTCCGACCGCATTGCCGTTCGCCGAACCATAGGCCTGATGCCACGAGAAGATCAGACGGTAGGGATGGTCCGGATCGTAGTTCGCGGGGATATCGATGATGTACTCGCGGTTGCCGCTGCTCAAGCTGATGCTCTTGCGCGTCGAGGTGGAAAGTCCTCCATTGACCGCAGAGCCTCCCATTTTCATCTTGCTTGCGCCGTCGCTCACGCCGCAGCCTTGGCTGCGTGTGACGTCGCCCCCAGGATCCATACCAGCGCCGCCCGTGCCTCCGGGATCGGTCCCGCCGGTATTGTCACTGCCGCCTGCGGCGGCCCCCCCTGCGCCTGCATCGGTGCCACCGCTTGCTGCACCGCCACTCGGCCCACCGGGATCGGCGCCGCCTGCGGGGGCGCCGCCCGCTGCTGCGCCACCACTGGGTCCACCGGGATCGGCGCCGCCCGTGGGGGCGCCGCCCGCGGCGGCACCGCCAGCCGCCGGCGCACCACCTGCCGCAGCCCCGCCGCTCGCCGACCCATCTAAACCGTCAGAATCCGATGTTCCCGAACTTCCGCACCCTACGATTCCGACGGACAGACCGACAGCTAACGTGGCAAGCCATTTTGATTTCATTTGATTCTCCGTGATGAGGTCACACTGGCTGAGAGCCTTCCGCCTCAGGCAGCCGACACCGCGAGGAGTTTGACTGTGTGCGATTCCGTTCGGCAGGTGTGCTCTTCCCCCGCCCCCGCCTGGAGCATTTTATCTTCGGTGAAACGCGAAGGCACAGTCGTCGCGCCGAGTGCGCGCGCCTTAGGCCACTTTGCCCTGAGAGAGCGCTACCACACAGGGAGACATCTCGGAGAAGAATCTTCTCGGAATCGGTCGCGCGGAGCGCTCGCTCGAACCGGAGCAGCGCCCACTCCCCCTGGCGCGCCTCTTGGACAAACCGGAGCGAGAGCTTCTCGTAGGTCGCTCGGAGCGCGGGAACCTGTAGGGGAGTAAAGCCGCTCAGAAGCAACGTGGCAGAAGGAAGCATGGCCTTCGCGATGAACGGTGCGAGCTCGGTGAGAGGCCCTTCGAGAATGTTCGCGACGATGAGATCGAAGCGCGCCCCCCACGCGTCCGGCAGCTGGTTTGTGAGTTCTATCTCTGTTTCATGACCGTCGAGGGCGCACTGCCGCGCGGCCCAAGCGAGCGCCTTCGGATCGATGTCCGTTCCGACGACAAAAGGAACGCCGCGGGCGCGAGCGATGCGCGCGAGGATGCCGGTCCCGGTGCCGACGTCGAGGACTGCGGCGGGACGCTTCTGCCCGAGCATCATGTCGAGCGCGCCTGCGCAGAGTCGGGTCGTTGGATGAGACCCGTCTCCAAAGACGAAGCCGCCCGCGAGCTCAGCGGGGAGCTCAGGGAAGGCGAGCACGCCCGCGCCGACCTGCGGTGGCGCTTCGGTCGCGCTGTAAAGGACGACCCGCGGGGCGATGGAACGGGGAGGCACTGCGCGCGGGCTACCTAGCGTTTTTTTCAGAGTGTAGCGAGGCAAGGGGCCCATGTGCGCTCCGAGATGACCCCGGAAAGGAGAGCACATGCCGCATTCCGAGGGGCGCTTCGCTTTCACGAGGCCAGAAGCTGTGCGACAATTTTATGTTCGACTGGGGAGAGAAGTGATGGCGGAGCGGGGGCAGAGCTTGCGGGATCGGACCAAGGAGGCGACGCGGGCTCGGCTTGTCGCCGCTGCGCGTCGCGCCTTTGCGGAGGAGGGCTACGAGGACGTCTCCCTCGCTCGGGTTTGTAGGCTTGCCCAGACGAATCGGGTCGCTCTGGCTCACCACTTCCCAGGAGGGAAAGAAGAGCTGCTCGAGGCGGTCGCGGATGAAGCTCTCGCCGAGCTCGAAGATCGGATCAGCGCGGCCGACAGTAGCGCCGACGGCTGGACGGGGGTGCGAGCTGCTTGTGATGCATACTTGGACGCTTGGGCTGACCCGGCGCTGCGGACTCTTCTCTTTCGCACCGGGCCTCGGGCGCTCGACGCAGAGTTCATCAGCCTCCATCAAAGGTCCAAAGAGCCGTTTGTGACTCGGCTGGTCCGCGAATGGATCGAGCGGGGGCTCTTGCGGCCGCGTCCTGTCGTGATTCTTTCTCGATTGTTCGAGGCGATGTTCGAAGAGGCGGGGACACAGATCGTCAGCGCCTCTGATCGCGAGCACACCCGAGCAGAGCTCAATCGGCTGCTCGCCGAGTGGCTCGAGGGGCTCCGGCGAAAGCCCGGTGAGCTACCCAATGTGCTGGCGACTGACCGTGTAGTGCTCGAGCCTTGGGCCCTCGGAGACATCCCGGAGCTCGCGGAGCTGTGCGTCGAGAGCGGCCTCGGACAAGTCCTCTTCGCCTCCCAAGCTCGACATTCTGAGCCGCTCCGGCGCCTCGTGTTCGAGAGCGAGCGTCGCTTCGCCCAGGGAGAGCTTGGGATGTTTGTGGCTCGAGACGGAAGCGGTAGGCCCGTAGGAGTGGTGGGACTTGTGCCACCGCGGCCGGGAGAGGCCGAGGAACTCGTGGTGGCCGTGGACCGTAGTTTTCAAGGACGAGGCTACGGTCAGGAGATCGCCGAGGCGGCGCTCCGGGAAGGTCGCGTGCGCGGGTGCAAGCAGGTGCGCGCGACGACCGACGAAACCAATGCGCCATTTGTGCACTTGCTCGAGAACCTGGGCTTCGTGCGAGCGGAGCCGAGCGGAAGCGCCTTTTTATACGTGCGGGCACAATAGGAAATTTGCGACAGCATATCCTCGAGATCAGCGAGGGGCTCGTGCTAGGGATGAGGCATCGGGCCGCTCTTGCCCGCGTATCTGAGTCTCGCCTGTGTTTTTGATCGATAAGCTCCTGCTCGTCGGAAGCCTCTTGATGATCCTCGGGATCCTCTCGAGCAAGTTCTCCGCTCGTGCGGGGTTGCCGGTCCTGGTCCTGTTCTTGGGCCTGGGAATGCTCGCGGGCTCCGATGGCATCGGGAAGATCGCCTTCGATAACTTCGCCACCGCCCACGCGATTGGGACGGTGGCCTTAGCGTTCATTCTTTTCGACGGCGGTCTGCGCACCCCGCTCGAGAATCTCAAGCTCGCCTGGAGGCCTTCGGCAGCCCTCGCGACCTTGGGCGTCTTCGTGACCTCTGCGGTCACCGGCGTCGTCGCCATGTATGTCCTCGACATCTCGCTGCTCGAAGGGCTCTTGCTGGGTAGCATTGTTGGGTCGACGGACGCGGCGGCGGTGTTCGCGCTGCTTCGCTCCGCGGGGGTTCATTTGCGCAAGCGCATCGGGGCGACCCTCGAGATTGAGAGCGGGGCCAACGACCCGATGGCGATCTTTCTGACCGTCGGATTGATCGAGGTGCTCACTGGGGAGGTCGAGCTCGGTCCGGGGCTCTTGCGCCTATTTGTGATGCAGATGGGCGTGGGGTTGGGCGTGGGATTCCTCTTGGGGAAGCTGTCGGTCCGCCTCATCAATCGCATCAACCTGGCGGCCGCTGGCCTCTATCCGGTGCTCACCGCCGCCTGCGGTGTATTTTCGTTTGGACTCGCGGCGGCCCTCGACGGGAGCGGGTTCCTCGCTGTGTATATCGCGGGGATCGTCCTTGGGAACAGCAAGCTCGTGTTCCAGAAAGGGACCCTCTTGTTCCACGACGGAATCGCCTGGGCGGGGCAGATCGTGATGTTCGTCGTGCTCGGGTTGCTCTCGTCCCCCCGGGCCCTGCTTGAGGTCGCGGGGCCGAGTCTCTTGGTCGCTGTGGCTCTGACCTTCCTGGCGCGGCCGCTCGCGGTGCTGCCGATCCTCCTCCCGTTCAAGTTCAGCGCCCGTGAGCTCACGCTGATCAGCTGGGTCGGGTTGAAAGGCGCGGTTCCGATCATTTTGGCAACCTACCCGCTGATGTCGAACCTGGAGGCGGGATCAAAGATCTTCAACGTTGTCTTCTTCGTCGTGCTCATTTCGGCACTGGTCCAAGGTGGAACTCTGCCTTGGATGGCGCGAACCTTGGGTCTAGAAGAGCCTCCGACGCCGGAACCTCCGCTCTCTCTGGAGATCATGGCGCTCCAGGACGTCGACGCCGAGATCATCGACTACGCGGTAGGGGACGAGTCTCCCGTCGCGGGTCGCCTGCTCCGGGACCTGGCGCTTCCGGAAGGAGCTGTCGTCGCCATGATCGCCCGGGACCGGATGCTGATTCCCCCTCGCGGCACCACGGAGGTGCGGAGTCGGGATCATCTTTTCATCGTCGCGAACCGGGAGGCGCGAGCGCCCGTCGACGCCATCTTTGCGCGTCGCCACGGCGAGAGACTCTCGCTGCCGCGCACGGAGTTCTCATTGCGAGGAACCACGACAGTCGCGGATCTCGCGCTCATGTACGGAATCCCCCTGAACGAAGCGCCGGAGCGTACCCTGGAAGAGGTCGTGAGGCGGCATTCCATCGACGTCGTCAGCGGGACGACGGTCACCGTCGATGGGGTCCGCTTGACCGTTCGGGAGCTCGTGGAAGGAGAAGTTCTCTCCGTGGGGCTGCTTCTCGAGGACGAGTTCTTCGAATCCTCCGAGCAGCTGGGCTCCTTAGAGCCCGACGCTCACCCCTAACAGGAGCTGGCCGATGAGCAAATTCGCGTTCTGGCGCGAGTTCCCCGAAAACGCCCAGCCGTAGCTCACGCCCCCGTGCACCGCGAACGGGGAACGGGCTCCGTAGGGCCGGTAGTAGAGGATCGCACCGTTCTTTAGGCCGAACATCTGGGAACCTAAGTCGTAGGCGGAGGCCTGGCCCTCGTCGATTCCCGGCACTGCCTGGCTTCCGATCGGCATTTGGTGCGTAAAGGCGAGGTGCACCTCGAGCTCGAGGGGGACCCGCGGCCCCCAGCGAAAGCCCACCGTCGGGCCCGCGAACCAGCGCATCCAGCCGTCGATGTCCGTGAAGGGAATGTTCTGCGTGGTCGCGAGGTCCAGCGCGAAATCAGCGCCCGCTCCGAAACCAAGGCGCACCAGGCGGCTCACGCCGTACCCCACGTTGACCCCGAGGCGCGGGCCCAGGGCCATGCCTCCGGCTTCATAGTTCCCTGCAGTTCGTGAATGGGTCAGGAGGGCGAACCCGGCGGGAGCGACCGAAGCGTCCACCCGGGCGAGCACTTCATGAGTCACGGGTCTCCGCGCCCTCGCAGCCGTCTCAGCCAGTGCTTGGTCGGGCCAAGCCAATACCCCCAAACCGCAGAAAACAAGCGAAGCCAAAGCCGTAAGTTTCATGGGTCCACGTCTAGCACGCCTTTTTTGTTCGCGACTGGATTCGAGCAACCTCTGTCACAATGGCGGGCGAGCCGCGCTCCCCACGATTCACTTTGTTGTCACTTCTGTAACGAGTGGCCCGGGTGAGCTCTCATAGCGTCGGAGTTGGGCGGCGGGCCAACGGAGACACTCGGTGAGCCAGCGGCGCGCGAAAATGCGCGGGAGGGTAGCCGCCCCGAGAGCGGGCCGAGAGAACGTGCGCGCTCTCGAGTGAGTTAGGGTGTGCTGATGTGACCCCTCGACGACTCTATCGAAGCTCTGGTAATGATGATGAGAAAATTGGGGTAACCGCGAGTGCGGACCAGAAGAAGGAGCTCACTATGAAACAGTACGTCGCAGAGTTGATCGGTACGTTTTGGCTCGTGTTTGGGGGATGCGGGAGCGCGGTCTTGGCGGCGGCTTTCCCCGAAGTGGGCATTGGACTCTTGGGAGTCTCGTTCGCTTTCGGCCTGACGGTTCTGACCATGGCCTATACCATCGGGCCGATCTCCGGCTGCCACCTGAACCCTGCCGTTTCCGTCGGCCTCCTTGTCGCCGGGCGTTTCCCGGCGAATCGACTGGCTCCCTACATCGTCGCGCAGGTCATTGGTGCGATCCTCGCGGGCGGCGTCCTCTACGTCATCGCGAGCGGTGCACCAGGCTTTGACGTGCACGCGGGCTTCGCGTCGAACGGGTATGGGGACCATTCCCCGGGGAACTACTCGCTCGTTGCAGCTCTAGTTGCTGAGATCGTGCTCACCTGGATCTTCTTGTTCGTGATCCTCGGCTCGACGGACGAAAGGGCCCCCGCCGGTTTCGCTCCGATCGCGATCGGCCTCTGCCTGACATTGATCCACCTGATCAGCATCCCCGTAACCAACACGTCAGTGAACCCTGCCCGAAGCACTGGAGTTGCCCTCTTTGCGGGCGGCTGGGCCATCGAGCAGCTCTGGCTTTTCTGGGTCGCTCCGATCATCGGAGGCGCGCTCGGGGCCGTGACTTACAAGGCGATTTTCGCCGCTGAGAAGTGAGAACAAGCTCGCTCGGGCTCTCTTTCGAGAGCCCGAGCCTTTTTGTGCCGACTTACTTCAGGAGGTTGTTTGCCTCGAGCTCCTGCATCGAGTTCGAGACATTGATCATTGTGTTGTACGCGTTGATGAGGTCGTCGTGATGCTTCGCGATAGCCTCGGCGTTGTCGGGGGTCTCGGCGAAGGTCCGCGAGGCTTTGGTCGCGATGGAGTGGAAGCGCTCGACCTGCGTCATGTAGGCCTTGAAGGTCGCGTTGAGCTGGTCGCCCTTTCCGTCAGCGAACCCCTTCAGCGAGGAGTAGATCTCGTTCAGCTTCGCGAATGACTTCTCGAAGCGCGCCTTGTCGACGCCCTTGAGCAGCTGGTTTGCCTCGAAGTTGAAGGCGCGGAACCAGTAGCTGTAACCTTTGTCCGCTTCGTATTTCTTGAGCTCGGCGAGGGTCTGCTGGCGCTCAACCTCCGAGAGGGCGTTTTCGAGCTTCTCCATGTTCGCCTGATACGAACCGGCCAGCTTCACCATCTTCTCGTGAAGCTCCTTGCCCTTGGCGCCGCCGTCATCCTTGAAGTTCTCGGCGTCGTAGTATTTGTGGGCTTCGGCGAAGGTCGCCACGATTTGCTCGAGATCGGCGACCGCAGCGTCGGCGAGCGGACCCAGGTGCGTAAGCTTGCTGGAGGCGCCCTTCTTGGCTTCGGCAAATTGTTTCTTGGCCGCGTCGAGGGCGGTGGAGGCGAAGTTTTGGCGGGGGAAGAGGGTGTACTTCTTTCCGGCCTCGGGGCCCTCTTCGGGGATCTTGCTCATATACTCGGTGAGACATTCATGAGGCTTGCCGATGATGGTGTTGAAGCCTTCCGCGTAGTGACCCATGACGGACATGTCTTGGTCGCTGACCGCCGGAGCAGCGGAATCTTCCTTCTCAGGAAGCACTTTGTTGAGCTTGCTGCAGCCGGATGCGCCGAGGATCAGCACCAAAGCTAGAGAGGGGATCGTGTAGTATTTCATGATAGTCTTTCGTGTATCCGTATGGGTCTTCCCAAGGTGTGTGAACACCGGTCCAATCCACCTCCCCACCGTGAGTGATCAGGGAGAGAAAATAGATCGGACCTATCACCCTCGTAGCAATCTTTTGCAAGTCCTACAATGGGGATCCCCTAGGGGGCCTTCGAGGTAGCGGCTGTCTTCATGACCACGCACGCGCGATCTCGCGCGCGGAGCGAGATGAGCTTTGGACTGGGGGGCGAGGCGATTCCTTGGCCTTGGGAGCGAGCCGATCTTGGGGGCGGGAGAACCATGGCGCGCGGACGGGGGGTTGGGGCTCGGGCGACTCGTGCTACAGGGCCGGGACCCAAGGACGAGATGACAGCTGTTTCAGCCCAGACCAGCGGACAGGCCCCGCTCGGGCGCCCCGAGATCCTTGCGCCTGCGGGGACCCTGGAGTCGTTTGCTGCGGCGCTCGCGAGTCGAGCGGACGCCGTCTATCTCGGGCTCGCGGAGGGGTTCAACGCGCGGAGCCGCTCGACCGCTTTTCGACTCGACGATCTGCCTACGCTGGTGGCCCGGGCTCACGCCGCGAACGTCCGCCTCTACCTGACGATCAACACGCTGGTGTTCGAGCGCGAGCTCCCCGCTCTCGAGGAACTCTTGCGCAAAGTGATCGCGAGCGGCGTCGACGCTCTCATCATTCAAGACCCCGCGACCGCGTTCCTGGCGCGACGGCTCTCCAAGGCGATCCGCTTGCACGCGAGCACGCAGATGACGATCTCGAGCGCGGAAGCGGCGACCTTCGCAGCCACGCTCGGCATGGATCGGGTGGTCTTGCCGAGGGAGCTCTCCGTTCAGGAGATCGCGCGCTTTACGCGGGAGAGTTCCCTCGAGAGCGAGGTGTTCGTTCACGGCGCGCTCTGTATGGCCTGGAGTGGACAATGCCTGACGAGCGAGGCGTTCTCGGAGCGCTCGGCGAATCGTGGTCAATGTTCCCAGGCCTGCCGTATGCCCTACGAGGCGATCGTCGATGGCAAGAAACTCGAGCTCGGTGACCTCCGTTATCTGCTCAGTCCTCAGGATCTGGCCGCCCACGAAGTGCTCCCCGAGCTCATGGCAGCCGGCGTGAAGAGCCTGAAGATCGAGGGCCGCTACAAGGGCCCAGCCTACGTGAGCACGGCCGTCGACTCTTTTCGCAACTTCCGCGATGCGCTTCTGCGCGGGGTGACCGAAGAGGACTACCGAACTCTCGACCGGGACGTGAAGAGAACTCAGCTCACCTTCTCTCGGGGGGACTCGCTGGGCTTTCTCCGGGGCGACAATCATCAAGCGCTGGTCGTCGGCACCACACCGAAACACCGAGGCCTTGCGGTCGGAGCTGTGAGAGAGGTGCGCTCCGGGCGGGTGGTAGTGGAGCTCGGCGGCGGGGAGGGAGCGCTCGAGTCTCTGCGTCCGGGAGTCGGGGTGAAGTTTGAGCCGGTCGGGCGCAGCGCTCCGGAATTTGATCCGGAGGACGCGCCTGGGGGACCGCTCTTTCGCGCGCGGTCTCTTGGAAAGGGACTCGTCGAGCTTGGTTTTGGCCAACCGGGTCCCGACCTCCGCCGCGTGCGCATCGGCGATGAGGTGCGTTTGACGGGCGATCCTGAGATCACCCGCGAAGTGGAGCAGCTGCTCGAGCGAGGGGTGAGTGGACGCATCGGTCTTGTGCTCACGATCTCCGGAGGGGAAGGCGAGGCCCTCTGCGTCGAAGCACGCGCGACCGAGTCCGTCGTGCCGCTCTCGGCGAGCGTCCTTTCGGGCATGAAGCTCACGCGCGCCCGCGGCGGGGCGGGCCTCGACGAGGCACTGCTTCGAGACAAGCTCGGAGGATTCGGAGGAACCCCTTTCCGACTCGAGGCGCTCGAGCTGAGCGCGCTCGCGCCGGGGCTCTATTTGCCGGTTTCTGAGCTCAAGCGCCTGCGCAGAGAACTCGCCGAAACCCTCGAAGTTCGACTTCGGTCGCCGCGTCCCTTGCTGATCGAAGCTGGCTCGGGTTTGCCGAAACTCTTCGAAGAGCTCAGCGCGCCTGTGACGGCGGATGTCGGGGCTCCTGTGCTCGTGCCTCTGTGTCGCACGGAGGAACAGCTCGAGGCTGTGATCGCGAGCGGGCTCGGACCGGGCGCTGAGGTCGAGCTCGATTGGATGGAGATGGTCGGGCTTGGGCGCGCTGTCGAGCGTGCTCGGAGCGCCGGGCTGCGCGTCACTTTGGCCACTGTGCGCGTGCAGAAGCCGGGAGAAGAGGCCTTCGACAGGCGCATCGCGCGCCTCGAGCCAGAAGGCGTCCTCGTGCGCCATTTCGGCGCGCTCATGCATTTTTCACGGAACCGAGTGGAAAATGGTGCGCGCAAGCTCGCGGTTCATGGCGACTTCTCGCTCAATGTCACAAACTCTCTCACCGCGCTCCATTTGCTGGGGCTCGGTCTCGAAACCGTCACCGCCTCCCACGATCTCAGCAAAGATCAGCTCCTCGACCTGCTTGAGCGGGTTCCTCGGGGCCGCGTCGCGATCACTCTCCATCACCACATCGCGACCTTCCACAACTCCCATTGCGTCTACGCGCATATCCTGAGCGAAGGGACCGATTATCGCTCCTGTGGTCGCCCTTGCGAGGAGCACCGGGTCGCTCTCCGCGACTACGCCGGCCACGAACATCCTGTTGTGGTCGACGTGAGCTGTCGCAATACGATGTTTAACGCTCTCGCTCAGAGCGCGGCTCCGCTCGTTCCGAAGCTCCTCGAGCTCGGGGTGCGCCGCTATCGCGTCGAGTTTGTCTGGGAAAAGCCGCGCGAAGTGACCCAGACTCTGCTCGCTTATCGGCAACTATTGGCCGGCGAAGTGAGCCCGAGCCAGGCCCTCGAAGCGGCCTGCGTGCACGAGCGTTACGGCGTGACGACGCCGCTCAAGCTGCGCAAACAGGCGCGGTGATCTCGTCGAGTTCGCTCCTCGGCCCGCTCAAGGGCCCCCGGAGAACGGGCTCTTGAGCGCGCACAAAAGGGAGAGCGCCCACCCCCCGCGAGGGAAGTGGGCGCTGTCGGTTGACGCGGCTCAGCTCAGAGGCAGCTGGCGGCGGTGGTGAGAGCGTCTCGGATCGAGAGGCGAAGGGGCTCCGCTTGGGAGCCGAACAAAGCATCTCTGCCTTCAATGTGAGTAGCATTGTGGACGAACGCGCCCCAGACGTAGTCACGATAGACCATCGCTGACCCGTTGCACGACGGGATGCGCGCGATGCCGGAGATCGACGCGTTGCTTATGTCTCCCAAATCGATGAGAGGGGGAATGTAGACATGGGGGTAATAGTGGTGCCCGACTTTGTAGTGGGCGCGCAGCATGTTGTTGAACGCGTTGATCTGAGAGGACGTTCTCCCCAACGCGGTGCCTTCTTCGATGACAATGTTCTTCAGGGCGTCGAGCGCACTCGCCGAGCCGCCGTCCGCGGGCATACGAGAGAACAGCGCGTCGCGACTGCTCGACTGCACGAAGATGGAGCCATCCATGATCCCTTCGTAGAGCCGCAGGGCGTCCCGCAGTGACCAACGGTTTGCGAAGGTCGGGCATCCCGGATAGTCCACGATGTGGATTTTTTGCATGCCTAGGTCGCGTCCGAACTGTTCGAGGACGGGCTTGCTAAAGAGGTCCATGAACGCTCGGGTTCGATAATTGTCAGATAGGACTTGCATGTGCCAAATCGCGTCTCCCATCGACTCCTGAGTGCTCAGAAGAGTCGCGTTCTGGGGGCAATCGACGTTTCCGGGATCATACATGTTGATCGGCGTGTTCAGGGTGAACGCTGCATGCTCCATCCCTCGCAGGGCGTGAACGGCGATGAGCGTCTTGATCGAGCTCGCAGGATCGTACGCGTAGTCGACGTTCATGCTGCGCTCGATGGGTCCGCCGACGCGCTTCACCATGAAGCCGAGCTCGCCACGCGGCGAAGAGCCGCGCAATCGCGAGCGGAGCCGAATTGCCTCGGCGTCGGAGTTCTCGATATGCAGCGAGACGAAGCGGTTCGGTCCGAGGTATTTCACGTCGAAGACGCGTGTACCCATGGCCTCGGCGCGGGCGTTGACCTCAGCTTCGTTGAAGCCATTCCACCACTCCCAGAACGTGCCCTCACAGGGCAGGAGCAGAACGTCGAAGTTCTCCTCTGGGGTCGGGTTGATGCTGGTGAGGCAGCCTCCGGTGAAGTTGACGATGGCGTCGACCTGGGGACTGGTCCGGTCGAAGTACCACCACCAGGCTTTCCCGTCGGCGCCCGAGTTCTCGATGAAAACTGCGGTGTACTTCTTTACGCCATCTTCGATGTACGATTGCAGGTCGATCGGGCGAGCACCATTGGCCGACGCGATCTCCCCAAGTTCCTCAGGGGTCTTGCCATGAGCCCACCACCAGTTCTTGGCGTTGGCGCCCGTGTTGGGGACCATAATGGCGGCGAAGCGAGTCCCCGCGGCGGTCTGATAGGCGTGGACGTCGACGATGCGTAGGTTCTGCGAGGCCGTAGTCACTTCAAGTTGATAGGCGGTTGCGCCGTGGATCCATGAGCTCGTCTGGGCGTGGCTGCCGGTGTTCTGAACCGCCGCGACGGTGAAGAGAAGAGGGGACGCGCTCTGGACTTGAAGGCTGACCAAGCGAAAGCCGCTATTGATGAGTGCGTTGACCTGAGCAGAGGTCTGGCCTGTTCGAAACGCCCACTGCGTCGGCGTCGTGTTGTGCCAGCCATCGACCACAGCTTGATCTGTTTCTCGGACATCCTCCGCCAGGAGGACGCCACCTCCAGTTGGCTCTCCGGAGTCCTCCTCCTCACCAGTGCTCGGCGCCGCTTCGTAGTCGACCGGGGAGAATTCGTCCTCGCCCGTCCAGACGACTCCTTCGCCGCAACCGGACAAAACCAGGGAAAATAAGCCAAACCAAGCGCTCAGGGATCGTACTTTTTGGGTTCTTGCGAACATCTATTTGCCTTTCTCGGACGCGCCCGGAGGCCGCTGCCCACGAGGGAAGAGTCGACAACCGGACGCGCTGGAGTTGATGGAACGATGATCCGAATGGAGCACCGCACTCATGGGATGCGCGAAGAGCGAGCATCCCGAGCGTCGGGCGAGTTAGAGAGATTCGCACGCTCCGTCAACTTGCGAAGTTACCCGATCGCTTGATTTGAGGAGCGCTTCTTTCGGGATGCATACGCGCGCTATCAAGCGCTTGGCATTGTCTCCGCCTCGATATAACTTGGGCGGTCGAGGTTTTGGTGAAATTGGGAAATGGTGATTCGATGGTGAGAGACAAAATCGTCCTTCCGGGTCGCCTGGGGTGGTCCCTCGGACGTAGTGTCTTCTCACGAATGAGGGCGCGGGCCTCTTGGGTCCAAGAACGCGCCTCTCGGGGCTAAAAAGGGGTCAAGAGGCAGCTGTGGCCTGGTCTCGATTGGGGCCAAAAACAGGAGTAAAACTCGCTCATGGCGAAGGCTCATGAAAGTTGGACTGTCCTAAAGCATGGCTCGCTCGAGCAATTGGCCGACAACCTGTGGTTCGTGTGGGGTTCTTTGCCCAACATGTCTCTGAAGCGGAACATGGTAGTCGTGCGTCTGCAGAGCGGAGAGCTCGTCCTCCATAACCCGATCGCTCTCGATGATGCTTCGATGAAGCAACTTGAGAGTCTCGGTGATCCCGCGCTGCTCGTCGCCCCGAGCGGGTACCATCGCCTCGACTCGAAGGTCTATAAAGATCGCTATCCGAAAGCGAAGGTCATAGCTCCGCGCGGTTCGCGTAAACTTGTGGAAGAGGTTCTGCCCGTGGACCTAACGATGGATGAGTATTCGAGCGTCGACCCGAGCGTTCAGTTCGAGCGTCTCGAGGGCGTGGACGACAAAGAGGGCGTCATGCTGGTGCGATCGGGAGACGGGCTCACCCTCGTCTTCAACGACGTGATCTTCAATATGGACAAGAAGACCGACTTTCTGGGCTATCTGTTCACGACGATCCTCGGCTCCGCGCCGGGTCCGCGGGTCTCCCGATTGACCAAGTGGACGATCATCAAAGACAAGAGCGCCGTCCGCGCTCAGCTGGAGCGGTACGCGTCTCGAGAAGACCTGGTGCGGATGATCGTTGCGCACGAGAAGGTCGCAAGCGGCCCCGACGCCCGAGCGGCTCTCCGACAAGCGATGACCTATCTCTAAAGAGCCTTTCCGCGGACGCTCGACCGGGCGAGGCCCTACGCGCCGCGGAGCCTTCCTGCGGGGCGCCCTCAGGTCGCGGGCACGTTCAGCTCGCGGCGGGGCTGCCCGTGGGGCTCCGCACTTCAATCGTCAGGTGAGCGAGGGCGAAGCGCTTGAGCTGAGCTCGGTAGACCTCGGGGTCTCGGGGAGTCTTTGACTCGACCGTCGCGATACAGCTCATCTTCGCTCCGCCGAGGGACCAGACGTGCAGATCGTGGACGCGCACGTCGTCGACCTGCTCGAGGGAACGCCGAATCTCTTGTTCGAGGGGCGCGATGGAAGTCGCGTCGAGGAGCTCGAGAGCAGCGTGGCGGGCGAGGCTGACTGCCCAGACCACAATCAGCACGCCGCCGACGATTCCCGTAATGGGATCGAGCCAGAGCCAGCCGTAATAACGCCCGGCCAAGAGCGCTGCGATGGCGAGCACGCTCGTCAAGGCATCAGCGATGACATGAAGGAGGGCGGCGCGGTGATTGTGATCGTGGCCATGGCCGTGATGTTGACCGTGGCCATGCCCCTCGCTGTGGGACTCGTGCTCATGGCCGTGCTCATGGTCGTGACCGTCATCGTGACTGTGCAGGAGCAGGGCGCTCACGAGGTTCACGACGAGCCCGAGCACGGCGACGGGGAGTGAGCTCGCGAAATCGATGTCCTCGGGGGAGATGAGCCGCTCGATGGACTCGAAGGCCATCGTGAGGGCGACGAAGCCGAGCGCTACCGCGCTCGTGTAGCCCCCGAGCGCGCGCACCTTTCCGGTGCCAAAAGCGAAAGCGGGATGGAGCGCGAAGCGCCGCGAGAACCAATAGGTCAGGCTGGCGAGGCCGAGCGCCCCGACGTGCGTGGCCATGTGCCAGCCATCGGCGAGCAGCGCCATTGAGCCTGTCGCGTATCCAAAGGCGATCTCGATGACCATCATCACGGCGGTCAAAAGGACCACCCAGAGCACCCCCCGTTCCCGTCTCGTGGGCGGAGACGGTACGCGAATCGAACAATCTTCTCTCGGTTCGCGGTCGGTTTCGGGCATCGCTTCTCTCAGCATACCACCCCGGCGGAGTTCGCAAAAAAAGGCCAAGACGCGCGCCCGAGGTGGGGAAAACGCGCTGGCCCGAACGATCCGTCGATTTCATCGAAATCGTGCCCCTCGTCTCTCGGGCGCCGCGCGAGTACGACACTCCGAGCGCGCGGGCAAAGCGGGAGGCAGGTCTGCCGCACCGGACTTCGCGCTCGGGAGAGGAGATAGAGATGTCATACGATGTGGCGATCATTGGAGGAGGCCCGGCAGGGCTTTCGGCGGCGCTGGCGCTGGGCCGCATGAGGAGAAGGGTTTTTCTTTGCGACTCGGGTCGGCGCAGGAACGCCCGCGCCGTCGAGATTCACAATTTTGTCACTCGAGACGGCACGCCGCCGGAAGAATTTCGGCGGATCGCGCGAGCAGAGCTCGAGGCCTATCCGAACGTGACGGTGCGCGACGTGCAGATCGATCGGATCGCGGGGAGCCAAGGAAGCTTCGCTTTGACCTCTGGGGAGGAGACCCTGAGAGCTCGGCGCATCCTCCTCTGCGCTGGAATGGTCGATGAGATGCTTCCGATCGAGGGATTCAAGGAGCTCTGGGGGCACGCGATCTTCCAGTGCCCCTATTGTCACGGCTGGGAGGTCAAAGAACGGACCTGGGGTTACCTCTTGCGGGCGGAAAATCTCGGGCACTTCTTGCCCTTCGTGCTCCAGCTGCGCGGCCTCGCGAGGGACGTCTGTGTGTTTCAGGAGGCGGAGTTCGAGCTGCCTGCTGAAGCCGTGGCGACTTTGAGAGGGGCCGGGGTACGTATCTTTGAGAGTCCCGTTCTGCGACTGGTCGGCAAAGATGAGCAGCTCGAAGCGGTTCTTCTCGCGGATGGAACGCGTGTCCCTTGTGAGATCTTCTACGCGCACCCGCCACAAAAGCAGGTCTCGCTTGTCGCTTCTCTTGGACTCGAGCTCGACGAAAGTGGCTTCGTACGCGTCGATCCCATGACTCGCGAGACGTCGCGTCCGGGCATCTACGCCGCGGGCGATCTGACCACGCGTATGCAAGGGGCCATCATCGCAGCTGCAAGCGCGATGCAGGCCTCCGCCGTGCTCAACGTAGATGTCACCGCCGAGCTCTTGCGCGAGGGGGCGCTACCTACCGATACGGGGGATCGATGAGGAATCAGCCGCTGGTCAAACTCAGCCTTCGCTCGAAGATGCGCGCGCCGCGCTCGCCGACTCCGCAATTGGCCTCGAGCTCCTCGAAGAGCGGCCGAGGGGCTCGGCCGGGGCCTTCGCCTTGCCCTGGGCGCGGGCTCGATAGGCGCTCGGAGTGACGCCGTGGACGCGGCGAAACATACGGATGAAGTGGTTCGGGTCGGCGTAACCGACGCGCTCAGCGATGATGTCGATTCGCTCATCGGTATGGAGAAGTCGGCGCCGCGCTTCTGTGAGGCGACCCGAGATGATCCACTCGAGCACAGTCTTACCCGTGGCCTGTTTGACCGTTGTCGCGACGTGCGCAGGGGACCTTTCGAGGGCGTTCGCGACGTCACGGAGCGAGATCGGCTCGAGGCAATTCTCTTCGATGAAGCGAAGCGCGCGACTGGTGAGGGAGGGACTGAGCTGCGCCGCGGCGCCCATTTCCTTACAGTTCGCGCGGGAGACCTCGGTGAGGATGAGCGTCAGGAGGCTCTGGGCCGCGAGCTCCGCGTGACGCGCGCCCGAGCGGGTGGTCTCGCGCTCCAGCTCAGCGCAGAGCCGATGGAGAGGTTCTTGACGATCGGGCGTGATTCGCAAAATCGGGGAGGCGCCGAAACTGACGCGGGTGAAGGGGGTGAGGAGCCCTTCCAGGCCTCCGTGTCCGAAGCACGCTGGCGCAAACCGGATGCCCCAGGCCTCGGGGCTTTGGCCTTCGATGAGGCGGTGACGCTCGCCGCTCGGGATGACAAAGACATCACCTGCTTCCATTGAGTGTCGCCCGCGCTGCTGGAGAACTCCGCGGCCGCCCGTCATGAACCCGAGGACCGCGAACTCATGGACGGCAAGGGGGCCAACGCCGCGAGCGGGAACGAGGACTTGGTAGCTGGCGCGGATGGAGCCGAGGGGGGCAGAAGGAACAGGGGCCATGGCGTCTCATCCATAGAACGCCGCTCGGGGCCCGAATGCAATCGGGTTGCGAAAAGGAAGGAGCCACTCTCGCGGCGCCGCTACGGGGCCTGACGAAGAAGACCCACGCCTGTCGTGACGGTCGCGAAGATCACGAGCAGAGCGCCGAGATAGAGGAGCACCGACAGGGCGGGTAGGTGCGCCAGGCCGAAGAATCCTCCGGACAGGAGCACGGCGGCTGCTGGTGCGGCGATGCGCGCTGCGAGACGCAACTCGGGCGACAATGTCGAGTGCTCGAGGGCCATCTGCAGGATCAGGGAAAGGAGGAGGAGGACTCCGGCGTGGGCGTGGCCGGCTCGGTAGAGCGCGGCCTGGGCGGCGGTGAGCGAGGAGGGGCCCGGGAGGCCGGCGCTTCCGCCCGTGACGACGCCGAGCAGGGTCAGGCCGCCGTAGACGATGGTCGGGACGGTCAGCAGGGTGATTCCGAGGAAGAGTCGAGTCTGGTGGTGCATGTGGTGTCTCCTGACTTGACAGTGTCTATCTTGGCGGCTTGACACTGTCAAGTGGCGGTGGCTGGACGAGCCGGCCGGTGGGAACACGGCGAGACGCAAGAGGGCTTGCGCATGAGGGACGACGGCTCGCGCTTGAGGGGGGCGACGGCTCGCGCTCGAGGCGACGCCTCGCGTCGCAGCGCTAGAAAATTTCCAGAAAACAGGGGGGAAATTGTCGCTTGTCGTTCAGTGAGGACGGAACTACGATCCGGCCTTCTATGCGCCGCTCTCCTTTCCGCTATTTTGTCGCTTTCGCCGTTTCGGCGCTTCCTTTGGCCCTCGCTTGTTCTCAGGGTCTCGAGCCCGGAGAAGAACAAGGATCGGGCGGAGGGGATCCGGGAGTGGGCGGTGTTGCGAGTGGCGGCGGCCCGAGTGGCGGCGCTCCGAATGGTGGGCCGAGCGGCGGCGCAGCTTCCGGCGGTGCTTCTGCGGGCGGCAGTTCGGCCGGGGGGTCGACGACCGGTGGCAGCTCGGCCGGCGGCTCAGCCGCAGGAGGCGCGTCGACTTCTGATGGTGGTGCGCCCACGACGACGGGCGGTACCGGATCCGGAGGGAGTGACACGGGAACCGGCGGCAGTGGCGATGGCGGAGACAAACCGCCAGTCAAGCCCAGCGCCGGCTGCAGCAAGGGCCAACAAACCTTCACCGTCTCGAACGCCAAGGTCGGTTATCCTCAGGGCTACGATGGCTCGAAACCCTATCCCGTAGTCTTCGCCTTCCACGCTGCAGGGAACAACAACACGCAGCTCGAGAACCACTTCGGCAACACCGCGGTCGGTCAGAAGAACGTCATGATCTATCTGCAAGCCTCCGGAAGCGGCTGGAATTTCCAGCAAGATCGGAGCCGCTATGAAACCGCTTACCAGCAGGTCCTCGAGAACGGGTGCGTGGACGAGAACCGGGTGGCGGCTCTCGGACACAGCTCCGGTGCTCAGATGATCGTGCAGCTCCTCTGCGCAGGCGTGAAGGACTTCGACGCCGTGGTGCCGATCGCCTCCTCTGTTTACTGCAACAAATGGGACCCCGTCCCGGCTCTCGTCATCCACGGTCTGAACGATCAGGAGCGCTGCGCTTACGGTCTTGACGATTGTGACGGTCGCAAGGACATCGTCCCCTACCGCACGAGCAACAGCTGCACTGAGACCAAGGTCGACACCGATCTCAAGGTCGGCACTAAGTGTGGCGGGAACATCGATCCGGGCTGCAAGGAGTTCGAAGGCTGCGGTGAGCCGACCTACTTTTGCAATCACAACGATCCCCAGTACAGCAACACGAACCACGGTATCCCGTGCTTCGCGGTCGACGTGATCGACGACTTCCTCAGCCGACTCTGAGACGTTCGTCTTTCGGAAGCGATGAGGAGCCCGCAGGGCTCCGCCTTTGACCTCACGGAGCTCCGAGCACAGTGCTCGGGGCTCCGGTCGCTTTGTGGCTCGGAGTCTCGCGCGTGAGGATTCGGCAGCTGGCCCTGCTCGGGAGAGCCTTGCGGCGAATGCCATCGGCATTCACTTGACAGTGTCAGGTATCCCCCAAAGATGCCAGCCATGGAGACCGACGCGCGCACCCGCATTCTCGACGCCGCAGTCGCATTGCTCGAGACAGAAGGCCTCGCCGCGCTCAGCATGCGGGAGGTCGCGCGTCGAGCCGGCCTCAGCCACCAAGCTCCCTATCATCACTTCGGAGATCGCGAGGCGATCCTCGCGGCTCTTGTCGAGATTGGATTTCGGGAACTCGAGGCGGCGCTCGCCGCCCATCGAGGGGCCTCCTGCCTCGAGGAGCGCCTTTTGGGACAAGGGCTCGCTTACGTGACCTTTGCCTTGCGCCGGCCTGCTCACTTTCGCCTCATGTTTCGCCCGGAGCTCGTCCAAGTCGGAAAGTTCCCCGCCGCCGAGGAGGCTGCGGGAGGAGCTTTCTCCGAGCTCGAGGCCATGGTTGTCGCTATCCGTCCGAGCCTCGGCTGTCACGTCGAAAGCGATCCTCTGATATCCCTCCATTGGTCGCTGGTGCACGGTCTCGCGCAGCTTCTCCTCGACGGCCCCTTGGGCGCGCGCTTTCCGAGCGTGGAGGCTCGCCTCGCTCACGCAGAGGCGGTCCTTCGAGCCCACGCGCTCCTGATCTTGGGGGGGCGTCTGGTTCGCTGAGGCTCGAGGCCGCTCGCAGCTGGGCGACGGTTAGCGGGCGAGCCCGATATTGAGGATGACGACGCCGTGTTCGATAACGGTCACCGAGCGCATCTCGCGCCCGAAGCCCGGGTGGTCGAAGATGATGCGATAGGTGCCCGGGGCGAGCTCGACCTGGAAGGAACCATCGGGCTCAGCTTCGATCGTGGGGCCGTCCGGTTCGATCTGAATGGTGGCGGGGAGAGGGCCGCCGAGGACGTCGCGCACGCTGCCGCGCACCAAGCCGCGGGGGAGCGCCTCGTAGAGGAGGATCTCGAGGGGGGCCTCGCCTTTCGCTTCGTGAGTCCTCTTCGCGATGTCGAAGCCGGTTGAGTGCACCTCGAGAGAGACAGTCTTGTTCTCCTCAATGCCCTCGATGCGGAAAGAGCCGTCTTCGTTGGTCCAGACCGAGGGAAGCTGCTCTTCGCCGAGCGCGATGCGGATCTCGGCGTCCGGGATGCCCGCTCCTGATTCGTCGATGACGCGCCCGGTGATCTCGACGAGCACGGGCTTCGGCTCCTCCTTCTGAGCGGGGGGCGGGGGAGGCGGTGGCTCTTCTTCGGGCTGGGGGACTTTCGGGGCGGGCGGCTGTTTTTTCTCCGGGGCCCAAAGGAGCGCCACCGAAAGACCTGCCCGAGGAGCGATCGGGATCAACTCGCCGCTCGTGAATTCGGAGGGGCGCGCAGAGAAGCCGAGCTCCAGGCGTCCTTCGAGACCGAGCCCACCTCGCAGAGGATGGCGAGCGCCGATGGAAAGTGTCATCGGAGATTGCCCGAGGTAGGCGGCTCCCTGGTCGAGCAGGAGATCGGTCCGGAACTCGGCGAGCCAGAGGGTCTTCTCGGGAGGGAGCCTCTGGCTGTAGGCGAGTCCGAAGCGGAGCTGTGCGCCCGCGCTGGCGCTCAGGGTGACCCGGTCCGCTGCGCTCAGGCGTTCTGGGACATCGATGGCGTATCCGGAGCGGTCAATATGGACTCCGAGCTCGACGCCGAGCTCGCTTTTGTCTGTGGGCGTGACACGCAAAAGACCGACGATCGCAGGACTTGTGGCCTCAAAGTCGATCGAAGGGGCGGCGCTGCCGATGAAACGCGCGTCCACCTGGAGCCCAAGCCCAATGCGCTCTTGTTCCCAGAGGAGGCCGCGCAAGGTGAGTCGAGGTTCGCCCGTGCCGTTTTCTCCTTCTCCGCGCCAGGAGAACAGATCCAGACGCCCGGAGAAGTCGAGGGCCATCATGCCCCACTTCACAGGTGCATAAGCGACAGCGGCTTCGCCGCCGAGACGATGCCCGGGACCGTAGAGGCCTGTGAAGGCGTCAATGAATCCGTAGGAGACCCCAGCACGCAGTGCGACCTCGGGCGCTTGGCTCCGAGCTAGTCCAACTCGGAAAAAACCGGGGAGCGCTCGTTCCGCTGTCCAGAGCGCGGGGGAATCACCCTCCGCCGCCCGCGCCGATCCACAGAAGATCAACAGCAGAACGACCCAAGAGCCGAGCGCCACGGAGACCTTGAGGATGTGAGCGAAGGGACGCAATCGAAAGAGGGTCCCACCCCGTTGAAACTCTGTAAAGACTCCGCAAAATCCGCGAATCCTGGGAAATCCACGGCCCGGGCCGCGTTGATTGGCGGTCCTTGGACCCCGGGCTATCCTGGTCGCGCTGGCGTTTGCCGAGCGGTGTTCTCCGATGACTCAACCGTCCCAGGTCCTCGCGCGGAGCAGTCGCGTCCGAGCCCGCTCCTCGGTCCGCCGGGTGGTGCTTCGCCTGGGCTTGGTGCTCTCGGTCACGGGTCTGACTACGAACTGTGGGTACTTCGGGATCGAGCCCTTCGAGGCCTCGGGCACGGGCGGTGAGGATTCGGCGAGCGGCGGAAATTCGCCGGACGGCGGCGCGAACTCCTCAGGGGGAAGGACCACGGGAGGTCGCGCGAACTCGGGCGGAACCGGGTCGGGGGCGAGCTCCACGACCGGTGGCGCCTCATCCGGAGGAGCTAAGACCTCGGGCGGTGCTCCTTGGGGAGGCACAGCGGGGTACGGGGGCGGCGGTCAAGGTGGCGCGTTCCCGGGCGGGGGAGGCGTGACGATCGCCGGCGCCTGTTCCAAGGGAGACTTTGGATCTCTGGAACCGATCAGCGGCCTGGCGGTGGAGGGGGATCTGTATGCGCCGAGTGTGACCGCGGACGGGCTCCTCTTGGCCTTTGCGGCGAGTACCCCAGGCAGCGAGAAGATCTACATCGCTGAGCGGCCCTCGCGAGGTGAGCCTTTTGGAAAGGCGGTGCTCGTCGATCTGATGCAGTCGCCGATCTTGGGCACGCCTTTTATCAGCGCGGATGGCCTTGAAATCTACTTCACGCTCGAAGGATTTGGGGGCCCCTCGTCCCGCGACCTTTGGGTCGTCTGGCGTCAGCATCGCTCGGAAGTTTTCGGCGCGCGCAAGCCGATCGACTCTCTCAACACCATGAGCCGCGAACACTCACCCTGGCTGAGCTACGATCGGAAGACGATCCTCTTCACGACCTCGCGCCAGACGGATGCTTCGGCGAGTGAAATTTGGTGGGCGACGAGGGAGACCCTCCTAGACTATAACTACAACTTCTCGGGACTCGCCCCGGTTCCGACCGCTCGCGTCGACTCGGAAGATCGCTCGCCGTCCCTCTCCCCGGACGGCCTGACCCTGTATTTTACCTCCGACCGACGCGGTGAGTTTGACGTCTGGTCGATGAAGAGATCGCGCATCAGCGCCCCCTTCGGCGAGCCGGTTCTCGAAGAGAGCTTGAGCGAACAGGGCGAAGAAGTCGACGCGCGCCTATCGCCGGATGGCCACGAGATGTTTCTGTCGTCGAGCGGCGACAAGGGCCAAGAGCTCTTCGTGGCGCGGCGGGAGTGTCAAGACTGAGCGTCCGCCGGCGTCAGTTCGCAAACACGTAGTGGAAGAATTCAGCGCGGCTCGTGACGCCACACTTGGCGTAGATCTTCGTGATGTGCTGGCGGACGGTCTTGTCGCTGTTCTGCTCGAGTTCAGCGATCTCGGCGCTCCGAAGACCCTTCAAGAGATAGCGGGCAATTTGGAGCTCTTTTTCGGTGAGACCCGCTTCGGCGAGAGCGCGGTCGATGGCGTAGAGGACGCCCGGGCGATCTTCGGTCACCCGCTCGATGACTTCGAGCAGCTCTGCGGCGCGGAAGGGCTTCTCGAGGAGGAAGGAGGCGCCGGAGTTCAGGGCGCGCTTTACGTTGTCGAGGGCAGCGAAGGCTGTGATGAGGATGACCGGGGCGCCGACGCCGCGACTGCGGACCGACGAGAGGAGCCGGAGTCCCCCTTCGGCGTCTGACCCGAGCACGACGTCCGTGACGACTGCTTGAACGAAGCTCGCTTCATTGAGCGCTTCTTCGGCTTCTTCGACGCTCGCGGCCAGGAGGACCGAGTAGCCGGCTTTCGTTAACGAACGACCGAGGGAGGCGCGCGCGTCGTCGTCATCCTCGACGAGGAGGAGCGCTCCGTTCTTCGACGTTCCGCCGCTCTGCGCGCTCATTTCGCCCGCCTCATGGAGCTCCCCGGAGCTCGAGCTCGAAATAGGACACACAAGGGCCGCGTCGGTAGACGAGATCGCCACCCATGGAGCGCGCAAGCGCCCGCGCTGTGGCGAGACCGAGCCCGAGACCATGGGGTTTACTGGACCAAAGGGGCTCGAAGAGATGTTCGGCGACCTCTTCGGAGACTCCGGGACCGCTGTCTTCGAGCCGGATGCGGACCTTTTCTCCGCTCTGCTCCGCGTCGAGCGTGATGGAGCCTCCCCGCGTATCGCGCAGGGCCTCGAAGGCGTTGTCGAGCAGGTTGTCCAAGATGATGCGCAGGTACTCGGGACTCGCGAGGGCAGGAGGCGGGTTCTTCGAGACGCTGAGGCTGATCCCTTGGGCGGAGGCGAGGCTCTCTCGCGCGCGGAGGGTGGCGGCGAAGACGTCTGAAAGTTCCGCTAAGGGAAGGTTCGGGTTGTGCGCGGAGGGCAAGGAGCGGAGCAGACTCAGCTCGCGAGAGATGCGCTCGCTCTGGGCTTGGGCGCGGTCCAAGAGCCGCTTTCGTTCCTCCGTTTGGCCCTCACCGAGCTCGCTCACTTCGTCGAGCAAGAGGCCGAGGGCGTGGAGGGGATTTTTCAGCTCGTGGAGGAGCGAGGCCGCGACGACCCACACGGCTTGGTCGCGCTCGATCTTGCGCAGCTGACTTCGGAGATCTTCGACGCGCTCTTTCTCGAGCTCGGCCATGCGGGCCTTGAGGCGCGACATGTGAGCGGCGACGGCGAGCAGCGCGCCGGTGAGCGTCGGCAGGACGAAGTCGATCACCGTATGGATCACTTCGATCAGGCTCGCGGGGCTGGACCCGGCGATGCCGAGCTGGCGATCGAGGTAGGCGTCGACGATCGTATAGAGGAGCCCGAGCAGCGCGCCCAAGGCGATCTGGAGCCCGAGCTGGCTCGACTGCGTGGGAGAGGTGGGGGCGGATCGTGCCACGGGTCGAAAGGGCGCCTTCCGGGGAAAACGGCGAGCTCCCTGAGGTTATCACCGGATGACCTCACTCTCTAAGACGCCGGGGCGGAGCGGGCATCCGACATTTGTCGGACCCCCCGGGGGCGACCGCCCGGCTAGGCTTTGTGCCTGATGGCGCGCTCGCTTCGTTCTCGGGCTCTCGGAGCCTCGCTCCTTTTCGCGAATTCGATCCTTGCGGTCGCGATTCCCGCGCGCGCCGAGCCCGGACTGGTGACGGCGCGAGCTGACGCCGAACGGCGCGCCCCTGCGCCCGCCGCATCCGGACCCGCCGAGCTCGCTCGCGGTGCGTTCGAGCGGCTCGAGGCTGAGCACGCAAGGCATCCCGAGCGACGTCCCGGCACCAAGGTGCTCAGCCTGCGCGACGCGCTCCAGGAAGCGGTGAAGAGAGGCCCCGAGGTCCTTGTCGCGCTCGCGCCCCGCGCCTCGCTCCTCCGCGCTGAACAAACAGCTGCGCCGACGCTGCTGCAGCCTCCGAGCCTCTCCGCACAACTCGGCCCTCGTTTCCTCGATGACCGCATCGCGCCCGAGTTCATCGTCGGCATCTCCCAGCCCCTGTCGCTCTCGCGGCAAGGGGCGCTCCAGAAACAAGTAGCGAAAGGTGAGCTGCGTTTGCAGGAGGAGTCGCTTCGGCTCGAGAAGATCGCCGCGGCCATGGCGGCGGGGAACGCTTGGCTTGACCTCGCGCTCACGCACAATCTCCTCGAGCTCAGGAGGGCTTCCCTCGACGAAGCAGAGAAACTCCGGCGTCTCGCTGAGACGCGGGTGCGACTCGGTCAGGCCGATCCTCTCGAGCTTGCGGTGGCGCGAGCGGAGGCGGCTCGCAGTCGCGCTCTGTTGCTTGAGGCGGAAGGAGCTCATTTTGCGGCCAGCGCGGACCTCTCGCTGGCGCTCGGTCTGGAGGCGGCTCGGGTGGAGTCCGACGGAGGCTTGCCGCCGCCTCCCCCATGGAACGAAGGAAAGCGCGCAGAAGAAGAGCGCTGGACGGAGGCGCGCCTCCTCGCGGAAGAGTCGCTCGCGGGAGCTCGCGCGAAGCTCGCCCGCGCTCAGCAATCTCCGGGTCTCTCCGTCGGCGTGCAGTACCAGCGCGAGGGTACGGGAGAACAGGTCCTGACCGGAACCCTCACCATGCCCCTCTTCGACTTCAAACCTGGGCGCTACCAGGAGGCGCTGCTCCTCGCCGAACAAGACAAGCTCAGCCAAGCAGCGAAGGGCCAGCGACAAAAGGCGAAGGTCGAGCGCGATCGCGCCGCCCACGAAGAAGCCCATGCTCAGGTCCTGTTCGAGTTGCTCTCGAAAGAGGCGCTCCCCGCTGCGCGGCAAGCGGTAAAAATCGTGACAGCCAAATACGAGCTCGGGGAAGTCGACATCTCGCGCGTCGCGCTCCACCGTCAACAGCTCCTGACCCTCGAAGAAAACGCCGCTGTTGCGCTCGCGGCGGTCCACCGAGCCGTCCTCGGACGCCTCAAGGCCACCGGCCTTCTGCTCGAGGAGTACTCCCTGTGAGCTTCCGCAAAGCTCCCCTCGGCGTGGCTCTCTGTCTCGCAGCCTTCTCCTGCCGCAGCGGCCCCGCGCCGACCGAGGAAAAAGGAGACAAAACTATAAACTCTAGCCCGAAGAACGCCGAGGCGCCAAGCAGCGGAGTCCGGAGGGTGCGCGTGCACCCGGACCTCCTGAAAAACGGGCGCGTCGAGCTCGCTTTGGTGGCTCGGGCGGGCGGAGCTTCGGGGGCGCGCGCCGTTGGCGAGATTGTGCCGAGTCCGGACGGAGAGGCGCTCGTGGCAGCGCTGGTCGGAGGGCGCGTCGCGGAACTCGCGAAACATGAAGGGGATGTTGTCGCCCGCGGTGACGTACTCGCTTGGATCGAGTCTCCGGACGTCGGGATCGCGCGGGCGGATCTTCTGAAGCTCGATGCGGAAGTGGAGCTCAGTGAAAAGCGTCTTGCGCGCGCGCGAAGGCTCTCCGAGGAAAACGCCATTTCCCAGAGCGCCCTCGAGGAAACCGAAGCCGCCCTCGCGGCGGCGAGGGCGCAGCGGGCGGCGGTGCGCGCGCGGCTGAGTGCTTGGGGAGCGGAGAGGGGAGCTGGGTCCCGGGTGGCGCTGCTCGCGCCGATTGCGGGAGAAATTGTCGAGCGGAGCGCGACTCTGGGCGGGTTCGTGGAGCCGGGCCGGGCTCTCTTCCGCCTCGTTTCCCGCGATCGATTGCGCGCGCGCGTCCTGTTTCCGAGCACCTTTCGTCAGAAACCCTCGGAGGGGGAGACCGTGACGATCCGTCGCCCTCAAACGAATTTGAGCTGTCCTGGTCAGGTCTCGACCGTCTCTCGCTCGGTCGATCCTGCGAGTCGGACTGTGACGGTGTTCTTGGAGCTCGGGTCCGAGTGTTCGGAGCTGCGCGCTCATGACCCCATTGAGGTCGCTCTCGGTCAGACGGAAGGCGCTGCTCCTTCTGTCGCGCTCGCGAGCGCGCCGAAAGACGCGGTTCTCGATCTCGAAGGCGCGCCCCATGTCTTTGTTGCAGAGGATCCTCCGGGATCATTCGTGGTGACGCCGGTGGTGGTCGAGACCATCGTGGGAGATACGGCTTTTATCTCGGAGGGAGTCGCGCCCGGAACGCGCATCGCCGTGCGTGGGGTTCTCTTGCTCAAGGGAGAAGCTCAGAAAGACCTCCTCGGGGGCGACTGAACGAAGATGCACCACATCGTCGAGTTCTCCCTTCGGCAGCGTTTCCTTGTCTGCGCGCTCACGGCGCTCTTGGCGCTGCTCGGCGTGCGCAGTTACCTGAGCCTGCCGATGGACGCTGTCCCGGACATCACGAGCGTCCAGGTTCAAGTTCTGACGAGAGCGCCCGGACTCTCTCCCGTCGAAGTCGAAAACCTCGTCACCCGTCCGGTGGAACGCGCTTTGGCTGGTCTCCCGGAGCTCGCGATGATGCGCTCGGTGTCCCGCTCGGCGATCAGCGGTGTGACCCTGATTTTTAGCGACGATGTCGACCTCGAACGAGCCAGGGAGCTCGTCCTGGAGAGGTTGCCCTCGGCTCGGGATGCTGTGGCTGAGTCCGCGGAGCGCCCCGAGATGGGGCCGCTGACCACGGGACTCGGCGAGGTCTATCATTTCACTCTCGACTGGCCTGGACACTCGGGCCAGGAACTCCGAGCTCTCTTCGACTGGGAGATTGTGCCCGAGCTCCTGCTTGTACCCGGTGTGGTCGAAGCGAATAGCTGGGGAGGGGACGAGCGGGAGATACAAGTCGTTGTCGCTCCGGATCGCCTGCTCAGCTTCGGTTTGACTCTCGAAGACGTCGAACGAGCGCTCCAGAGAAGCGGGCACACGGTCGGCGGGGCCGCGGTCGAGCGCGGCGAAGAGCAGGTGCTCCTGCGGCTCGATGGGCAATACAAGACTCGCCTTGATGTCGCGAACCAGGTGGTGCGAACTTCGCCGGAGGGAGCTCCTGTGCTCGTTTCGGACGTGGCGCGGGTGATCGAGGGGAAAAAGCCTAGGTTCTCGGCGGCGACGGCGGACGGCGGCGGACCGACCCAGTACGCGATGGTGCAGATGGTCGCAGCGGGAAACGCGCGCGACGTCGTCGAGCGCGTGCGACAGCGCCTCTCCGAGCTCGAGACGCGCCTTCCGGAGGGCGTCCAGATCAAACCCTTCTACGATCGAGCGCGCTTCGTCGATCGCGTTCTCGCGACGGTCTTTCGTTCGCTCATCGAGGGCGGCCTTTTCGTCACGGTGGTCTTGTTCCTGTTCCTCGGGAACCTTCGAGCGGGGCTCGTCGTCGCCACGATGATCCCGCTCGCGATGCTCGGGGCTTTTGCGCTCATGCGCCTGTTGGGCGTCTCGGGGAACTTGATGAGCCTGGGGGCGATCGACTTCGGTCTAGTCGTGGATGGCGCTGTTGTGCTCGTCGAAGGCGCGCTCGTAGAGATGGCGCGGACGAAGGTGAGCACGGGCCACGCGCTCGTCCACGATGCGCGCAAGTTTGGGCGCTCGGTGGCGTTCGGTCTGCTCTTGGTCATCGTGGTCTACGTGCCCGTGCTCCTTCTCGAGGGAGTCGAGGGAAAAATGTTCCGGCCGATGGCGCTGACGGTGCTCTTCGCGCTCGGTACGGCGCTGATTCTGACCTTCACCTGGATCCCGGCCCTCGCTTCCCTCGTTCTGAGACCCTCAGCGGCAACGGAGCCGAGCTGGGTGACGAAGCTTCGGGAGCGTTATCGGCCGCTCTTGCGCTTCTTCGTCGCGAGGCGAGGGCTCGCGCTCGGCGTAGGAGTACTCCTCGCGGGCCTCGCTGCCGCGGCTGCGTCGCGGCTCGGTGCGGATTTCGTGCCCCGGCTCGAGGAGGGAGATCTCGTGGTCCAGATCACGCGCCCTCCGAGCCTGTCTCTCGCGGAAGCGGAGGCGGGGACCACAGTGGTCGAGCAGACATTGCTCGCCCTGCCCGAAGTCGACCGGGTGGTGTCGCGAACCGGAAGCCCCGACGTGGCGACGGACCTCATGGGTCTTGAGCAATCGGACGTTTTCGTGCTGCTCAAGGACACGGCGGACGGATTCTCGGCGCAGAAGCGCGAGGAGCTGATCGGACGCATGGAAGAGGCCCTGGTAGCCGCGCTCCCGGGTGCGAGCTTCGGTTTCACGCAGCCGATCGAGATGCGTATGCAAGAGCTCCTCGGGGGCATCAAGAGCGATTTTGGTATTCGTGTGTTCGGCGAAGACCTGAGTGAGCTGCGCAAGATTGCCGCGGCGGTTCTTGAGGAAACGGCCGAAGTGCGCGGCGTGACGGACCTGCGCATCGAACCCTCCGAGGGCCTGCCCCTGCTCACCGTGCGCCCTGATCCCGTGCGCGCCGCGCGTTTTGGCGTCACGCCGGATAGCCTCGAATTGACCGTAGAAGCCCTACGCTCCGGGCGCACTGTCGGGACCTTCTTTGAACAGGGGCGGCGCTTCGACGTGGCGATTCGGCTCTCGCCCGAGAGCGCTCCTTCTCCCGAGTCGCTCAGTGAAGTTCGGATCCCGCTCGGACCCGGGCGGGACGCGCGGCTCGGCGAGGTCGCGGACCTGATCGTCGAGGACATCCCAGCTCAGCTGAGCCGCGAGCAAGGACGAAGGCGCCTCCTCATCGAAGGAAACGTGCGCGGACGGGACCTGGCTTCCTTCACGATCGAGCTCGAGCGCCGCTTGAGCAGTCTCTCCTTGCCCCCCGGCTACTTCGTGACCGTGGCGAGTCAGTACGACAACCTGAAGGCCGCGGTGCAGCGCTTCATGATCATCATCCCGCTCACCTTGCTCGCCATTGTGACGGTCTTGAACCTCGTCTTCTCGCGCTTTCGTCCAGTGGGCCTTGTCCTGCTCAACATTCCCTCCGCGCTCAGCGGGGGCATCTTCGCTCTCTACTTGCGCGATTTACCCTTCTCGATTTCGGCGATGGTGGGCCTGATCGCGGTGATGGGCGTCGCGACCATGAACGCCGTCGTGCTCCTCACAGCCATCTACGCGCGGGCGGAGGAACAGGGGCTCTTGTCAGCCCCTGCGTCCGGCGAGGGCGCGCCCGAGGGGCAAGAGAGCGCTCTCGAGTGTGTCGTGCGCGGCGCTTCCGATCGGCTGCGCCCAGTTCTGACGACGGCCGTCGTGGCATCGCTCGGCTTCGTGCCGATGGCCTTTGCGAATGGGACCGGCTCTGAAGTGCAGAGGCCCCTCGCGACTGTCGTCATCGGGGGCCTCTCGACTGCGACCTTCCTGACCTTGCTCGTCCTTCCGGCGCTGGCTTTGCCGAGGAAGCGATGGAAAGAGGGGAAAATCAACCTTCAGCGTCCCATGTAGACGCTCAGGACGTTCGGATCCTGAGGGAGGCCGAGTCGGATGACGTCCGTGAGACCGTTGGCGTCCAGGTCGGCGAACTCGGCGTTGCGGAATGAGCGTGTCGCCCTGCAACTGAAAGCGAGTTGACTGTCTCCCAAGAGCACAAACTCATTGATGATGAGGTCCTGGTGGCCATCCCGGTCGAGGTCGAAAGACCTAACCGACGGATAACCGTTTACGGAAATGAGAGGCGCTGTCGATGCGAAGAACCCCTGCTGAAGTCCTATAGCAAGATCGATCTTCGAGGTCCCCGGTGTGCGTGAATCGGAGGGGCCCGAGACCGTCTCGCTGACGATCAGCGCATCGAGCAACCTGTCGCCGTTCAAGTCACCGGCCCAAACCACGTGCATGTCGGAAACTTGCTCGGGGGCGTCGAGGGTTCCGTCCCCGTGTCCCAGGTGCACAAAGAGGCCGCTTGGCCCTGAGGTATGGAGATCCAGGGTCCCGTCCCCGTCCACGTCAAAGAAGCCAAAGTGCTGTGTGGCTTGGAGCGGCGCCGCCTCAACCGGCGAGAAGAATGTCCCGTCGCCGGAGCCGAGCAGGATCTGGAACCTGACCTCCTCGTGATCGCCGAAGAGGATCAGGCCGAGATCGACTGTGCCGTTGCCGTCGAGATCGCCCGAGATGAAGCGGAGCGGGTCGGAGTCGAGCCCGTGCTCGATGCGCCGATACCCTCCCTCCGGCTGGGTGACGAGAGTTGTTAGGGTAGGGCTACTCGCCGTTCCGGTCACCGTGACCAGGTCGAGCTGAGAGTCTCCGTTGAGATCGAGGGCCTCGACCATCCGGGGTTCAGCGCCGACTTCATATTCGACGCCAGGGTCGAACGTTCCATCTCCCGCGCCGTCGCGCACAATGATGGTATTGTTTGTTGTCGGGATGACGAGGTCGGGGAGGCTGTCTCCGTTCAGATCTGCGACAGCAAAGCGTTCGAGCCGAGCTGGGATGTTGGTCACCCTCTCGGCGCTCGCGCCCGAGGAGATACCCTTGCCCCAGGCAATATACGCGCTTTCGTCCGAGGCGATCGCCAGATCGAGAGCGTCGTCGCCGTTCCAGTCCGCGAGGGAGATGGGGTATCCGTCATTGAGGAGGAGCGGAGGGGTAAGCCAGGAGTCGAGGAGGCCGTCGCGATTGGTGTCGATGGGGAGTTTCCTGGGAGGCGGACTGTCCTCCCAAACTGAGGCCTTGAATGTCCCATCACCGTTCCCCAGCGCCACGCCGACTCGGGTCACGGACTGAGAATCGCCGTTGTCGCTCATGACGAGGTCTAAGACGCCGTCGTCGTCGAAGTCGCCGAAGGTCTCAAGAAAAACCGGTCCCGAATCGAACTGGGCCGAGGCCTCGAAGTCTTCGTTCCCGAGCGCGAGGAAAATCTCCACGCCGCCACGAGAACTCCCCAGCGCGAGGTCGGGACGCCCGTCGGCGTTCCAGTCGCCGACCACAACGCTCGGCGCCGCGAGGGCCGTTTGCCAAACTTCTCCTTCGCGGAAGGATCCATCTCCGTTTCCCCAGAAAGCTTGAAACGTTCGCTCTCCGACAATGATGAGATCGGTGAGGCTGTCTTGGTTCAGATCGGCAGGTTTGACTCTGAGGGCCTCCGCCGCGGGTTCGTAGGTTGTGTGGACGGTGAACCCGCCGAGGCCGTCTCCTATGAGAACCATGAAAACATTGGGGTCCGAGCTCGAGACCACCAGGTCCGGCAGTCCGTCGCTGTTGATGCGAGTTGCTTGAATGTCGGTAAGAAGAGGCAGATCGAGCGCAGTTTCGATGGGGGCGCCAAAGTATCCGCGAGTGTCCTGGAAAATTGCTCTGATTTTCCTCCGTTCGGCGACGATCCAGTCGAGGCGGCGATCATTGTTGAGGTCTGCTGCCCGATGTGTGACGTGCTCGCTGAGGTGAGGCTCGGTCCAGACGAGGGGTTGTCCGGGAATGCGCAGCTCGCAGGGACGCTCCGGGGGATTGACGGCGCGCCCCCCTGTTCCTTCCGAGTAGCTGGACGGGGTCCCTCCTGCGGCTACATTTCCACCTGAGGCCTCTTCTTTCGCCCGGCGGTCGCCGACAACAACCGGGCCGCAAGCGGACGTGGCGAGAGTAACGGCAAGGAGCCTGGTTCGGAGTGAATTGTGTCCTGAGGAGGTGCGCGAAGAGCTCATCGTGTGGGCGTGGGGCCTCGAACACAGCTGTTGTTGAGTCGAGCGGCGTACACGTTCGCGGCGGGGGAGTCCTCGGGGACGAGGGCTTGAGCTTCCGCCTGACGACCTAAGCCGCACAGGGCGAGAACTTTGATGATCCTGCGCTCGAGCAGAAGACTGGCTTCAGAGGCTCCGCGTTCGAGAGTGTCGATGAGACGAAGCGCGCGGGACGGATCGCCGTCTTGCAACGCTCTTTGTGCGGCGTGGAGCTGCTCGAGCTCACGAGTGAGTGAATGATGAACGGTGCCGATGGTCGCTGAGCGTGACGCGGGCTCGGCCTCCGCAGAGGTCGTCTTTTCGCCTGCGAGTTCCCGGGAGACGGAAGTCTTCCGAGCGGGGACGGCAGCGGTCCGGGCGGCTGACGACGCATCGGAGGAGATAGGGGAGTCGGGAGTCTCCACGTTGGTGGCAGGTGGCTGCTCGCTGTCGCTCGTGTCCCGCTCCGTAGGACCAGGGGCAGCTCCAGTCTCTGGCGTCGGTGGTTCGGCTGTCCGAGGCAGCTCGACCGCAGAGCTCTCGGACCGGAGCTCCGAGACCACACGGGGCCCGACCCAGACGGAACCGGCGACCGCCACGGCGACTCCAATGACCTTGATCGGTGCCAGACTGACCCAAGGTGTGAGCGAGACGCTCGATGCTGGCTGCGTCAAGGCGCTCTGGTTCACGACAGAGGTGGTGAGCTCCGCTCCTGTGGGCACGGGGATGACGTTTGGGTCGGGAACCGGAGGCACGTCGATAGCGGGCAGGCCTGTTACGGCGACCGCGGCGATCCGAGCTTCGATCGCGGCGCGCATGCGCACAGGATCGGGGGTTCCGGGGGCGACGGCCCGCCGAGCGCTGTGCAATACCAGACGCTCTAGCTGGTCGAGGTCCTGTTCGCTGGTAGCTCGATCGCTCATAGGGAGGCCCTCCGGGTTGAGACTGCGCGCTCAAGCGCGCTGCGGAACTCGCCGCGTGCGGCTCGCACGCGGGAATACAAAGTGTTCACGGAAACGCCGAGGAGCTCTGCGACCTCCTGGACTGGCCGATTCTCAACGACACAAAGGACGAAAGCGTCTCGCTTGACCTCGCTCAGGCTTTGACAGAACTGCTGCACGAAGGCGGCCGCCCGTTCTCCAACCAGGCGTTCGTGAGGATCAGCGGAGAGGTCTCGCTCTTCCCCCGAGAGGGGGTCATGCATCCGGAGCCGCTGCTTGCGCCTATGGTTTTGGGCGACGCGAAAGGTGACAGCGTAGATCCACGTCGCGAGCGTCGAGCGCCCCTCGAATTCGGGGAGCTTGTTATGGACGATGACGAAGACGTCTTGGGTCGCGTCCTCGACGAAGGCGTCGCTGACGCCGAGGGAGCGGAGCGTCCTTGAGACCCTCGGGAAGTGTTCGCGGAAGACCTCGTCGAAGTCAGGGACCCCTCGCCCTATCGGGCCTGTCCCGGACGCGGGAGTCGTCGGGGCGCTCCGGTCCGGGGGCGGGATCTTGGGAGGGGAGGCGGCAGGAATCACGGCGTGATCGTGAGTGTCTCGAAACCCGAAATTTCTTTAAAAAAGTAGAGGAGACCCAGGGCGGCGGCCCCCCCTGCGTTCGGGCTGTGGACCACGCCCCCGTCCGAGAGGATAAACCGGTCGGCGACCAAAGGTACGGCCCCTCCGATGGCCCCGAAGAGGTGGATGCGAGCGCCGATTTCCAGGTAGGCCTCCAGATTCGCAGTGAGGCCGAAATAGAATCCGGTTCCCCCGTGGGGTGGGCGGCTGGCAGGAGGGCTCTCCTCCTCGCCGTGAAGGCCCCCGACCTGCATTCGCAGGCAGGGGCCTATCCGGAGCGGGCCGAGGCGGGTCTCACGACAGGCTCCGAGAGCGCCCCCGACCCAGTTCATGGCGACGGGGTTCTCCCCGGAACCGAGCTCGTAGACGGAGCTCGGGATGAAGTTGACCCGGGCGTCGACACGCACTCGCTCGAAGGTCCGGCCCGCCATCAAGACGACTCCGAACGCTTCCTTCGGCAGCAGTCCTGAGGAAATCTCCGCCATCGCCCCGACGAACCAAACCTGCTCGCTCGCCTCATGATCAGGACGAGGGATCTCGGCTCCGACGGGAGCAACAGGGCGGGGTGAAGTTGCTCCCTGTACGCCTGGGGTAGTTCCGGGAGCCGAGGCGGCCTCCCGCGTAGGTTCAGGGGCAGGTGTGGAAGGCGCTTCGGGGCTGCCGAGCGCGAGAGCGACGGCGAGGGCCGAAAACTTCGCGGCTTCCTCACAGTTCGCAAATGAAACGCTGCGTCCGCTCGTCTCGCCTCCCTCTGTGATACCAACATGGGCCAAAAATCCGCCTTCTGTCGGCTCGACGACAATGACGACGGACAGCTCAGACCCCTCGGCGATCGGACGGCCGAGGGCCGCTTGGATTTGTTCCACGAGCTCGCCCCTCGTAGGGCACTCGGGAGGAGCGCTCCATTTGAGCCAAGGGCCTCCCGTTTCGCTCGTCCCTTTCTCGAATGCTGGGGCGGATGGAGCCTCTTGTGCCCTTGCTGGTTCCGCGAGCGTGCCGTTCGCTCCTACGAACAGGGCCGCAGCGAAGGCCGCGAACCGAATCCATCCTCCCGAGCGCAAAACCACTTGAGGCCTGCTTACCTTGGCTGTGGGCCCTCTGAGAAGCAGGAATCTCGTTTCGGGCTTTCAGTGCCGTGTCGTGGAGCTTCGAACGCCGAGCCCCCTGCGCGGGATTCATGAGGCTCTCCTTCGTTCGCGAAGAACGAAGGGGCTATCTTGACGAAGAGCGATTGAGCAGGCGTACTGTGCCGAGATGGTGGGGGGAGGACGCGCTCGTCTGGGGACCAGAAGGCCAGGTAGGAGGCTCAAGGTTCCTCGATGCGTGGTGCGCTCTCTCCTCTTCGCTCCGCTCTTGGCCCTCGGCGGATGCGACGCATCCACGCAGCCGTCCTCGAGAGAGCCGGAGCCCGGCGCGGGCTCTCATCGAACGATCGCATTTGCGGGTGTCGACAGCCTGACGATCGTTAGCTTTGACGACCCTGAGAATCCTCGCCCGTTCGAGCTTTTCGCTCCGGGGATGGGCTACCGTCGCTTGCGGGTGGAGTGGAGCTTGGACGGTCGGGGTCTGACTGTGGTCTCCAGGACCGAGGATCTGTCGTTGAATGAGGGCTTCTTGTTCTCCTCCGAGAACTGGTCCGCGCCCCGGAGAGCTGTCTCCGATGGAATCT
The DNA here is from genome assembly GCA_002085155.1 of Sorangiineae bacterium NIC37A_2. Taxonomy (GTDB): domain Bacteria; phylum Myxococcota_A; class Polyangia; order Polyangiales; family Polyangiaceae; genus NIC37A-2. The sequence goes on from NASX01000038.1 coordinate 39,307, forward strand.
TTTCTTTGCTCTGGGTGGACGCGGATCGATATATCGCGGTGGGCAGCGGCTGGACCCTCTCCGACCTGCGCACTGGAAGTTCTACGACGACTCCGGCTTCGCAACTCGGTGTGACACAGTGGCCAGCTGATGGTGGCTACTCCTACCTGATTCGCTCTGACGATGCCTACGACTGGATCCATCCGAAGCGCGATCCCGTCAGGATCCGCAACGCCGACGTCTTGTCGTATTTCCCCACAAGCGAAGGCGACAGTCTTGTCCTTGTCTATCAAGGGGACAGCGACCCCGACGTGTCCGACAACAGTCACGTCTTGAGCATGCGCGCTGCGCCGCAAGCAGGATGCACGCCGCGCCAAACCCCAGGAGATTGCCTGCCCCAGCTGCGGGCAGCGAGGCGCATTCCCGAGACCTCGCTGGTTCTGATTGCGGCATGGTCTCAAGGAGCCGGCGGCGTGTGGCGTTCGATTCTGGTGCGAGGTTGGGGGGAAAACACTTCCCTCTCGACGGGCGCCGATGAGCCGGGTGTGCTGCGCGCGTCAGGGCCCGACAAGGGAGAAGAATGTGGGCCTGTTGTGGTCGAGGACCGGATCTGGATTTTTTGTGTTCTCCCCGGGGGGGGCGCGAGCTTCGAGCGTTTTGAGACGACACAGCAGGGACTGCGGTCGGCTTATGCTGTGAACCTAGCCTCACCAGGAGCGGTCGTTCTTCGAACCGAGGAGGACAATGTGATTATTGGCCGAATCGAGGCTGAAGACGGGCCTTCCGAGAACTGGCAGGTGCTCGATTTGCGCCATGACGTGGAAGCATGGGCCCCCGTGGATCCCAAGGGGGACGTCGTCGTGGGCATGGGGCGGCGAGGCGCGATCTTCTTGGACTCGCCCGATGACCCTCGTGAAAGGTCAACTCCCTGCGCCCCCTGTGCCTTCACAGCCGTGCAAGACATCCTCGATCCCAAGAGTCCGCGTCTCACGGGGAGCGTTCATGCCTCCTCTTCGCCGGACAAAAGGGACGTCAACTTCCCCCTGTGGCCAGCCCCCGACGGCAGCGGTGTCCTCATCCGCGAGAGCGGTACCTGGTTCTACGAGATGTTTGACAAACCAGGCACCCGATACCCCATCGCGACGCCCCCTGAAGGCGCTCTGATCTCCCTCCCGCCCAGGTGGGGCGAGTAGCGGAGGGCCTCTCCCTTTACTGCTGGAGCAGCAGAGGCGAGGGCGGGACCCGGCGCCCGCTCGCCTTGCCGAACCTGTCGTCTCGGTGTCGACTCGCCTCCGGAAGGCCCGACGGTTAGGCGCGGCTGCGGCTCTCGTTCGCGGGGCGCCGGGGGTCTTCGGGAGGAAATGCCTGAGCTATGAGTGGTGCCGAAGAAGAAGCGAATCCCGCGCGCGCAAGAGTAGGGGAAGATTGGCTCGCCGTGATCGTGGCGGGCCTCTTGGTGGCGATGGCGCTCCTTTGGGGCTCGAGCCTCGCCGGGTTCGAGTTGCCTCGTTACAGCTGGGCGACGGGCGGGGAGCTCGGGGAGCGTGTGCTGTCAGGAGCGAACCTGGGCCGGGTGCTGCAAGTCGGGCTCGTGCTCTATCCGGTTGCGGTTGTGGGGCTGTGGGCGCTTGGAGAGAGCATCAAGAGCGCGCTGCTCGGTTTTCCCCTCCTTTACGTCGTCGCTGTCGCCGCGCTCATCCTCGCCGGCAACGCCACGTTCCATCAGTACGGCCTCGAGTACGTGATCTGGGCGCTCGGCTTCGGTCTCTTGCTCGGCAACACTGTCCGAATCCCAGGGTGGCTCGCCGTCGCGGCGCGATCTGAGTTTTATATCAAGATCGGCCTCGTCCTGCTCGGTTCGACCGTGCTCTGGCGCGAGATCGTGCGCGCGGGGGTTCCGGGAATTCTCCAGTCTCTGGTGGTCGTCTTCGTCGTTTGGTCTTTTTCGTTCTGGTTTGCGCGTAAGCTCGGTGTGGACGAGGAGTTTGCGGCGATCCTATCGACGGCCGTCTCGATCTGCGGCGTTTCGGCGGCGATCGCGGCGAGCGGAGCCGTGCAAGGGGACCGCAAGAAGCTCTCTTATACGACGACCATCGTCGTCTTGTGCGCGGTCCCGATGTTGATCGTGATGCCCTGGATCGTTACAGCGTTCGGGATCGACGAGATCGTCGCGGGCGCTTGGCTCGGAGGAACCCTCGATACAACGGCTTCCGTGGCGGCCGCGGCGGAGCTCGTCGGTCCCGCCGCGACGAAAGTCGGAACCATCGTGAAGTTCTCCCAGAACCTCCTCCTCGGCCTCGCCGCCTTCTTCCTGGCGATCTGGTGGACCCTACGCAAGCGCGTCGACGTCGAACGCCCGAGCGTGCGCATCATCTGGGAGCGATTCCCGAAGTTCGTCCTCGGCTTCGTCGCCGCCTCGCTCCTCTTCTCCTTCCTGGTTTCCCCCGAAACCACGAAGCAAGTCTCGCCCGTGCTCGGCGCTCTCCGCACGGCCTGGTTCGCTCTGGCTTTCGTCTCGATCGGCCTCGAAGCTCGCGTCTCTGATCTTGTACAACTCGAAGGCGGCCGCCCCGCTCTCGCATTCCTCGGAGCCCAAGCCTTCAACGTCGTCTTCACTCTCATCATCGCCTACCTGATGTTCGGCGGCTTGCTCCTGCCCGTGCCGGATTTGAAGTAAAGAGTTTCTCGTACCTACGCTCGAAGGGTACGTTGATGAATACGGAACTCGCGTAAAGGCTCGTCGTCCGAGTGCGCTGCGGGGTATTCGTAAGGAAACGTCAACCAGCCCTTTTGAGCGCCTCCCTTAGACGGAGGAGGGCATTGCCCTGCTTTAAATGGCTTGGGGACGAGAAGGTCGATGGTAAAATGAGGGTGAGGGCAGCAAGAGAGCACCTTGGGGGGAGTCGAATCCGTGGTCTTCGGGCCCCTTTGAGGGCACCTGGCCCGGGAGACAGTTTTTCGTGATCGGTCTATGCCCGTAGTTTCTGGCACAAGGGAGGGGTATTTGACTTTCACCCATTTCCCGATCAGGTGCCTTCCTTACGATGAAGTCATCATTCAATCATACCGTTCTTAGGGGTGGGGGCCATAGCTACTGCTTGTTCCGACGGAGGACAACTCTCCACATCCGGAATCATCGAGCTGGAGCAGCAACTCTCAAAATCGGAGGCCACTAAGCCCGAAGAGAAGTGGATCGACGGGATCCTGTACGAGGACATCACCGAGCGCATAGGGCGCAGGACTAGCGTCTTATCAGACGACGCATCGGAAGACCCCCCGAAACCCTTTCATCCGACCGGGGAACTCAAAGAGGGACAGAAGCTACCGAGCTTGCAAGACTATGGACCTGAAGGCGTTTATGCAGCTTCATAGCAATGACTTTTGAAGGGCAAGGATATGAAACCTAAACTGATAACAATTGCTCTTAGTGCCCTTGGTTTGCTTGTGTCCTGCGCTCAGGACCCACGCCCGTCCGACTCATCCTATGGCGACAACTGGTTTGTTCGTCCTCCCCCGGGACCGACCGAGAAGGAGAACTTCTGTGAGTGGAGTCCGTACCGCAACGACGTCGAATTGCTTTTTTCGGCCCCATTGGTTGTCGAAGACGGTGATAGTTATGAGATTCGCATCTCGGCTGATTTCGAGAATCATCCCTCTGACTTCGAATACCCAGAAACGCTCGTTTGCACTGTATCCATCGTTGATGGGGTCTGGAAGGGAGGCTGCCCCGGCTACACCCCGACAGACCAGCAGTTTACTTTCGACAATATTCCGCACTGGGAATACGATGAGGACAAGCGAGCTATCGGTTTTCGATGGTACAGACTCGTCTCTTCCGCGGACATTCGCTTGAAGTACAACGGGGAGGTCGTTTTTGAGGGGCCGGTCGCTTTCGAACAAGGTAAGAGCGAATGCCATCAGTTCCAGGACTACCCCGAACACCCCGAACACGGCGAGGCATACCGCTTTGCCAAGGCTGAGATAGACACGTCAGCTTGAGCTCGAAAAAGAGACCAGCGGCGCTTGTGCTGGTTCACGCTGTCCTGACCTCGCTGCTGCGCAGCTTGTGACTGGTCCACGGGATGTCGAGCATGGGGGGAGCGGACGCTCGTCCCTGGCCCTGCCGATCTCGAGGGCGCCCCCCCTCAACCTTCGCTCGCCCGGTCGGCACGGGACATGGGAGAGTCGTGTGCTCCCATCGACCTTCGCCCCCTTTCAGGCGCATACTCGGCGGATCATGGACCTCGCGCAGCTGAGGACGTTTGTGGCGGTGCGCGGGAGGGGACGATCACGCGGGCGTCGCTGCGGCTGCATTTGAGTCAGCCGGCGGTGAGTGCGCACATCAAGAGTCTCGAGGAGGGGCTTGGGCTGACGCTTTTCTCGCGGGTGCCGCGGGGGATGGAGCTGACGGTCGAGGGCGAGCGGCTTCTTGTGAAGGTTGAGCAGATGCTCACAGCGCATCAGCAGATGCTCGATGAGGCGACGCGCATCAAAGGGAGCCTCTCGGGGCGGCTTCGGCTCGGCGCCTGTAGTAGCGTCGGGAGCGCCTCGGTCGGTTACCTTCTCAAAGCCGTCGCCGAGCGTTATCCTGACGTTGAGGTTTCCCTCGAACACGGGAGCTCCGCCGCGATCTTCAGGCGCATCATCGATGGTTCCCTCGACTTGGGGTACTACAACGAAGCGAAAACAGAGCCCTCGGAGCTCAGCACGATCGAGGTCGAGCGCTTCCAGATCTTCCTCGCGGCAGCGCCGGGCCTGGTTCCGATGCCCGTCGACTGGGAAGGGCTCGCGGCATTTCCTTGGATCTATCCGGAGGCGAGCGCCTGCTGTGCTCTGGCGGCAGAAGAACTCTTCCGCGCGCACAACGTCCGACCGCGGCGCGTTGTCAGCGTCGATCGCGAAGGGCTCACACGCACGCTCCTCGAGAGCCGCATGGGCGTGGGGTTGCTCCACGAGCCGACGGCCTTGCGCGCCCAAGCGCGCGGTGAGCTCGACCTTCTCGCCGTCTCGCCGTCTCGCCGCGCAAGGTCCGCGTCCTCTTCGCTCACCGCAAGAGTCGCGAGGAGCCGCTCCTCAGCGCGCTCGACGCGATCGCTCGTGAGAGCGCTGGCGCTTCCTTCTGAGCGACCGGGGGCGTGTCGCGCTCATGCGGCCGTTTTTGGCTGCGGGAGGCGATCCTGAACGAAAGGAGCGCGAGCCCAGCCCCGAGGGCATAAGTAACTCCCGTGGCCCGGGCGATGGCCGCGGGAGCCGCGAGCGCGGCGTCGGGCGCTCCGGCGGCGAAGGCGAAGACAGCGCTCATGAGCGAGGCGCCCGTGATGAGGCCGAGGTTTCGGGAGAGGTTGAGTAAACCCGAGACGACTCCGCGCTCTTCCCGGGGCACCGAGCCCATCACGCCGGTAGTGTTTGCGGTTTGAAAGAGGGCGTAGCCTCCAGTGACCAAAGCGAGAGGCGCGACATAACCGGCGACGCCGAGCCCCAAGGAGAAGGAGGCGAGGGAGACAGAAGCGAGCCCCGTCGAAGCGAGCACCATCGCCCCGAGACTCAGCCGCGTGATCCGAGGCGAGCCAAAGCGATCGACGAGGCGCCCAGCCGCATAGCCCATGAGCGCGGCGACGCCCGGTCCGACCGCGAGCACCAGCCCGACGGCACTCGGACCCAGGCCGAGGGCGCCCGAAAGGTAAAACGGCCCGACCACGAGCGTCGTCATGATCAGCGTCGAGACGAGGGCGCTCGTCGCAAGGCCGCGCCCAATCGCGGGGCTTCTGACCTTTTGGAGGTCGACGAGGGGCGCCTTCGCCTTGAGCTCGACGCGCACGAAGAGCAAAAGAGCGACAGCGGCGAGAGCGAGAAGGCCGACAGCGGTCGGAAGGAACTCGTGGGAGCCCCGGGTCATGGCGAGGGCGTAGCTCCCGACGGAGACACCCAACAGGAGGGTCCCGAGGCGATCGAAGGACGCGGCGGGCTTCGCATCGATACTTGATGTTGCTACAAAACGACTCACGAAGAGGAAGGCGACCGCAGCGATGGGAACCTGGGACCAGAAGACCGAGCGTACGCCGAGCTCTTCGGTGAGGAGGCCACCGAGAGCGGGCCCGAGGGCTGTTCCGACGGCGGACATCGAGCCGAGGAGGCCGAGGGCGCGGCCCGTGCGCTTTTTTTCGACGGATACTGAGACGAGGGCGAGGCTCTGGGCCATCATGATGGCGGCTCCGAGTCCTTGGAGGGCGCGAGCTCCGAGAAGGAAAGGGAAGCTCGGCGCGAGCGAGGCGAGGAGGGCCGCGGCGGAGAAGAGGAAAATGCCGCCGAGGAGGAGGCGCTTCCGACTGAGAAGATCACCGAGCTTTCCCGCGCTCACCATGAAGGTCGTGACGGTGAGCAGGTGGGCCAGGAGGACCCACTGGACGCTGTGGAATGAGACCGAGAGCTCACGGGCGAGGCTCGGGAGCGCGATCGTCACGATGCTGGTGCTGAGGGCGGCGAGCAGCATGGTGAGGCCGAGGCCGAAGAGCGTTCCGTGAGAGCGGGGAAAGGCTTCGTTCATGAGCCAGACACTGCTCGCTCGGGCCCCCGTCCATCCAATTGTTTGTTCTGAGGGGAGACCTCAGGATCGCTGAAGGGGCGAATAGAAGGCTACGTTGAGCTCGAGGCGGGCGTCTTGGCGGTGCTCTCGGGCGTCTCGGCGGTGCTCTCGGGCGTCTCGGCGGTGCTCTCGGGCGTCTTGGGAGGCGGCGAGGTTTCGTCGGTCGGAATCGTCGGCAGCGGCGGGTCGCCCGGGGAGATTTCGAGGTTCTCGTCGGCGCGCGGGTCGTCTTTCAGGGCGGTCTCGGTCCAGGCCTCGAGCAGATCTTGGAGATCTTGGTTCATGAGGGCGACCTCGGTTTCGAGGTGGTCGAGCATGGCGTCGCGCAGGCGGAGCGCGTCGATGCTGTAGGTGCCGCCGCGGCCGAAGATGAGCTGTTCGAGAGCGCTCGGGCCAGAGGAGCGCTGACCCTCGCCCGCCTCTTTTTCTAACATCTCCTTCCAGCGGCGCCTGAGCTCGGCGGCGGGAGAGGGACCTTCGACCCGCGGCAAGAAGAGGAGCTTCCAGACGAAGGGCGAAAAGGAGCGATCGTCGCCGACTCCTGTCCAAACGGAGGCGAGGAGGTTCGGCTCGTGGTCGAGCTCGATCGTCGGCATCGGCAAGAAGAGCGCGCTCGCTCCGAGGCCGGCGGAGGTTGCGCCAGCGGCGATCCCGACGATGGGTTCGCCGGGGGAATCTTGGTCCGCGAGCTCAATCGCGCCGGCGGCGATGGCTCCGGCGGCGCCGATGGCGATGGAGAGGGCGGTCAGGACGGTCTCGTCCCGGGAGTGGCGACTCATCAAGTGTTGTTCGAGCTCTTCGAGGGCGTCGCCGAGACAATCCGAGTAAGCATGAGCTGCGGAGATCTCACTCTTCAGGAGCTGCATGCGTGCGAGCACGAACAGCGGCGATTCTTCCTGTGAGCCGAGCGGCGTCTGAAGGCCGGCGGCGTGAGCCACGCGGTCGCGGGCGTCCGTAAAGGCGGGCCCGGAGGCAGCTTCGGCGAGGAGATCCGCTTCCCGCACCGGCGTCGCGCGCGCGGAAGAAGAAGCGGCGCTCACAGAAGGAGAGCCGGCGCAGGAGCGCGCGAGGGCCATCGTGCGCGGCGGAGGCGTCTTCGGCGCGGAGCGAGCGCAGCCGAGGAGCGGGAGGGCAAGAGCGAGGGCGAGCGCGCTCGCGAGAGCGCGTGGGCGGCGCGAGGACGATGCGCTGAGGGGAGGAGGCAGCGCATTCACTGGCGGGGCTCCTTCGGCGGAGAGGACGGCTTCGCGCGGAGCTTGTCGCGGAGCGCGCGGGGGGACGCCAGAGGTTTTCCGCCTTTGTCCCAGAAGAGTCGCTGGGCCGGATAGATGCTGCGGTGACCAGAGAGCACGTAGGCGATGGTGCACACGATCGCGACGTGAGGGAAGACGGAGGCGCCGAGCAGCTCGACGGCCATGATCGAGAGGGCGAGTGGCGTATTCGAAGCTGCTGCGAAAACGGCCGCGAGTCCGACGCCCGCCGAGAGCTCCAGGGGGATCCCAAGGAAACGGCCGAACACGCTGCCGAGGGTTGCGCCGACGAAAAACAGGGGAGTGACCTCGCCGCCGAGGAAACCCGCGCCGAGCGTGACGGCCGTAAAGAGCAGCTTCAGGGCGAAGGCGAAGACCGGGAGCTCCGGATCTTCAAAGGCGCGCACGATGGTCGGCACGCCGAGGCCGAGATAGTCGCTCGTCCCGACGACCTTCCAGAGCAGGACCACGATGAGTCCACCGAGGGCCATGCGGAGCGGCAGGCGCGGGAGGAGAGCTTGGCCGCGGGCCTTCAGGAAATGGGTCAGCTCGATGAAAGCTGCGGCGACGATGGCGACCAGACCCGCGAAGAGGATCCACTCTCCGAGCAGGAGCGGCGTGAGGGACATGTGGGGCGGCGCCGGGTAGAGAGTATGACCGATGCCGAGGGCGCGGGTGGTCATGTCGCCGACGACGGAGGCCACGAGAGCAGGAACGAGCGCCCGATATTCGATGCGCCCGAGGGTGATGAATTCGAGGCCAAACACGGCGCCAGCGAT
>NASX01000039.1 GCA_002085155.1 Sorangiineae bacterium NIC37A_2
TTTTTTGCGGGCAGGCGGGCCGGGGCCAAAGAAGAAGAGCTCAGAGGATAACTTCGAGGATGCGGTCGAGCTCGTCGAGGCTCGAGTACTTGATGAGCAAGGCGCCGGTTCCGTCTTTGTCCTGGACTTCGCAGCGGGTGCCGAGGCGCTGTTCGAGGCGCTTCTCGAGATCGCGGATGCCGGGAGACTTCTGTTTGCCGCCCTTTGCGTCCTTCTTTCCGGACGCGCCGCCTTTGGCCTGACGCACCAGGTCTTCGGTCTGACGTACGCTGAGGCGGCCGCGGAGAACTCGATCTGCGAGCTCCTTCATCTTGGTGTCGCTCTCGACGCCGAGCAGCGCGCGACCGTGGCCTTCGCTGAGCTCACCGGAGACGACCTTGTCGCGGATCGACTCGGGCAGGCGAAGGAGGCGGAGCGAGTTGGCGATCGTGGAGCGATCTTTGCCGATGCGCTCGGCGAGCTTCTCCTGGGTATAGCCGTGCTCTTTGATGAGGCGGTCGAGGGCCTCCGCGAGCTCGATCGGATCGAGATCTTCGCGCTGAACGTTCTCGATGATGGCGAGCTCGAAGGCGTTTTTCCCGGAGACCTCGTGGACGACGACGAGGGCCTCTTTGAGCCCGGCGCGCTGGCAGGCGCGCCAGCGGCGTTCACCGGCGATCAGCTCAAACTGGTCATTGCCCTTGCGGCGAACGACGAGCGGCTCGAGCAGGCCGTGCTCGCGGATGGATGCGGCGAGCTCGTCGAGCCGAGCGTTATCGAAGTGTTGGCGCGGCTGGCCGACCTGGGGAATGATGCGCTCGAGGGGACACGAAAAGACGTTGCCCTCGTAGGCGCGGGCCTCAGCGGGACCGCGGGTAGCGGTCGGAGCGGGCGGGGGGGCTACCGGCAAGAGCGCGTCCAGGCCGCGCCCGAGGCCTCTCGGTTTCGTGCTCATTTAGGTCTCAGCTCCTTGTTCAGCACTATGGTGCGGCACAGCTTCAGGGCCGTACACGAGCTCTTTGGCGAGTGTGAGATACCCCTGAGCGCCTTTGCTCTGCACGTCGTAGAGCAAGACGGGCAGGCCATGGGACGGGGCCTCACTCAGGCGCACGTTGCGCGGGATGACCGTCTCGAAGACGCGAAAGTGCCCCCGGACTTGATCGGCGACTTCGTGGGCGAGGCGATTGCGCCCGTCCCACATGGTCAGAACGATGCCTTCGACGCCGAGATCCGGGTTCAGGCCAGCCCGGACGCGATCGATGGTCGCCATCAGGTACGTAATGCCTTCGAGGGCGTAGTACTCGGGCTGCAGCGGGATGATCACGCGGTGCGCCGCGCCGAGCACGTTCAGCGTGAGGACGCCGAGGGAAGGGGGCGAGTCGATGATGATATAGTCGAAGTCCTGCGCCGCTTCGCTTGTCAACACGTGGCGCAGGTGGCTTCCTCGGTTCTCATCGAAGAGCTCGTATTCGACGGCGGTCAGGTCCTGACTTGCGGGCGCGACCTTGAGCGTGTGGATCTTCGTGTCGGCGATGACCTCACTGAGCGGCTCGCCGAGCAGGGCATCATAGATGGTCCGGCGCGCGGAGCGCGGAGGGATGCCGACACCACTCGAAGCGTTGGCCTGAGGGTCCATGTCGACGAGCAATGTCCGCTTCTCCAGAGCAGCCAAGCTGGCGGCCAGGTTCACTGCGGTGGTCGTCTTTCCAACACCGCCCTTCTGATTGGCGATGGCGAGGATGGTAGGCCCGTGGGTCATAACCAGGAGGCGCACCATAGTCACAGAAGGCCGCAGAATGCGACCCGCTGCGGACCAGGGGACGCGCTTCGAGAAGGCTCCGTGAAGCTCCTATCGAAGTGAAGGGGAAGCGCGCCGAATTCTTGGAGGGCGTGAGGCGGCTCCATTACTCTACCTACATGTAGGACAAGGTAACCCGGATGGTTACATTGACTTACTTATGAAATGGAAAGGCGCGGAGTCCGGGGCAGGGCTCGCCCACAAGACAACGGAAAAACACGACGAATGCAAAACCCTCGAGGCTACAAGAGTTACGCCGACTTTCAACGTGAGGCCCTTCGTCCCGGCATGGGCGCTGGTTTCAGCATCGATGAGCTCGACTTCGATGGCCAGCGCCGCGAGCTTGATTTCGACTTGGACCCTTTTGAGGCCGCGCTCCAGGAAGCGGAGTCCGACGGCTACGACTTCGACTGAATCGCTCATCAGACACCACGGAATCGTGGAGGTGAGTGGACCGGGGCGGGTTCGGCGAAAGCCGGCTCGCCCCGAGCTGATTTGGGCCTTTCCGTAGCGCTGGATCTCCCTTGCGTCCGCTAGTGTCCCGTGCGATGGGAGGTGCCCCTCGGTGAGGCCACTCGGGATCAAGTCGGCCCCCCAAGTCGGGCCGAGGCGCGAGAGTACAGACACATGCAGACGACCGTTCAGAAGCTCAGCCCCGTTCTCGTGGAGCTCAACGTAGAAATCGACGCCGATCGCGTCACGAAGGAGTACGAGCAAGCGTTCGTGCGCGCCTCGAAGTCGGCCCGAATCAAGGGCTTCCGTCCCGGCAAGGCGCCGCGTGCGGTGCTCGAGCGGCTCCTCGGACCGCGCCTCTCCGTCGACGTGATGCAGCGTTTGGTGGACGAGACCTTCCCGAAGGCCGCCGCTGAGCAGCAGATGTTCCCGGTAGCCCAGCCGACCGTTGAGCCCCAGCCGCTCAAGACCGGTGAGGCGTTCTCCTATAAGGCTACCGTTGAGGTGCTCCCGGCGATCGAGTCGGTGGTCTACGAAGGTCTCAAGGCAACGCGCCCGAAGGCTGAGCCGACGAAGGAACAGATTGAGCAGGAGCTCGAGGCTCTGCGCCGCGCGAACTCGACCCTCGAGACGCCCAAGAAGGCGCGTCCGGTTCAGGACAAAGACGTCGTCACCTGCGATATCGAGGTGAAGGTCGACGGTGAGATCGTCCCCGGCGCTGGCACCGTGGGGCTCGCCATCGAGCTCAGCGCGGGCCAGGTCTTCCCCGAGATCGAGAAGAGCCTGCTCGGAGCCAAGGTTGGCTCGAAGGTCAGCGCCTTCGTCGATATGCCCGAGAGTCATCCGAGCCCCGCGCTCGCCGGCAAGAAGGCCGAGTTTGTGGTCGACGTGAAGGAGATCAAAGAGCGCGTCCTGCCGCCGCTCGACGACGAGCTCGCGAAGGACCTCGGCGATTTCAATAGCCTCGAGGAGCTCCGCGCTGACATCGAGAAGCAGCTCACAAATCAGCTCAAGGAGCAGGCCGACACGGTCCTCGCTGAGCGCTTGGTCCAGGCTCTCGTCGAGGCCAATCCGATCCCCGTGCCCCCGAGCCTCGTCGAGCAGCAGGCGCGCGTGAGCGAGCGCGAGATCCTCTACCGCGCGATCTCACAGGGCGCCCCCGCTCGTGGCCTCGGCGAGGAACTTCGCAAGAAGGTCATGGAGGAGAGCGAGGTCAAGGTCAGAGCTGGGCTCGTAATGGCCGAGATCGCCAAGAAGGAAGGCATCCAGATCAACAACGAGCAGATCGAGGAGGGCCTCAAGGAGCTCGCCGAGCAGACCGGGAAGAACATCGCTAAGGTCCGCGCCGAGTACAGCGACCCGAAGAAGCGCGAGATGCTGGTCGGGATGATCCTCGAGAATAAGGTCCTCGACCTGATCGAGTCCAAGGCTCAGATCACCGACGAGTGACCGCCGGCCGGGAAGTCCGGTCCCCGACAAAAAGACGAAGGCCTTTTCGAAATCCTGGGTGGTTTCGGGAAGGCCTTTGTTGCTTCGTCAGTTGTCCCGAGCGGCCCGACTCGCGTAAGGTTCTACTTCGAAGCGAGGACCCGGAGGACCCGGGTCCACTCGGGCTGTCGCTATCGTCCGAGCGCCACAAGGAGAACCAATGCATCATCGTCCGCAAACCCGCGCCCAGGCCCTCGAGCTCCTCGAGAGCCGTAAGCATTCTCTCGAGATCGAGTCACAGAAGCACGACCGCGTGACCGCCGGGGTCATCTATCCCCACGTCGTCGAGACGACCCACCGGGGCGAGCGCACCTGGGACATCTTCAGCCGTCTTCTCAAGGACCGCATCGTGTTCCTCGGTAGCGGCGTCGACGATGACGTCGCCAACATCATCATCGCGCAGTTCCTCTTCCTCGAGAGCGAAGATCCCGACAAGGACATCCAGCTCTACGTCAACTCGCCCGGCGGCGTGGTGACCGCTGGCCTCGCCATCTTCGACACCATGAACTACGTCCGCTCGGCCGTCTCGACGATCTGCATTGGTCAGGCCGCCAGTATGGGTGCGCTCCTGCTCTGCGCAGGAGAAAAGGGGCGCCGCTACGCCCTGCCGCACTCTCGGATCATGATCCACCAGCCCCTCGGCGGCGCTCGTGGTCAGGCCACCGACATCGAGATTCAGGCCCGGGAAATCCGCAAGATGAAGGAGGTCGTCATCGACATCCTCGTCGACGCCACCGGCAAAAATCGCGACCAAATCGCCGCCGATATCGAGCGCGATTTCTATCTCGGGGCCGCGGAAGCCAAGGAATACGGCCTCATTGACGAGATTTTCGAGAGGAGCTCCCGCCCCACCACGACCTGAAAGGGGAGTTTGTCGGCGGCCTCCGGGTGACCATGGGTTGCAGGGAGGCCGCCCGAATCCTACCCTTTCCTAGCCGACTCGGTTGCTCCCGGGTTAGGCTTCGACCAGGCCGGACGTAACTCTACCTGGGCGATGCTGTTCGGCCCCCCCTTTCGGAATAAGGTGCTCACTTGGATCGACGTCGCGAAGACTCAAACGGAAACCTGAGCTGCTCTTTCTGCGGAAAATCCCAGAAGGAGGTGAAGAAGCTCATCGCTGGGCCCACGGTCTACATCTGCGACGAGTGCATCGCTCTCTGCAACGACATCATCGCGGAAGAGGTAGAGAAAGAGGAGCCGAGCGGTGGCTCGGAGCCCCTGCCGAAGCCCGCAGAAATCAAGGCGATTTTGGACGACTACGTCGTCGGCCAGGAGCGCGCCAAGAAGGTGCTCGCGGTCGCCGTCCACAATCACTACAAGCGCATCGACTCGAAGCTGGGCTCCGATGACGTTGAGCTCGGCAAGAGCAACATCCTCCTGCTCGGTCCGACCGGCTCCGGGAAGACCCTCCTGGCCCAGACGCTGGCCAAGATCATCAAGGTCCCCTTCGCCATCGCAGACGCCACCACGCTCACCGAAGCGGGTTACGTCGGCGAAGACGTTGAAAATATTATCGTTCAGCTTCTGCAGAACGCTGATCACGACGTGGAGCGCGCCCAGCGCGGCATCGTCTACATCGATGAAATCGATAAGGTCAGCCGCAAGAGCGACAACCCCTCGATCACGCGCGACGTCTCCGGCGAAGGCGTGCAGCAAGCCCTGCTCAAGATCATCGAAGGAACTGTCGCGAACGTTCCCCCCAAGGGCGGCCGCAAGCATCCGCAGCAAGACTTCCTCCAGGTCGACACCAGCAACATCCTCTTCATCTGTGGTGGTGCGTTTGTGGGGCTCGATCAGGTCATCTCGCGCCGCCTCGGTCAGTCGCGGCTCGGCTTCGGCGCCGATGTGAAGAGCAAGCGCGACTTCAAGCTCGGTGAGCTGTTCGCTCAGGTCCAGCCGGAAGATCTCCTGAAGTTTGGTCTGATTCCAGAGTTCGTCGGTCGCCTTCCGGTGATCGCGACCCTCGAAGAGCTCAGCGAAGAAGCTCTCATCGACATCCTCACCACGCCCAAGAACAGCCTCGTCAAGCAGTTCCAGAAGCTGTTTGAGATGGATGGCGTCAAGCTCAAGTTCACCAAGGGCGCGCTGCGCGCCGTGGCGATCCGAGCTCTCGAACGCGAGAGCGGCGCGCGCGGTCTACGCGCGATCCTCGAAGAGGCGATGCTCGACGTGATGTACGAGGTCCCCTCCAAGTCGGGGATCAAAGAGGTCGTCGTGAACGAAGAAGCGATCACCAAGGGCGAATCGCCGCTCATCGTTTACGAGAAAGAAGCCGGGGTTGGCTAAACCGAGCCTTTCGGCCCCGGCGCTCTCGAGTCAAAAAAGGCCGAGCTCCTTTGGTTCTGCCTCGGTCGTCGAAGGTCCCCCGTCATGTTTGTAAAAGGTGATGCGCCGGAAGGCGCTCCGCTCCTCATCCCCGCGCTCCCGCTCCGAGACATCGTCGTCTTCCCCCACATGGTGTCGCAGCTCTTCGTCGGGCGCGACAAGAGCATCGCCGCGCTCGACGAGGCGATGGCGCGGAACAAGGAGATCTTCCTCGTCGCTCAGAAGAACGCCCGGACCAACGACCCGAGCCCCGAGGACATCTACGAAGTCGGGACCATCGGGGCCATCGTCCAGCTCCTTCGCTTGGCCGACGGGACCGTCAAGATGCTCGTCGAGGGGCGCAGGCGCGCGAAGCTGAAGCGCTACGCGGCGACCCGCGGCTTTTTCCTCGTCGAGGCCCAGCCGCTCGTCGACACGCCGACGAGTGGCGTCGAAATCGAGGCGCTCTTGCGCAGCGTTCAGGCGACCTTCGAGGTCTACGTCAAGCTGAACAAGAAGATCCAGCCGGAGGTCGTCAGCGGCATCCAGAACATCGACGATCCGTCGAAGCTCAGCGACACCATCGCCGCGAACCTCCCGACCATCAAGCTCTCCGATCGCTACGAGCTGCTCTCGAACACGAACGTCGCTGAGCGCCTCGAGCGCGTCTATCAGCTCATGCAGGGCGAGATCGAGATCCTCCAAGTGGAGAAGAAGATCCGCTCGCGCGTGAAGAAGCAGATGGAGCGTACTCAGAAGGAGTACTACCTGAATGAGCAGATGCAGGCGATCCAGAAGGAGCTCGGCGGTGAACGCGACGAGTTCCGGGCGGAGCTCGCCGAGATCGAAGCTCAGCTCGCGCAAAAGGCGCTCAGCGCCGAGGCCAAGGGGCGCGTCGAAAAAGAGCTCAAGAAGCTCAAGATGATGCACCCGACGAGCGCCGAGGCGACCGTCGTGCGCAACTATATCGACTGGATCCTCGGGCTACCTTGGGGCGAGCGGAGTGAGGAGCGATTTGATATCGTGGAGGCGGAGAAGATCCTCTCCGCGGAACACTTCGGTCTCGAGAAGCCCAAGGCGCGCATCATCGAGTATCTGGCGGTCCAGTGCCTCACCAAGAAGCTCAAGAGCCCGATCTTGTGTTTTGTGGGTCCGCCCGGCGTCGGGAAGACGAGTATCGCGCGCAGCATCGCCAAGGCGACCGGACGCGAGTTCGTGCGCCTCTCGCTCGGCGGCGTGCGCGACGAAGCTGAGATCCGCGGGCATCGCCGGACCTATATCGGCGCGCTCCCCGGCAAGCTGATCCAGAGCCTGAAGAAGGTCGGCAAGCAGAATCCGGTGCTCCTGCTCGACGAGGTCGACAAGATGAGCTCGGACTTCCGAGGTGATCCTGCTTCGGCGCTGCTCGAGGTGCTCGACCCCGAACAGAACCACAACTTCAACGATCATTATCTCGATCTCGACTACGACCTCTCCGAGGTCATGTTCATCACCACGGCGAACACGCTCTCGGGGATCCCGATCCCGCTGCGTGACCGCATGGAGATCATCGAGATCTCGAGTTACACGGACATCGAGAAGCTCGCGATCGCGCGCAAGTACCTCGTTCCGCGCAACTTGGTCGAGTGTGGCCTTGGACCGGAGTCTGTCGAGATCACCGATCCGGCCCTCGACGAGCTCATTCATCGCTACACGAAGGAAGCCGGCGTTCGTTCGCTCGACCGCCAGCTGAGCTCTCTGCTCCGCAAGGTAGCCCTGGACGTCGTCAAGAAAGGCGGGGCAGCTGAAGCTTCGTCTGAAGGCGCCGAACAGGGCAGCGCCGCACCGTCCGGGCCCCGGGTCCTCGACGTCGAGCAGGTCCGAGAGCTGCTCGGCCCGCCGAGGTTCCGTCCCGCCAAGGCGGATGAACCGGACCAGATCGGTCTCACTCACGGTCTGAGCGTCTCGGACTACGGCGGGGACTTGCTCGATTGTGAGGTCACCGTGCTGCCCGGGAAAGGCAAGCTGGTCGTCACCGGGCTGCTCGAGAAGGGAATGGAAGAGAGCGCTCAGGCGGCGGTCAGCTACATCCGCAGTCGCGCCGCTGTCTTGAAGCTCGATCCGACCTTCTACGAAACCAAAGACATCCACGTCCATTTCCCCGAGTTCGTGCGCAAAGATGGTCCGAGCGCGGGCGTCACAATGGCCACGAGCATCGCGAGCGCTCTGACTCAGATCCCTGTGCGTCATGACATCGCGATGACCGGCGAGATCACCCTGCGCGGGCGCGTCATGCCGATCGGTGGGCTCAAGGAGAAGCTCATGGCCGCGCTCCGCAACGGCATCAAGACGGTCCTCGTGCCCAAGGACAACGAGAAGGACCTCGTCGAGATCCCGGCGCAGGTCAAAGCTGGACTCCGCATCGTGCTCGTCTCGCACATGGATGAGGTCCTTGCGGAGGCGCTGCGCACCGAGGACTCGAACGTGAACCTCGAGCCGCCGCTCAATGTCGTCGAGTATCGTGAGCTCTCCGGAGAAGAGGGCGGAGCGGCCGAGGAGCCGGTCCGCGCGCCCTTCGTTCCTCATCCGGGCGCCGACGAAGCTCCGCCCCAGGTGACCTGAAAGCCCTGGCTTCGAAATCGGGAACGAGCCCGAGAACTCTTCGGGGGCGCAGCGGACAGGGCTTGCTCGCTTGGACCCTTGAGGTTAAAAGCTCGGCCCCCCCCTCGGGCGCATAGCTCAGTTGGTAGAGCACGGCCCTTACAAGGCTGGGGTCGGCAGTTCGAGCCTGTCTGCGCCCACTCCGAGGTCCTCCCCCGCGAAGAAGCGGGACGCATGCCCCCGCCGGCACTTCCCTCCTCAGGGGCCCGGCGAGTGAGGCCGTCTCCCCCTCCGGGGCCCCCTCCGGGGCGCCGGAGAGCCAGTGGGGGCACCCGCGTGGGCCGGCTCTTCACACTCCATGGTGGCATGGTGGGTCCTCCGAAAAGGCTAGCCTCCGGGGAGTCTGGGCGCTGCCCACTCCTCGCAGCGCGTCCCCCCCTTAGCCCCCGCGGGCGCTCGGGAGTCTGGGCGCGGCCTCCTCCTCGCAGCGCGTCCGCCTCCTCGCCTCCGCGGGCGCTCCGGAGTCTGGTCGATAGTTGGGGAAGGGGGGAGCGAGGCGCTCGAAGGGGGGGCCCTCGCGGCAGCAGGGGGGCAGGAGGACGAGCCGAGCACGCGGCGCTGGGGCTCGGGATCGCTTTGCCAATAGTTAGTGAGAAAGGTCTGCGAGGGAAGCGCGTCCCTAGTCGGACGTTGGGCCAAGACTGGTGGTCGCTTGCCTCTCGGCGCAGCTCCTTCACGCGGTAGGTGCAGGAGCGATGATGAATGCGTGAGCTTGTGGGCGGTTCGGGAGAGGCGAACAGCCGAAGTTGGGCCACTGGTTCTACCGATTTGCGGTGCTGGGCAGGCTCATCGGGGGAGAAAGTGAATTTTTTTCGAGCGAATGCGAGAGCGCGTGTAGGTGCAATAGCTCGCGTGCCCTACGCGTATTCCCTGGAAATTAGAGGGATTTGTGATCGCATGCTCGCGGAAACGCTGAGGCATTTTGCCTCGACTGAGACAAATTTGGTTGGTTTTCCGAGGTTTCGTATGGTATGATCTCGGGAGAGCTGGGCTATTTAGCTGGACTAAGAGAGCCGCGCGGGTATTCTGTCGGAAGTGCTTGGGGGCGGGCCCCAGGTTGGACGGAAAATGCTCAAGCTTGTACCAGTACAGACAGACGCCGAGTTCACATCTCCTGATTCAGGGGTGCGCGCTCGTCCACAGGCCGTTCTCGGTCGTATTGCTCACGTGCGGGCCGCCGCACCTGAGCCCTTCACCCGGGACGGGCTCCTCACGAGCCAGATCCGGATCGTCGACGTCGAGCGTCGGGGAACTGAGTTGCGAGTGCTTTTTGCGCTCGGTGCTCCGTCACTGACCGAACGCGAACGCGTCGTTCTGCGCGCTGTTTTTGAAGGAGCTACGGACTCCGAGATCGCGCGCCGCCTCTCTGTAACCAGGCAATGTGTGTGCGGTCACGTAACGCACGGGCTCGAGAAGCTCGGTGTCGACTCGCGTTTCCTCGCGCTTCAGGCGTGGCGCTGCTTGAAGGAGCTCGAGCGCGGTGAACACGGACACCACAAGCTCGCCGTGCTGAACGAAGGTGATGATACCTACGTGAGTGTTCGCTTCGAGGTGCCTTCGCGCCCCGCTGTGGAATCCCTCATGTCGGTCGCCGAGACCCACGTCGCCTGGCTCGTTTGTGATGGTCTCTCGAACCGAGAGATCGCCGAGGTTCGCGGCAGCGCCGAGCGCACCGTAGCGAACCAAGTCGGGGCGCTCTTCCGAAAGCTTCAGATCGCACGTCGGACTGACTTGGCGCTGATTCTCCTCGATCTCGAGGCGAAGGGCGTTCTGCAAGCTGCGACGGTGTGATCTGGGATCGCGTGGGGTCGGCTTCGGCCGATTCCTCGTGTGGGAGGACAAAAGGGGTACGAAACCGTGGGGACGCGCGAACGCGGCCCGCACGGTTTCTTTTTTTTGCCGCTGATGCGGTCAAACTGGGCTCAGCGAGGGGGCTTCGTCCGTGCGCGGCGGCAAAAGGCGATTCTGAGCCAAAACATAACGGCCCTGCCGGAGAGGGCTCGCTCTGCCGCCCCGAGCACTGTCGTGCAACGCTGCGGTGCAAGACGACGGCGCAACAATGCGGTGTAGCGCTGCGGTGCAACACTGCGACGTGGCACGACGATGCAACACGACGGTGCAACACTGCGACGTGGCACGACGATGCAACACGACGGTGCAACACTGCGACGTGGCACGGCGGTGCAAGCGAGAGAGTCTTAATCGGTCAGCTTGACCACGACGGACAGGTCGTTATGGGTCTGTGATTCGACGGGCCCGGGCGCGCCGGGGGCCTGGGTGCGGGTGTGCACGTCCATCGTGAGGGAGACGTCCGAGCTCATGTCGAGGGTCTTCATGTTCACCTCGGCTTTGCCTTTTCCTTCTCCCTTTAAGCTCACGAGCTCCACGCTCGCGCCGGGAGGCATGCCGGCGGCTTCGAGTTTGCTCGGGGTGCCGAGCTGCTCGAAGGTGACGTCCACCATGATCTTGTCGCCCTTGATGTCGCGGATCTTGAAGCGCGTGGTCTGAGAGATCTCCATGCCGGCGGTGCGGGTGTTCTGGCTTGCGGTCCATTCGCCGCCTTTTCCGACAGGACCTTCGGGCAGTGGGAGCACGGCGTTCGACAGGCCGTCCTGGAGATTCTCGAGGAGCTGATAGATGCCGGGGTTCTGAGCGGCGAGCTCGACGATCTGGACGCCCCGAAGCTCGCCGCGCGGCGTGAGGAGCTCTTGGATCTTCAGGCCCTCCAGGGCGCTGAACGTACTCTTCAGCTGGGCTTTCGCCGCCTCCGGCAGACCTGCCGTGCCGGGGGTGAACTTCTCAAAGGAGGCGACGCGCCGGGCGGTACCATCGGGCAGGACCTCCTCCGTCGTATTGGTTCCGGTCACTTCGAAGGCCGTCTTCGGCGCCTCGGGCATCTTCTGGCCCGAGACAGTGATCTTCGGCTGGACCGTGAGCTTGAGGTGGAACTTCTTCTTCTGGTCTTTTTGGAACGCGTACCGAAGGACCTTCGGATCTTCGCCGGGACTCACGATGGTGACTGCGGCCGTGACGGACGGAGGATCGCCCGCGGGAGGAGCGGCAGGCTCGGCGGGCGGGGCTTCTTTCTCCGCTTGGGGCGGAGCTTCGGCCGCTTGCTCCTTCTGGGCGGCGGGGTCCGCCTTGTTCTCCTGCTTGCAGGCGAGAGCGAGGAGCGAAATGACAAGAGCGGATCCGATAGCGGAGGGGCGAGCTGCCCGGACGAGAGACATGGCCGACGACCATAGTGGAACGAGTCTGCCCTGCGCTAGCCGCTTTGCTCCTCGGGCAAATGCGCCGGAGCTCGGACCTCGGGGGCGAAGCGGCGCGGAGTCGGGGCTTTTCCTCGTCATTTTGACTGTCTGGGCCCGAGGGGCATCGAAAGAGCATCGGGGCCGCGGGGACGGAGGTCCCGTCCGCTCAACCCCATTTTCCCCAGGGACACGCGGCCGCTCATCCGTGTAGGCTCCCGGCCGCCCATGACCGAAACACTCGTCACGCCCGGTATCGAGGGACTCCGTCCTTACCAAGGGGGCAAGCCGATCGAAGAGCTCGCACGGGAGCGGGGCCTCACGGATATCGTGAAGCTCGCATCGAACGAGAACCCCTTTGGACCGAGCCCGCGCGCCATCCTGGCCGCCGTGCAGGCCCTCGGCTCCACTCATCGATATCCCGACGGCTCCGGTCATCGCCTCAGAGAGGCCATCGCTGAGTTTCACGGGGTGTCCCTGGAGGAGGTCATCCACGGCAACGGCTCGAACGAGATCCTCGAGCTCTTGGTGCGGACCTTCACGACGCCCGGACACCATATCGTCTTCGGGCGCCCGGCTTTCAGCATGTATCCGGTGATCGCGACCGCTCACAACGTCGAGTTCACCGCGGTCCCGACCACCGACGACCTCGTGCACGATCTCGGCAAGATGCGCGAAGCAGTCCGGGACACGACGCGACTCATCATCATCGATAACCCGAATAACCCCACGGGCACTTACGTCTCTCGAGAGGCGCTCACGGGCTTTTTATCATCCTTGCCCGAGCATCTCGTTGTCGTGCTCGACGAGGCGTACTTCGAGTATGCGACGGCGGAAGACTACCCCGATGGTCTCGCCCTCCGCCATCTGCATCCGAACATCGTGGTCTTGCGAACCTTCTCGAAGGCTTACGGTCTGGCTGGGCTGCGCGTCGGCTACGGCATCGGCCCGGCGCGTCTTCTCGACTATCTGCACCGTTTGCGCGCGCCCTTTAACGTCGGCGTCCCGAGCCAAGAGGCAGCCATCGGAGCCCTCAAGGACCTCGCACACCTCAAGGATTCGGTCCTTCACAACGCCCGCGAGCGCGACCGTCTCGAGCGCCTCCTCGGGCGTTTTGCGCGCCGGGTTTACCCGAGCCAAGGGAACTTCGTGCTCGCTGATTTCGGTCGACCGGCGTTGCCTCTCTATGACGCTCTCCTTTCGGAGGGGGTGATCGTGCGGCCGATCCCGGGGCTCGATACATTCCTTCGAGTGAGCGTGGGACTGACGCGAGAGACGGATCGTCTCGAAGCAGCTCTCGAAAAGGTGGCACGATGAAGCGACTATTGGCTCGTCTCGGGCTCGGCCTTTCGCTCTTGCTCGCGGGCTGTGGCTCCCAGCAGGAACACATCGTCGACGCGGCCGCGGGAAGGCGAGCGCCCGATGTCGCGATTGACCGCGATAGCTGGGGTCTTTTCCCGGCGGGCGCGCTCGTTTGGGGTCAGGTCGACATCCAGGCCCTCTCTCGAGCCGAGTTTGGACCTGCGATCCTCGAACGAGCGCAGCGCGGGGTTCCTCTTTCGCGCGGCGCGGGCATCGACTGGGCCAAGGACGTCGAGACCGCTCATTTTGCGGTCTACGCCTCGGCGCGAGGTGACGTGGCGACGGTCCTCAAGGGGCGCTTCGACGCGCAGAAGCTGCGAGACGCCATTACGGCCGATCCGGTGACGAGCTCCGGGGAACCGATTTCGATCTCGAAGTTCGCTGGCGCGGAGGTGATCCACGCCGGGGCGTGGTCGCTTTCGATCCTCACCTCCCGCACGATCGCTGTCGGAACGGAGATTGGCGTGCGGCGGATTCTCGAGCGCGTCGAAGAAGGTCGAGTCGCGCGCGCTCTTCCTCATTGGTTCGAGAAGATGCTGCAAACCGCGGGGGGCCGAGCGCACCTCGGCGTCGATCTCGATGCACAGCCCGTCCCCGCGACCATTCGCAGCGAGCTCGACTTCTTGGCGGGCATCCGCGGAGCGCGCCTGATCGGAAACTTCGAGTCCCCCGGCCTGAATATCGCCGGAACGCTCAGCTACGACACCAAAGAGCGCGCCGAGCACGCGCGGAGCCGCATCGACAGCAACGTAACGTCCCTCGAGCGCGCCACCTGGCTGCTCACGATCCTGAAGGTGCCGCGCCCGATCCGCCGCTTCGAGTCGAGTGTCGCAGGACAGACTGTACAATTTGCGACTGAGCTCGAAGGGCGCGCCGTGGCCATGGGCGTCGGATATCTCGGAGAGCTCGAGGGCAAGATCGGTCTCGAATGAGCTCTGTGCAAGTTCTCACGGTTTCGGCGGCCCCGGGGCCGCTCGAAGGGAGCGTCCCTGTCCCGTCCGATGAAGGGGTCGCGCTCGCGCGCCTGGCGGCCGCCGTCCTTTCGCGGGGCGAGAGCCGCGTGAATGTGCGCGAGCCGGGCGCCCAGATTCAGACGTTCTTGCGGCTGCTCGAGGCGCTCGGAGTCGAGGTGCGCAGGGCCGAGGACGACGTGTTCGTGCGGGGCCTCGGGCTGACGGCTCTCCCGGATTACGATGAGGGACTCTGTCTCGACTTGCGCGGAGAAGTCCTCGTCGCGGGACTTGCGCTCGGGCTACTCGCGGGACGGGCGCGTTCGATCACGATCCTCTGCGACGAGACGATCCGGGCCACGCTCGGCGCGCGCCTCGAGCAGATGGGCCTCGGGCGCCTGGTGACTACCGCGGAGGGGTCTGGTGTCCAACTCGCCGCCATCGAAGGGCGTCCGCCCGGTTTCGACCTCCAGCTCACCGGGCTTTTCCCTTGGGAAAAACAGGCGCTTTTGCTGCTCGCGCTGCGCGCGAGCAGCAAAAGCCGCATCATCGAGGGCGTCCTTTCGCCCGACCACCTCGAGCGAGTGCTGTTCCGGGCGCGCGCTCCGATCCAAGCGGAGTCGACTTGGATGGAGGTGCATCCGCCGCGGGACGAAGATGCTCTCGCGCCCTCATCCTATGAGTTTGTGGGCTCGATGTTTGTAGCGGGACATCTGCTGCTCCTGCCGCTGCTCGCTTCGGCCGGGGGAGCTGTCACGGTGCGTGAGGTCTCGACCAATCGCTCGGCGTCTGATCTGCCGACCCTGCTCAAGGTGCTCGGCGCGGACATCGAGGTGCAGGCGCGGGGCGACCGCCAAGGAGAACCTTTCGCCGACATCACCTTGCGCGCGAGGGGGCCCTTGCGCGGCGGGTTCACCTTGGCGGGAGAGCAGGCCACGCGCTTGCTTGACCTTTCGCTCCCGCTCCTCGCAGCGCTCGCGCGCGGTGCTCGTCCGACCCTCGTCACTGATCTTGTCTGCGGTCAGCGCGACGGGAGCCAAGATGTCGTTCAGCGCGCCGCGGCTTACCTGCTCTCGGCTGGGGCGCCCGTCCAGCTCACTGAGCAGGGCATCCTGGTCGGCGGTGCTCCCTCTTCTGCGAAACCTTTGCGCGTCACGACGGGCGGAGACCGGCGACTCGCGCTGCTCGGGGCACTGCTCGGCTCTGCGAGTCCCGAACCGAGCGCCATTGATGACGTGGCTTGTCTCGGGGAGGTCTTTCCTCGTTGCGCAGGGACGCTTCGGCGGTTAGGAGCGCTGGCGCGCGTTGGGCCTTCGGAGAACTGAGCGACGATGACGAGAAAGCGACCCGTAGTAGCCATTGACGGACCGGCCGGCGCCGGCAAGAGCACCGCAGCGCGCCTCCTCGCGGGCAAGCTCGGTTATGTGCGTGTCGACACAGGGGCTCTCTATCGGACGGTAGCTTGGCTCGCTCTCGAACGCGGCATCGACTTGAGCGACACGCAGGCTGTCGTGGCGGTGGCAAAGGAGCTCGCGGCTCCGGGGGCGCTCCGGCTCGTTCCGGGCCCAACGGAATCGGAAGTGGTCGTGTTCGGGGAAGGGCTCGGCTCGAAGATCCGTACTTTACAGGTTGGGAGTGCGGCGAGCCTGGTGTCCCAGATCCAGGGCGTTCGGGATGCCCTTTTTGCGATGCAGCGGGCGCTCGGCGCCGAGGGCGGCGTGGTGCTCGAGGGGAGGGACATCGGGACGGTGATTTATCCCGACGCCGAGGTGAAATTTTTCCTGACCGCGAGCGTGCGCGTTCGAGCCGAGCGGCGTCAGAGAGAGCTGCGGGAGCGGGGGAGCGAGGTTCCGCTCGCGGAGGTCGAGAGCGAAGTGACCGAGCGGGACCGGCGGGACTCCACGCGCGCGCTCGCGCCCTTGCGCAAGGCGGACGATGCGATTGAGGTCGACTCCTCCGAGCTCACCCTCGAAGAGGTCATCGATCAGATGGTCGCCATCGTGCGCGAGGCGGAGCTCAAACTCACGAAATCATGACGGATCGAGAGAGAAGCGCCGTCTCACCGCGCGCCGTTTTCGCCTTCCTCGTCGGGAGCCTGATCCTGTCGTTTGGGTTCGGCTATTTCGTCTACGTGCGCTTCATTCGCTACGAGCCGCGGGCGGAGGCTTTTTTGCCCGCGGACGCGGAGCTCTTCGCCTCGATCGATGTCGAACAGGGGGTCGTCTACGAGCCCTTCCGTCGGCACTTCTTCGAGCTCCTGGAAGCGGGGCGCATGGGCCCTGAGTCGCGCCTCAAGCATTTTGAGCGCAAGACGACGATTGAGCTCGGAGTGGACACCCGGGAGCTCGCGCTCGCCTTCGGTCCGGACCACACATTCACTGTCTCGATCGGGGGCCTGTTCCGGCAGGATGGAGTCGTCCGAGGGACGGCGCGGATGTTCGAGGAGGAGGGCCTTGTCGTCGACGTGGCGCCGGACGAGAGGTTTGTTCAGGTGGGCAGAGCCTTTTATTTCTCAGCGCCCGAAGGCGTGCTGCTCTTGACCGCGAACGAGCCGAGGGGCGGGAAAGGAACCCGCCCCGTCGAGCGCACGCGAGGACTCGCCTTGCTCCTCTGCTGGCGCGAGGACGCCGGGCGCTCCTGCCTCGAGGTGGAGACCCGGGACGACTTCCCCTTCCGGCTCCAGGGCTCGCCGGGGGCCAGCTGGCCTTCGAAACTTGGTCCGGCCCCCGAGCCGGGCGCTGGCCCCCTCGGGCTCCTCATCGACGATGGTGCCGGGTCGGCCGGCCGTCTCCGGAGCGAAGGCACCCTCGGCCGGGATGGCTTCGATGCGCTGCTCGGCTCCCTCGCCCATTCTCTCGCTGTGCAGGCGAAATCCGGGTTTGACCCGAGGCCTTCCGCGCGCTAGCCCGCTCTCCCCGGTCGGCGCGTCGAGGGCTTTTTTGACTCGTGCTTGGGTCTGTCGACTCCGGGGCTTTCTCCTACCCCTCGTCCAGGCACGAAAAAACCATCCACATGACTCAAACACAACAGTCCTCTTCCTCTTCCGACTCTTTCGCCTCCCTTTTTGAGGCGGCCGTCGCAACAGCTCAAGAACATGAGCTGGGTGGGGAAGGACAAATCGTCACCGGTGTCGTCATCCGCGTCACCCGTGATTTCATCATCGTCGACATCGGCGGAAAAGCGGAGGGTGTTCTCTCCAAGAGCGAGTTCATCGACGAGACCGGCGAAGTTCGGGTTCAGCCCGGCGACCAGGTCGATGTTTACGTTGAGAGCCGCGAGAGCGACGACGGCCTGATTTCTCTCTCCAAGGAGAAGGCCGACAAGATGAAGGTCTGGGATGAAATCTCCGCTGCTTGTGAGCGGGACGAGATCATCGAAGGCACCATCACGCAGCGCGTCAAAGGCGGTTTGGCTGTGACCATCCGCGGCGGCGTGAAGGCATTTTTGCCTGGAAGCCAGGTGGATCTGCGTCCGATCCGTAACCTCGACAAGCTGATCGGGACCTCGAGCGAGTTCAAGGTCATCAAGTTCAACAAGAAGCGCGGTAACATCGTGCTCTCCCGTCGCGTGCTGCTCGAGAAGGAGCGCGACAGCCTCAAGGCCGCGACTCTCGAGAACCTCCAAGAGGGTCAGGTCCTCAAGGGCACCATCAAGAACCTCACCGAGTACGGCGCGTTCGTCGACCTCGGCGGTATCGATGGTCTCTTGCACATCACGGACATGTCCTGGGGCCGCGTCAATCACCCGAGCGAGGTGTTCAACGTGGGCGATGAGGTCACCGTGAAGGTCCTCAAATACAACCCCGAGACCGAGCGCGTCAGCCTCGGCATGAAGCAGACCCAGGAAGATCCCTGGAGCCATGCGGCGGAAGCATACCCCGTGGGCAAGCTGGTCGAGGGTAAGGTCATGAGCCTGACCGACTACGGCGCCTTCGTGGAGCTCGAGCCGGGCGTCGAAGGCCTCATCCACGTGTCGGAGATGAGCTGGACCAAGAAGGTCAAGCACCCGTCGAAGATGCTCGAGATCGGTCAAGAGGTCGCCTGCCAGGTGCTCGAGGTCGACTCGGCTTCGAAGCGCATCAGCCTCGGCATGAAGCAGCTCGAGCCCGATCCCTGGAGCGTCTTCACCGACAACTACAAGCCCGGCGACAAGATCTCGGGCAAGGTCCGCTCCATCACCGATTACGGCGTGTTCGTTGGAATCGAAGAGGGCGTGGACGGCATGGTCCACAAGACGGACCTCAGCTGGACCGTCAAGATCAACAACCCCGGCGACGTCTACCAGAAGGGCGACGACGTCGAGGCGATCATCCTCTCGATCAACCACGACGAGAAGAAGGTCTCTCTCGGTGTTCGCCAGCTCTTTGACGACCCCTGGGGTACGATGCTCGAGCGCTTTGCGCCCGGCACCGTGGTCGAGGAGGTCACCGTGCTCTCGGTGCCCGAGTACGGCGCGTTCGTTCGCGTCGAAGACGGTATCGAAGCTGTCATTCCTTCGGGCGAAATCCCGGCTGGAACGACGCTCAAGCCCGGAGACAAGGTCAAGGCCGAGGTGCTCAACCTCGACACCCAGGATCGCCGCCTCACCATGAGCATGCTCCAGCCGGGCGCGAGCCCCGCCGCCGAGCAGCTCCAGGTCATGAAGCGCGAATCGACGGGTAAGGGTGCGACGCTCGGTGACCTGTTCAAGGCGAAGCTCGCTGGCTTGAACGTCGGCGAGTCGAGCGACAACAACTGACGCTCGGTCGCTCTTGCGACGAGAGGGAGGGCGATCCGAAGGGATCGCCCTCTTTCTTTTTGGGGCGGTAGCGGGGCCTCGCTGAAAAGAACCGTGGGGGCTCGGCGCGGGGTGCGCGCCATCGGGCGCAAGCTCGGGCGTGGGAGCGAAAATGGCTCCGGGGCTCGGAGCGTCAGCGAGGGCCCGCTCCCCCGCGCTTTGGTGTGGCATTTTCGCGGATTGTTCTAGAGTGAAGCTCGATGTCGGACCCGCTGCTGTTCACCTCGCCGCCGGACGAGGGAGGCTGGACTCGTCCGCGCGCCTTGTTTCTCCTGATCTCGGCGGCGCTTCTGATCCTGCTTTTGTTCAGCGTGCGTGAGGTGCTCTTGCCCTTCGCCCTCGCCATCACAATCGCCTACGTCTTGAATCCTCTCGTCGCCTGGGTCGAGCGGGTGCTCCGCTTCCCGAGAGGTCTCGCCGTAGCCTCGACGTACGTGGTCGTGCTTTGTCTCACGGTGCTCACGGTGCTCTGGATTTCTCCGCGCATTTACGCCGAAACCTTCCGCTTCGCGCGCGAGGCCCCGAGCATGATTCGTGAGCTCGCCGAGCGTCACGGTCCCGCCGTCGATCAGAAGGTGAACGAGTACCTCGGCTCACAAGTCCATCATCCTCCCCACGGCGCCGATCAGCCGGCCTTCGTTGTGCGCACCGCGCCGGATGGCTCACTGCACGTGGACGTGGGTCGAGGCGTCGAGGTCGTGCGCGATTCGGACACAAGGTTCCGCGTCAAGGCGCACGAGGTCGTTCCTCCCGGCGGGTTCCATTTGGCGGAGCTCGTCTCCCAGGGGCTCGAGGGGTTTGTCACCTACCTCGAGCGGAACGCCATCGAGGTCCTGAAGTTCGGGCGCGCGCTGGTGGGCGGCGCGGCGCGGGCGATCCTGCTCTTCTTCATGGTCCTGATGGTGGCGGGGTACCTGACCCACACGCGCCGTCAGATCTTTGCCTACTTTCAGGCGCTCGTGCCGCCGCGCTACCGGAGCGACTGGGATTTGCTGCTCCGCCGGGTCGATCGCGGTTTCTCCGGCGTGGTCCGGGGGCAGCTTGCTATCTGTGTGGTCAATGGCGTCCTCTCGGCGCTCGGCTTTTGGCTCTTCGGGCTCAAGTATTGGCCGGTGCTCGCGCTGCTGGCGGGGGTGCTCAGCATCATCCCGGTGTTCGGGGCCATCTTGAGCTCGATCCCTGCCGTGGCCATTGGCCTGACCCAGAGCCTGCCGACCGCCTTCTGGGTCCTGGCCTGGATCATTTTGATCCATCAGATCGAGGCCAACATCCTGAACCCGAAGATCATCGGCGCCGCGGCGAAAATCCACCCGGCCCTGGTGGTTTTCTCGCTCTTGGTCGGGGAGCATTATTTCGGACTCTGGGGAGCCCTCTTGGCCGTGCCGGTGCTCTCGCTTGTCCAGAGTGTTTTCAACCACTTCCGGTACGTGTGCCTGCCCGATTCCGGCCCCGACAGCATGTCCGCGGTCGAGCTGGCCCGGGTGACCCGGCGCCGGCTCGACTGAGCCCTGCTTCGTAGAATCGGGCCTCGACGGGGCAGGGGCCCGAAGCTATAGGCACGGGCCGTGGCCCGCGAAACGCGAAAATTGAAGCGCACCCAGGAGCGGAAGGATCAGCCCTCCGGCAAGGAAAAGCGCGCACAACTCACTCGACCCCTCGTTCAGTCCCAGCGCCCGGCCGCCGTCGACCCCTTCAGTCCCGATGCGTGGCGCGCCACCTTGATTCGGGTGGGCCTGATTTTGGGCGGCCTCTGGATCGTCATCGGGCTCATCGCGCTCATGGCGCAGTCGAGCACGATTCGCTGGAGCGCGATCGGTGTCGGCGGCGCCCTCACGGTGACCGTGGCAGGTGTCTTGTTCTGGACCCTCAGCCGCGCCCGCAAGATGAAAGAAGTCGCGAGCATCATGGCCTCGGCGACCTCGAGTGAAGAGCGCAAGGCGGCTCTCGAGAAGCTGAGTGAAGGGGCTGCCCGCGATCCGGCCAAGCTCTTCGCCAAGGCGCAGCTCGAGATGCAGGAGGACCCGAAAAAGGCCCTCGAGACCCTCGAACAGCTCGATCTCACGAAGCACAGCGGACAGGTCGCCGACGAAGCGCGCGGCCAGCGCGCGATGATCCACTTGATGCTCGGTCAGGTCAGCTTGGCGCGCCAGCTCGTCGACAACATCGATCTCAAGCGGTCTCAAGATCCGCGCTCGCGCACGATGCTCTCGGCCGTTGCGGCGGAAGCCTGGGCGCGAACCGGTGACGTCGAGCGGGCGACCACCGCGCTCTCCGCCGTGGAAGCCCTCGAGGCAGCTCAGGGTGAACTCAAGCCCCAGGTGCTTCGGGCTCAGGCCTTCGTCGAAGCCCACGCGGGCAAGCTCAAAGAGCTCAAGCGGACGCTCAAGAGCATGTCCCAGATCGACATCCGCCTCTTGGGCGCGTTCCTGCAAGGCAAGACCCACCCGCTTCTGCAGAAGGAAGCCAAGCGTATGGTCGAGCAGAGCGGCGTGATCCCTCGCCGCATGCAAGTCCAGAGAATGCGCTAACGATCTCCTGCCCTGCGGTGAACCTTCCTCAGTTCACCGCGGAGAAGAGCGCGAGCACGCTCGCGTAGGTGTGCGCGGCGAGCTTCCCGTCAAAGGGGCTCAGCTCTGCTGAGCTCGAGAGACCGAGCAGGGGAACCGACGGGAAGCGATGCGCCACCTTGCGCACTTCGCTATCGAGGGCGATGGGTGGCCTTCGGCGCGCGGCGGAAGCAAAGAAAAAGCCGAAGAGCGGGGCGTCCGTGCGCGCGGCTGAGCCGAGGGTTTGAAGGTGGCGGTCGAGATCGCTCCGCGCGGCTCCTCGATCCCGCACGGCGATTGCGACCCGTGCGCCGACAGGGAGCTCGGGATCGACGATGAGAGCGCCGCGTCCCGGATCGACTCCGACGATGGGCCGCGCGATGATGACCCTGCCCTGGGGGCTGAGCGCTCGCTCCTCGGGGGCGACCGCGAGCAGGAGAAGGTCGGCCTCTTCCGGACGCAGGGCGATCTGCTGCAGCATTTCGAGAGCTCGTATCTCATCGAGCTCCATGAGAGCTCGTCCCTCGGCTCGGGTGACCCGGACGATCGGGGAGATGAGTCGGCAGGCCGTCGAGGAGGCCACGCGCACCGGAAAATGGCGAGGAAATACGAGGGCAAGGGCGTCAGGGCGGAGGACGCGCCCCTCGGAGACGGCGGCGATGCGCCCCTGGGCTCGACAGCCGAAGAGGGGAGGCAATGGTGATTCTTTGGCGCGAGTCAGATCGCTCGCGAAGCGCGTTGCGTCTTCGTCCTCACTGAGGAGCACGAGAGCAGTCTCACCGCGCTCGGCTCGTAGCTCTGCCAAGAGCTCTTCTGCGAGGTCAGGTCCAGCGTGAAGACGGTAGCGCGCGGGGGGCAAGACCATGCCCGCTGCGTTCGTGTCTGATGAGAGCTCTCCCTGTTCGGTCCAGGCGCCGTCGCTGCGCGCGACGATCCAGGTTCCAGGGGTTGAGGCGGCGAGTTCTTCGAGCGCCGCGCGGGTGAGCTCTGCTTCGGGGAGCGTGAGGAACACTAAGCCAAAGCCACCCGAAGGGAGGGCGGGGAGACGGCGGGCGAGGGTCCGAGGGTCGCTCGCACCCAGCCGCACCTGAAAGGTCCGGCAAGCTTGGCTCATGGAAGGCTCGAATACGTCCGATCCAGATACCAGGCTTTGGGCCGCGGCCAGCCGGAAAACACCCAAAAGCGTTCGACACTTGCAAAGGTGGTACCTTCGAAGCTGTAATCAAACATTGCCAGATGGCTGAATCGACCGTGATCTTCGCTTCCTGTGCCGGCACCCACGTGGGGATGCGGCGCGAGACGAACGAGGACGCCTACTTGCTCGACGACGAGCTGGGGCTCTGGGTCGTCGCGGACGGAATGGGCGGTCAGGCGGCCGGGGAAATTGCGAGCCAGCAGGCGGTCGAGACCGTGCACGAGATGGTGCGGGCGGCGCTGAGCGGCGCGCCCCGTCCTGGCCACCACCGGCACCTGCCGCTGCCTCTGCCCTCCAAGAATCTTTCGCGCGTCCTTGAATCGGCCGTGCAGGGCGCGACGTACATGGTGTTTGGGCTCGCCGAACAAGATCGGACGAAGACCGGAATGGGCACAACGCTCAGCGCGATGCTGCGCACCCCGACGGGCGCCATCCTGGCCCAGGTCGGCGACAGCCGGATCTACCGAGTCCGGGGCAGCATCGCCGAGCAGCTCACCGAAGACCATACGCTCATCAACTGGCAGCTCCAAAACGGCCTCATCACGGAGGAGGAGGCGAAAACCTCCCGCCAGAAGAACGTCATCACCCGCGCCGTGGGCAATAAAGACTACGTCCAAGTGGACATTCTGGAGGTCGATGTGCAGCCCGGGGACGTCTACCTGCTCTGTAGCGACGGGCTGCATGGCTACCTGCAGCTCGCAGAAATTCCGGAAATTGTGGGGCGAGGGGGCGAAGAAGCCATCGCTGCTTTCATCGATCTGGCCAACAGTCGAGGCGGCAAGGACAACATCACTGTCGCGATCGTGAAGGCTCTCGGCGACGCGCAGGTGACGTCGAGCAGTGAGGTCCCGACCGAGCGCGGCCTCGATTGATCGCACCTCCACCTACCGAACTTTCGCAACTTTTTTGCGTAAGACTTTCATAAACTGGTACCGGTCCCTCATGAGGTGACGCCGCGAGCGGCCGCCTCCCCCAGAGGAGACAAGCATGGAACCGATTCGAGTGGGTGTTGTGATGGGCGGTACGTCGTCGGAGCGCGAGATCTCGCTCAGCTCCGGGGACGCGGTGGCCGAGGCCCTCGAGCGGCGTGGCCACGACGTGGTGCGCATCGTCCTCGGCAATGGGGTTGATGCCCTCGACTCGCTGGCAGCGGCGGACATGGACGCGGCCTTTTTGGCGCTCCACGGTCGCCAGGGCGAAGACGGATGTGTCCAGGGGATCCTGGAGATGATCGGGGTGCCCTACACGGGGTCTGGCGTGCTCGCGAGCGCGCTCGCGATGGACAAGGTCAAGAGCAAGGAGCTCTTCCGCCTCCACAACATCGGCACGCCGCCCTACTACGTGATCCAGCGGGAACAGCTCGACGCGGGCGAGGAGCTCGAGTCGGTGCATGGTTCTTTCGGGTTCCCGGTGGTCGTGAAGCCGCGCCGGGAAGGGTCGAGCGTCGGTGTCTGCAAGGCGTCGAACATGAAGGAGCTCGCCATCGCTGTCGAAGAAGCGCTGCTCTACGATGAAAGTGTCCTCGTCGAGCGCTTCATCAAAGGTACGGAGGTCGCGGTTGCGCTCCTCGACGGTAAGGTCCTCGGCTCGATCGAGATCGTCCCGGACGGAGAGCTCTTCGATTTTGGCTCGAAGTATCGCTCTTCGAAGACCGAATACCACCTCCCCGCGCGCATCAGCGAAGCCCGGCTCCACGGTATTTTCCACTTGGCGGAGCGCGCCGCGGAGGCACTCGACGTGCGCGGACCAGCTCGCGTCGACATGATCCTCACCGAGGGCATGAACGAGTACGTCCTCGAGCTCAATACGCTGCCCGGCATGACTGAGCGCAGCTTGTTCCCCCGGGTCGCAGCTTCCGCGGGTTATGACTTCGACAGCCTTTGTGAGCAGATCCTCGCGGGGGCCCGCCTCGACTCGGGGCTCAAGCTCGAGACAATCGGCCGTCGTGGTCTCGCGAGTGAGCCGAACATTTGGCAGGAGATCGAGTTCGAAGAGTCGGAGCTCGCTTGGATGCCGAGCTCGGGGCGGAGCAAGAGCGCAGAAGTCGGCCAGAAGGCGGGCTGAAGCGCAGGCCGGGCCCTCGGAAGGAGCGCCCGAGTGGTGCGCTCCAGAGCTGCGCTTTGGAGGCCTTGGGAGCGCGGCTTCGGCGCTCAGCGCCGCGTCGATGAGGCGAGAAGCGGCGGCAGGGCCGGAACGCTCAGGATCTGGCTGCGGGGCGGCTCGAGGCGAAACCGGCTCATGTAGCCGCTGAAGCGCTCGCGGATCGCCACGTCGGTGAGCCCGAAGGTCTCCGGGACGTAGTGGTTCTGGTGGCGGTCGACCTGGGGACCGGCCAAGAACTCCTGCATGGCGCTCTTGTGCTCGGCAGTCACGTTCAGGCCGAGCTCGCGGAAGGCGCGCTCGATGGTCCCGACGGGATCTTCTGTGAGGTCTTCGTAACGCACGTGCGCGAGGGTTCCCTTGGGGAAGTCGGCGATGGCTTTCTCGGCGCGAGCGATGCCGCTCTCGAAGCGAGACAGGACCCTCTCGCCCATTTGCTTCGGGTCGGTCACGCCGCGATGTTGGCGATTTGGCAGGGACATCTGGGCCGCGTAGGAGGCCACGGCGGCGGCCGGATCGCGGTGAGTCCAGATGACGCGAGCCGAGGGGAAGACTCGCCGCAGGCTGTCGAGGAACCAGAGGTGCTCCGGTGATTTCAGGACGTAAGAGCGGTCTTTGGAGCCGAGGGCCAGGATCTCGAGCAGCCGTCGATAGCGCTCGTAAGGGCCCGTCATGTCCCGCTCTTCGAGCCAGTTCCCGAAGGTCGGAGTCGGGAAGATGTAGTCGGCGTTCATGACCGCGTAGCTCGGCATGAACAGCATCCAGCACTCCTCGAGAGAGGTCGGGGAGGTGTGGTGGATCCGGATCAGCTCCGGCGTGAAGATCTTGTAGATCAGGTAGCTGAGGAGTGCGTAACCGTAGCGCTTCGACCTATCGAGCAGCGACGGCTGCTGGGGGGCGATCGGTGTGAGCATTTCGTTGGTCCGAAGCCCGCGGCGCGCCGGATCTGTCGCGATCAGCCGTTGGACGAGTGACGTTCCCGTGCGAGGCAGACCGACCACGAAGATCGGGTCTTTGACCACGCCGAGCTCCCGGCCGGCTCTCAAGTATTGCTCGAGCTTCAGGCGCCCGACAGCCGCCGAGACCAAGATCGCCTTCCAGTGGATTCGGCCGAGGGGGGTGAACTCACCCTCACCTAGGTAGGTCATGGCCTCGTCGAACTCCTCCCCGAGCAGGGGCCGGAGATCATCGGGGTGTCCCTTGAACTGCGCCAGGGCGGCGCGGGCGATGCTGTCCGGCTCGAGGCCGCCCCACCTGTCGCTTCGGCTCAACGGGCCAAGCGCATCACTCAGGAGGCGCACGGGCAGCGTATAGGAAAAGCGACGGACAGTGAGTTGCACGGAGGAGACTTTGGGTAAGGTGGCGCGGGCATCCCATGTTCCCCCGCATGAGCGCAAGAGCGGAGGCCCAGGAAATGGCCGCTTTTTCGACCAAGTGCGAAAACTTCGGTAAGGTGAGGATATGGGTCAGAAGAACGCGCGAATCGCCTGGGGTATAGCGCCCCGCGCCCCGCGGCGTCCGAAGACCTTGGGTGGGCCGATCGGAGCTCCGCAGCAGAGGCTCGAGCCTCTCGCGTTTCTGAACCCCGGCGAGCCCATGCACGGAGTATTCCGAACCGACGGGCTCGAGTGCGCCTATTCGGTGGCTCCTTGTCCGATCGGCTCGGGGCCGAACGAGGACAGCGCGCTCATCGTCCCCTCGAAAAACGGGTGTTTTCTCGTGGTCGCCGACGGCGCGGGTGGACATCCCGAGGGCGAAAAAGCCTCCGCTCTTGCTGTCCTGGAGCTCAGGGAACGCCTCGCTTCTTTGGACGAGTCGCGATCTCCCCAGTCCATCATTATTGATGGTTTTGACGCGGCGAGCGATCGCATCGTCACGGGGACCCGTGGTGCGCTCACGACGCTCTTGGTGGTCCAGGTTGAGCTCCGCCCCCAGGGACTCCATTTCCGGTCCTTCCACGCGGGGGACTCGGCGGCCCTCGTCTTCTCGGCCCGCGGGCAGGTGCGTTTCAGCACCGTGATGCACTCACCGGTCGGTTACGCTGTCGAATCTGGCCTACTCGATCCGGACCTCGCCCTCCATCACGAGGACTTGAACCTCGTGACGAGCCTCGTCGGAGGCCCAGAAATGCGCCTCGAAATTGGGCCTTGGATGCTGCTCAAGCCGCGCGAGACGCTGCTCGTGGCGACGGATGGCCTGCTCGACAACGTGTACCGCAGGGAACTCGCGCAAGCAGCGCGCGGGAAGATCGAGCTGGCCGAAGAGCGGCTCCGCGCGCTCGTCAGGCGGCGCATGGTGGAGCCCGGCTCTCCGCTTCACAAGCCCGACGATTGTTCCTTCATGCTGCTTCGGGCCCGCTCGACCTGAGCGGACCCGGGAAGTCTCGGACCGGAGCCGGCGGGGCGCCATTAGTCCCAAGTGAGCTCTTCGAGGTGATCGCGAAGTTCCACGGCGCTCCGGAAGCGGCGCCTGAGCAAAGACTTCTTCAGGCCGCAGACGATGTGACGGATGACGTCCGGTTGTTTGGCGTAATGGCGAGCGCCGCCCGTCGCCGTGTACAGGATCTCGACGAGCCCGCGCACGTCGTCCTCCAGCTGCTCGGGGCGCGCCGCTTTCCACTGGAAAAAGTCGATGATCTTAACGTCGAAGCCGAGGCCGCGCCTTTGCACCATCACGTTTCCCGGGTGAAGGTCACAGTGGGACTCCTTTTGGTCGTGGATCATCGCCATGCCGCGGGCGAGCGCGTGCAGGAGGTGGAGCGCTTCGAAGGGAGTCAGGCGCTTCTGAGGCTGCTGGGCCAGAAACGTCGTGAGCACCTGGCCCTCGGCGTACTCTGAGACCAAAAACGTGACGGTCTGATCGAAGACGGTCATCCGCTCCTGGGTCACGTATTGGATCACGATCGGACAGTGCCGGAGCTTGTGGAGCTTCTTTGCGTAGAACTTCACCGCCTTGTCGCGGACGTTGCGGTGCGGAAAGAAGAACTTCGCTGCGCGATCGACCCCGGTCAGGATTTCGCGCACGCGGTAGACCTCTGCCTCCCAACCGCTCCCGAGCTTCTCGATCACGCGGTACTTCCCGACCAGGGTCGTGCCGGGTTCAAAAGCGAAGCTCGTGATCCGCTGCGGTTTCTTAGTGGTCATGAAGAGAGCGACAGGTTCCGACGGACGGGGGCCTCGAGGCCAAGGGGGCCCAAAGAGGCGCTCCCGAAGCGGGAGCGCCGAAGGTGCGCGTTTCGCTCAGATTTTCAGAGGGCGCTCTTGGCGGCGGCGTAGTCGGGCTCGTTTGTGATCTCGGGCACGAGCTCGCTGTGCTTGACGATGCCCTGACCGTCGATGACGACCACTGCACGGGCCGTGAGTCCTTTGAGAGGACCATCGGTGATGAGCACGCCGTAGTCGGAGGCGAACGAGGAGCGGAAGGAGGAGAGGGGGATCACGTTCTTCAGGCCCTCTGCTTCACAGAAGCGCGCCTGAGCGAACGGAAGATCAGCGCTCACCAAGACGACCTTCACGTCGGAGTTCCCCGTGACCTCAGTGTTGAACTTGCGAGCGGTGGCCTGACAAACGCCCGTGTCGTAGCTCGGGTTGATCGTGACAACGATCGTCTTGCCCGCGAAATCAGCGAGGCTCTTCTCGCTCAGATCCGCGGCCACGAGCGTGAAGGGGGGGGCCTTCGACCCAGGGGCGGGAAGGTTACCGTTGGTGCTGACGTCACTGCCTTTGAACTTGGTCGTTGCCATCTCGCGCTTCTCGTATCCTACAGAAAGGCGGCTGCCAACCTTGAGACGGCGGGGGCCCCGAGCGAGCAGGAGCGCTCTGGCCCTGGCTCTGCGCTCGAGCCCGCGCACCGCCGCTTAGGGGGACGAAGCGAGCAGCATCTTGAGCCGGGCGACGATGACCTCGAGGGCCTCGGCGTTCTCGCCTCCCTCGGGCACGATCAGGTGCGCGCGCCGCCTACTCGGGGCAACGTGGAGCAGGTGCATGGGCCGGACGGTGCGCTCGTATTGCGTCGCGATCGACTCGAGATCGCGGCCGCGCTCGTTCATGTCGCGACGGATGCGCCTTAAGAGCCGAATGTCGTCGTCGGTGTCCACGAAGATGCGCAGGTCGAAGGAGGAGAAGAGCTTCGGCTCGGCGAACAGGAGCATGCCCTCGACCACAATGATCGGAGCGGGCAAGACCGTGCGCGTCGCCCGAGAGCGAGTGTGCGTCGAAAAATCGTAGACGGGAGCTTCGATGGCTTTGCCGTCTCGGAGAGCCTCGAGGTGTTCGAAGAGGAGCTCACCCTCGAGCGCGGCGGGCTCGTCGTAGTTGATCTCCTGGCGCTCCGAGGGGGGAAGCTGCGAGCGGTCCCGATAGTACCAGTCATATTCGAGCAGGCTCACGTCCCTCTCGAGCTCTCTCTCGAGCTCCCGGGCGAGGGTGGTCTTCCCGCTTCCTGTCCCGCCAGCGATCCCGACGAAGAGCCGCGCTTTGGTCATCTCAGGCGCCAGGCTACAGGCAGAGGCGCCTGCGGGCGACCCAAGTGAAAAGAGCCGCCCCTCGGGAGGGTGCGGCTCTCTCGTTTCAGCTTGGCGTCCCCAAGGGGATTTGAACCCCTGTTACAGCCTTGAAAGGGCCGTGTCCTGGGCCGACTAGACGATGGGGACCCGCCCCGAGGAATCTCGGGGACGGCTCCTATAGCGGCCCGGCCCCGACCCCGCAAGCACCTCTGAGCGGAAGAGCCCGCAACTTTTTCAAATTCCGTCGCCCCGGGAGCGTTCTCGGACAAACGCGCTGACCCAGACGAGGGGCGCGTTCCAGTTGATGGCGACCTCGTTCACGCTGTAGGCGTCGATGTGGTCGAGGTAGCACTGGGCCGGGGGCATATCGCGGCGCAGGCCGTGGCGACGTGTCGTGGGGTCCTCGAGGCCCGAATTGGGGCCGCCGGCGAGGGCGCCCGGTGGGGGCGGGGGAAAGGCAGAGTTCATCGAGTGCGCCCAGAAGCGGTGGTGGGGATTTTCGAAGCGCACGGTTCCGTACCCGCTCACATAGGTCTGATGGATCGGATTTTTCCCGAGCAGATAGTCGAGCCCCCCGATGACGCCGTGGGCAAAGCGAGGATCGCGGGTGAAGTCGAAGGCGAGCGCGAGCACGATTGCGTTATTGACGACGACTGAGTTCGAACCCCAGGGATATCGCCCGTTGGTTCCGAGCTGAAGCGGATGCCCGTAGCCTTCCTTCGCTTCGATCTCGAGGTAGCTCTCAGCGCCCCGGATGATCTCTTCCCGAGCGCGGGCTTTGAGCTCCTTGTCGGGCGCTTCCTTGAGTCCGAGGCTGATCCAGCCGAGCGCGGCCGTCGCTTGCCAGCTCATCGAGCCACTCACGCCGCTTCGATCGGGGCTGCCGTCAGCGAGAGCGGGCCAGATCGGGAACGCGGAAAAATGGGGGCTGTTCTCGAAGGCGCTCCGAAACTCTTCTTCGCCGGTCGTCAGGTAGAGCTCCACCTCGGCCCAGAAAAACTCGTCTGTGACGTCCTTGTCGTCGTAGGGGCCTCCGCCTGTTTTGTCGGTGGGGCTCGCGTAGCGGGTAGGCTCGCGCTTTGCGGCGGCGTACGCCTTTCGACTTGCGTCCAGGGCCCGGGCGGCGAAGGCCGCGTCGAACGGAGGATAAAGGCGAGCGGCCTGGGCGAGCACGGCGGCCAGGTTGAGCGTGGCGGCGGTGCTCGGGGGGTGGATGCCGCGGGAGGCGGTTTCCGTCGGAGGTTCGATAGCGAGCGCCGACCAGGAGTGATCGTGGATCTTGTGATGGGCCATGTGCTCGAGGGGCTGCCCCGCCGGCACCTGCATCTTCATAAGAAACTCAAGCTCGAAGCGGGCCTCATCGAGGATATCGGGCACGCCGTTATGGCTCTCGGGGATGTTCCAGGCGCCGTCGCCGAGCGCGCGAAGGTCTCCTCCGACAAGCGAAGTCCGCTCATAGAGCGCGAGCAGCGTCCAGACGGAGATACCGCCGTTTACTACATACTTCCCGTAGTCGCCCGCGTCGTACCAGCCGCCGCTCACGTCGAGCCGATAGGTGCACGAGCCTCCCGGCCAACAGGGCACCGAGCGATCGCTCAAGTGTCCCGGGGGGCGTGACCAAAGGTCGCTCGGCACGTAAGGCACGACGAGCGGGACGCCGCTGCGATTGTGATAGAAGTATTTGGCAGCCTCGAAGGGCAATCGATCATAGATCTCTTCGGAGATCGTGAAGGGAAAGCTCGTCTCACCGCGGCTCGTGAGGCGAAATCCTGCCCCCTTTTCCCGCACGGAGGAGAAGTCGATGCGGTGGACCTCGTGGCCCGAAGCTTTATCGAATCCGAAGGGCTGGCTCAGGCCGCGCCAAACCGTACCGCTGGGTCCCTCGAGCGTCACCTCGACCGGAGTCTTCGAGCTCGAGCGCAAGATGGCCGTCTTCGGCCCAGCGGGCAGATAGCCGACCTGATTGACGTGAACTTTTGGCCCCGTGCGCGCCGCCCAACGGGCGCCGCCTCGCTTTTTGACGCACCCGCCCAAGGTGAGGGCAACGGCGATCACGAGAGCGAACCCGGCGCGCATCACGAGCGAACTAGCCCCGACGCGGGAGCTGGAGCACCTTGCCTCGACTCGGCGGAGGATCGATCGGCGGCAAGCTGAGCACGAGGCCTTCGATCACCGGGAGCGCGTGAAGCAGAGCGGCTTCGACGTGGAGCTCAGAGAAGGGCCCCGGGAAATACACAGCGAGCAGGTAGATCCCTGCGAAGGATCGGACCATGTACCCGAGCGAATCCCCATGGACCACTCGCCGGATGAAGGAGCTCTGGGTCGAGGGACCCTCGGGCGATTCGGTCCAATCGCGCAGCGCCGAGATGGTTTGGGCGCGGAGGAGGTGAGCCCGTCGCGCCTTGAGAGAGCGTCCCGCGAGCCGAGCCAAGAGGCGCTCCATCTTCGCTCGCGTTTCTGCGTCGAAGGACTCGAGGGCGGTGGCGCGCTCTTCGGGCACGAGACCACCGACGACACTCAGATCGACCCCCTTGTCGAGCGCCTCCCATACGAGCTCGCCCGCCTGACGGGCTTCGTCGAAATCTTCTCCATCGAGCTGGCCGTCGGAAGAGGCCCAGATGACCGGCGACTTCAAATCCAAGATCAGCGCGCCGGTTGCGCCAATGCGCGCGGTGAGCTGATAGAGCTCATCGTCGAGGCGTCGCTTCACGAGATGTTCCTCGGCGTCGGCCCGCGTGCGGGGGGCTTCGATGGGCGAATCGAAGAAGGACTCGGCGAGCTGCTTCAGGCGCAGGTTTGCGCGCGCGCGATCTTCAGGAGGGGCCGAGAACACAGCGACCAAACGGAAGCCGTCTTGGACCTGAGCGCAGAGGATCTCGGCCGTGTCCGGCGGATCTCCGCCGATCTCGAGCCGAGCGTTTTCACATCCCATCTCTCGCTGGACGAGCTTGAGAACTCGCTCGAGCGTCTCCCTATTCACGCTCGCTACGGTAACCCGGTCTAGCGTTTCTGGCGAGCTGGTTGTTTTTTCACGGAAGAAGCGGACGAACGAGCGGGAGCTGCGCCGTGAGTCGGGATTTTGTAGACGCGTTTGGCCTGGATGGTCGTCCCTTTGAGGCCATTGGCCCGCTGGATAGCGAGCACGGTCGTCCCGTATTTCTTCGCGAGCATGCCCAAGGTCTCGCCCTTCTTGGCCTTGTGGAGCGTGAAGGTCGGGATCTCGGGGATGACCTGAGCGCGCACCAGGCTCGCGTAGGCGAGCGAGCCAGCGCGCTCGGCGAAGGGATTATGGAAGCGGATATGGAAGTGGGTGGCGTGGCCGGGCGCGTGCCGGAACACGGCTCCGCGGGGGCCAGCGCCGGTGCCGTCGAAGAGGGCCGCGAGCCATCTCGGATCTTCACCAACGCTCGCTGCATAGGAGCGAATCATCTTTTGGATATAGGTGGCGATGAAGATCATCTCGACGTCGCCCTCTGTGAGGAGCGAGCGCAAGAAGGTCCAGGTTCGCGGCAGGTCGAGGTTCTTCGCCGTGGCCGGGCGGTACCAGGTGTCCGCGGTGGTGTAGAAAAAGCCAACGTCCACGTCGCGGCCTGACTGATGGCTGCGGTGGGGTTTGAGGTGTCCGCCGTTCTTTTGGCTGATATCCCCGACGTAGAGAGGGCGCGTGTCCGGGTGCTGCCGGTGGACCGCCATAACGGCTCTCTGCAAGAAGAAAAGAGTTTCTTCCGTCGCGTAGGCGGTCTCGGGGCGGACGACGTGGATGTACTCGCTCTCCTTGAGCTGGACTCCGTTGATGAGTTGGCCGCGATTCGGTCGGCCCACGGACATCGAGCCGAGAGAGCCGATGTCGCGGCGAATGAGCGAAGCGAGCTCGGCGTCGTCGAGGGAAGCGTAGGGCGCGTGCGCGAGGGTCGAGAGCAGCGCCTCCGGGACGGAGGCCGGAGTCACCATGCGGGAGAGCGGCGCGCTCGCGAGGTTCATCACCAAGAGAGCGCGGGTGCTGGTCGCAAGAAGGGAAAGCATCGGAGCGCGAAGAGAGCCAGCAGACTAGCAGCCGGGCGCCCAAGGCCCAGGAAAAATTGCGCAGGAGGCCAGCATAAGGGGAGAAATGTCCTACAAAAAGCGCCGGGCGCGCGGCGCACTTCCGCACAATCAGCGGATTCTGCGCTGAGCTGGCACGGGCCTCATTGGGTCGCGGAATTTGAGCTTCAGTGAAAGCATCGACTGCATCGCGTCTCGCGGGCGACCGAGAGGGCGGTGCGCAAAAATCGCGCGCTCCTTCGGTGCAGCGCTCTCGCGGGGGAGCCACTGCCTTTCGCGTTCCGCGGGCGAGCCTCGCGCATTTGCGGGGTGCCTTTCGGGATGCGGTGCTTGCTGGGGCGCTCTGAGGTATGGGTGGCGCCGAAAGCCATGAGCGAGATCGTCAACTACTCATCGATCGTAGATCCCCTCGACGTTTTTGAGCGATGGCAGGCCGAATGGGCCGCGTCGGGTGCGCCGTACCCGGAAGCAATGACGCTCGCGACTGTGAGCGAAGACGGAGCGCCCCGGGCGCGCACGGTCCTCTTTCGAGGTCGAGCAGGTCGACACATCCAGTTCTTCACGAACTACGAGAGCCGCAAGGGGCGAGACCTTGCCGCGAATCCGACAGCCTGCCTCCTTTTTCATTTCACGAACGTCGCCCGACAGGTCACGATCTCGGGTCCTGTAGAGAAAGTCAGCCGTGAGGTGAGCGAGGCCTATTTCGCGACCCGGCCACGGGAGAGCCAGCTCGGAGCCTGGGCATCGAGTCAAAGTCAGCGGATTGGGAGCCGAGCCGAGCTTCTCGAGCGTCTGCGCGCCGTCGAAGAGCGCTTCGCCGGGCAACAGGTCCCTTGCCCACCCCACTGGGGCGGGTTTCAAGTGCGCGCCGATCGCGTCGAGCTCTGGCAAGGCATGCCGGGAAGACTGCACGATCGCGCTGAGTTCCTCTTTCAGGGGGAACGCTACGAGATGCACCTGCTGTGTCCCTGAGCGGGGCGGGCGAGCGCGCGACGCCCCACATGTGGGAGCTCCTTTTCGAGCCTGGCCGCTCCCTCGCGATGCTCGGGCCGTGGTGGGGAGCGCCCTTGGGAGGTTTTTTGCAGGGTCAAAGGGCCGGTCGTTTCGTGTAGTCTGACAAGGCATGAAGTCGCAGACGAAATCGATCGGAATCCTCACCGCTGGCGGCGACTGTCCCGGCCTGAACGCTGCGATCCGGGGCGTGGCGAAGGCGGCCATGCACTACGGAATCCAGGTGCATGGGATCCTCGATGGGTTTCGCGGGCTGGTCGAAAATCGCTCGATCCCGCTCGACTCGCGGAGCGTGAGCGGGCTTTTGACCGCGGGCGGGACGCTCCTCGGAACGTCGCGCGACAAGCCGCACAAGATGCGCATGGGCTCAGAGGTGATGGATATGACAGAGGTTGCCGTCGCCAACATGAAGCGCATGAACATCGACTGTCTCGTCTGCCTCGGCGGCAATGGCACGCAGAAGAACGCGCTCCGGCTCCGGGAAGCGACCGACATCGGCATCATCACGCTCCCCAAGACGATCGACAACGACGTCGCCTGTACGG
Source organism: Sorangiineae bacterium NIC37A_2 (assembly GCA_002085155.1). Lineage (GTDB taxonomy): Bacteria > Myxococcota_A > Polyangia > Polyangiales > Polyangiaceae > NIC37A-2. Next base: position 34,941 of record NASX01000039.1, read on the forward strand.
ACGTCAGCTTCGGATTCGACTCAGCCATGCGCGTCGCGACCGAAGCCGTCGATCGACTGCACACCACCGCCACCAGCCACCACCGCATCATCGTCTGTGAGATCATGGGCCACGACGCTGGTTGGCTCGCGCTCGGCGCGGGGATCGCGGGCGGCGCTGACGTGATCTTGATCCCGGAGATCCCCTACGATCTCGAGATCGTCGCGCGCCATTTGAACAATCGCCGCAAGAGCGGGAAGCGTTTTTCGATCATCGCCGTCGCCGAAGGCGTTCGTTCTCGGGACCAGCTCGCCCTCGAGGAGGCCGATCCCGAGCGGAAGAAGAAAAAGAAAAAGAGCGAGCCGGAAGAGGTGTTCGACGCTTTGACCAACGAAGGGGTCCATCTCGTGCAGGAGTCGGTCGCGAGCAGGATCGCGCGCCGGATTCAGACCATGACCGGCGTCGAAGCTCGCGTCACCGCCCTCGGCCACGTCCAGCGCGGCGGCCAGCCGACCCCCTACGACCGCTTGCTCGCGACGCGCCTGGGGACGAAAGCGGGAAAGCTTCTCGCCGAGGGCGTCTACGACGTTATGGTCGCGCTCCAAGGGGGCGACACGGTGCCGGTCCCGCTCAAGGAGGTGGCCTGTAAGAAGAAGCTCGTTCCCGCGGATCACCCGTGGATCGAGTCGGCCCGCCTCGTCGAGACCTGCTTCGGCGACGAAGTCTGAACGTCCTGCGCGGGGGGCTCATTCGGGCCAACTCTGGATCAAGATGTCGAGCAGTCCTTCAGGATTGTCGACATGGACCCAGTGGCCGGACTTCGGCAGGTGGTGGAGGCGGAGGTGCGCGGAGGATGGAGCCAGTTCCTCGGCTCGTGCGCGCATGGTTCCCGACCAGCGATCGGAGTGTTCGGCCACGACCAGGTGAAACTCTGGAGTGTGGGGGCGGCGTTCGCTGAGCGTCTCGAGGAACGGCCACAGATCGAGAGAGAAGTAGTCCGACAGGAGCTCCCGGAGAGCGCGCTCGTCGAAGCGCCAGGTGAAGGTGTCGCCACTGCGCTCGACATTCGTGGAAAGCCAGTTGGCGATGCCACTCGAGAGTCCTGCCGCGAGCAAGGTCTCGACCACGTAGGCGCGACTTGGAAATGGCGGGCGGAGCGATGAGGCTGCCTTCAGCACGGTGAGCACTTCATGAGACTCGAGAGCCACCTGCTTTCCAGGATCGCTGTCGAGGGCCCAGACCTGGCGCAAGGGCACGTCGCTCGGGCTCGCTCCCTGGCGCTCGGCGTAGGCTTTCCCATAGGCGAGAGCGACCTTCCCGCCGAGGGAGTGCCCGATCATGATCTCAGGTGGTCCAATCTCGTGCGCGAGGTTCTCGAAATCCTGCACGCAGGCGGCGATATTGTGGGGCGGATCGGCGGGGGGACTCTTGCCGTGGAGGCGCAGGTCGACGAGCGCGATCTTGAAGTCGGGCCTCTTGGTGACGATGCGGCGAGCGAAGGCGCGGAGATTGTGGGCGGCGCCGAGCGCTCCATGAGTCAAAAAACAGAGTCTCGCGGCGCTTTCCTCGCCGACGATGCTGTAGGAGGGGATCATGGGCGGCGCACCTCTGCGATCGCTTCGACCTCGACAGCGGCCCCCAAGGGCAGCTCAAAAACACCTACGGCAGCGCGGGAGTGCCGACCGGCTTCGCCCAGGACTTCGACCATGAGCTCTGAGGCGCCGTTGACCACCAGATGTTGATCCGTGAACCCTTCGGCCGAACTCACGTAACCTCCGAGCTTCACGATGCGCACGACGGCGTCGAGGGAGCCAAGTTTCCTTGCGAGGGCCCGGAGCACGTTGGCCGCCGCCAGCGCCGCCGCCTTCTGTCCTTCTTCGACGGTCAGGTCTTTTCCGAGCTTTCCACGAAGGAGGGCTCCATCGGGGCCGTCGATAGGAAGACAGCCGGAGACAAATGCCAGGTCGCCCGTGAGGACGACTGTCTCGTACAACGCAGCAGGTTTCGGCAGGCGGTCGAGGGGAAATCCCAGCTTCTCGAGGATGGCTTCGCGGGTCGTCATGAGGAAAGTCCTTCGCACTTCAGCTCAGGCGGGGAAAACCATAGGCGGGCCGGAACGGATTGTGGAGCCCCACTTCCGCTCCCAGGTGAGCTCGCGCTATGCTCACGCGATGCCAGGCGGCGGGAGTGCTACCGATCAGATGTTCCAGACCCTCGACCGGTTTCGGTTGGTCTGGCCCAAGCAAGGGTGGAGTTGGGATTACCGGTTCAACATGACCGCCTCTTCGTTCCACGTCGACCTCCTCCCGGAGGCAGAGAAGGCGCTGCGTGTGGCGTTCCCGGAAGCCTACGACTACCGGACTCTCTCGCGAGCTCCCGAGCACGTGCGGGAGATGGCGGAGTCGGTCGGGGGCATTCGCGCGGACCAAAGGCTCTATGCGGGCGCGGTGGCAGGACGTCTGGTGCCGGTGGCGCTCTGGTGGCCCTGGGGTGACGAGATCACGATTTCTTTGCGCGTCGGGCTGACGGGCTACGTCGGCGAACACGATCTGCAGCGGCTCCAGATGACCTTCCACGCGCTCGGTTGAGCGCATGGAAGGCTTCGAGGGCTGCCGCGGGAACGCGCGATCTTTGCGCGCGCGCTGACGTGCCAGGCTGGCGCGCTCAGACGCCGGGGATTGTGACAAGATTGTCATAGTGGTCGCGCGCCGATCGGAGCGCGGGCCGCGGGAGGTGCGCGTTTCGATGCAGAACGCAGCTGCTCTCACAGCCGGGGCAGAATTGGCGCGGATGTTGCTTCGCGCTGAGCGAAGGCCAATCAAGGGAGTACGTTGACGGCGTTCAAATGCTTCCTGAGGGGGACGCTGCTTGGTGATAGTTCTTACAAATAGGGGGTTCTTCTTCGCTTGTGCGGCTTTGGGGCTCGTGATCGCTTGCTCGGCGGGGAGGCCGGTCAGCGACTATGAACCAGGGACGTCGGCGGGCGGCTCTCCGCTCGGAAGTGGGGGGAGCGGCGCCGTGCCGGTGCCCCCAGAGCAAGAACTCGAGGGATCGTTTCAGGCCCCCGTCGTGAGCGGGCGCTTGGTGTTTTCGGCGAATCCTTCGAGCAACCGCGTGGCCCAGATCGATGTGGAGACGCTCGCGGTGCGGGTCCTCGATGCCGGGCACGCGCCAACCTACCTGGCGCCGCTTCCCACGGGGGCGACCGAGGGCGGAGCGCTCGTCCTGAACACGCGGAGCCGAGACGCGAGCCTCTTGCTCCTTTCGAACGAGGAGGCGGGGGAGACGCGCTCGCTGCGGGTTCCCGTGCACGAAGGAGCGAATTCCTGGGCGATCGGCGCCAGCGGTCGTTTTGCGATCGCTTGGACTGCGAGCGGGGGTTCGGGTAGCGACGGTCACCAGGACATCACGATCATAGAGCCTTCAGAGAGACCCGACGTGATGCAGCTCGGTGTTGGTTATCGCCCCACCGCGATTCATATCTCCGAGGATGAGACGCGGGCTGTGGTTGTCTCGAACCCTGGTCTGACGGTGATTGAGCTGGGTGAGGCGGCGACGTCCGGGGTGCTTCGAGAATACCCGCTGCCGATGGTGGACGGCGCGCGGGATGTGAGCGTGACGCCGGACGGGCGTTTGGCGCTGGTGCGCCTGCCGGGGCAAGGGTCGCTCTTGATCCTTGATCTTGAGACAGGGGAAGAAATAGCGATTCCCTTGCCCGGGGAGCTGAGTGACCTCGATTTGAGCCGCGACGGGGCCCTCGCGGTCGGCGTGATCCGCCCGGACGGTCGGGACGACGGTGAGGCGAGTATGGGCGGGGCAGACAACCTGGGGAGCGCAGGTGCGGCTTCGCAGGACGCGCAAAAAAGTCTCGTTCTGACCTTCCCGCTGGAGCGCATCCTCTCCAATCCGAGTCAGTTCGACGTGGTTGAGGTCGAAGACTTTGTCGGCAGCGTCTCGCTCACCGAGGACCAAAGGAGCATCCTCGCCTTCACGAACGCGCTCGCGAATCCTCGGGTCTGGATCATTGATGCCGAGACCCGAAGCCAGCGCGCCGTCGACTTGCGAGCGCCGGTGAAGAGCGTGCTGCCCTCTCCGGATGGCCGTCACGCTGTCGCTGTTCTGAGTCCTCCGTCGGGCAGCACCAGCCGAGGGGCAGTGGCGTTTTTGCCGATCGATCGGCCTTTACCGCCGCGCATCGAGGGGACGTCGTCGCTGGTTTTCCACGTGGTCTTCTCACCGGAAGGCGACCGCGCGCTGATCACAACAAGAGGTGACTCGAGCACCAAGAGCGTGGCGCTCGTCGCAGGGTTCCCGACGCTCTCGGTCCAGAGCTTTGAGCTACCCAGCCTCGCGCTCGCCGCGTTCATCGTGGGGCCCCTCGAAAAGGGAATCGTCTCCCAAGCACATCCCGAGGGGCGCATCACCTTCATCGACTTGCCGCGAGGCGAAGTCGTCACGCTCACTGGTTATGAACTTGGGAGCAGGGTCATCGAATGATTCTCAAAAGGAAAAGAGAGCAAATATCGGCTCGCGCTCGTCTCCTGCCTTTGATCCTCGCTGGGCTGGTCCTTTCGGTGGGACTCGCGAGCGGGTGCTCCGCTTCGGAGAGCGGCGGAGCGGACGGTTCATTCGTATGGGACGACCTCGGGAACCTCCCGGGAACGGGCGGCCGCTCGAGCGGGGGAGATGATGGGCTCACAGGTGATGGACAAGGGGGAGCTCCGCCCTTGCCCGAAGAGCAGGAGGATGAGTCCGCTTTCCGAGCGCCGGTTGCGACGGGCAGCTTTCTCTGGAGCGCGAATCCTGAGAGCGGGCGCGTGGCGCTGCTCGACGCCCGGGATGCGAGCGTTCGCTTGCTCAGCGCCGGTCTCCGGCCGACGGAGGTGTTCGGGCTGCCCTCTCCTTCGGGGAAACCTCGGGCCATCGTACAGAACCAAGGCTCCAGCGATGCCTCGATTCTTACGTTCGACGGCGAGTCGATCAGCGAACAGCGCATTGTGACGCCCGAGTTTACCAATCGATGGGCCGTTTCGGACGATGGGAAGTGGGCGGTGGCGTTCGGGGTCGAGGAGAAAAAGGGCTCTTTTGACCCGACCCAGGGGCTTCAGGAGATCGCTGTCGTCGACCTCGAGGACTTTGAGCGACCGCCGGTGCGGCTGACCGTCGGTTACAGGCCGCGTTCGGTTGTGCTTCGTGAGGAGCGCGCGGTGGTTGTATGCGAGGACGGTATCGCGCTGGTGTCCTTGGGTGACACAGTGGAGCTCGAGGATTGGCTGGAGCTGGGGCCGGGAGCGGGCCTCGATACTTCGGTGACGGCGGACGGCCTGCGGGCCCTTGTGCGCCACCCGGGGGAGAGCAGCTTCGAAGTTTTCGATCTCGAGTCCCTGGGCGAGCCCCGCCGCGTCGTGATGGGCGGGAGTGTGACGGATGTGGATCTGACCGATTCCGGGCGAGTCGTGGCTGTAGCGCGGGACGCGGGGGAGGTTGTCACGTTCCTGCTCGATGAGCTCGATGAGACAGACGCCGCGATCGCGAGGACGACGATTGACGATGCGGTGATCGGGAGCGCGGCGGTGGCGAAAAACGGCGACCGCGCCGTGCTGTATACGACCGCCGCCCGGGACAAACAGGTCACCGCCATCGACCTGAGACCGGGCGCGGATTTCTTGAAGTCCCGCAAGGTCTCCATTCAACACGCGATCACCGGGGTGGTCCTGAGCGACGATGGGGCCTCGGCCATTGTTTACGGGCCTGGAGCCGAATCGGGCAAAGGAGCGTTCAGCGTAGTGACGCTCGACCGGGAACGTTTTGCCCGTGTGGTCGGGACGAACGCGCCGATCCAGGCCGTATCCGTTGCTTCGTTCGGCTTCCTCGTCGCGGCTCATTCCTCTGCCGTTTCCGAAGCTCACGTAGGCCGGTTGCCGGAGCTCGGAGTGGATCGGTTCGTCCTCGGGAGTCGTCCGCTCTCGATCGGAATCTTGGAGGCCGAAGGGGTCGGTTATGTCGCGCAGGCGCACCCGGAGGGGCGCATCACGTTCATTGGGATTCGGAGCGGGGAAGTTCGCAGCGTGAGTGGCTACGAGCTCTCCGCAGAGGTGGTGGAATAATGAGTAGGTGGGACATTCGACTATTTTCGATCGGAATCTCCCTTTCGCTCTTCGCCTGTGGGGGGAGAGATCCGAAATGGGACGTCGCTTTCGAACGAGGAAAAACGATAGGGCTGAGCGGCAGCGTGGCCGCTATCGACGAAGGATCCGACGAGCTGATTTTCCTGAGCTCCAAGAAGCGGAGATCTCTCGAGGTGAATCGGTTCCCGCTCAACGAAGGCGTGAGCTTTATGGCAGCGAGCCAGGACGGGGAGCGGCTCTTCGTGCTTTCGCAGGGCAAAGTGCCTCGGGTGCGGGCTGAAGATCCGCCACCGACCCTCCAAATCTTCTCCGGCGGGACCAAGCCGAAGCTCGAGCGCGAGCTCGAGCTCGACGACCCGATGGGCTCGCTCGCCCTCGATCCGGAGGGGGAGTTCGCGGTGGCTTTTTCCGGGAGTGCCATCGTCACGAATCCGAACGAGCTCGTTCTGATCGACCTCAAGGACGAAAAATCGAAGCCCCGACCGAAGACGCTCCGCTCTTTCGGCGGCGCGCCGGTCGGCCTCGTTTTCACGGGGCCACTCGCCATGCCAGAGGGCGACCCGCGCCGTTTCCTCGTGGCTCGCACCGACCGGGACATCGCCCTCGTCGACCTGAGTCATCTCGAACGAAGTGAGGTAACGGTGCAGCTTCCGAAGAACTCGGCGGGGACCCGCCTGGCTCCGGAACAAGTCGTCTATAGCGATGGCGATCCGGATGACCCGACGGACGCGCGTTTGGCAGTTCGTCTGAACGGCAGTTCGGACGTGGTCTTGTGTCAGTTCGCTCCGCCGACCGCCGAAGGGCGCGACTTCTCGCTCCGCGTGAATATCGTGGACGTGGGCGGGGTGCCGAGTGCGATCGAGTTCGTGCAGACGGACCGAGGGCTCAGGCTCGCGGCGCTGGTCCCCACGCGCTCTCGGGCCACCTTGGTCGATCCCTACACGACCGCGACGGAGGTCGTGGAGCTGGGCGCGCCTTACTCGCGCATGTCACGCATCACAGGCGCCCTCGACTCTCCCCCGGAGGGCGGAGATGTGGCGCTCCTCTGGGGCGGGGACGCTCGGCGGATTGCCTTTTGGTCTTTGGGCTCGACGAGCGGAACCCCCTACCGAAGTGTAGACTCGACGGATCTCAGTGTGCCTCTCGCGGCGGTGCTCGACGTGGGCGGCGTCAATGGCCACTTGAAGGTCCTCCTCTCGAACGATCCTCGGCGCTTCTTCGTCCTCGACCTCGTCAAGCGCGAGTCTTTCCCGCTCGAGACGCGGAGCGGCGACTACAAGATCAGCGTCGCTCGGGACGGCGGGCGCATCTGGGCGGCAGCTTCAGCGACCGAGGCGGTCTCGATGATCGATCTTACAGATCTTCATCCGACGTCCTTTACGGCAGGGAGCCAGATCTCTGAGGTGTTCGATATCGCTCGGGACGACGGCGGCCGCGCGATGATCCTCGTGCACGGCGCGAGCCAGGGCCTCTCCGTGACCGTCGGAGACGCTTATCAGCCGGATCCCACCGAGTCCGAATACTTCCCCGCACTTCATCTCTGGGGGCTTCGATGAAACGCAATCATCAACACTCTGCCATTGTCTTTGGGCTTACCCTTTCGTTCCTCGGCGGAGCACGAGCAGCTTCGGCTCAGGAAGGAGGCCCTTCTTCCGAGTCAGCCTCCGGGGCCCCGGCCGCAGAGGCTCCGGTTTCCGAGAATCCTCCCGGCCAAGAGCGCGCGGTTTCGCAGGAGAACGCGCCTTCGGTCCCAGGAGCCGCCGGGCCAGGGGAGGCCGGGACGACAGGCGGAGCCCAGCCGGAGGGCGCGGCCCCCGTCGTCGATCCGGATCCGCCTCCCCGAGCGCCGGAGAGTCCTTTGGCCCCTGAAGTTTCCCCGGTCGCGGCTCCCCCCGAGCTTGTCCCCGAGCCCGCACCGGACCCGAACACTCTCCCCTTCACCTACCACCAGATCCATTTCGATCTGCAGGTCTCCTTCGGTCCTGGGTTCTTGACGGACGCGGCAGCGGATCCGTTCACCTCCACCAAGACCTTCGCCCTCGTGGGTGCGCGGCTCGGTGTGGCCCCGTGGAGCGCAGGGCGCTTCGCCTTCGCGGCGCTCCTGGATGGCGGCTACGGCTCCATGGGAGGGGACGCGCGCGGGACGCGGACGAGCTTAGAGCTCGGTCTGCTCGGCGTGGGGCTTGAAGCCCGTTACCATTTTCATCATCAATTCTACGGCTACGCTCGGCTATCGCCTGGTGCTGCTTTCATTCAGCGGACCGTCATGAACCCGGGACTTCCGCTCCATGGTGGTGAGTGGGCCTTTGCTCTCGGGGGCCACGCGGGAGTGGCTCTGCGCCTCGCGGGCTCCTCCGATGGTCGCGTGCGAGAGCCGAGAGTCTGGCTGTTTGCGGAGGCGGGGTATCGCTTTACGGAGAGTCGAGCATCGACGCTCAAGCCGGGGCCAGACAGCGCCGTTGACGCAGAGCTCGAGGCGCCCGGCCTTTCGCTGTCGGGGCCAGATCTCAGCATCGGCGTTGGCCTGACGTTCTGAGAGGGCAAGAGTCCACGAGACGGCGTCTTGGGTCGTAGCCCGGGACGCCGTCGAGTCTTCATTCGGTCGTCGCCGGCTGGCTCAGCTCGATAGGGATGTACAGAAGACGGAGCTCGCTCGCCGCGCCCTTGCGAGTAAAGCCAGTCATGCCGAAGAGGATGTTCCAGAAGTGTCCGTCAGGACGCTTGCCGTAGGAGAAGAGGGGCAGGAAGTGGAACTGCCAGTCGACGCCGTTCTTGTAGCGCTTCTCGTGATAATAAGTGTTGGCGACGATGGTCGAGGTCGAGTCTTGTTCGGCGAAGCGCCAGAAGAGGGGGAATCCGATGGTCTGGCGAGAGGTGTGCGACTGGAAGTCGAAGAACAAGGGTGCGACGACGCGGTGCTGTTTTCCGCCACTCTCTCCCACGAAGATGCTCGGGAGCGCCTTGAAGGACCAGCCGTCGAGATCTCGCTTGTAGTTGAAGATGGGCGTGACCCAGGTCGAGCGGGAGACGCCAAAGCGTTCACTGTCAGAGTAGAAGGGGAAGAAGACGGTGGTCTGCTCCCTGGGGCTGACGTTCGAGTAGAGGAACGGGAAAAATAGCTTCCGGTCGAGCCCGATCGACGGCTCTCGGTGGTGGAAATAGAGCGGCGTGATCATGTCGAGTTCGACATGTCCCCGGTGCCGCGCGTAGAGGTAGGTGACGAAGGTCTTGTCGTGAGCTTCGCCCGTTCGATTCAGGAAAAGCGGGGTGATGAGGAGGTTCTGATGTCCCTTGTACCCGTAGTGAAAGAAGGGCAGGAGCGTCGTGTGACGCTCATCTTTGCCCCACATGGAGTAGTAGACGGGGAGGAAGTGGAAGATGCTCCGCTCGCCCTTCTCTTCCCGGTAATAGGGGCCGTAGACGTTCAGCCAGTCTTCGCTGCGCGGTGAATACCGGTAGTAGTGGAGCAGCGGAGGGATGACCTCGTAGAGGCGGGACTTGTTCTGGCCGAAGAAATAGAAGGGCGCGATGCCGAGATCGATGTCCGAGGCGGTGCGAGTGTCGCAGTGCTGTCCGCCTGTGAACGAACAGAAAGCAGGCCCGACGATGTTGAGGCCGCCTTCGGCGTTCCGCTTCATCATCGTCAAGAGCGGCGGGATCACCGTGTAGGCGCCGTCCGGTCGCGTGCCGGTCATGTAGAGCGGGAACAGCCAATCGTCGCTCTTGTTCGGTCCGCGGCGATTCACGAAGGGGCCGACGATCGTGCTCCGCTCATTTTCGAGAGGGTTCTGAACGTTCCAGAACAGCGGGAACAGGATGTCGTCTTGATGCTGGGGTGCGCGACGATTGTAGTAAAACAGATAGAGCGAAGCGCGATCTTGTCCCGGGAGCTCGAGCTCGGGGAGCTGAACCTTCTTGGTTCGCTCACCCCACAGCGGGAACAACACGCGGTAGCGCTCGACGGGATTCGACTCTTCGAAATACAGGCCGTAGAAGCGGCGCCGGGTCGCGGGCCTGCTCAGCGAGTCCTCCTGCATGAAGTCGCTGCCGATGGTCTCTTGGACGCTCTCGCTCATCGCGAGGGGATCGTCGGGGAGCGTGGGCTCGTCGCCCGCGCTGAGGGTCGACTCTTCGCCAGCGGCCGCGTGCGTCTCGGGCATGTCCGAGGAAGGAGCGGGGCGACTCGAGGGGCCAGGGGAGGCGCCGATCGGCGCCATGTCGGGCAGCTGGCCCTGGGCAAACGCAGAAGGAGCGAGCCCGAGCAGTAGGAGCAGCGGAGCGTAGCCGACGTTTTTCCGGGCGCGGAGGGGTCGAGGGAAGCTGAGGCTCATATTCAAGCCTGGCCCTCGGCGCTGAGCAGGCTCAGGACGCGTTCGGGGAGCTCCTCGAGCGGGACCTCGAACTGCTCGTGAGAAGCCATGTTTTTCACCTGAGCTACACCGCGCTCAAGCTCGCTGTCGCCGAGCACCACAGCGACTCGAGCGTTCATCGAGCCGGCTCGGCGCAGCTTGCTCTTGAGCGATCCATCTCGCCCGTCGATCTCCACGTGAGCGCCTCGGGCGCGGAGCGCGGCGCCGGCCTTGAGCGCGGCTCGACCGGCCTGGCCGCCGAGGGGTGCGAAGAAGCAGAGGGGCGGCGGGGCAGGCCCGACGTCGCCGAGAGCGAGCAAGAGGCGCTCGAGGCCGAGCGCAAATCCGATCGCGGGAACGTCCTCGCCGCCGAGGTCGCGGATCATCGAGTTGTAACGGCCGCCCCCGAGGATCGCGTTCTGGGACCCGATTTCTCCCGAGTCTGCGGTGAGCTCGAAGCAGGTGCGCGTGTAATAGTCGAGGCCGCGCACGAGCTTCGGATCGACCTTGTAGGGGGTGCCGAGGGCATCGAGGGCCGCGCGCAGCCCGTCGAAATGAGCCTTGTCGTCCTCGGTGAGCGAATCGAGCAGGAGCGGTGCGCTCTTCGAGGCCTCGATGTCGCGGGGATCTTTCGAGTCGAGGATCCGGAGCGGATTGTCGCCGAGGCGCGCCTGCGCGTGTTCGCTGAGCTCTGCTCGGATGGGCTCGAAATACTCGCGGAGGCGGGCTCGATAGGCTTCGCGGGCCTCGGCGCCGCCGAGGGAGTTCACATGGATCGTGACACCCTTGAGGCCGAGGTTCGTGGTGAAGCGGTAGAGCAGATCGATGAGCTCCGCGTCGGAGAGCGGTCCCGGATCGCCGTACAGCTCACAGCCCGCCTGGTGAAACTGGCGATAGCGGCCGCGCTGGGGCTGTTCGGCGCGGAACATCGGCCCAATGTAGTACCATTTGGTGATGGGCTCTTTGGCCCACTGGCTCTGGCCAATGTAGACGCGGGCGGCGCTCGGGGTTCCCTCGGGACGGAGCGCGAGAGTTTCGCGGCCGCGCTCGAGAACGAACATCTGTTTCTGGACGACCTCGCTCGTTTCTCCGGTCGACTTGTGGAAGAGGGCGAGCTCCTCGACGATAGGCGTGCGGAGCTCGCGGTAGCCTGCCTTTTCGACTTCGGCGCGAAACACTCCTTCGACGAACTGGAAGCGGCGGGCCTCCTCGGGTAGGATGTCGTTCATCCCTTTGACGGCGCGGTATTTCATGACCTTTCGCGGCGAAGCCCGAAACGAGGCAGCCCGGACGGGCTTATGCAAAGCCACGGGCATCCGGTCAAGCGCTGTCTCTCCCGAAAGGCGACGATCTCCCGCTTTCGGTACTGTCCGATGAGGCAGACGAGAGCCTTGGGTCTAGATTATGGCCGCGCCAGGATTGGACTGGCCGTCTCGGACGAGCTGGGTCTCCTCGCCCATCCCAGGCCCGCCTTGCCCGCTGAGCCGCGGGCCCGTGTGCTCCGGGCGCTCAGGGCCCTGGTGAAGGAAGAAGAAATCGGCGTCGTCGTCCTCGGTCTTCCGCGCAATATGGACGGGACGAGTGGTCGCTCGGAGCTGAGAGTGAAGGAGTTTGCTCGCGAGCTCGAACAGGCCCTGGGCCTCAAGGTCGTGCTCATCGACGAGCGCCTTTCGACAGTCCAAGCGAGTCTCTTGCTCCGCGAAGGGGGGACGCGGGCGAAAGAGCAAAAGGAGAAGATTGATAGCGCGGCCGCAGCCATCTTGCTGCAGACTTACCTCGACGGACGAGGCGCCCAGCCATGAGAAAGCAGCGCGCCCCCCGGCCCCAGCCTCGCTCGAGCTCCCGGGCGCCCCGGGCCCGGAGCGCTCGCCCGCCGGCCCCGAGGCGAGACACTTCCCGTCGCCTTCTCGTCCGCCTCCTGATCGGCTCC